>CAZAXF010000004.1:0-111296 GCA_964489055.1 uncultured Rhodanobacter sp. | reverse complement strand
TGCACACCACCGGAATCATCGTCAAGGATGCGATCGACCAGATCGCGCTGCTGGATGGCTTGCCCGCGACGCTGGTCAACCGCATCGACGGGGTGCGGCTGTACGCCCCGAACCTCAGGCATGTGGACCTTTCCGCGCCCGGCTATTACTTCCTGACCACCGACACGCCGAACGTGATGCGCTGGCTCGCCGCGCAGGCTGAAAGCGCGGGCGTGCAGATCGCGTATCGCACGCTGTTTCGCAATGCGCGGCGATTGCAGAGCGGCTTCGATCTGGGCGAAGCCGGTGAAACGCGCTACCTGGTCGGCGCCGACGGACCGAACTCGCGCGTCGCCCGCGCACTCGGACTCGGCAAGGGCCGGAAGTTCCTGTTCGGTGTCGAATACGAATATCCGCGCGTCGAGATCACCGCACCCGACCGGCTGCATTGCTTCGTGTCCCGGCGCCTCGCGCCCGGCTACATCGGCTGGGTTGCGACCGGCGTCGACAACGTGCAGGTGGGACTGGCGCGACGCGTGCGCGGTGATCCGCCGCCGCCGCGCGAGGCGATGGCGGCGTTCCTGGAACGCATCGCGCCGGTGTTCGATTTTCGGGCAGTCGAACCGCAATCGATACGCGCCGGGATGATTCCGTGCGGCGGGCTGGTGCACCCGCTGGCGACGCGCCGGGCGTTGCTGGTCGGCGACGCTGCGGGCATGGTGTCGCCGGTGACCGCCGGCGGCATCCACACCGCGCTCAAGCACGGCATGGCGGCCGGACACGCGATTGCGGATTACCTCGCTGGCCGGCGCGACGACCCGGCCGGGTGGTTCGTGGGTTCGTACCCGCGCTTTCGCAGCAAGCGCGTGCTTCGTTTCCTGTTCGACCACTTCCAGAGCGATGTGCTGTTCAACGCGCTGCTGGGCACCCGGCCGATGCGGGCGGCAGCCGGGATGGTGTATTTCCACCACAAGGGCGTGTTCGATCCTGTCCCGGGAGCCGCTTCGCACACAGCGGTCGGTGGGACCTTGCGTGACGGGTAGCGTGCGCTTTGCGCACGAATGGGTTCGGCTTCGGAACGTTCGTGCGCGGAGCGCACGCTGCGTGTGACGGGTCATTGCGGCGGAACTCGTGGTTCCTGGCCGTGCAAAGGATGAACAAAATGGATCCCGGATCGCTGCTGCGCAGCGTCCGGGATGACGAGACTGTGGGCGTCGGCGCTTGCCGTGCGGTGCATGGCAGGGCGTCCGTTACGCTCTTCCCGGTCCCGGTCCCGGTCCCGGTCCCGGTCCCGGTCCCCGGTCCCCGGTCCCCGGTCCCCGGTCCCCGGTCCCCGGTCCCCGGTCCCCGAGTCCCGAGTCCCGAGTCCCGAGTCCCGCGTCCCGAGTCCCGAGTCCCGCGTCCCGAGTCCCGAGTCCCGAGTCCCGAGTCCCGAGTCCCGAGCCCCGAACATCACTCCCCACTCACCGACGTCGGCACCGGCAGCGGCGGCAGCTTCGGGTGGTAGTTGCGCCACGGTGCGCGCTGGTAGGTCGGCGGCGGGTTGGCCTTGAGCTGTTGCATCGCGATGGCCACGGCCCGATCGAGCTGGGGGTCCTTGCCTTCGCGCATCAGCTTGGGGTCCTGCCACACGGTGACGTCGGGCGCGATGCCGTGGTTTTCGACCGGGAAGGTGCCGTCCAGACCCTCGACCGCGATCCGCGGCGAGGTGATGCCGCCGCCATCCATCAGGTCGGGATAACCGCCGATTCCGACCAGACCGCCCCAGGTGCGTTCGCCCACGATGGTGCCGACCTTGTTCATCCGGAAATACCAGGGCAGGGCATCGCCGCCGGATCCCGAGAACTGGTTGATGATCATCACCTTGGGTCCGGGGATGCGCATCTGCGGAATCACCGTTGTGGTGCGTTTGCCCCAGCGCACCACGCCCAGCGCCATGGGTTTGCGCGTTAGGTAGCGGATGAAATAGTCCGACAGCGAGCCGCCGTGGTTGAAGCGCTCGTCCACGATCACACCCTGCTTGTCGACCTGCGAGAAGAAATAGCGGTTGAAGTTGGTGAACCCGCCCCAAGTGGTGTCGGGCAGGTAGACGTAGCCGAGTTTCCCGCCGGAAAGCTTGTTCACCACCTCGATGTTGTGTTCGATCCAGGCCGCGTGGCGCAGCTTGAACGCCTTGCCGATGGTCTTGACCGTGATGGTGTGCGAGCCCTGCATATCCGGCCGTGGCCCCACGGTCAGCGTGACCTGCTGGTCGGCAAGGTCCTCGAAGGCCTGGTAGATGTTCTGGTTGCCGGTGAGTGGCTTGCCGTTGACGGCCAGCAGATAATCGCCGGCCTTTACCTTGAGGCCCGGCTGCGCCAGCGGCGCATACAGCTTCGGGTTCCAGTGGCCGCCGGTGAAGATCTTCGTGATCCGGTAACGGCCGTGCTCGATGGCGTAGTTGGCGCCCAGCAGGCCCACCTTGATTTCCTGCATCTTCGGCTCGTAGCCGCCGTAGATGAACATGTGGCCCACGGCCATGTAGCTCATCATCTCCCGGAACAGGAACGAGAGACCGTCGCGGCTGGCGATGCCTGGCAGGTAGTTGGCAAATTCCTTCTCGGCGGCATCGATGTCGAGGCCGTCGAACAGCGGGTTGTAGAAGAACGCGCGCTGGATGCGCCAGGCGTCACGATACATCTGGTCCCACTGCTGGTGCGGCACCACGAACGCGCGCATGTCCTTGATGTGCAGTTGTTCGGGCTTGTCCTTGGACTTGGGCTTGGCGTCGGCGATGAAGAAGTCCTTCCCCTTCTGGTAGAGCATCTTCTTGCCGTTGGCCGCAAGCTCGAACCGGGTCACGCCATCGATGACGTCCTTGGTCTTCTTCTTTTCGAGGTCGAACAGCTTGATCGAAAGCGGCGGCCCGGACGGGCTCATGTCCGAGGGCAACAGGGTGCGGGGCGCCTGGCCCAGGAACAGTTCGCCGCTCCGGGCGATCGCCAGCCCCGTGTAGTTGGCGGGCTTGATCGGCAGCGCGACCGCTCGCGACAGCAGGCCGGCAAAGTCGATGGCGACGGTGGGTGGCGGCTTGTGTCCGCCTTCATCTTTCTTTTTCGATTTGTCGGCGTTGTCCTTTCCGGGCTTTTCGAAGCCGGCCTCGGGTGCGATCGGCGAGGCGGTTTCGGCCTCCAGCGTCACCGCGTAGACGTGGCTGGTGACCGGGTGCGCGTAGGAGGACAGGTCGAAATCGTGGGTCGGGCCCGAATTGGTGCTGGAGGTGAAATACAGGTACTTGCCATTCGGGTCGAACACCGGCGAGCCACAGTCGCTGGCACCGTCGGTGACCTGGTGGCGGCTGCCGTCGGTGAGCGAATACACGAACACCGCACCCATGAAGTTGGGCATGGTTTCAACATAGGTGATCCAGCGGCTGTCGGGCGACCAGCTGGCCTGGAATTCGTTGCCGAAGCTGTTGGTCGCCACCTTGACCGGATGCGGATTGGCGCTCGCGAGGCTCACGTACCAGAGCTGGTTCTTCTGGTCGGCAAACAGCAGCTTCCTGCTGTCCGGCGCCCAGGTGAGCTGGTAGTAATACGCATCGTTCTGGCCAAGCTTGATCCGGCGCGGCTCGCCGGTACCCTTCTGGTCGATGATGTAAAGGTCGTACTCGCCGGCGCGATCGGAGAAATACGCAATCGACTTGCCATCCGGCGACCACGCCACGTCGCGGTCCATCGCACCGGGGCTGTGGGTGAGGTTGACGATGCTGCCGTGCTTGGTCGGCACCGAGAAGATTTCGCCGTGCGCCGCGAACGCCGCGCGTACGCCGTTGGGCGAGACCGCGACGTCGGTGATCTGCTTGGCCACGTCGACGAAGTGCGGGCGGCGCTGCGGCAGGTCGCCCGCCACCGTGACCGGCACGGCGTGGGTCTTGCCGTTTGCGTAGTCGTAGAGGTGCAACTGTCCGAACTGCGAATACACGATTCCGCCCGGGCCGGCCGAGGCCGAGGTGATGTCGAAGCCGGTGTTGTCGATCAGTTTGGACACCTTGCCACCGTCGACCGCGTACGCGAACAGCGTGATCGGGCCGTCGCGGTCGGAAAGGAAATAGATGTTGCCGCCGACCCACATCGGGTCGTTCTCGTTGGCGTCGAGGTTGGGGATGCGCACGGTGCTGGAATCGGCCAGCCGCGCGATCCAGATCCGGGTGTGCTGGCCGCCCTTGTAACCCTTCCAGAACGCCTCCCACTGGAAGCCCGGCACGTAGGCGATGTGGCTGCCGTCGGGTGAATACGAGCCGTCTTCGGCCTTGGACAGCGGCAGTTGTTGCGGAAAGCCGCCGCCGATGGGAACCGTGTAAAGCTGGTTGGGATCGGCGAAGCTGTAGCGGTGGGAACGAAACAGCACATCCTTGCCGTCGGGCGTCCATCCGACCGCCACGTCGGGGCCGGGGTGGAAGGTCAGCCGCCTGGGTTGTCCGCCCGCGGCCGGCACCACGTACACGTCCGTGTTGTGGTCGTAGGTGCCGGTGAAAGCGATCCATCGACCGTCGGGCGAGAAGATCGGCTTGGTCAGAAGGTCCATGCCGCTCGCCAGCACGTGAGCCTGGCCGCCGATGCGTGGAACTTCCCACAGCTCACCACCGTATTCGAACACGATCTGCGTTTTCGACAGCGTCGGGTAGCGCAACAGCAGGCGCGTGCCGGCCGCCTGCGCCATGGCAACGGGGACGGCCAGCAACGCGGAAATCAGCGCGATGGCGCAGAGGAATGGCCGGGACATGGCGGGCTCCTTTCGGGACGGGGGGCGAGCGGAATGTTTCCTGTTTACGCCGCCCCGGCGTGCCTCGACAGTGCCGCTGGTCATGCACGGGGCGCTGGCGTTGGTACGGGCCCCGTTTCGTGCGCGGAGCGCACGCCACGCCAGGCCGGGCAAGAACGTAGCGTGCGCTTTGCGCACGAGGTGCTGACGCGGACCCGGGTTCGTGCGCGGAGCGCACGCCACGGCAGGCTGGGCAGGAACGTAGCGTGCGCTTTGCGCACGAGGGGCTGGCGCCGGGCCGGGTTTGTGAGCGGAGCGCACGCTACGCCAAATGCGGTGAAACACGGCAAGGCGATTGTTGCAGTGCACCATTGCCGCCACTACCATTCGGGTTCTGCAAATCGTGAGGCAATCGCCATGGCCAGCAAGCCCGATCCGTCGCAAACCATGAAGGACTGGCAGGCAATGTCGCGCCAGTACTGGGATGCGTGGTCCGACGCCACGCGCAAGGCGTTCGGCGCAACCGCCCAGGACAGCGAACCCACCCAGACGCCCTGGCACGAAGGCCTGGAGCAGTGGTCGCGGATGTTCGGCGCGCGCACACCGCAGGACAGCCAGAGCGAGATGGTCGAGCGCATGCTGGCCGGTGCGCGCAGCTATTTCTCGCTGCTGCAGACGCTGGCCGAGAAGGGTGCCGACGGCAACGTCGATCCGCACGCCTGGACCGACGCTGTACGCGATTCGTTCAACTTTCCCGGTGCCGACGCGGCGCTGTTGGACAACCCGCTGGCGCGTGCGCTGCGCGAACTGTCGGGCCACGGCGCCAGGGGTTTCGAACAGATGATGGAAGCGATCCAGCCGGCCATGCGCGAAGCGCGGGCGCTGCTGGACATGCCCGCGTTCGGCTACGCGCGCGAGCACCAGGAACACTACCAGCGGATGGGCAAGGCGTGGCTGGATTACCAGCACGAGACCAACCGCTACAACGCGCTGATCATGCGCGCAAGCCGGCGAGCGTTCGAGGTGTTCGAGGACAAGCTGGCCGAGCATTCCGAGCCCGGGCGCCAGATCGATTCGGCGCGTGCGCTCTACGATCTTTGGGTGGACGCGGCCGAGGATGCCTATGCCGAGGTCGCGCTGTCGGACGAGTTCCGCGAGGTCTACGGCGCGATGGTCAACGCGCAGATGCGCGTGCGCAAGCACCTGCAGCGCGAGGTCGAGCGCGTGGCGATCGACCTCGGCATGCCCACGCGCACCGAAATCGACAGCATGGGCAGGCGGCTGCACGATCTGCACCGGGATGCGAAAGGCCAGGCGGAGACCAACGGCGCGCTGCGCGATGAAATCGCCTCGCTGCGCGCCGAGGTCGAGCGCCTGAAGGCCGCAGGCCGAGCCGCCGCCCCCAAACGCGCGCCCGCCGCGAAAAAGACGGCTGCGAAGAAATCCGCATCGAAGAAGGCGGCGCCGAAAAAGACAGCCGCGAAGAAGGCGACATCGCGCAAACCCCGCAACAAGGCCGGCAAGGAGACATCGTGATGGATCCCATCCGCATCGATCCCAAACAGGCGTATGCCGACGCGCTGCGCGCGCAGCAGAAACTCGCCGCGAGCTTTCGCACCCTGCGCCAGGTCGAGGACGTCGATTACGGCGCCACCGACAAGGAGCCGATCTACCGCGAGGACAAGGTCGTGGTGTATCGCTACAAGGGTGAAGGGAAGCCCACCGCAAAGGCGCCGATCCTGATCTGCTACGCGCTGGTCAACCGTCCGTACATGGTCGACCTCCAGGACAACCGCTCGCTGGTCAAGAACCTGCTGGCCCTGGGCGAGGATGTCTACATCATCGACTGGGGTTATCCCGACGGCGCCGACCGCTGGCTGACACTCGACGACTACATCAACGGCTACATCCGCCGCTCGGTCGACGCCGTTGCCAAACACGCCGGCGTCGAGAAGATCAACCTGCTCGGCATCTGCCAGGGCGGCGCGTTCTCGCTGTGCTTCAGCGCGCTGCACCAGGAGAAATTGCAGAACCTGATCACGATGGTGACGCCGGTCGACTTCCACACGCCGGACAACATGCTTTCGCACTGGACGCGGAACATGGACGTGGACCTGTTCGTGGACACGCTGGGCAACGTGCCGGCCGACCTGATGAACTACTCCTACCTCATGCTGAAGCCGGTGCGGCTGAACCAGCAGAAGTACGTCGCGATGCTGGACATCCTGGACGACAAGGCGGAGCTCGAGAATTTCCTGCGCATGGAAAAGTGGATCTTCGATTCACCCGACCAGGCCGGGGAAGCGTTCCGCCAGTTCATCCGCGACTTCTACCAGGGCAACAAGCTGGTGAAGGGCGGGCTGGAGATCGGCGGCAAGCCGGTGAGCCTCAAGGAAATCACCATTCCGGTGCTCAACATCTTCGCCGAGCAGGACCACCTGGTGCCGCCCTCGGCGTCGCGCCCGCTGGGCGAACACGTCGGCACCAGGGACTACACCCAGCTCGCGTTCAAGGGCGGCCACATCGGCATCTACGTGTCCGGCCGTGCCCAGCGCGAAGTCCCGCCCGCGATCCACGAGTGGCTGGCCGAGCGCACCCGCTGACAAGCAACGCGCGACGCCCGATCAGCCCCGCAGAACCCTGCTTGCAGGCGACGCAAAAAGGCCCTCTCCCCCGCGCTTTTCGCGGGGGGAGAGGGTTGGGTGGGGGGCGGGGCTTGCACGGTGCGCGGCAGGCACATTCGTGGCGCAGGTCATCCGGCTGCGCTCCGTTGCGAAAGTCGCGCCGCGCCGGTGAAGGGCGCCCCCTCACCCCAGCCCTCTCCCCCAACGGTGAAGCCATTGGGGGAGAGGGAGTGTTGCAGCGAGTGTGCGCAGTGCACCCTGCAAGGGAGCGCGTGCGGATGACCGGGGTTGCCTGTTTCGCACCGGCGGCATCCGGAGAAGCCCTTTCCGCCAACGATTGGGCCGCCGGGGAAAGGGAGCGTTTTGCAAGGTAGAATCGGGGCCATGAGTCCATCACGCCCCCTGCGCCGTTCCCGCCGAGACCGCTGGATTGCCGGTGTGGTCGGTGGGCTTGCCGACTACTTCGGTCTCGACCCGACGCTGGCACGCATCATCTATGTGTTGGTGTCGATCTTTTCCGCTGCGTTTCCCGGAATCCTCGTCTACATCATCCTCTGGATCCTGATCCCTCAGGCCGATTGAGTGGTCTGCCGCGTGCTACGCTTCCCGGCTCAAGGCCACGAGGCCGCGCGCCCGCACGAAGATGGAAGTTGACAACCAGATGACCGCGCACGACACCCTGCGCGCGGTGCAATGGCGGGGCGACCGGCTGCGCCTGCTCGACCAGCGCAGGCTGCCGTTTGACGAGGCGTGGATCGATTGCGGCGATGCCGACTCGGTAGCCGGCGCGATCCGCGACCTGGTGGTGCGCGGCGCGCCGGCGATTGGCATCGCGGCCGCGTGGGGCGTGGTACTGGCATCAAGGCGCGGGGCCGATGTCGAGGCGGCCCTGGCGACCTTGCGCGCGGCCCGGCCCACGGCGGTCAACCTGATGGCGGCATTGGATCGCATGCGTGCGTGCATCGCGGCGGGCGCCGACGCGGCTGCGTTGGCGCGCGAGGCGCAGGCGATCCAGGACGAAGACCTGGCCGCCAACCGCGCAATGGGCGCCATGGGTGCGGCACTGATCCCGCCGGACAGCGGCGTGTTGACCCACTGCAATACCGGGTCCCTGGCAACGTCGGGTTTTGGCACGGCGCTCGGCGTCGTCCGCGCCGGATATGCGGCGGGCAACATCACCCGCGTGTACGCGGGTGAGACCCGGCCCTGGCTGCAGGGCGCGCGATTGACCATGTGGGAATTGCAACGCGACGGCATCCCGGCCACGCTGGTGGCCGACGCGGCCGCTGCGCACCTGATGCATTCGGGCAAGGTGCAGTGGGTGGTCGTGGGTGCCGACCGCATCGTGGCCAACGGCGACGTGGCCAACAAGATCGGCACATGCCAGCTCGCGATCGCGGCGAAACACCATGGCGTGAAGTTCATGGTGGTGGCGCCCTCGACCACGGTCGACCTGGAAACGCCCACCGGCGATGCGATCGAAATCGAATTGCGTGACCCGGCCGAGCTGCTGGCATTCGCCGGCCAGCGAACCGTTGTCGAGGGGGCGCAGGCCTGGAACCCGGTGTTCGACGTCACCCCGCACGAGCTCATCGACGTGCTGGTAACCGAGCGCGGCGTCATCACGCAGCCCGACGCAACTTCACTGCATGCAGTGTTCGGTGGCGCAGACGAGTGCTGACATGTTGCGTCTTTCAAGGCAGCTGGCATGGTTCGGCGTGGGCGGGTTCATCGGCTTCGTGGTCGATGCCGGCATCGTGCAGTTGCTGGTCAGCAAGCTCGACGCCGATCCGTACATCGGGCGCCTGTTCTCGTTCACCTGCGCGGCCACCGCGACGTGGTTGTTCAACCGGCGCTTCACCTTCCACGGGCGCGGCGACTACGGCCTGTTCGGAGAATGGTCGCGCTACATGGTCGCGATGTCGGCCGGATTCGCGGTCAATTACACGACCTACGCACTGGTCGTCTACTTCTCGCAATTCGTGCAGAGCTGGCCCGCGATCGCCGTGGCCGCGGGCTCCTTGCCGGGCTCGGCGGTGAACTTCCTGGGTGCCCGGCAGTGGGTGTTTTCCAGGTCGGGAAAGAAACCTGGCCACGGCCCGGGGCACCATCCGGAAAACATGCCATAAGTCATTGTATCTGCGCATGATTCAAGTGACATGCGCAGGCGGGTTGTGGTATACTTTCAAGGTTGGATTCAAGGCGCGGGAAGCATCGCGAAATCCTGGACGACCGTGGCGGGCGACGGCGGGTTGCATGACGCCGGCGCGGCACGGAATGTTCACAGGATTTCACCAGGCCCGCGCCGTTTCGTTCACCTTGCACGGGATGGAAACGGATGGCGGAGCCGGCCAGTGAAGTAATTCGCGTCAACATCGAAGACGAGATGCGCCAGAGCTATCTCGATTACGCCATGAGCGTGATCGTGGGCCGCGCACTCCCGGACGTTCGCGACGGATTGAAGCCGGTGCACCGGCGCGTGCTGTACGCGATGAACGAACTGGGCAACGCCTGGAACAAGTCGTACAAGAAGTCCGCGCGCGTGGTCGGTGACGTGATCGGCAAATACCACCCGCACGGTGACGCGTCGGTCTACGACGCGATCGTGCGCATGGCGCAGCCGTTCTCGCTGCGCTACATGCTGGTGGACGGGCAGGGCAACTTCGGTTCCGTGGACGGCGACAGTCCGGCGGCGATGCGCTACACCGAGGTGCGCATGGCGCGCCTCACGCACGACCTGCTGGCCGACATCGACAAGGAAACGGTCGACTTCGGGCTCAACTACGACGAGAGCGAACGCGAACCGCTGGTGTTGCCCACGCGCGTGCCGAACCTGCTGGTGAACGGTTCGGCCGGCATCGCCGTGGGCATGGCCACCAACATTCCGCCGCACAACATGACCGAGGTGATCAACGCCACCGTGGCGCTGATCGACGATCCGGACCTTGGCGTTGACGAGCTGATGCAGCACATGCCGGGCCCGGATTTTCCCACCGCCGGCATCATCAATGGCGCGGCCGGCATCGTGCACGCGTATCGCACCGGCCGCGGCCGCGTGCTGGTGCGCGCGCGCACCGAGATCGAGACCAACGATCGCGGCCAGGAGGCGATCATCGCCACCGAGATCCCCTACCAGGTCAACAAGGCGCGCCTGATCGAGAAGATCGCTGAGCTGGTCAAGGAAAAGAAGCTCGAAGGCATCAGCGCCCTGCGCGACGAGTCGGACAAGGACGGCATGCGCATCGTGATCGAGGTTCGCCGCGACGCGATGGCCGACGTGGTGCTGAACAACCTGTTTCAGCAAACGCAGATGCAGGTGACCTTCGGCATCAACATGGTGGCGCTGGTCGACGGCCAGCCGCGACTGCTGAACCTCAAGGAAATCCTGGCGTACTTCATCCGCCACCGGCGCGAAGTCGTCACCCGCCGCACCATCTACGACCTGCGCAAGGCGCGCGCGCGCGCGCACGTGCTCGAAGGCCTCACGGTGGCGCTGGCCAACATCGACGCGATGATCGAGCTGATCAAGGCATCGCCGTCACCCCAGGTCGCGCGCGAAGAATTGTTGGCGCGCAAGTGGGAACCGGGCATGGTGCGCGCGATGCTGGAAGCTGCCGGCGCGGCGGCAACGCGGCCGGAAAGCCTCGATCCGAGCGCGGGCCTGAAGGACGACGGCTACCAGCTTTCGGAAGTCCAGGCCAAGGAGATCCTGGACATGCGCCTGCACCGCCTGACCGGGCTGGAGCAGGAAAAACTCAGCGACGAGTATCGCCAGATCCTGGAAACCATCCGTGGCCTGATCGCGATCCTGGAAGATCCGGACAAGCTGCTGGCGGTGATCCGCGACGAACTGGTCGAGATGCGTGACCTCTACGGCGACGCGCGCCGCACCGAGATCCGGCACACCCAGGAAGACCTGGAAACGCTGGACCTGATCGAGCCCGAAGACGTCGCCGTCACACTTTCGCACACCGGCTACTGCAAGCGCCAGCCGCTGGACAGCTATCGCGCGCAGAAGCGCGGCGGCAGGGGCCGCTCGGCGACCCGCATGAAGGAAGAGGACTTCGTCGAGAAATTGTGGATCGTCAACACCCACGACACGCTGCTGACCTTCACCAGCAACGGGCGCGTGTACTGGCTCGATGTGTACCGCATTCCCGAGGCCGGCCGCGGCGCCCGCGGTCGTCCGATCGTGAACCTGCTGCCGCTGCAGGAGGATGAAACCGTGCAGGTGGTGCTGCCGGTGCGCGACTATGCCGAGGACCGGTTCGTGTTCTTCGCCACCCGCCACGGCACGGTCAAGAAGACCCCGCTGAAGGAATTCGAGTACAAGCTGCAGCGCGGCAAGCTGGCGATCGGGCTGGACGATGGCGACGGCCTGGTCGAGGCCGAACTCACCGATGGCAACTGCGACGTGCTGCTGTTTGCCTCCAATGGCAAGGCGGTGCGTTTCGCCGGCACCGACGTGCGCCCGATGGGCCGCAACGCGCGCGGCGTGCGCGGCATGCGCCTGGCCGAGGGCGCCGAAGTGGTGTCCATGATCGTGGCCGGCCCCGATGCCGACTCCACCGGACTGGACGTCCTGACCGCCACCGAACGCGGCTACGGCAAGCGCACGCCGCTGGCCGATTTCCCGCGCAAGGGACGCGGCATCCAGGGCGTCATCGCCATCCGGTGCTCCGAACGCAACGGCGGGCTGGTCGCGGCGATTGCCACCGATGAAAACCACGAGCTGATGCTGATTTCCGACCAGGGCACCCTGGTGCGCACCCGCGTCGCCGAAGTCTCGCAGGTCGGGCGCAATACCCAGGGCGTCACGTTGATCCGCCTGCCCGACGACGAAAAACTGGTCGGCGTGGTCAAGATCGAGAACGGCGACGAGGACGTCGATGCGGAAGACACCGGGGGCGACACCGATTCCGAATGACCTGGCGCAGGTTTCGGTGAGCCAAGCGAACCCCGACGGTCATGCACGGACGCGTTGGGGTTCGCACCTCACCCCAACCTGCGCCCCCCGCCTCTCGTCCCCCGTCCCTCGTCCCCCGCCCCTCGTCCCTAGTCCCTCGTCCCTCAACGCTTGCCGTCCACCGCCGCCAGCATCGCCTCGGCGCCCGACACCCGGAACTCGCCGGGCGCCTCCACCTGCAGCACCCTGACCACGCCGTCCTCGGCGTACAGCGCGAAGCGCCTGGACCGCATGCCCATCCCGAAGCGGGTGGAGTCCACTTCCAGCCCCAATGCCCTGGTGAAATCGGCGTTGCCGTCGGCCAGCATCAGGAGCCCGTCCGGAACCTTGCGGTGGTGTGCCCAGGCCTGCATCACGAAGGCATCGTTGACGGCCATGCAGGCGACGTCGATGCCGCGTTCGCGAAACTCCTCGTAGTGTTCGACGTAGCCGGGCAGGTGCTGTTCCGAGCAGGTCGGGGTGAAGGCTCCCGGCACCGCGAACAGCACCACCTTCCTGCCCTTGAACACGTCGTCCGTGGTGAGTTGCTGCACGCCGTCGCGCAGGACCGCAAAAGTGGCCGCGGGCAGGCGGTCGCCGACCTTGATCGTCATGAATGGCTCCTGGACGCTGGATCGCAAACCACCATCCTAGCGCCGGTGGGCATCTGACGCAGCCTTGAAACCCTTCCGGACGGCCCTACGTATCGGGCAGGCGGTCCCTCGTGACCGACGTTTCCACAAACTCCCCAGGAGGAAGTCCCATGGCCATTTCCCAGTACACCCCGTGGTCCGGCACCAGCGCGTTGCCGCAGGAATTCCGGCAGGCACTCAACCGGTTCTTCGACGTGGACGAGAGCGACCAGTCCGACGTCGTCACCAGCCAGTGGGCCCCGCGCGTCGACATCCGCGAGGAAGACAAGCGCTTCGTGATCGAGGCCGACATCCCCGGCGTCGATCCCAAGGCAATCGACGTGCACATGGACAGCGGCATCCTGTCGATCCGCGGCGAGCGCAAGACCGAAACGCGGAAGGATGGCGGCAAGTACACCCGCGTCGAGCGTTCGCACGGCGTGTTCTACCGCCGCTTCGCGCTGCCCGACAGCGCCGATCCGGAGGGTATCCGCGCCAGCGGCCGGCATGGCGTGCTCGAGATCGAGATCCCCAAGCGTCCGGAAACCACCCCGCGCAAGATCGAGATCAGCACCGGCGACTGAGCGCACGGCCGCAACGTGAACCACCCCTTCTCCCCCGCGCGTGGCGTAGGGGAGAGGACTTTCCGACGCGTCACGTGGACCGCTCCCTCTCCCCCGACGGCTTCATCGTCGGGGGAGAGGGTCGGGGTGAGGGGGCAGGGCTGCCACTCCTGCGGAACGTCTGGACGGCATCCGGTCGACCGGGTCACTGTTCCGCTCACGGTGTTTTTCGCGCACGCCGGCGCCGCCACTTGTGACGGGCGGATGATGCACGGGCATTCCGGGAAATGGTGGAGCTGAGGGGGATCGAACCCCTGACCTCTGCATTGCGAACGCAGCGCTCTCCCAGCTGAGCTACAGCCCCACGAAGCCTGTCGGCCGACCCGTCCGGGATACGGGTCACTGTCGTCGCCGGCACGGCGTGCGACAGCGAGCAGCGTATGGTAGCGGGAATGCGCGTGCGCGCCAAGCGTTCGGAGCCGGATTCATTGCCGCGTTCCGACGTGGGCCGGGCGGAAACACTGTTCACCGCTTCCGCAAGCACGCTCAGGAGTGTTGCCGGCGTGGTGCCCGGGAAACGGGGAAGGTCCAGCGGGTCAATCCGGCAACTGCGCCGTCAGTTCGGCCTGCAGCAGGTCGGCGCGCCAGCCCTGCAGTTCGTCGGGCCACTTGCGGGTGACCGCGAATTGTTCGACCAGGCGCCGCGGGCACAGCAATCCCGGGGGCAGGTCGAGTTCGGTGGCCACCGTCCGCACCGTCTTGCGCATCGCGTCGACCGCGTGCCTGGTCGAGCCGCGGGGCGTCGGCGGGATGGGTTCCAGCTCGGCCAGCTCTTCGGGCGTTGCCCGGGCATGCAGGAGCCTGAGCAGCTCGCTGCGCTCGGGGCCGCGCAGCGCGCGCTGGCCGCGGGTGCGTTCGAACAGGCCATGCGCGTTGCGTGGTGGTTGTTGTGCCAGCGACAGTGCGTGGGCATCGTCGAGGATCCAGGGTTTGGGCTTGTCCAGCTTGCGTGCCGCCGATTCGCGCCAGAGCAGGATCCGGCGCAGGCGCGCCTGGACCTCGGGCGGCCAGTCGGCCGCGGCGGAAAGCGCGCGTTGGGGTTGGGCGTCCACGTGGTCCTGGCGATCGCGGGCACGTTGCACCAGGCGCGCGCAGTCCTGGGCGTGCCATTGGTCGCGGCCACGCGTTTCCAGCTCGGCGGCCAGTCTTGCATGCAGTGGCGCCAGGTATGCAACGTCCTGTTCGGCGTACTCGAGCTGGCTGGACGAGAGTGGCCGCTGCAGCCAGTCCGAGCGGGTTTCGTCCTTGGGGATCTCGACATCCAGCAGTTGCGCCACCAGCTTCTGGTAGCTGAGGCCGGGTCCCATGCCGCACAGCGCGGCGGCGATCTGGGTGTCGAACAGGCGCATGGGCGCGTCGTCCAGCAGCGGCGCCAGCGCCTCGAGGTCCTCGCCGGCGCTGTGCATCACGCAGCAGTGGCCGGAAACCAGCGCGCGCATGTCGGTGCCGGCATCGTAGGCCAGCGGGTCGATCAGCCAGCGCCGGTCCGCGTGGGCGGCCTGCACCAGCGCGAGTTTCGGGTAATAGGTGTTGCGTCGCATGAACTCGGTGTCCAGCCCCACGACGTTGTCGTCGCGGGGCGGGGTCAGGGCGCCGGGACGGTCGATCCAGGCGGCGTTCATGCGGACCGTCCGGGGTCTGGTTGATGTTCCATTGGGATTCGGTTTGCTATCGTGAACCGCACACGATAACAGCCTGGTTCCGCCGCAGCATGCCCAAGCCGCAATCCCTGACCCGTCAACATGCGCTCGGCGGTGCCATCGGCGTGCTGCTGCTGGTGTTTGCGCTGGTCTACCGGTTCTTCCCCGAGGCGCTGAAAGTGGAGCCCTCGGTGCTGCGGTCGCACCCGGTCACGCGGGCCACAGAGGTCGAAAGTCGCCGGCATGCGCCGCATCGTCCCGGCTCCACCGAATCGGAGCTGGACGCCGGACCGCCGATTTCGCTGGCACCCAGCGCGGTGATCGCCGCGCGGGCAGCCCAGGTGTCCTTCGGTGAACACGGCGGCAAGGGCGAGGTTGCCGCGTTGCTGAATCGGGCGGGGAAGGCCGCGCGTGACGGCAACCTGACAGGGCCGGGCAAGGACAGTGCGCTGGCGCTGGTGCTCGATGCAGCGCAAATCGCACCCGATGACAAGCGGGTGCGCGCGGCACTGTCACGGCTGCACGCGCGATTGGTGGCGCAGGCCCAGCAGGCGCTTTCCACCAACGATGCCGAGGGTGCACGGGCCGACCTCGCCGCGCTGAGGCAATTGCCCGGACCGCAGGACGACCTGGCGTCGCTGGCCGCGCGCATCGACGCGGCGGCCCGGGTGCAGCCGCTGCTGGAACAGGCATCCACCCTGGTGCAACAGGGAAAGCTGGAAGGCAAGGGCGAGGACAACGCGTTGGCGCTGTATCGCAAGGTGCTGGGGCTGGACCCGGAAAACGTGGTGGCCCGGCAGGGTCTGCGCCGGGTGCAACGGGCCGTGCTGGACCGCGCGTTGGCCGCCGCGGCGCAAAATGATGACGCCGCGGCCGACGTCGCGTTGGCCGATGCGGCGGCGATCCTGCCTTCCTCGCCGGCGCTGGCCGATGCGCGTCGGCGGATCGCCGCCATGCGCCGCGGGCGGGCGGACAACCTGATGGCGCAGGCCGAGACCGCCCTGGATGCCGGCAACCTGGCGCTGGCGCAGAAGCTGACTGATGAGGCCGGCGCCCTGGGTGCCCCGACCGGCGCGTTCCAGAGCCAGCTGCAGAGCGCACGCGAGTACGCAAACTTCCATCCCGGGCAGGTGTTCGCCGATCACTTCCTGGACATCGTGGGCAGCGCGCCGGCGATGGTGGTGATTCCGCGCGGCAGCTTCGAGATGGGTGCGCCTGCACACGGGCGCGTGCAATCGGGTGCCGAGCAGCCGCAACATGAGGTGACCTTCGCGCGCGGATTTGCCCTGGCGCGCACCGAAGTCACCGTGGCCCAGTTCCGTGCGTTCGTGCAGGCGTCGGGTTACGTTTCCGACGCCGAGCGCCTGGGCGGCGCATCGGTGTACGACGAATCCAACGGCCGCATGCAAACGCGCGCGGGCGTGGACTGGCGCGACAACTACGCGGGGAAGCGTGCCCGGGCCGATGACCCAGTGGTCAACGTTTCCTGGAACGATGCTCATGCCTACGTCGAATGGCTGTCCAGGCGCACAGGCAAGCACTACCGCCTGCCGACCGAGGCCGAGTTCGAATACGCCCTGCGCGCCGGAACCACCACGCCCTACTGGTGGGGCAGCGGCACGCCGAAAACGGTCGTGGAAAACCTGACCGGCAGCGGCGACCGTTCCCCGGCACACCGGTCCTGGGCCAACGCATTCAAGAACTACAGCGACGGCTACTGGGGCCCGGCCCCGGTGATGAGCTTCAAGCCCAACCCGTTCGGGTTGTACGACATGGGCGGCAACGTGTCCGAATGGGTCGCCGATTGCTGGCACGACAACTACAACCGCGCGCCAACCGACGGCAGTGCATGGGTGAACCCCGGCTGCGACGAGCGCGTGCTGCGCGGCGGGTCCTGGGGCAGCGCGCCGGCGCAGGACCGCTCCGCATTCCGCCAGGGCGCGCCGGCCGACGCGCGCAGCGGTCGGGTCGGGTTCCGGGTGGCGCGGGATTTGTGAGGCTCTGGAGTTCGGGGACCAGGGACCGGGGACCGGGAAACGTGGGCCTTCGCCAGCGAAACGGGTCGCGTGCGCGGAGCGCACGCTACGACCTGTCGTCATCCCGCGACCAACCCGGAGGGATGGAACCCAAGGTGCACCTGTCGCTTGCCGGAAAGGCAACAGCTTCTTGCCACGGATGCACACGGATTCAATCCTGATCCGGGATCACTGCTCTTTATCCGTGTCATCCGTGTTCATCCGTGGCCAATGCCTTTGATCAATCTCGCCCCACCGTCATCACGAGGCCGACCCGACACCCCCACCTTCGTCATTCCGGGGCCATCGTCGGCGCAGCCGGCGATGGAACCCGGAATCTGCTCGTGGGCATCGACCGGGTGTCAGGTGGGCCGATGAAAGGCAGATCCCGGGTTCCGTTCCGATGAAGCCGGAACGGCCCCGGGATGACGAGAGACGGGCACGACGTCGTGTCTCGCGTAGCGTGCGTTCTGCGCACGAAACGGACCCGGCGCGAGCCATTCTGTGCGCGAAGCGCACGCTACTTGTCCCCATGATCGTGCCGGCGCCAACCCGAAGGGCTGGAATTGGGGATGACGGGGTGGTTGTTGCGCCGCCGGGAGTTCCCGGATCACGTAGCGTGCGCTTTGCGCACGAAACGGACGGGAATCGGGGAGCGGGGACCGGGAATGACCCTTCGCCAGCGAAACGGGTAGCGTGCGCTCTGCGCACGAAACGGACCCGGCGCGAACGCTTCCGTGCGCGTGGCGCACGCTACGCGGTTTTGCTGCCTGCGTCCGGTGAAAGGGGGTGGACTCAAGCGCGTCGGCTGGCCGCCAGCGCTGCGTGCAGGGCGGCGAGGTAACCGGCGCCGAACAGGTTCACGTGGTTCAGCAGGTGGTAAAGGTTGTAAAGCGGTGCGCGCTTGCGCCAGTCGCTCGCCAGCGGAGCGCGTTCGGCGTAGGCGTTGAAGAACGCCGCCGGCGGCTCGCCGAACAGGACAAGCATCGCGAGCTCGGCTTCGGCCCAGCCGTGATGCACCGCGCCGGCGTCGATGAGCGCCGGGGAGCCGTCGGCGCACACGTGCAGGTTGCCGTGCCACAGGTCGCCGTGCAGCAGCACGGGCCGCATGTCCGGTACGTGGTCGCGGAGCCGTTTGCAGAGGGTTTCGATGGCCGCCACGTCGCGGCGCTCAATGCGCCCCGCGTCGCGTGCACGCCGCATCTGCGGCAGCAACCGGCGTTCGGAGAAGAATCGCCAGCCATCGGTGTCGGGCGTGTTGTCCTGCGGCGAGTCTCCGCAGAAACCGTCGTGGTCGAATCCAAAACGTTCGGCGACTATCGCGTGTTGCGCGGCAAGGCCTTGGCCGGCGCGCTGCCAGTAGTCCGGCGCCGGCATGCCCAAGCCGAGGTCCTCCATCGCGATATGGTCCCGGGCGACGTCGTACACCTGCGGAACGCGCAAGCCGCCGGCGGCGCGCAGGGCCGCCAGGCCGCGCGCCTCGGCTTCGAAGAAGCCCGCCGGTGCATTGCGGCGGCGCTTCACGAATGCGGGAGCGGTGTGTGCCGGGCGATCGGTGCTCACGAGTGGTCGATGGCAACTGGCATTGCGCTATCGTAGGCCATCCGGGGTGCATGGCCACGCGGAGGTACCCGTGGACGAAGGCGACAATGAACTGCGCGGCGAGCTTGCGGCGCTGCGTGTCGAACTTGAAGCGTTGCGCGCCGAGCTTGCCGAGCTGCGCGAATACATCGGCGAAGTGCCGAGCATGGAATGCGGGATCACGACCTTCGAGGAGTGGAAGCGAGAGCGTGAAGATGCCGGTTGATGGGCGTGGGCCCCGGCCGTGCGTCGGCCGCGGACGGTGCGTTCCGCCACCGCGCGGCGGATGTCAGTGTCGCCGCTGTCACATGCATACGCGCTGCTTGCCGTGGTCGGTCTCGACGTCCTTGCAAACCCGCTTGGTGTCCGCGGGATCGGGAAAGTCGGCCGGGACCGTGGCAGGCTTCTCCCAGGCCGGAGTTGGTTGGTGCGGAGCCGGTCCGGGATACGGGAGCCGCGGGGGAGCCATCTGCATGCACGCACCGCATGCGGTACAGAGTGCGACCAGGAGCATGGCTTTGCCGGCATTGCGCATCCGGCCACCTCGATCCGGCCACCTCGATTGGTGGAAGGACCATGTACAGCGTAACACCGGCGCCGCGAGGCGGCTGGTGCCGAAGGTGGGACTCGAACCCACACAGTATCGCTACCGGGGGATTTTGAGTCCCCTGCGTCTACCAATTCCGCCACTTCGGCATCCAGCCGACAAGTATGCGGGAGGCCGCGGCCGAAACCAAGAGGCCACGCTGGTCAGGCGGCCCTTTCCTGCGCCAGTGCGCGTTCGTCGCGGGTATACCATTCGCCGCCGACCGGTTCGAATACCGAGCAGTGGGTCATGCGGCCCTGGTAGACGTGCACCGAGACGGTGACGGCATCGGCGTCGGGGTTGCGGATGGTGTGGTATTCGTGCGGCGGGATCAGGCTGCCGGCGGAGCCGGGGCCGGCCTGGATGACGCCGGCGGGGCGGAAACGGAAATGTGACTCGTCGTGTTCCACCAGTTCGTACTGCACCACTTCAAGCTCGCCGTGCCACACGCCTTCCACGCACCACATGCCGGCGTGGTCGTGGATCGGGGTGCCCTGGCCCGGACCCCAGGTCATCGCCATCACCGAGTAGCCGTGGGCGTCGCTGTGGTACAGCTCGCGGCGCGCGTAATGGTCGGGGCAGGGCTGGAACACGCTGTCGGGCAACCGCACCGCGTCGTCGCGGATCAGCTGGCAAAGCGAGCTGCGCAGGGCCTGCATCATCGCGGCTGTGTCGCCTGCGGTGGTGGCGGCGTCGAGTGCTGCGACCAGCTTGTCGCGTCCCGCAAATTCAATATTCATCGCACAAGCTTATAACCGCGGCGCATGAACCTCGCAAGGCGTGGGGCGTCACCTTGCCAGTCGTGGTCAGTGCAGAACAGGGCTTGACGCGACGCAGGTCGGGTTGCGCGCAGCGAACCCCGACAAACCACCGGAGGGAACCATGTCGGGTTTCGTGCCTCACCCCGACCTACGTGGATGGGCTCAGTGTTGCCATGAAGTTGCCGATCGCGGCACCGAAGCGGCCCGTGTCGACCAGGAACGCGTCGTGGCCCTGCGGTGAGTCCAGGCCCGTGAAGGTGGTCCGGGTGCCGGTGGCGGAAAGGTCGTCGGCGAGCTGTTGCTGCTGTTCCAGCGGAAACAGGATGTCGGTTTCCACGCCGATCACCAGCGCGCGTTCCAGCTTCATCTTGGCCAGCGCGTTGCGCACCGCGGTCGCGGGGTCGGGCGCACCGCCGTATTCGGCCAGGTCGAACCAGTCCGAGGCACGTGAAAGGTACAGGTAGCAGTTGGGGTCGAACGAGCGGGTGAAGCGCCGCGCGTGGGCGTTCAGATAGGACTCGATCTGGAACTCGGCGCCGAACGGGTCGTCCCCGCGGTCGTCGGGATCGAGCCGGATGCGCCCGAAGCGCCCGCTCCATTCCAGCGCCGAGCGGTAGGTGATCACGCCCAGCTTGCGGGCGATGCTCATGCCGGTTTCGGGGTAGTTTTCGTCGTCGTAGCGGCCATCGTTCCAGTTGCGGTCGAGCCGGATGGCTTCGCGCTGCAGCGAACGGATCGCGATCGCGAATGGCTGCGCGCGCGGCGCCGAACAAACGCTGAGGTGCGCGCGTGCAAAACCGGGATTGTGCGCAAGGCAGCCCAGGGATGCCATGCCGCCCATCGAGCAGCCCACCAGTGCGGCCAGGCGCTCGATGCCGAGTCCAAGCGCCAGTTCGCGGGCCGCGTTGCCAACGTCTTCCAGCGACAGGTCGGGAAAGTCCAGGGCGTAGGTCCTGCCGGTCGCCGGGTTGGGCGAGGCCGGGCCGGTCGAACCCTTGCAACTGCCCAGCGAATTCGGGCAGATGACGAACCAGCGCCGGGTGTCGATGGCCTTGCCCGGCCCGATGATGTCCTCCCACCAGCCCGGCGAGTCGTCGGCTTCGTTGCTTGCGGCGTGCGCGCTGGGCGAGAGGCCGGTGAGGATCAGCACGGCGTTGCCGCGCGCCTCGTTCAGCGTGCCCCAGGTCTCGTAGGCAAGTTGCGCACCCTGCAGTTCGCCGCCACGTTTCATCTTGAACGGCGAGGGCAGGTCGAAATATTGGCGGGCGTCTGCCATGGCGATCATTTGGCGGGCGGAATCCACAAGGGTAGCGAACATGCGCGCACATGGCATCCCTGCGTGCGCAGCGTGGCGGTCTGGCTTACATTGCCGTTCGCCCTGAGCGCAGGCCCGCGGGGCCGACGTCGAAGGGCTGCTTGCGTTTCGACTCCGCCGCTGCGCGAGCTGCGCTCAACGCGAACGGAAGGGAGTTGCCCGCTACGCTTTCCCGGGTCCCGAGTCCCGAATCAATCCACCCGGTCGATCGTCAGCGTGACCGGGGTGCGGGTGTCGGTGGCGACATCCATGGGCGTGGATTGCAGGTCGCCGGCCTGCGGCATGGCGTTGCCGCTGGCGCTGAGCCGGGCGACGATCCGTACCTTGCGATACTGCGACAACTGCAGCCCCGGGGACATCGCCATGGCATCGGTCAGGGTCACCCGGGCCGGGAACTGCACCTTGTCGAGCCTGGCGACCGCCAGCGGCATCGACGGTCCATCGATGGCCTTGGCGAACACGTACAGCGTTTCATCCGGCTTCATCCGGTCCATCATCTGGTCGTCGATGTTGACGGTGACATGGATGGCGACCTGTCCGCCGGCGGCGGGCGGGTTGGCGGCCGTTGCCGCGGTGGCGGCGATGGCAGCTGTCGTGCCGCCGGCGCGGGACTCGGCCTCGGCCAGTTCCTTCTGCACGGCGGCCGTGACCCTGGAGCCGGGCTCCAGCAACGGAACCAGGGTTTTCCACTGTCTTGCGGCGCCTGCGTAATCCTGGCGCTGGAAGTCGCTGATGCCCAGCAGCCACAGTGCGCGCTGGTGGTCGGGCTTGATCTGCAGCGCGTGTTGCAGGCGCTTGCGCGAGGCGTCGTCGATGAAGTGTTCGGGGTTGAGCGCCGCCTTGGCCTCGACCCAGGCCACCAGGGCGTTGGGGTCGTCGGGCTTGAGTTTCAGCAGGTGCTCGAGTGCATCGAGGACCTCGTGCGGCTGCTTGAGCGCCGAATACGCCTGCGCCAGCAACAGCCAGCCCTGCGCGTCGCCAGGCTTGTTCGCCAGGCTGGCGCGCAACTCGCGGGTCGCCTTGACCAGGTTGTCGCGGCTGCCGGACGGTGGCGCCACCAGCGCCTGTGGTGCTCCAAGCTTCAGGTACGCACCCAGCACCACGGGTGGCGTCGCAAGTGCCAGCACCAGCGCCAGCCAGAATGGCGCGCGCGGCCGGCCCTCGCGGCGCGCGCTGCGCAGCATCGGCACCAGCACGCACGCCAGCGCGGCCACCACCATCACGGCGGCGATGATGAGGAAACGCGTGGTCACCAGTCTTCTCCGGGCTCGTCGGGAATCGCCGCGGCCGGACGCGTGCGGCGGCGCAGCAGCACCAGCACCACCCCGGCGCCGACCAGCAGGATGGCCGGCGTACCGAACCACAACGCGATCGTCGAGGGCGCCAGCGGTGGGTCATACAGGATGAAAGTGGAGTACCGTTCCACCAGCCAGGCCTTGATTTCCTTGTCGCTCTTTCCTTCCTGCATCATGTTGAAGATCTGCCGGCGGAGCTGCTTGGCGAAGTCGGCATTGGACGCCAGCAGGCTTTCATCCTGGCAGACCATGCAGCGCAGCTCGCTGGTCAGGTGCTGGAAACGTTCGCGCTGGGCGTTGTTCTGGAACGGCAGCGGGTCGATCGCGAATGCGGTGGAGCTCAGTACCAGCGCGAAGGCCAGCAGGGCGGCTGCGAGCAGGCGCTTCATGACTCGCCTCCGTGCTCGAGCGCGCGGATCTTCGGCTCGAGTTGTTTGGCGATCACCTCGGGCGTCAACGGCCCGATGTGCTTGTAGCGGATGATGCCCCGGGCATCGATCAGGTAGGTTTCCGGCGCGCCGTAGACGCCGAAGTTGATCGCGGTTTCCCCCGACTGGTCGGTGATCACTTCGTGATACGGATTGCCATGGCGCTGCAGCCAGTTGCGTGCATCGTGCGGCGCATCCTTGTAGTCGTAGCCGATCAGCGGAATGCCGAACCGGTCGCGATACGCCATCAGCACCGGGTGCTCGTCGCCGCAGGCGAAGCACCAGCTCGCGAACACGTTCAGGAGATACGGCTTGCCCAGCAGGTCGGCCTTGGTGACGAACTGCGTGGGGTTGTCCAGGCGTGGCAGGCGGAACGCCGGCGCCGGCTTGTCGATCAGCGGGCTGGGCACGAAGCGCGCGTCGTGGGTCTGGTTCCAGACCAGGCCCACGATGAAGAATGCCACCAGCGCCGCGAACACGGCCAGCGGCACGAACCGGCCAAGCGGCTTGCGCACGGCCTCGTTCATGTTTCACCTTCCACCAGCGGCGGTGGCGCTGCCGGTTCGGGTTCGGGTTGCGTGCGCGCGGTCTTCGGCTGTTCCGCCCGCCGGGTGCGGAAGCGCCGGTCCAGCACCACCGAGAAGCTGCCCAGCATCATCAGGATGCCCCCGCCCCAGATCCAGCGCACGAAGGGTTTGTCGTACACACGGAGCGACCAGTCGCCGCCGCTGCCCAGCGGATCGCCCAGCGACACGTACAGGTCGCGGAACACGCCGGCCTGGATCGCCGCTTCGGTCTGCACCTGGCCGCCGGAATAGGTGCGCTTTTGCGGATGCAGCGTGGTCACCGGCCGGCCGTTGCGCGTGATCGACACGGTGCCCTGCTGGGCGCGGTAGTTGGGTCCGCGCGTTTCGTGCACGCCGTGGAAGGTGAAGTCGTAGGCGCCGACCGCAACGCTGGATCCCGGGTGCATGCTGACGTCCTTTTCCACGCTCATCGAGCGGGTCAGGATCGCGCCGGCGATGAACACGCCCACGCCGAAGTGTGCCAGCATCATGCCCAGCATCTCGAACGGATAGCGCTTGCCGGCCGGCGCCTCGCGCCAGCGCTTGATCGCGAACAGCGCCACCCCGGACATCACCCACACCGCGGCGGTGATGCCAAGCAGTTCGTGGAAGCTGCGCGCGCCTACGATGAAGCCGATGATGCCCGCGCTGACCGCCAGCGCGACGATCCGGACCAGCGCACGCCGCCAGATCTTGAGGTCTGCCTTGCCCCAGCGCGACAGCGGCCCGAACGGCATCGCCAGCACCAGCGGCGTCATCAGCAGCATGAAAAGCGGCCCGAAATACGGGGGCCCCACCGAGATCCGGCCGATGCCGAGCGCTTCGCCGACCAGGGGATACAGCGTACCGAGCAACACCATGGCACAGGCCACGGTCAGCATCAGGTTGCCGATCACCATCATGGTTTCGCGCGAGGCCAGCGCGAAGGACTTGCCACCGGTCACCCTGGGCGCGCGCAGCGCGTAGAGCAGCAGCGAGCCGCCCACCACCACGCCGAGGTAGACCAGGATGAACACGCCGCGTGCGGGCGCGAACGCGAACGCGTGCACGCTGGTCAGGAGTCCGGAGCGCACCAGGAACGTGCCCAGCAGCGAGAACGCGAAGCCGAAGATCGACAGCAGCAACGTCCACGCGCGCAGCCCGCCGCGCTTGTCGGTGATCGCCTGGGCGTGGATCAGTGCCGCGCCGATCAGCCACGGCATGAAAGAGGCGTTTTCAACCGGATCCCAGAACCACCAGCCGCCCCAGCCAAGCTCGTAGTACGCCCAGGCACTGCCGGCGACGATGCCGAGGGTGAGAAAGCCCCACGCGACGTTGGTCCACGGCCGCGCCCAGCGCACCCAGGTCGCCTTCAGCTCACCGCCAAGAAGGGCCGCGATCGCGAATGCGAAGGCGACGCTGAAACCCACGTAGCCCATGTACAGCAGCGGCGGGTGGAAGGTGAGCCCCGGGTCCTGCAGCACCGGGTTCAGGTCCGCGCCGTTCACCGGCGCCGGCAGCAGCCGTCCGAACGGGTTGGAGGTGCTGACCATGAACAGCAGGAAGCCGAACGACACGAATCCGAGCACCCCGATCACGCGCGCAAAGAACGCCTCGGGCAGCTTGCCGCCCAGCGCCACCAGCGCCACCGTCCACAGGTTCAGGATCAGCATCCACAGCAGCAGCGAGCCTTCGTGCGCGCCCCACACCGCGGTGAGGCGGTAGTACCAGGGCAGCGTCAGGTTGGAGTTCTGCGCCACGTAGGCGACCGAGAAATCGTTGATCCAGAACGACCAGGCCAGGATGCCGAATGCCAGCGCGATGAAAACGAACTGCCCCACCGCGAGGCTGCGCGCGGTCGCCATCAGCGGACGGCTGCCGCGCCAGGCACCGGCGAGCGGCAGCGCGCACTGCAGCGCCGCGAGTATCAGCGCGAGGATCAGCGCGACCTGGCCGAGTTCGGGGGTCATGTTGCGGGACTCGGGACCCGGGACTCGGGACTCGGGTGATGCAGCGACGAATGCGTCAGGGCAAGCCTGAAAATTTCCGTTCCATCGTGCATGCAACGATTGTCTTCGGTCCGGGTGGGGCTGGCGGTATTCATATGGGTTGCAAGCGGTCGAGTTCGTGAATTGCTAGTTGTGCGTGGCGTTTGCTGTTTCTACACGAGTCCCGAGTCCCGAGTCCCGAGTCCCGGCCTTCGGAATGCGATGCTCTTCCTCGGCCTTGGCGATCGCCTGCTTGACCTCGGGTGGCATGTAGGTCGCGTCGTGCTTGGCCAGCACGCTGGTGGCGACGAACGTGCCGTGTTCCATGCGCCCGGTGGCGATGGTGCTCTGGCCCACACGGAACAGGTCGGGCAGGATGCCGGTGTAGCGCACCGGGATGCTCTGGAAGCGGTCGGTGATCACGAAATCGGTGGTCGTGGTGTCGGGCACCTTGCGGACACTGCCTTCCTTGACGATGCCGCCGAGGCGGAACACGCCGCCGGCCGGCGCCTTGCCGGCGTCGACTTCGCTGGGCGAATACAGGTAGGTCATGTTCTGTTGCAGTGCAAACACCGAGATCACGGTGGCAACCGCCACCGCGGCCAGGATCGCCAGGGTGATCAACAGGCGTCGCTTGCGTACCGGGTTCATGCCGATGCTCCCGCGCGCGCCGCGCGCGTCTTGCGGTTCTGCTCGCGGGCGATCCGGCCGCGCACTTCGCGCGTCAGGCGCCGGCGCTTCATAGCGGGCGCCACCCAGTCCCATCCGAGCACGATGAAGAACACCGCGTAGGCGGGCCACACGTACATGGCGTAGCCACCCATGGCGAAGAATTCAGCCATGTCGCTGCCTCCGAAGATCCGGAAAAAGTTCTCTCTCCCCCAACGACGTTGGGGGAGAGGATCGGGGTGAGGGGAAAATCCCGCATATCGCCGGAGCGTTCGGGCGGGCGTGGAGCTTCGCCCCCTCACCCAACCCTCTCCCCCGAACTCGTTCGGGGGAGAGGGCTTTCGTGGCGGCCCACGCGGAGCACCACGCGCTCATCCTCTCCCTCTCCCCCAACGAACTTTTCGTTGGGGGAGAGGGTTGGGGTGAGGGGGAAATCCCGCATTCGGCCGGTACGATCGGGCCGGCACGCAACTCCGCCCCCTCAGCCAACCCTCTCCCCCGAACAGGTTCGGGGGAGAGGGCCATTACGTTCTGTCGTGAAAACTTGTGCGGGATCATCGCGGCGCCTCCGCAACCAGCTTGCGCACCCATTGCTTGCCGCCTTCCAGCGACAGCAGGCCCACGCGGGTGCGGCCCAGGATGCTGGCGAAGAAATACAGGTGCGTGGCCAGCGCCATCACCAGCAGCGGCCACAGCATCGACGGCGCGATCGAGGAATGCCCCAGCAGCCGCACCGTGGTGCCCTGGTGCAAGCTGTTCCACCACACCACCGAGTAGTGCACGATCGGCAGGTTCACGATGCCCACCAGCGCCAGCAGCGAGGCCGCGCGCGCACCACGGCGGCGATCCTCGAAGGCGTGGTACAGGCCGATGACGCCCAGGTACAGGAAAAACAGGACCAGCTCGGACGTGAGGCGCGGGCCCCAGGTCCACCAGGTGCCCCACATCGGCTTGCCCCACAGCGAGCCGGTCAGAAGCGTGATCAGCGTGAACGCGGCGCCGATCGGCGCGCACTCCATCGCGAACACCTCGGCCAGCTTGAGCCGCCACACCAGCGCGACCAGTCCCGCGACGGCCATGGATGCGTAGATGAAAAGGCTCATCCAGGCACTGGGCACATGGATGAAGATGATGCGGTACGCATCGCCCTGCTGGTAGTCGGGCGGGGCCAGCACCAGGCCGCCGTACAGGCCGATCACGCCGCACACCAGCGCCGCGGCCATCAGCCACGGGCGCAACGCGCCGGCGAAACGGTAGAAGTTCGGCGGCGAGCCGAGCCAGTGCATCCAGTGGGGCAGGTAACTGCGTGACATTTCAACTTTCAACCGCGATCTTCAGCGCCGCCGCGCAGGCCAGCGGTGCCAGCACGATCGCCAGCACCAGCGCCGCGGCCAGCCACGCCAGCGGGGCCAGGTACGGCATGCCCGATTGTGCCGCGGCCACGGCACCGGCGGCGAATATCACGACCGGAACGGCCAGCGGCAACAACATCAAGGCGAGCAGGATACCAGAGCGGCGCGCGCCGGCGGCCAGTGCCGACAACACCGCGCCCAGCAACACCAGCAGCGGAGTGGCCAACGCCAGCGCCGCCAGCAATACCGGCAATATCCTGGTGGGCAGATCGAGCAGGGCTCCCAGCAGCGGCATCACGACCAGCAAGGGTAGGACGGTGGTCAGCCAGTGCGCGATGACCCGCGTCAAGGCCAGCAGCGCCAGGGGCTGCGGTGCCAGCAGCCACTGCTCCAGGGTGCCGTCTTCAAGGTCGGTGCGGAACATCGATTCCAGCGCCGGCAGCATCGCCAGCACCACGATCACCAGCAGCACCCCGCCGGCGATCCGTCCCAGCAGTTGCGGGTCCGGGCCGAGCGCGAACGGAAACAGCGCGGTCACGATCACCGCGTACAGCAATGGCAGGAACAACTCACCGCGCCGCCGCCAGGCCAGCAGCACGTCGCGCCGCAGCAACGCGACGCACGCGCGCAACGCGCCGGGCCGACGCGGACGCACCATCGGCGCGGCGACGGGCGTGTTGGTGACTGATTGGGCGGTGGTGGACATGGAGGACAGGGCAATCAGTCCGCGAATGAACGCGAATGGACGCGAATGCAATGCAAGGGCGGGAGGCGTTTGTCGCATGGGCGTCCATTTGCGTTCATTCGCGGATTGCCTGTGCTCTTGTTCATGCTGAAAGATGGATGTGCCGCGCGTCGGGATCGGCGAAGCGCACGGCGCCGTGGCTGGTGACCAGGGCTGCGCCGTCTTCGGCACAATGATCGGCGACCAGCTGGTTCACGAGCTCGATGCCGTGGCGATCGAGATTGGCGTAGGGCTCGTCCAGCAGCCACACCTCGCCCGGCAGCAGCCGCAGCCGTGCCAGCGCGGCGCGTTTCTTCTGGCCGGCCGACAGCGTGCGCACGGGTTCGTCGATCCAGCCGCCGAGGCCGACGTCATCCAGCGCGCCTTCGATGCTGGCGCCTTCCCGACGTCCATAGAGGCCGGCGAGGAAGGCGAGATTCTCGCGCGCGCTCAGCGATTCGTTCATGCCCGGGCGGTGTCCGACCAGCAGCGTCCGCCCGTTGCGTGTTTCACGCGCCGCGTGTTCGCCGCGCAGGCGGACCTCACCCGACCCGGCCGGCAGCAGGCCCGCCAGCACCCGCAACAGGGTGGTCTTGCCCGAGCCGTTGTCGCCTTCCACCAGCAAGGTCTCGCCGCGCGCCAGCGCGAAATCCAGCGGCCCGAACACGGGCTCGTCGGCGCGCGAAAACGCGAGCGCGTGCGCCGAAAGAAGCGGCGCTGCGGTGGCGGCGGATGGTGTCATCATGGCAACCGCGTATTGTCGCGGGTGGCAGCCCGGGTGTCCACGTTCGTGGCCGTTGGCGGTGACGGCGGTTGCGTGCTCAACCGGCGCGGTGGCCGGGACGGGTCTGGGCGATGAGTTCGGCGTTGGCGCGGGCAGCAGGAGAGTCCGGTGCGTTGCGGAACACTTTGCGGTCTTCCAGGAGGCGCCTGGTCGTATTGCCCTGCCCCCAGCCGGCGGGCGGCGAGACGGGGTCGCCCAGCAGGCGCATGCAATCGCTGTCGGCGGCGCGTTCGCTGCCTGCGCGCATGAGCGTGTCGAGATACCCGGCCAGGTGTGCAGGGTCCTGACAGGACTGCGATCGTGAGGCCAGCCACTCGAGGTCACGTCCCGTCGTCAGTGCCTGCTCGTATTGCTGCAGGTTGCCGGCGGTCCAGCGGAGCAGGACCAGGCCGATCAAGTTGGCGCTCAGGGTGGAGGCGCGTTCCAGCATCCCGCCGATCCGGCGGCATGCCGCGTGTCGCCGCCCGAAGGCGGCACCATCCGGGCGGCAGGCGCGTACCACGGGTTGGTAGCCGGGAAGCGGTATGGCACTCATGAAGATCAGGGTCTGCAGTGTGCGTGCGGTGGCCGGGTCCATGTGATGATGCTGCATCCGGGCCGGTGCAGGTGCCGGCGGGACGTGCTGCAGGCCTTCGCGCATGCGTTTGACGACGGGAATCGAGTAGGCCTGGAACTGTTGCGCCCGGGCCATTTCCTGCAGGACGCGGGTCACCTTGTCCGGGTCTTCGTGTTGCTGCGCCGCGCGCAACGCGGGCATCCAGGAAAGTGCATTGTCCGGTGCCAGCGCGCGCAAGCGGCGGGCGCGGGCGAGTGGATCGCAATCGGGAGCCGGGCTGCACATCGACATGGCCAGGGCCGCGATGTCCGGGGCGGTTGGCGCCTGCTGCGCGGCCCGGTCCAACAGAGCGAGGGCCTTGCCGGGCGGCAGGGTGGGTGCGCCGGCCATGAGGATGACCGAGGTGACCAGCGAGTCGGCGTCGGACCGGTGGCCCAGGGTCTCGAACGTGTGGGCTCGCCAGGTTCGCCATGAGTCGCCGTGGCGGGTCGCACCCGCCGCAGGTGTCGCCACCGGCAGCAGTGGCAGAAGCATGAATGCTGCAACAAGTCCCAACGTTTGCCGGCGTTTCATGGCGTACATTCCGTGTCCAGCGCGGCTTTGCGCATCGTAGCACGGTGCGCGCACGACAGGTCGCGTGGAGGGCTTTCAGACCAGCTCGTGCAGCGCCGCGGGGCCGTCGCCGATTCCACGCACCACGCCGAGCTGGCCGAAGCGGCGCGCCATCGCGTCCAGCCGCGCGAAGCTCATGCCGGGCACGAACAGGCTCGGTTCGCGCCAGCCGCCCGCGCCCACGCCGACGCCCCCGAAGTAACGCTGGCGATCACCCTTCAACTCGTCGCGCAGGCGGCGCTGGCGGATCCGGTTGCTGGCCAGCGGCAGCGCCACCCCGGCCGGATTCCACGCGGTGATGTAGCCCCATGGCTCGTCCTTGCGGGTCAGCCACGCGAGCAGCGGGGCGGGCAGGGGCCGCCCGCACCAGATGATGGTGTAGCCGCCGGCCGGCAGACGTACGCGGTATTCGGTTTCCGCCCACGCGCGCCGGATGGATTCGGGCAGGGGCATGTGGTCAAGAGCCCCCGGGCAGGGGCGGCAGTTCGGCACGGACCCGGTCGGCAGCGGCGTCCGGGTCGATCTCCCGGTCGTCGTCGCGGCCGGCGAGCATGGCTTCCAGCAGCCGGTCCTGGCGGCGGTGGCGTTCCAGGCAGTACGCGTAGGGCCAGGTGGTGAAGCTGACCATGCGGTAGTGCGACATGAAGTACGCCGGGACGCGCGCGGTCAGGGCCGCCTCCAGCGCGCGCTTGGCGAGGTAATGACGATCGGCCACGCTGTCGCGCATCTCGATGTAGTTGGCCAGCGACATTGCCGCGATCGCATCTGCGTCGGGTTTGCGGCTGGCCGTGAACTGGGCGAACGCCGCGGCGACATCGTGCGGTTGCGCGACCAGCAACGCCGCCAGCCGGGCGGCGTCCTCGAAGCCCGCGTTCATGCCCTGGCCGTGGAAGGGCACCACGGCGTGCGCGGCATCGCCCAGCAGCACCGCGCGTCCGTCCAGGTGCCAGCGGTCCAGGTACAGCGTGGCCAGCTCGCCGATCGGGTGCTCGTCCCAGTCGGCGTCGAAGGTCGGCATCAGCGCCAGCGCGTCGGCGAACTGCTGCTGGAAGAATGCGCGCGCCGCGGCAACGTCCGGGAGCGTCGCGAAACTCGGGAACGGACCCTGGTTGGGCAGGAACAGCGTGACCGTGAAGTTGCCCTGGGTGTTGGGCAGCGCGATGCACATGTAGTTGCCGCGCGGCCAGATGTGCAGCGCGTTGCGTTCGATCGCGAAGCCGCCACCCGGCGGCGCGGGGATCTCGAGCTCCTTGTAGCCGTGCCCCAGGGGCTCGATGCGCTCGCCGAGGTCGGCGACGCGCGCCATGGCTGTGCGCAGCGCCGAACCCGCGCCGTCGCACCCGAGCAGCGGACCGGCGGCGTGGGTGTGGCTGCTGCCGGCGTGGTCGGTCAGGGTGATGGTGTTGTCGGCAAGGTCGACGCCGGTGAGGGCGGCGTCGAAGTGCAGTTTCGCGCCCGCGTGTTCGGCGGCGTCGATCAACTGGACGTTCAGGCCGCCGCGCGACACCGAGTGGATCACCTCGCTGTCGTCGAGGCCGTAGCGCTGCAGGTTGGGGGTGCCGTCGAGCGGGTGCACCATGCGCCCGCGCATCATCACGGCCTGCGCCAGCACCGCCTCGGCGAGCCCGGCCTGCCTGAGGGCCTCCAGGCCGCGTTCGGCCAGCGCAAGGTTGATGGAACGCCCGCCGAGAAAACCGTGCCGGCGCGGGTCGGGCCGGCGTTCGAACACCTCGACCTCGAAGCCTCGTTGCGCCAGAAGCGTGGCCAGCAGCGACCCGACCAGGCCTGCGCCGATCAGGGTGGTCCGGGATTTGTCGGCTGCCGAAGTCATGTCGATTGGCGTGCTCGCTCGGGCACAGGCGCCCCGTGGGGAGCGGGTCGGGTGTCCTGGCGGGCCACGCGGAATTCCCCTGTCGTCCGGCGCGGCCGACGATCACCGCCCGCGCGTTTGCGGCCCACGCGGCGCGCGCCCGGCCCATGGGCCGCGGAGCGCGTGGATGGACCGGGTGCATATGGTATACGGCGAGCGGCGGAAATTTTTCGCCGCCGTCCGCGCCGGCTCACGACGGCGCGCGCAATCCCGTCGGCAGGCCCAGCGCCGCGGATGCCGGGCACGGCCGGCCGAGGTGGTGGCCCTGGGCGAAATCGCAACCCGCTTTGCGCAGCTTGCGCAGGGCTTCGGCATCCTCGACGCCCTCGGCAACGGCGTTCAATCCGTATTCGTGGGCCAGGTTGATCATGGAGACCACGAGTTTCGTGGCGCGCGGATCGTGGCGCATCCCGGTCACGAAGCTCTTGTCGATCTTGAGCTCGGTTGCGGGGACGCGCTCGAGGTAGGCCATCGACGAATAGCCGGTGCCGAAATCATCGATGGCGATGCCGAACTCGCATTCACGCAGTTGCTCGAGCACGCCGACGCAGTAGACCGGATCGTCCATCAGCCCGGTTTCGGTCAGCTCGAACACGATTTTCGCGCACGGAACGTTCCAGAAACGCGCCAGGTCGACGATCTGTTCGGTCAGGCCCTGCTGGTGGAGCACCAGTGCCGAGAGGTTGATCGAAACGCCGGGCGCACGCCCCGCATCGCGCGCCACGGATACGTGCCGCAGCGCGCTGTTGATGTTCCAGCGCGTCAGGTCGCCGATCAAGCCGTTGGTTTCGGCCGCGCGCACGAATGTTTCCGGCGGGATCAATCCCAGCCGCGGATGGGTCCAGCGTGAAAGGGCCTCGTAGCGCTCGCTGCCGCCGTCGCGCAGGTCGATGATCGGCTGAAGGTACAGGTCGAGCTGGTTGGTGGCGATTGCATGCCGCAGGTCGTCGCGCGACGGACTGGGCAGCCGCGCGCCGGCCTTGTGCAACGCATAGCGGTCCGGACCGTGCGCGGCCAGGTCGCAGGCCGCGTCGGCGCACCGGCACAGCAGGTCCGCCCCGGTCCCGTCGTCGGGACAGATCGCACCGCCGACGACGATCGATGCCCGAAGGTCCTGGTCGTTGCCGCTCCGCGGACGCTGCAGGGTGCGCACCAGCTTGGCGGCCGCCAGCGCGGCCTGTTCGCGGTTGCGCAGCGATGGCAGCAGCACCGCAAAGTCGCACTCGCCGATCCGAAGCACCTGGTCTTCGGAACGCAACGCGTGGGTGAGCAGCGATTCGATCCGCTCGGCCGCCGATTCACCGGCGAGGTAGCCGAATTCCAGGTTGAACTCGTGCAGCCGCAGCGCGCGCACGAACAGCAGCCCCAGGCGATGTTCCCCCGCGCTCGCCTGGTCGGCGAGGTGTTGCAGGGTTTCGAATAGCCGCTCGCGGTTCAGCATGCTGCAGGCTTCCCGTGGCGCGCGGGCACGGTCGCGCTCACAGGTACAACTCGGTGGGATCGAGATCGTAGGCGCCCGGTGGCAGGGGCCTTGCGATCTGCACGGTCCCGCCGCCGGCCTGCTCGTGCATCAGGTCCAGCGGCTGGAACGAATCGGCCAGGTGCTTGTCGGGACCGGTGAGCACCATCACCCTGGGGAACAGCCGCCGCGCGACGTTCTGGGCCATCACGATGGCCACGCGGCCGTCGTTGAGTTCGACCAGTGAACCGGTCGGATACACGCCCAGGCACTGCAGGAACTGCTCGACCACCTCGGCGCCGTAGAGCGTGTCGCGCAACCGGTAGAGTTCCTGCAGCGCGACGTGCTGGCTGAGCGCGCGGCGGTGGCTGCGGTTGGCCGTCATGGCGCAGTATGAATCGACCACGCCGGCCATGCGCCCGACCAGTGGAATCAGCGGACCGGGAAGCGCTTCGGGATAACCGCTGCCGTCGTTGCGTTCGTGGTGGGTGCGGATCATCGCCTGCACGGCCGGGGGCAGCCAGCCGGCCTCGGCGACGATTTCCAGTCCCAGGGCGACGTGGTTGCGTACCCTGGCCAGATCGTCGGCGTCGAGCGGGCCGGGCCTGGCAAACAGCTCGCGCGGCAGCCGCAGCTTGCCGATGTCCAGCAGCAGGCCGCCGGCGGCCAGGTCCATCAACAGGGTTTCCGGGAAACCCATGTGGCGCCCGAATGCCGTCGACAGCGCGCTGCACTTCATGGCGTGGTCGTAGCTTTCCGAATCGCGCTTGCGCAGGCTCTCGATCCAGAACCAGGCGTCCATGTTGCGCAGGACGCTTTGCACCATCGGCTCGACCGCGCGGCGCACCCTGTCGGCGTCCAGGCGTTCGCCGCGTTGCACGTCCTCGAGCACCTCGCGGGCAAACGTGGCGACGCTGTCGCGCGCCTCGCGCGCGTTCGGAAGCTCGTCCTCGAAGCTGGCGCTGTTGGCGTACACCACGCGCTGCTGCAGCCCCTCGATGCGCTCACCGCACGGATGGTGCCGCTCGAGGGTGAGCAGGCTGTGCCGTTCCGGCGGCGCCAGGCCCAATGTCACGTCCACGACCACCTCGCGGCAGTATTGCGAAAGCGCGTCGATGTCCGCCTGGCTGCGGACCAGCACGCCCTGCAGCGGGAAAGGCGTGCCTTCCCAGTCCCGATCGAGCCGGGATACGTACATCCCCACCGTCAGGTCGTGTACCGGGATTTTTCGCTCTTCCAGTGCCACGGTTGCATTTGCCGTCAACGTGCCGGGACGAAGGGAAGCAAGGAGCATTCCGTGCCCGCAACCACCGGGGTTCCGGAACCCCGCACAGCGCCGGGTGTGGATCGCGCTGCCGGCAATTCTTCAAGCGTGTTCCGGTCCCCGGTCGAGGGTGAGGGTACACCGATCGCGCGCGTGGTGCCGCAGGTCGGCGACGGGTACGGGCCCGGCACGGTCCGGTCGCCGCCGCCCTCTGTGCCGGGCCTATGGGTTGCCCTTGTGCCAGGCCGCGATCGTTTCGACGCAGCGCAGGCAGTCGGCGAAGGTGTTGTACAGCGGCGCGGGCGCGATCCGCAGCACGTCCGGTTCGCGCCAGTCGCCGAGCACGCCCTGTTGCACCAGGCGCTCGAACAAGGCATGGCCGGCATCGCGGCCGGCGCGCACGCGCAGCGACAACTGCGCGCCGCGGCGCTCGGGTTGCGAAGGCGTGGCGATCTGCAACACCTCGCCGAGCCGCGTCTCGATCAGCCATGCAAGGTACGCCGTCAGGCGCCGCGATTTTGCGCGAAGGTGCTGCATGCCGGCGCGGCGGAACAGCTCCAGTGACACGCGCAGGGGCGCCAGCGCCAGGATCGGCGGATTGGAAAGCTGCCAGCCGTCGGCGCCGGGCGTGGGGTCGAACTCGGGCCGCATCTGGAAACGGGTGGCCTCGTTGCGGCCCCACCAGCCCTCGAAGCGCGGCAGGTCCGCGCGGGCGTGGCGCGCGTGCACGAACGCGCCGGCCACCGCGCCCGGACCGGAGTTCAAGTACTTGTACGAACACCACGCGGCAAAGTCGCAGCCGCTGTCGTGCAGGGCAAGGTCGATGTTGCCGGCGGCGTGCGCGCAGTCGAAGCCGACCATGCAGCCACGGGCGTGGGCCAGGCGGGTGATTTCGGCAACGTCGAAAGCCTGGCCGGTGAGGTATTGCACGCCCGGAAGCAGCACCAGCGAGGTGCGCGCGCCGTGTTCGTCCAGCGCGCGTTCGATGGCGGCCATGGAAAGCGTACCGCCGGGTTCGTCGGCGTCCAGTTCGATCAGCGCGGTGGCCGGGTCGTGGCCGTGGAAGCGGACCTGCGAAGCGGCCAGGTCACGGTCGGAGGGAAACGCATCGCGCTCGATGATGATCGCGTTGCGCTCGCGCGTGGGCCGGTAGAAACTCACCAGCAGCAGGTGCAGGTTCACGGTCAGCGAATTCATCGCGACCACTTCGGATGGCTCGGCGCCGACCACCCGCGCGAGGTCTTCGCGCACTTCGGCGTGGTAGGGGAGCCATGGGTGGCGTGCGTGCAGGTGGCCTTCCACGCCAAGGCGGGCCCAGTCGTCCAGTTCGTCCAGCAGCGCCTGGCGCACGCCGCGTGGCTGCAGGCCCAGCGAGTTGCCGACCAGGTAGGTCTGGTCGCCTTCGGCGTGGGGCGGAATCAGGAATTCGCCGCGAAGGTCGCGCAACGGGTCGTCCCGGTCCTGCGCGCGCGCCCATTCCGGGTCCGCGCGGAATTCCCCGGTGGAGCCGGTCATGGCGCTTTTTCGACCGCGGTCACTACGGACTTGCAGCCGGCGTCGAAGGTTGCCTGCCAGCCCGGCGGCGCGTTGACCGGCCGTATGCAGCGGACCTGGATGGCGAGGTTGGCGCGGAATGCGTAGGTTTCGCTGTACGCATTCCTGATGCCGTTTTCGCTGGCGGTGTAGCGCAGGCTGGACATGCTGCCGGACCCGGAATGCGCGGCGTAGCCGGGCAGCTTGCGGGCACGCGCGGTGCCGGCGTTGAGGAATTCCTGGAACCCCCGGACGCCATCCACGCGTTCGACGGTCACCGTGATCCGCGCCAGCGCCCTGGTATTGTCCGGGTCTTTCACCTGCAGCGCCACGAACTGGCGCGCGCCATCCAGCTTTTCCATCAGCATCGGCCAGGCATCGGGCGCGGAAAACTTCACCGCGCCGTTGGCCAGCGAATAGTCCGCCGCGCCGGCGGCCGGTGCGAGCGCCAGCGCGAAGCTGCCAGCCAGCGCGGCAAGGATGCGGGTTCGAGGATTCATGCGGCCTCCGCGGGGGTGGTGAACCGTTGTCGTGGCAAGCCCAGCCATTCCAGCGCGGCGCCGTGGAACAGGCGTTCGCGCCGGGACAGTGGCAGGTCGAGCGCGTCAATGCCGCTGCCGGGCTGCTGTTCGCCGAGCGGGAACGGGTAATCGGTGCCCAGCATCACGCGGTCGGCGTCGGCAACGTCCAGCAGGTAGCGCAGCGCCTGCGGATCATGCACGCAGGAATCGAAATACAGCCGGTCGAAGTAGTCGCGCGGGTTGCGCGAGTTGTCGGTGGCGACCAGGTCCGGGCGCATCCGGAAGCCGTGCTCGATGCGCCCGATGGTGAACGCGAATGCGCCGCCGCCGTGCGCCAGCGCCACGCGCAGCGACGGCAGCCGCTCCAGCACCCCGCCGAAGATCAGGCAGCAGGCCGCGCGCGATTGTTCGGCGGGCATCCCGACCAGCCACGGCAGCCAGTACTTGGGCATGCTTTCCTTGCCCATCATGTCCCAGGGATGCACCAGGATGGCGGCGCCGAGGTCGGCCGCGGCCTCGAAGAAGGGAAACAGCTCCGGCGCATCGAGGTTCCAGTCATTGACGTGCGATCCGATCTGCACGCCGGCCAGGCCAAGCTGTTCCATGCAGTGCTCGAGCTCCTCGATGGCCAGCCGCGGCGATTGCAGCGGCACGGTGCCGATCGCGGCGTAGTTGCGCGGGTACTGTCGGCACACCTCGGCGGCGTGGATGTTGAGGTGACGGTGCAGTTCGCGCGCCTGGTTGGGCTTGGCCCAGTAGGAGAACAGCACCGGCACCGTCGAGATCACCTGCACGTCCACGCCAAGGCGCTTGCACTCCTCGATGCGGAACGCGGCGTCGAAGGAATTCTGCCAGACCTCGCGGAAGAACTTGTTGTCGCGGTAGATGCGGTGGTGTCCCCCCGCGTTCACCATCACGGGGAAGCGCGGGTCGCCGTACTTTTCGGCCAGGTTGGGCCATTGCGGCGGCAGGATGTGCGAATGCATGTCGATCTTGAGCATGGGGACAGTATAGGACTCGGGGCTCGGGGCTCGGGATTCGGGATTCGGGACTCGGGACTCGGGATTCGGGATTCGGGATTCGGGGCTCGGGATTCGGGATTCGGGACTCGGGACTCGGGATTCGGGATTCGGGATTCGGGGCTCGGGATTCGGGGCTCGGGGCTCGGGGATCTCGAAATACGCGTAGCGTGCGCTTTGCGCACGATGGTGCGCTGGGTAACGCGTCTGTTCGTGCGCGGAGCGCACGCTACCCGCACATCGGTGCGCTGGGCAACGGGTCTGTTCGTGCGCGGAGCGCACGCTACCCGCGCGACGGTGCGCTGGGTAACGGGTCTGTTCGTGCGCGGAGCGCACGCTACCCGCACGACGGTGCGCTGGGCAACGGGTCTGTTCGTGCGCGGAGCGCACGCTACCCGCACGACGGTGCGCTGGGTAACGGGTCTGTTCGTGCGCGGAGCGCACGCTACAGGCCCTGGGGTGGGCTAAGCGGGCGTCGGCGCAACCGGCGCGGTGCCGGTGGCGGGGGGCGGGGTCAGAGCGTGGGCGATCGAATCGATGGCATCGACGATGCGGCCGCCGGCGTCGAGCAGGGCTTCGCTCCAGGCCGCCGGCAGGGTGTGTTGCGTTTCGAGGTGGGCGGCGAATGCGTCCAGGTGCTCGCGCAGGCGCCAGTGCCCGGCCGGTGCTCGCGCCTCGCGCAGTGCCTGCGCGCAATCGGTCAGTGCATCCCGGCAGCCGTCCACGAAACCCTTCGCGACCGGGGCCAGCGGGGCCACCTCGACGTCGTCGCGGACCGCTTCCAGGAACATCCCCACGCGGATCAGCCGGTTGGCCTGCGCGAACAGCGTCTCGCCGCGCTGGAGCAGCGCGCCGGCGGCCGGCTCCAGGCGCAACCGCTCCAGCGACGCCTGGGCGGCGCTGCGCGCGGCGCGCGCAGCCACGCGCGCATCGTTGCAGGCGCGCGCCTCGTCCTGCATCACGGCCGCCAGGTAGTCGCGATAGGCTTCGAGCAGCCCTGCAAGTGCCGCGCGCTCGCGCCCGCGCTCCCAGGTGGGCCACAGCGCGTACGCCACCAGCGCAAGGGCGCTGCCGAGCATGGTGTCCACGGCGCGTGCCTGCACCGCCGATGCGGGCGGAATGCCGTGGAAGGAAAGCAGGATCACGACCAGGCCGGTCAGGCAGACCACCGCGATTCCGTAATGCATCGTGGCCAGGTGGCGGTAGGCAAGGCACAACACGGTCATCAGCGCCAGTGCCGCCCAGAATCCACCCGGCCAGAAATGCAGTATCGCTGTGGTCAGCAACAGTCCGCCCAGGGTGCCGCCAGTGCGCAGCAGGCCCACGCTCCAGGTCGCGCCGAAGTCGGGCCGAAGCACGATTGCGGCGGTCATCGGCAGCCAGTAGCCGCGCGAAATCGGCAATACCCACGACAGCACCAGCGCGGCCGCCACGCACACGCTGCAACGGACCGCGTGGCGGAAGGCCGGCGAGGACAGGCGCAGGTTGGCGCGCAGGGTTTGCAGTGGATCGGCGGGCCGCAATGCGGGCGGCAGGCGGAGGTCGCTGCGCTGGGCGCGTATTTCACCGCGACTGCCGGCGGTGTCGGCGTTGCGCACGGCGGCTTGCAATTGTCCACCCAGGACCCGCGCCCGCGCCGCCGCGATGCGCGCCAGTGAAATCCGGACGTCGGGCTGGCTGGTGGCCTTTTCGATCGCCTCGCACGCGGCGTCGAAATCGGCCAGCGGGACTTGCGCCCGCGGCGGGCTGGCCTCGGCCAGTGCCCTGGCCAATGCGTCGAGTACGCGCGCCGCAGCCGCACGGGCCGATTGCAGTGCATCGCGCATGTGGTCCGATGCGGCGGCCGACTGCAGTTCGGCCAGGGCCTGCAGCTCGATGCGCATGCGTTCGGCCAGCTCGGCCAGCACCCGGAAGGCTTCGACGGCGCGGCCGCGTGCGCGCCCGGCGCCGAACAGCAGGGCCTGCAGATCGTTGAGCGAGGGCGGCAGGGCGATCTTGTCGCCGGAATCGACCTTTTCACGCGCCGCCTCTGCCAGGTCGCGCAGTGCCTGCGCCAGTGCCAGGCGTTCCGGCCGGTAGCGTTGCAGCGGCCACGCCGCGATCGCGAACAGCGTCTGCAACAATCCGCCGGCGAAAATCAGCAGCGCCACGCCAAGTGCCGTCGTGAACGGTTGCGGGTTGGCGCCCAGCACCACCAGCAGGATGATGCTGACCACGCCCGCGCGGGTCGCGTCGGGGCCGACGGCAACCAGCAGCGCGGCCACGAACGCCCACGCTGCCAGCACCGCCAGCAGCGCCGCCGGCCAGTGTCCGAGGATGGACCCGGCGAAGGCCGCCACGCCGGCGGCCAGCGCGGTCAGCAGCATGCGCCGCAGGCGCAGGCGGTACGGACCCGGCTGGTCCGCGAACATGGTGTTGAGCGCACCGACCGAAATCGCGAGGCCGACGCCACGGTGCCCGCTGGCCGCGCCGATGGCAAGCGGCAGCACGATGGCCGCGGTATTGCGCAGCGCCACCATCCACGGCACGTCGCGGCGCCGGGTGCGAAACAGGGTTTCCAGCAGCGGGTGGCGCGACAGGCGCAAGGCAGCTTTCATGGACGCATTGTCACGCATGCGGTTTCGCCGATGCGTGCTTGTGCCTTGCCCGCCCGGGCGGCGTCACGGCTTGCCGGTGTTGACGTGGCGTTGCAGGCGTTCCTGCGCCGGGGCGATGTCGAGTTTTTCGGCCGCCAGCCAGGCGTCGTCGTAGTAGCTGCTTGCGTAGCGCTCGCCGCCGTCGCAGATCAGCGTGACCACCGGGCCGGTTTCGCCGGCGGCCTTCATTTCGGCCATCAGTTGCAGCGCGCCGACGAAGTTGGTGCCGGTCGAGCCGCCGCAACGCCGGCCCAGCAGTTTCTCCAGCACCCGCAGCGCGGCCATGGTGTCCACGTCGGCCACCCGGATCATGCGGTCGATCACGCTGGGCAGGAACGAGGGCTCCACGCGCGGCCGGCCGATGCCCTCGATGCGCGAGCCGCGTTCGCACGTCAGCGTCGCGTCGCCGGACGCGAAGTAATCGCAGAACACGGAGTTTTCCGGGTCGACCACCGCCAGCATGGTGCGCTGTCCATGCCGCGCGCACGCGTAGCGGATGTAGCGTCCCAGCGTCGCCGAGGTGCCGCCGGTGCCGGCGCTGACCACGATCCAGCGCGGCAGCGGGTCGGGTTCGAGCGCCATCTGGCGGAAGATTGATTCGGCGATGTTGTTGTTGCCGCGCCAGTCGGTGGCGCGTTCGGCGTAGGTGAACTGGTCCATGTAGTGGCCGCCGCGCTCGTCGGCCAGTTTTTGCGCCGCGCCGTAGACGTCGGTGCCGTCGATCAGGTGGCACATGCCGCCGAAGAACTCGATCTGCGCGATCTTCTGGCGCGAGGTGCTGCGTGGCATCACCGCGAAGAACGGAAGGTTCAGGAGGCGCGCGAAATAGGCTTCGGAAATCGCCGTGCTGCCGCTGGAAGCCTCGATCACCGGATGGTCCGGCTGCAACCAGCCGTTGCAGATCGCGTACAGGAACAGCGAGCGCGCGAGCCGGTGTTTCAGGCTGCCGGTCGGATGCACCGACTCGTCCTTGAAATACAGCGGAATGCCCGGAAACGCCGGAAGATCGAGACGGATCAGGTGGGTGTCGGCCGAGCGCGCGGCTTCGGCCTCGATCGCGGCGATCGCGTGGCGGGTCCAGTTTTCCATCGGCGCATTGTATGCGCGTACGCGCGGGCGCCGCGCTTGCAATCGCCCCACCCGCGGTTTACGGTTGCCCGGGGTTGGCCCGTATCTGCGCACTTTGGGGAGTTTCGCGTGATTCGAGTGGTATTGGTCGATGACCACGAACTTGTGCGCTCGGGTTTCAGCCTGATCCTTTCCGGCGAGCCCGACATCGAGGTGGTGGGCGAGGCCAGCAACGCCGAGGACGGCCTGCGCCTGATTCGTTCGAAGAAGCCCGACGTGGCCCTGCTCGACGTGCACATGCCGGGCATGAGCGGCATCGAGTTGACCGAGCGCGTGCAGCGCGCCGGCCTCGCGACCCACATCGTGATCCTGACCGTGGTGCAGGATGCGCGGTTCCCGCGCCGGTTGCTGCAGTCCGGGGCGCTGGGCTACCTCACCAAGGGCTGCCCGTCGGAAGAATTGCTGGAGGCGGTGCGCACGGTGGCGCGCGGCCAGCGCTACCTGGATGCCGCGGTGGCGCGCGAAATGGCCCTGGCCACGGTCGATGGCGAAGCCTCGCCGCTGGAAGCGCTGTCCTCGCGCGAACTCGAGGTGGCGCTGATGCTGGCGCGCGGCCTTGCGGTCAACGCGGTGGCCGAGCAGTTGCACCTGAGCGCCAAGACCGTTTCGACCTACAAGCAGCGATTGTTCGAAAAGCTTGGCGTCAGCCACACCATCGCGCTGGCGCACATGCTGTCGGCGAACGGCCTGCTGGACGATCCGCGCGTCGGGGCCTGAGCGACGCGCGCCGGTCAACCTGCAAGCAGCCTTCGCACCGGCGCCGGCATCCCGACCTGCGCAAGCTCGCCGGGCGGGCACCAGCGCAGGTCCGGCCGGTCCGCGACCACGCGCCGCGCCCGCACGCCGTGCCAGTCGAGGGGAATCGCGCGCAGCCGGAAATGGGTGAAGGTGTGGCGCACCTCGGGCAGTTCGGTCGCGCGCTCGTCGCCAAGTTCGGCGAAGCGTGCGGCGAGCACGCAGGCTTCGTCGCGAGCGGCCGCCTCGGGCAGGCTCCACAGCCCCGGCCACACACCTTCGGGTGGTCGTCGCTGCAGCAGCACGCGACCGCGGCGGTCGCGCAACAGCACGAAGATCGTGTGGCGTTCGGGCAACGTGCGCGTCGGGCGGCGCCAGGGCAGCACCGCGGTGAGGCCCTCGCGGCGCGCGACACAACCGCGCGCCTGGGGGCATTCGCCGCAGCGCGGCTGGTTGCGCGTGCACACGGTGGCGCCAAGATCCATGATTGCCTGGGTGTAGTCGGCGACATCGCTCGCGGGCGTGTGTGCGCGGGCGTGGTCCCACAGCGCGTTGGCGACCACCGCCTCGCCGGGCCAGCCACGCACTCCGTGGTAGCGGGCCAGCACGCGCCTGGCGTTGCCGTCGAGGATGGGGTGGCGCTGGTCGTCGGCCAGCGCCAGGATCGCGCCGGCGGTGGAGCGACCGATGCCGGGCAACGCGGCCAACTCTTCGAACCGGCGCGGCAACTTGCCCCGGTGGTGCGCCACGCATGCGCGCGCCGCCGCGTGCAGGTGGTGCGCGCGGCGGTAGTAGCCCAGCCCCGACCACAGTGCCAGCACCCGGTCCTCGCTGGCCGCCGCCAGCGACGGCACGTCCGGCAGCGCCGCGACGAAGCGCTCGAAATAGGGAATGACCGTCGCCACCCGGGTCTGCTGCAGCATCACCTCGGAAATCCATACCCGGTACGCCGAGCGCGGATGCTGCCACGGCAGGTCGTGGCGCCCGTGGCGGGCGTACCAGTGGAGCAGGCGGCGCGCGAAACCGTCCAACGCTCAGTGCATCGTGGCGGTGGATGCCGCCGGCGCCGGCGCCGTGCCGGCCGGTGCGGGCGAGGCGGTGATCTCGATGCCGCTGGCCTGCATCCAGCCAAGCTCGACCTGCTTGACGCTGGCGGTCCCGGACACGGGCATCGGCACCCGGGAAGATGCCGCGCCGGGCTCCCAGAGGCTGGCCCACCATGCGCCGAACGCGGCCGGCTGCAGATGCATGTCCAGTTTCGCGTCTGCGCCGTCGAGCTTGAGGGCAACGGTCATCGGTGTGCTGCCGTGGCGCGGCACCACCGACAGCGCCACCTTGGCGGCAGGTGGCGGGCCGGCGGCCGCGGCCGCCGAACCCGCCGGTGCGGCACCGCTGCTGGCGGCGGGCGCGGGCAGCAGACGCGCATTGCGCAGCTCGCCTTCCAGTTGCAGCGCGAAGTCTTCGCCGCCGCGCCAGGTGCCGGTTCCCTGCAGGTGCAATTCGGGGCCGTCCTGCTCGGCCAGGTTCAGGTGGATGTCACCGAATTCGATCGCGCCGGCTTGCGGCGGCGCCGGCACCGTGGCCAGGCTGCCGGTGAACCTGCGCCCGGATGCGTCCCGTGCGGCTGCCTGGAGCCGGAACGGTTGGCCGGGTGCCAGCGGACCGGTGTTGACGCTTACGCCGAACAGCAGCGGTGAACCACGCGCGGCCAGCGTGCCCTGGCGCAGGTGCACGCCGGTGGCGATGGTCGGCAGCCGGGGCGGCCCGGCGCGGTGGGGCAGCCGTGCCAGCAGTGCCTTCAATTCGTCCAGGTCCAGTTGCGGCGCATCGATGTCCACGCGCTCGATGGCGGGAACCGAATACAGCAGCGCGCGCCACGGCACCACGATGGTGGCCGATTCGGCCCTGAGCAGCGGTGCGGCCGCACCGGTATTGCCCAGCGTCACGCCCTGCAGCCTGACGCCGGGATGCGGGAACAGCATCGGCTCGGCCGGCGCCTGCAGTTTCAGTGTCAGCCCCACGCTCGAAAGGTCGCCCTGCAGCAGCGCGGTGAAGCGTTCGGGTTGCAGCAGCGAGTGCACGTGGATCGCCAGCGCGGCGAGCAGCGCGACCAGCACCGCGACGATTGCCGCCGCGATCCAGCGCAACCGCACGCGCCGCCGTGGCCTGGATGCGGGCATGATTCAGTCGGCCGCCGGGAGCAGCCCGTCGACGAACGTGCCCGCCTCGAACACGCGCAGGTCTTCGGCGCGTTCGCCCAGCCCCACGTAGCGGATCGGCAGCCCGAATTCGCGCGCCAGCGCGAAAACCACGCCGCCCCTGGCGGTACCATCCAGCTTGGTCACCGCCAGTCCGGTCACGTTCACCGCCGCCACGAACTGGCGCACCTGGCTGATCGCGTTCTGCCCGGTGGTGCCGTCGATCACCATCAACACTTCGTGCGGGGCGCTGGCATCGAGCTTGGCCAGCACCCGGCTGACCTTGGCCAGCTCGTCCATGAGCCCCGAGCGGGTGTGCAACCGGCCGGCGGTGTCGGCGATCAGCACGTCGCTGTCCTGCGTGGTCGCGCGCTGCAGCGCGTCGTAGATCACGCTGGCCGAGTCGGCGCCCTGGCCCTGGGCGCACACGGGGATGCCGAGGCGGTTGCCCCATTCCTGGAGCTGCGCAACCGCGGCGGCGCGGAAGGTGTCGCCCGCGGCCAGCAGCACCGCGTGGCGCTGCTGCTGGAAGCGCCGCGCCAGCTTGCCGATGGTGGTGGTCTTGCCGACCCCGTTGACCCCGACCACCAGCAGCACGAAGGGCTTGTGGCCGGCGATTTCCAGCGGCCTGGCGACCGGTTCGAGCAGCGCCACCAGCCGTGCGCGCAGCGCCTCGCGCAGCGCCGCGGCGTCGGCGAATTCGCGCTTGTGCATGCGTCCGCGCAGGTTCTCGATCACTTCGGTGGTGGCGGTGACCCCGACGTCGGCGGTCAGCAGCGTGGTTTCCAGCTCGTCCAGCAGTTCGTCGGAGAGCACCGGATTGCGCGCGAAAAGCGAGCTCAGCCCGCGCGCGAAGCCGCTGTCGGACAACCGGTCGCGCCAGCCGCGCCGGGTGCGGGGCGCCGGCGCGGCCTCGAGGTCCTGTGCGCTGTGCGCGACATTGGGCAACGGTGGTGGCGGTGGTGGCGGCGGGGGCGGCGGTGGCGAAGTCGCGGCCGCCTGCGCATCGGAAGACGTTTCGGGCGTCGCGTCAGGCTCGCTGGAGTGGCGTTTGCCGGTCAGCTTGCCCCAGAGATTGGCCATCGTGTTCACGCGGGGAGGGAGACAGGGCAAAATGCTAACACCCGCTTGCCGACCCCAGGCTTACCGGCCGGCGGGGGCCGGAATCCGGCATCCGCTCGTCTTCGGGGCTCCGCATGAACCGACACCGCTGCCGCGGCAAACCACCGGGATACGTGCGCGTGATCGGCGGCAGCCTGCGCGGTTCGCGGCTGGCCGTGCCCGCGCTGGCGGGCTTGCGCCCGACCCCGGTGCGCCTGCGCCAGACGCTGTTCGACTGGCTGGCGCCGGTGATCGCCGGTGCGCGCGTGCTCGATGCCTTCGCCGGCAGCGGCGTGCTCGGCATCGAGGCGCTCTCGCGCGGGGCGCGCGAGGCGGTATTTTTCGAACGCGATTGCGAGCGGGCCGACGCGATCGCCGGCGACCTTGCGCGGCTGCGCCAGGATGCCGGCAGCGTGCGCAGCGTGGATGCCCTGCAGGCGCTGGCCGAGCCCTGTCCCGAGGGGTTCGACATCGTGTTCCTGGACCCGCCATTCGAAGCGGTGGCATGGGAACGGGCCCTGCACCTGCTGGCTGCGAACGGCTGGCTGGCGCCGGGGGCGTGGGTGTACGTCGAGACCGCGCGCAATCTGCAGTGGAGCGCGCCGGCCGGATGGACGCTCCTGCGCCAGCGCACCACCGGGGACGTGCGCGGCACCTTGCTGCGCGCGGACGGATCGTCCGAAGTGTGACCCGGGCCGCGCGCGGCGCGCGGATTCGGGCTCAAGATGGCACAATGCTCGCATGGGCCAAGGCATGCCGACGCGAAAGAAATCACGCACTGCGGTCTACCCGGGGACTTTCGACCCGATCACCCACGGTCACGGCGACCTGGTCGCGCGTGCGGCGCCGCTGTTCGACAGGCTGATCGTCGCGGTCGCGCACTCCTCTTCCAAGACACCGACGTTTCCGCTGGAAGAGCGCGTCGAGCTGGCGCGCAGCGCGTTGTCGGGCATCGCCAACGTCGAGGTGCGCGGATTCGACAGCCTGCTGGCGCAATTCGTGGTCGAATGCGGTGCCGGGGTGATCCTGCGCGGCCTGCGCGCGGTTTCCGATTTTGAATACGAATTCCAGCTCGCCAGCATGAACCGGCACCTGATTCCGCAGGCCGAGACGCTGTTCCTGACGCCGGCGGAGGAGTGGAGCTTCATTTCCTCGTCGCTGGTGCGTGAAATCGCCGCCCTCGGCGGCGACGTTTCCGATTTCGTTCATCCGGCTGTCCAGAAGGCCCTGCGCGAAAAGTGGCGCAGGAGCGGGCGAGCTGGTTCCGCCGTTCCACGCACGTCATCGAGGTGATCATCATGCGCAAATTCCTTGTCATTGCAGCCGTCGCACTGCTGGGCACGCTGGGCCTCGCCGCCTGCGGCCAGAGCGGCGACCAGGCGGCCACCACCACCGAGGTCTCGCGTCCAAGCAGTCCCACGGACATGGATGCCTGGGGTGCCTACCTCAAGCAGATCGTCGAAAAGAACATGGGCACGATCAGCAATTCGCCCTACGTCTACTTCGTGCCGTCGGCGCAGAATCCGGCCGACGCGGCCACCATCGGACGCGTCCAGGAACAGCTCAACAACATGGTCCTGGCCACGGTGCTGCCCGGCAACATGGTGGCGATCGGCGGGCCCAGCTCGGCGACCACGGCGAAGGTGATCGAAACCGCGTTCAAGAACGCATCGCCCGGGTCGTTCAAGGGCGTGGTGGTGCTGTTCATCGGTGACAAGTCCGACGAGGCAGCCGTGAAGGAAGCCGTCAAGCCCAGCGGGGCGACCTTCAAGTTCGCGCAGATGTAGCAAGCAGATGCGGGACCGGGGACCGGGGACCGGGGACCGGGGATCGGACGTGGCGCGAGAAGTCGTGCTTGCGGCCGGCCGCGTTGGTTATTCGCCCCCTCTCCTCCAACGGCTGCATCGTTGGGGGAGAGCGTTGGGATGGAGGTGCGGTCCGTCCTGTGGCGAATCCGATCAAAGACGGGAACCAGGTCGGCTGACACCGCGTTGCCTACGCACGTGCCGCATCTTCATGCGGCCGCACCCCGTCAGGCAGCCCTCTCTCGCGCACACGGCATGGAGATGCGGCTGTTTCCGCGCGGCGGCAAACGCGTGTTGCCATTGCACGGGTCCGGCCCCCGGCCCCGCTCACCGCGCTCTGCTCCCCTGTCCCCGGTCCCCGATCCCCGATCCCCGATCCCCGATCCTCGGCCCCCTGTCCCCTGTCCCCGGTCCCCTGTCCCCGGTCTCCTGTCCCCTGTCCCCTGTCCCCGGTCCCCTGTCCCCGGATTCCCGAGTCCCGAGTCCCGCCCCATGCGATAATCGCGGTTTTGCGCCGCAAGGCGCCGACGCCAGCGCCCCATGCAGCAGATCCGCAACTTTTCCATCATCGCCCACATCGACCACGGCAAGTCGACCCTGGCCGACCGCATCATCCAGCTCTGCGGCGGGCTGAGCGAGCGCGAGATGGCCGCGCAGGTGCTCGATGACAACCCGATCGAGCGCGAGCGCGGCATCACCATCAAGGCGCGCTCGGTGTCGCTGCCCTATACCGCGCGCGACGGCAAGACCTACGAGTTGAACTTCATCGACACGCCCGGCCACGTCGATTTCAGCTATGAAGTCTCGCGCTCGCTGGCGGCGTGCGAGGGCGCGCTGCTGGTGGTCGATGCCGCGCAGGGGGTCGAGGCGCAGTCGGTGGCCAACTGCTACACCGCGGTCGAGATGGGGCTGGAGGTGGTGCCCATCCTCAACAAGATCGACCTTCCGACCGCCGATGTTCCCAAGGTGAAGGAAGAGATCGAGGCGGTGATCGGCATCCCTTCGGAGGAGGCAATCGCGATCAGCGCCAAGACCGGCGAGAACGTCACCGAAGTGCTCGAGGCCATCGTCGCGCGCATCCCGCCGCCCAGGCCGCGCGACACCGACAGGCTGCAGGCGCTGATCATCGATTCGTGGTTCGACAATTACCTCGGCGTGATTTCGCTGGTGCGCGTGATGCAGGGGGAAATCAAGCCGCGCGACAAGCTGCTGGTGATGTCCACGGGCCGCACCCACGAGGTCGAACGGGTCGGCGTCTTCACGCCCAAGCGTCACAAGACCGACCGGCTCGGTGCCGGCCAGGTGGGCTTTGTTTCCGCATCGATCAAGAACGTGCACGGCGCGCCGGTCGGCGACACGCTCACCCGGGCCGGCGATCCGGCGCCCGGACCACTGCCGGGCTTCCAGCACATGCAGCCACGCGTGTTCGCCGGATTGTTTCCGGTGGCGGCGGATGACTTCCCGGCGCTGCGCGAGGCGCTGGACAAGCTGCGCCTGAACGACTCTGCGCTGTTCTTCGAACCGGAATCATCCGAGGCGATGGGCTTCGGGTTCCGCTGCGGCTTCCTCGGCATGCTGCTCATGGAGATCGTGCAGGAGCTTCTGGAGCGCGAGTACGACCTGGACCTCGTCACCACCGCGCCGACGGTGGTCTACCAGGTGCGGCGCAGCGACGGTGAGGTGGTCGATCTGGACAACCCGGCCAAGCTGCCGCCGTCCAACGAGGTCGAGGAAATCCGCGAGCCGATCATCCTCGCCGACATCCTGACCCCGCCCGACCACGTCGGCAGCGTGATCACCCTGTGCGAGGAAAAGCGCGGCGTGCAGCGTTCGATCCAGTACCTCGCGAGCCAGGTGCGCATCAGCTACGAGCTGCCGCTGGCCGAAGTGGTGCTGGATTTCTTCGACCGCCTGAAGTCGGTGAGCCGCGGTTATGCTTCGATGGACTACCATTTCGACCGCTTCGAGGCCGGCCCGTTCGTGCGCGTGGACGTGCTGATCAACGGCGACCGCGTGGATGCGCTCAGCTTGATCGTGCATCGCGCGCAGGCCGATCGGCGCGGGCGCGACCTGGTCGAACGCATGCGCGAACTGATTCCGCGGCAGATGTTCGATGTCGCCATCCAGGCCGCGATCGGCGCGCAGATCATCGCGCGCTCGACAGTCAAGGCGCTGCGCAAGAACGTGCTCGCCAAGTGTTACGGAGGCGACGTGTCGCGCAAGCGCAAGCTGCTGGAAAAGCAGAAGGAAGGCAAGAAGCGGATGAAACAGGTCGGTCGCGTGGAGATTCCGCAGGAGGCGTTCCTGGCGGTCTTGCGGACGGACAAGTGATTACGGGAATCGGGAATCGGGACTCGGGAATCGGACTGCCGGTGCAGGGCCACCCGGACTTGATCGGGGATGCAGCGGGTCGACCAATCTGAACTTGCGTGGCGGCAGCGAAACCCGGAATGGATCGGAGCCTCGTACCCGGGTCCGCGAAGACGCTTTTCACCGCAATGACGGCACGGGAAAGGAACACGAATGAACAAAGACGCAGTGGGCACCGTGATACTGGTCGTGATCGTCGCGATCTGCCTGTACATCTGGTACCTGACCTCCGACTTCGCCCTGGCGCTGGTACTGATCACCGCGGCGTTCTTCGTCATCTGGCTGGGTGACAAGCTGCTGTTCGCGCGCCGGCGCAGGGCACGTGCGGCCGGCGAGGGAATCCGGCCGCGCGAGCCGGTGCTGGTCGATTACGCGCGCTCGTTCTTCCCGGTGATCCTGGCGGTGCTGGTGTTCCGCAGTTTCCTGCTGGAACCGTTCCGGATTCCCTCCGGCTCCATGATGCCGACCCTGCTGGTCGGCGATTTCGTGCTGGTCAACAAGTTTTCCTACGGGCTGCGCCTGCCCGTCACCAACACCAGGATCCTCGATACCGGTGAGCCGCATCGCGGCGACATCGCGGTGTTCCGCTATCCACGGAATCCGAAGGAGGACTACATCAAGCGCATCGTCGGGCTGCCCGGCGACACGGTGGAAGTCCGGGGCGAGCAGCTCATCATCAATGGCAAGGTCATGCCGCAGACGCTGATCGGCCCGTACCACGGCACCGACAAGCACAGCATCGCGATCGAGGAGGATCCGACCAAGGCGCCGGTGACGCTTCACCAGGAGAACCTGGACGGCGTCAAGCACAAGATTCTGGAATTCGCCTACAACGAACCCTACAACTGCGTCGGTTCCGGTGGTGTCCGGCTGGCTTCCGGGGGCTGCCGCTGGCACGTGCCCAAGGATCACTATTTCGCCATGGGCGACAATCGCGACGACAGCGCCGACAGCCGCTACTGGGGATTCGTGCCCGAGCAGAACCTCGCGGGCCAGGCATTTTTCATCTGGTTCAGCCTGGCCGACTGGCACCGCATCGGCACGGTCTTGCATTAAGCTTTGCGCATCCCGCTAAGATGCGGGCGGGGCCGCGGCGTTGCGGCGGCAGATCCGCGTGAACCTTCCACAGCGCAGGCAGCGAGGGGGCGAGTGCATGAAACGTCAATCAGGCATCACCATGGTCGGGTTCGTGATCATCCTGATCATCGCGGCATTTTTTGCCTACACACTGATGAAGCTGGTTCCCGCCTACATGGACTACTTCAGCGTGTCCAAGGCCCTGGACACGGTGGTGTCCAATGTCAATTCCTCCAGCGGCGATACCAGCCTCGCGGAGATCCAGCGGCAGCTCGACACGCAGCAGTTGTCGCAGTACTTCGACGACTCGGACATCGCGCAGGACAACCTGCGGGTGGTCAACAATCCGGGTGGCGGAAAGGCGCTCAAGCTCAGCTACGACAAGCAGATCCCCTGGATCTACAACATCGACTTCCTGGTGCACTTCGAGAAGGCCGTGCCGCTGAAGACCGCGGTGCAGTAGCGACGTGAAGCTCGGGTACCGCTTTTCGGACCAGTCGTTGCTGGAACTGGCACTGACCCACCGAAGCGCCGGACGCCCGAACAACGAACGCCTCGAATTCCTCGGCGACGCGCTGGTCAACCTGGTGGTCGCCGAGATGCTGTTCGATGCGCGGCCGCGCGCCAGCGAGGGTGAACTTTCGCGCCTGCGCGCGCAACTGGTCAGCGAGCCGGCGCTGGCCGAACGCGCGCGCGAACTGTGCCTTGGCGACGCGTTGCACCTGGGCACCGGTGAACTCAAGAGCGGCGGCTTCCGGCGCGATTCGATCCTCGCCGATGCATTCGAGGCACTGGTCGCGGCCATCCACCGCGACGGCGGATACGCGGCCTGCCGCGAGTGGCTGCGCGCGGTGTTCGCCGACGCGCTGGCCGAGGTAGGCCCGCCGCGCAAGGATCCCAAGACGCGCCTGCAGGAGTGGCTGCAGGGCCACGGGCTGCCGTTGCCGCAGTACGAACTGCTGGCCGAACACGGCGAGGAACACGAGCGGCGGTTCGACGTCGCCTGCCTGGTCGAGCAGCCGCGCGCGGCGCGTTTCGAGGGCAGCGGAACCAGCCGGCGGGCAGCCGAACAGATGGCCGCCGAAGCCGCGCTGGCGTTTCTGTGCGATGATTCCTGAGCGCCGCGGCGCGACGACAACCGGCAGCCCGGATCGCGGCGCGCCGATGGGCGCCATCGGCGCCGATCCGTGACGCCGGATCCGAACCCCCGGAACAGCGACTGCGAATGGCACAACCGCCGGAAAAACGGTTTCGCTGCGGCAGCGTGGCCATCGTGGGCCGGCCCAACGTCGGCAAGTCCACGCTGCTGAACGCGCTGATCGACGCGCCGCTGTCGATTGTCACGCCGCGTGCGCACACCACGCGCCAGCGCATCCTGGGCATCGCCAACCCCGAGGGCGGCCAGGTGGTCTATCTCGACACCCCCGGCCTGCACCGCGTCGTGAAGCGCGCGATCAACCGCAGCCTCAACCGTGCCGTGCACGCCGCGATCGCCGACGCCGACATCGCGGTTCAAATGGTCGCCGCCGGGCACTGGGACGACGAGGACCAGGCCGTGTACGACGCGCTGGTCACACGTTCGATACCCAGGTTGCTGGTCGTGAACAAGGTCGATGGCGTGAAGGACAAGGCGCAACTGCTTCCCTACGTGGACGCGCTGACCGGCGCCCGCGACTGGGACGAAGTGTTCATGGTCAGCGCGCGGCGCCGTACCGGCCTGGCCGAACTCGAGCGTGCCATCCTGGCGCGCCTGCCCGAAGGCGACGCGCGCTACGACAGCGACACCTTCACCGACCGCAGCGAGCGCTTCCTGGCGGCCGAGCGCGTGCGCGAACAATTGATGCGCCAGTTGGGCGAGGAATTGCCCTACGCGACCACGGTCGAGATCGAACACTTCCAGGACCGCCCCGACGGCGTGACCGACATCGCCGCGGTGATCTGGGTCGAGCGCGAAGGCCAGAAGGCCATCGTCATCGGTGCCGGCGGCCGCCGCGCCAAGGCCATCGGCAGCGCCGCGCGGCGCGACATCGAGGAACTGCTGGGCCGGCGCGTGTATTTGAAACTCTGGGTGCGCGTGCGCGCGGGCTGGTCCGACGACGAGAATGCGCTGCGGCGGTTCGGGTATGAGTGACGGAAGGGACCGGGGACCGGGGACCGGGGACCGGCAGGGCAACCATCCGATGCTACTGCTGGGTCTTGCGGGTCGATCGGTGTCTGCGCGAAACCGCGTCACCACCAAAACGCGTCGGGCAACGCAAGGGCGCGACCTGCGCACGCGGCGTCCCGGTCCCAGGTCCCCGGTCCCCGGTCCCCGTTGAATGCGCACCACCGCCCAACCCGCCTACGTCCTGCATGCCCGCGCCTGGCGCGAAACCAGCCTGCTGGTGGAGGCGTTCAGCCGCGACTTCGGGCGGGTGGGACTGGTTGCGCGCGGGGTGCGCAGTGCGCGGGCGCGGTTGCCGCGTGCCTTGCTGGAACCGCTGCAGCCGTTGCGGATGGACTGGGGTGGGCGCGGTGAACTGCAGACGCTGGCGGCGGTCGAGCTGGATGGCTGCGCGGCCGGGCTGCGGGGCGATGCGCTGCTTTCGGCGATGTACGTCAACGAATTGCTGGTACGCCTGACCGCGCGCAACGATCCGCACCCGCGACTGTTCCAGCGCTACGCGGCACTGCTGGAAGCGTTGTCGCACACGCGCACGCTGGCCTGGACGCTGCGCTGTTTCGAACGCGACCTGCTGGGCGCGATCGGCTACGCGCCGCAGCTCGATACCGATGCGGCAACCGGCGCGCCGATCGATCCCGCGCGCGAGTACGACTACGTCCCCGAGCAGGGCGCGTTCGCGGCCGGCAACGTCCCCGGTGGCGTGCGCCTTGACGGCTCGGCACTGCTGGCGTTGGCGGCCGGTGGCGAACCGCCCGGACCCGAAGGCCTGGTGCAGTTGCGCCGCCTGATGCGCGCGCTGATCGCGGCCCAGCTTGGCGACCGCGGGCTGCAGTCCTGGCGGGTGCTGGCCGGGTCCATGCGCACCTGAGGTTCAATCGGCCGTATCGAGCAGGGTGTGCAGCGCCTCGCGGGTTTCCTGCAGTGCGCCCTGGAAGGCGTCGAGCGCGCTGGAAATTTCCTGCCGGCTGCCGTGCGGCAGGGTGCGGTGCAACGCCTCGGCCGCCGAGGCCAGCGCGGCCGTGCCGCAGAATCCGCACGAGGCGCGCAGGCGGTGCAACAGCGGGCGCAGACACTGCGGATCTTCGCGGCCGGATTCCACCCGGGCCATGATCGCCGGCAGCTCCTGTTCGGCGAACAACCGGCGCAGCCGCGCCAGCACGTCGCGCGAGCCGCAGGCGCGCAACGCGGCGTCGTCGTCGAGCATGTCCCTGCCAGGGCAGCCGTGGCGCCGCAGCGCATCGCGCAGGGTTGCGATGTCGATCGGCTTGGGCAGGACTTCAGCGAACCCCGCCTCCAGCAGCGCGGCACGGTCCTCGTCGGGCGCGGCCGTGATCGCCAATGCGGTCGGGCGCGGGCGCGCCGGGTCGGCACCCGCGTCGAGCGTGGCCAGCAGCGCATCGCCGGAAAGGCCGGGCAGGTGGTGGTCGAGCAGCAGCAGATCCCATTGCCCGGTGCGCGCCCGCTCCAGCGCGGCCGGTCCGTCGGCGCATGCGGCCACCTCGACTGCGCACGCGTGCAGGGCTCCGACGAAGAATTCGCGACTGACCGGATCGTCCTCGGCCAGCAAAACCCGGAACCCCGGGGTATCCGTATCCAAGTCCATGGAAGGTTTCCGTTGGCGCCCGTTCCGTCACGGGCTGGCACAATCAGGGCATTGATACCGCAGAAAGGGTGGTTGTGGCAAGCAGTCCCCCCGACAAGCCGGTGCGCGTTCCGCGCGGGTACGCCCTGCTCGCGGGAATCTGCCTGATCCTCGCCTGTGGCTGCGCGCACGCCACGGTGGACGTGCGCATCGCATCGCTGTCGCTGCCCGGCGTCACGCTGGCCGATGTGCACGCGGTGGCCGGGACTGGCCCCGACGGCGCGCCCGAAGTCGAACTGCACGCGGCCAGGGTCTCGGTGCCCGCGCTCGGCTGGCGCAACGTCGCGTTGCGTGCCACGGGCGAGCCGCGGCGCGATGCCGACGGCACCTGGAAATTCGTCGGCCACGTCAACGCGCGCGGTGCACCCGGCGGGGCACTGTCGGCGTCCGAGGTGACCATTGCGTACGATCCCGCCGGTCACACGCTGGCCGTAAACGTGGTGCAGGGATCGGGCAGCCTCGACGCCCTGATGCCCACCGACCAGGTCAGCCACGTCGAGCTGAAACTCGCGCGGGTGCCGCTGGCGTGGCTGCGCGGGCTGGTGGCCGCCGCGTGGCCGGATGGCCGGCTGTCCGGCGGATCCATCAGCGGACGTGCGGCGCTGGACCTTTCGGCCGGCGGCACCCGCGTTTCCGGCCGCGCGGAAATCGCCGGCGCGAACCTGGACAGCCGCTCGGGCACCATCGCGGCGCAGGATCTGGGCGCGCTGGGGAACTTCCGGATCGAGCTCGGCAGGGCCTCGGCAAGCATGATGTTCGACGGCAACCTGCATGGCGGCCAGATGCTGCTGGGTCCGGTGTTCGCGAACCTGCCTTCGCACGCCACCAACCTGCACGTGGCCGGAAGCGTGGGGCCGGCGGGAATCCGCATCGGTTCGCTGGATTACGACGACCGCGACGCGCTGCGCGTGGCCGGCAGCCTGGCCTTCGACCGCAAGGGCGACCTGGCATCGCTGGACCTGAAGCGTATCGCGGCGGTGTTCCCGACGGCCTACACGCGCTATGGCACCACGCTTGTGCAAACCCTGACCGGGCTGCAGCGACTGGACACCGCCGGCAGCGTCACCGGCTCGCTGCGACTGACGGCCGGCGGCCTGCGGGCGCTGGACCTGCACGCGGATGACCTGTCGCTGCACGGCGATGGAGGGCTTGCCGTGACCGGTCTCAAGGGCGGCGTGGATTGGCGCGCCGGGGCTTCGCGGCCGGCCACCACGCTGGCGTGGAACGGGCTGGCCCTGGACCGGCTGGTATTCGGGCCCGGCCAGGCCGGGCTGCAGGACCGCGACGGCACGCTGACGCTGCGCGCACCGGTCACCACCACGTTTTTCGGCGGATCGTTCCAGTTGGCGCGGATGGCCTGGCGCCCGGACGCGACCCGCGAGCAGCGCCTGGCTGCCGCGTTTTCGGTGACCGCGGTCGATCTTGCCTCGTTGTGCAAGGCCCTGGGTTGGCCGGCCTTCCAGGGCAAGCTGGGTGGCGCGGTGCCCGACCTTCGCTATCGTGGTGACGAACTGGTGTTTTCCGGCGGGCTGTCGATGCACGTTTTCGACGGCTCGGTCAGCGTGACCGACCTCCAGATCCGGCGACCGTTCGGGGCGTCGCCCGAGGTATCCACCGACATCGACCTGCAGCAGCTCGACCTTGCGCAGTTGACCCACGTGTTCGACTTCGGCCAGATCAGCGGACGCCTGGATGGCGCGATCCACGACCTCACGCTGGTCGACTGGAAGCCGACCGCGTTCACGGCGCGCCTGACCGCGGATGGCGGTGGCAAGATCAGTCAGCACGCGATCCAGAGCCTGACCCGCGTTGGCGGTGGAGGCATCGCCGGCGGCCTGCAGGGCATGGCGCTGCGCCTGTTCAAGACCTTCCACTACGCGAAGATCGGGCTTGGCTGCACGCTTGCCGACGGCGTGTGCACCATGAGCGGCATCGTGCCCGACCCGAATCCCGACCAGGGCGGCTACACCATCGTCGAAGGCAGCGGCCTGCCGCGCATCACCGTGATCGGCCACCAGCGCTCGGTCGACTGGGCAACGCTGCTGGCCCGGCTCGAGGCCGCCACCAGCGGCGAGGGGCCGGTGATCAAGTAGCCGCGTTCGCGCGCGACCACGTTTTGCAGCACAATCGAACCACTGCCCGAAAAGGACACCGACATGCGCAAACCCGTTTTCTTGATCTCCCTCGTGCTCGCGTTGCTGGCCGGCTGCGTCACCATCAACGTGTATTTTCCGGCCGCGGCGGCACAGAAGGCCGCCGACAAGGTGATCAGCAACATCATGGGTCCGGACAACGGCGCGCCGGCGGCGAAGGAGCCCGATTCGGGTGCGGCCCCGGCATCGTCCAGCGGTGATGCCGGGCACGGCACGCGCGCGGGCGATCCGCTGGCGATGCGCGTGCTGGATGCGCTGGTTCCCGCGGCGAATGCCGCCGAGCCGGCCAACCTGGACATCCAGACACCGGCGATCGAGGCCATCGAGGCGCGCATGCGCCAGCGCTTCCGTTCGGTGCTGAAGGGCCTGCTCGATTCCGGGGCGGTCGGCTTCACCCACAACGGCGACGTCGCGATCCACGACGCCTCGAAGATTCCGTTGCCCGAGCGCGCGCGCGCCAACCAGGCCGTGGCCGCCGAGAACGCCGACCGCGCGGCGCTGTACAAGCAGATCGCGGTCGCCAACGGGCACCCGGAGTGGGCGCAGCAGATGCGCGAGGCCTTCGCCAAGCGCTGGATCAGCCGCGCGCATTCGGGCTGGTATTACAAGGATGCCTCGGGCGACTGGCGGCGCAAGTAGCCGCCAGTCGCCGGGCCACGCGGTATACATCCGTGAGGTGCTTCGTGGCATGATGCATCGGAATCGGGAGGAGGCGAAATGCGAATCGGGCTCGTGATGGATGCAACTTGCGACCTGCCGCGCAAGTTTTTCGATGACAACCGGATCACGATCATGCCCATCACCATCCACCTGGATGGAAAGACCTTCGTGGACGTGCGCGATCCGGTGGCGATGGAAAACTACTACGGCAGCGACATTGGCGCGCGCGGCCACGCGGCGGAAACCGAGTCGTTGTCGGTCGAGGCCATCCGCGACCTGTTCCTCAAGCGCCTGGTGCTCGATTTCGATGCGGTGTTCTGCCTCACCGTAACCGCCACGCGCAGCCCGATCTTCGCCAACGCGACCCAGGCCAGCTTCGCGATCCTGGGCAGCTACCGCCCGATCCGCGAGGCCGCCGGCAACCATTCGCCGTTCCTGATGCGGGTGATCGATACCCGCAGCCTGTTCGCGGGCCAGGGGGTGAGCGCGGTCAAGGCCGTCGACATGATCGCAGCGGACGCGGGGCCGGGGGAGATCCGCTCCACGATCGCGGAGCTGGCCAACCAGACCTACACCTACGCATTGCCACGCGACCTGCATTACCTGCGCGCACGCGCGCGCAAGAAGGGCGATCACAGCGTCGGCCTGCTCAGTGCCACGCTGGGTACCGCGCTGGACATCAAGCCGATCCTGCAGTGCTTTCAGGGCGAAACGCGACCGGTGGCCAAGGCGCGCGGGTTCGATCAGGGTGCCGAACAGCTCTTCGGCCACGCCGCGGCCGCGGTCAAGCGCGGGCTGCTGGTGCCGGCGGTGTGCGTCAGCTACGGTGGCGAGCTTGCGGACCTGGAGGCGTTGCCCGGATTCAGTGGCCTCGCCGATGCCTGCAACGCCGCCGGCGTCACGTTGTACAAGAGCGTCATGAGCATCACCGGCATGGTCAACGTGGGTACCGGCGCGGTCACGCTCGGCTATGCCGCCGCCGAAGATCCCGGGTTCTGAATTTTTCCGGGTGCCTCTGGCAAGATGCGCGGATGAACCGCGCCGCGCGCAAGCCGCCCTTCGACACCACCATCGACGACCTTTCCCACGACGGGCGCGGGGTGGCGCACGTCGAGGGCAAGACCGTGTTCGTGGCCGACGCCTTGCCCGGCGAGCAGGTGCGCGCACGGCTGGTGCGCCGGCACCGGCATTTCGACGAGGCACGCGCGGAGGAAATCCTGATCGCGTCGCCGCATCGCGTGGTGCCGCGCTGCGCGCATTTCGGCGTGTGTGGCGGCTGCGCGCTGCAGCACCTGGCACCCGCCGCGCAGATCGCAGCCAAGCAGAACGTGCTGGCGCAGAACCTGGCGCGCATCGGGCACGTGGAGCCCGCGCGCTGGCTGGCGCCGCTGACAGCCGATGTCTGGGGCTATCGCCGGCGCGCGCGGCTGTCGGTGAAGCACGTGCTGAAAAAGGGCAGGGTGTTGGTCGGATTCCGCGAGCGCGATGCGCGCTTCGTCGCCGACATCGCGCACTGCGACGTGCTCGACCCGGCGCTGGGCGGCAAACTGGATGCGCTCGGCGAACTGCTCAATGGCATGGAAGGCGCGGCGTCGATTCCCCAGATCGAATTTTCCGCCGGTGACGATGCGCGCGCGCTGGTGTTCCGGCACCCGGCGCCGCTTTCCGATGGCGATCGGGAGAAGCTGGTTGCCTTCGGCAAGGAGCATGATTTTTCGATCCTGCTGCAGCCGGGCGGCACCGACAGCGTGCATCCGCTGTGGCCCGATGCCGTGGTGCTCGACTACGCGCTGCCCGAATACGACCTGACCCTGGCCTTCAAACCGCTGGACTTCGTGCAGGTCAACGCCGCGCTCAACCGCAGGATGATTCCCCACGCGCTGGCGTTGCTGGCTCCCGGCCCGGACGACCGCGTGCTGGACTTGTTCTGCGGTCTGGGCAATTTCAGCCTGCCGATCGCACGCAGCGCGGGCCGGGTCTGTGGCGTGGAAGGCGACGTCGGGCTGGTCGAACGCGCACGCGCCAACGCCGCGGCCAACGGCATCGACAACGCGGAATTCTTCATCGGCGACCTTGCCGGCGACGTTCGAGGCAGTGCCTGGGCGCGTGCCGACTGGGATTTGATGCTGCTGGACCCCCCACGCAGTGGCGCCGATGGCCTGCTGGAACAACTGCCTGGCAAATCGGTGCGGCGGGTGGTGTACGTGTCGTGCCACCCGGCCTCGCTGGCCCGCGATGCCGGCACCCTGATGCGCCGGCACGGGTTTTCGCTTGCCGCTGCCGGGGTGATGGACATGTTTCCGCACACCGGCCACGTTGAATCGATCGCGCTGTTCGAGCGTGCCTGATGGCCGTCGAGATCGAGCGCAAGTTTCTCGCCGCCAGCGATGCCTGGCGCGCGCAGGTGCTCCGCAGCGAGCGCATCGTGCAGGGTTACCTGGTCGGCGCACCGGCGCTGGAAGCGGGGCAGGCGCGCGCCGCGGTGCGAGTGCGCGTCGCCGGGGACAAGGCGTGGCTTACCGTGAAGGCCGCCGTGGCCGGCGTGGAGCGCGATGAGTACGAGTACCCCGTGCCGGCGGCCGATGCCGAGGCGATGCTGCAGGGCCTGTGCATCGGGACGGTCGAGAAGCGCCGTCACATCGTGCCGGTGGATGGATTCGAGTTCGAGGTCGACGAGTTTCTGGGCGATAATCACGGGCTGGTAGTGATCGAAATCGAGCTCGACGATGCAGACCGACCGTTCCCGCACCCGGCGTGGCTGGGCCGGGAAGTGAGCGCCGAGACCCGCTACTACAACGTCAACCTTGCCCGGCGCCCGTTTGCGCGTTGGAGCGATGCGGAGCGCAATGCATGCTGATCGTGGCGATCGAGGGAACCGCACTCACCGCGCAGGACCGCGCCAACCTGGCCGCGCCGGAAGTCAGCGGCGCGATCCTGTTCACCCGCAACTACAGCGATCGCGAGCAGCTTGCCGCGCTGGTTGCCGAAATCCGCGCGCTGCGCGACGCGCCGTTCGTGATCGGCGTGGACCACGAAGGCGGCCCGGTGCAGCGCTTCCGCGACGGCTTCACCCGGCTGCCCGCACTGGCGGCGATCGGCGCGCTGTACCACCGCGATCGGCAAGCGGCCATCGACATGGCCGAAATCCACGCGATCGTGATGGCTGGGGAACTGCGCGCGTGCGACGTGGATCTGTCGTTCGCGCCGGTGGTGGATCTGGCGCGCGGCAACCGGGTGATCGGCGAGCGCGCCTTCGACGCCGATCCACAGGTGGTGGCCGAACTGGGCGCCGCCTACGTGCGAGGGATGCGCCTGGCGGGCATGGCGGCTACGTTGAAGCATTACCCGGGCCACGGCTCGATTCCCGAAGACACGCACCTGGAAAAGGCCGTCGATGCGCGCGACCTGGACACGATCCGCGGCAATGACCTGGTGCCGTTCAGGGAAGGCTTCGCCGCGGGCGCCGAAGCGGTGATGATCGCGCACGTGACCTATCCCGCGGTCGATTCGCTGGCGGCCGGTTATTCGAAACGCTGGATCGATTACCTGCGCCGTGATCTCGGATTCGGCGGAGTAGTGTTCAGCGACGACGTCGGCATGGTGGCGGCTGAAACCGCGGGCGGCATCGGCGCGCGCGTCACCGCGCACTTCGATGCCGGCTGCGACCTGGTGCTGGTGTGCCAGCCGGCGATGGTGGCTCCGGCAATCGAATCGGTGCGCGGCCGCATGCCCTGTGGCGCCGACACCGTCGCCGCGCTGTGTGGTGCCGGCGCGCGCGACTGGACAAGCATCGAGGACGATCCGCAACACGCGCGCTACGTGGCGGCGCTGGCGGAACTTTCCGATGCCGAAGGGGCGCAGGCGTGAACACGAACGATCATCCACTGGACGCCGTGCTGTCGCACGCCCGGCGCATCCACGAACAGCGCGCGCTGGAGGCGCGCATCGTCGAGATGGGACGCGACCTCACCCGCGCGCTGGCCGGCGAACGCGCACTGCTGCTGACGGTGATGAACGGTGGCATGTTCTTCGCCGCGGCGCTGGCGTTCGCGATCGACGCGGACATGGATTTCGACTACGTGCACGCGACCCGCTACGGCGATGCCACGGTGGGGCGCGAGGTGCGCTGGCTGCACCGTCCGGCGACGCCGCTGGCCGGGCGCACGGTGATCCTGGCCGACGACATCCTGGATGAAGGTTGGACGCTGCTCGCGTTGCGCGAGCACTGCCTTGCCCAGGGCGCACGCCGCGTGCTGATCGCGGTGTTGTGCGAAAAACGTCACGATCGCCGTGCGCCGGGATTGCAGGCCGATTTCGTTGGCGTGGAAGTGCCCGACCGCTACGTGTTCGGCTACGGGCTCGACTACCACGGGCAGGGCCGCAACCTGCCCGACATCTACGCGCTCGACGATGCGGAGTCGGCGGCATGAGTGTGGAGCTTGCGATCATCGGCGGCACCGGCGTCTACGCGTTCTCTGGCCTGGAAAACGTGCAGCGCCACGACGTCGCCACCCGCTGGGGCGCGCCGTCGTCGGCCATCGCCACCGGCGAGCTTGCCGGTCGGCGCGTGGCGTTCCTGGCGCGCCACGGCGAGGGCCACACCATCGCCCCGCACCGCATCAATTACCGCGCCAACCTCGCCGCGCTGCATGAGGTCGGTGCGCGGCGTATCGTGGGCGTCAACGCTGTCGGCGGCATTCGCGATGACATGGCGCCGCGCGCGTTGGCGGTCCCCGACCAGTTGATCGACTACACCCACGGCCGCGCGGCCAGCTTCTGCGACGCCGAGGGCGAGCCGGTGGTGCATGCGGAATTCGGTGAACCGTATTCCGCGTCGTTGCGTGCCGCCCTGCTGGATGCCGCGCAGCGCACGGACATCGCCGTGGTCGATGGCGGCTGCTACGGCGCCACTCAGGGCCCGCGCCTGGAAACCCGTGCGGAAGTCGCCCGCATGCGCGGCGACGGCTGCGACCTGGTCGGCATGACGGGCATGCCCGAGGCGGTGCTGGCGCGTGAACTTGGCATGGATTACGCGTGCCTGGCGCTGGTCGCGAACTGGGCCGCGGGTTGCGGCCCGGAGCCCGATCGGCCCATCAGCCTCGAGGAAATACACGCCAACCTCGATGCCGCCACGGGCGCGGTGCCGGCCTTGATCGCGGCCCTCGTGGCTGGCTGAGCGCGGGTCATCTTCAAATTCCGCTTGCACTGCGGGGACCGTCCGCCGGATACTCGGGGTGTGCGGCGGTTTGCCGCATGTCCCGGAACGTTGCGTAAAGGGGATTTGAAATGGCAGTGGGTACGGTCAAGTGGTTCAATGACGCCAAGGGTTTCGGTTTCATCACACCCGATGGCGGCGGTGCGGATGTGTTCGTGCACTTTTCGGCCATCAAGGCCCAGGGCTTTCGCAGCCTCAAGGAAGGCCAGCGGGTCCAGTTCGATGTGGTGCAGGGCCCCAAGGGCATGCAGGCCGCCGAGGTGACGCCTGCCGACGACGCCACCACGGAAGCCGCACCGCCCGCGCCGTCGACACCGGCGGCCTGAGCGCCGGTTTCAGATGACGCCCCGTTGCGCGGGCCACGGCCCGCGCAACGTACCCGTGCGCGGCACCGGGCGGCGCCGCTGCACCGTGTTTCCGGCCCGTGGAAAAGCGCCGGACGCCGGTTTGCGCGGACAAACGCCGATCAAGCCGGATTCGTCGTGCCGCGTTGCACGAACGAACCCGCCGCGAACCCCGACGTGCGCAGAGCGCACGCTACCTGATTTCGGCTTTTGATCCGCGCCATCCGCGTCGATCCGCGTCAAAAGCTCTCCTGATTAGGGCTGTTCCTCAGCCAGTTGATGTTGGTATGACACTTCCCAAGTTCGTCATTCCGGGGCTCCCGGAGGGAGAACCCGGAATCCAGCTCCCGGAAGTCGATACGAAGAGCTGGATTCCGGGTTCCATCGCCGATGAAACCGGCGATGGCCCCGGAATGACCAGGGTAAAGGGCGCTTTGCATCGCCAGCGTGGCTGAGCAACAGCCCAAATCAGGAAATCTCTTGATCCGTGCCCATCCGTGTTCATCCGTGGCAAAAAGCTCTCTACGCGGATCGACGCGGACAGGCGCCGATCAGTTGTCGAGAAACCACAGTCCCGCGAACAGCTTCGGATCAATGGAATATCCCTTCGCCGCCATCGCGCGCAGCCACTCGCCGGCTGCATCGCGCGGGACCTCGTGCACCACGATGTTTTCGCTGGCATCGCCGCCGCCTGCGCCGACCTTCCTGAGGTCCAGCGCGCGTACGAAGTGCATCATTTCGGTGCTCATCCCGGCCGATGACGGCCCAGAGTGCAGCGGCACCACCCGGGCGCAGTCGTAGCCGGTTTCCTCGATCAGCTCGCGGCGCGCGGCCGCGGCAATGCTGTCATCGTCGGTGTGGCCGGGATCGCCGATCAGGCCCGCCGGCATTTCAATCGTGAACTGGCGGATCGGCACGCGGTACTGCTCGACGAACAGCACGCAATCCCCCGGCGTCACCGCCACGATGATGGTGGCGCCCTGGGGATTGTTGCGCTCGACGAACTCCCAATGCCCGCGCTGGCGCATGGTCAGCCAGCGGCCTTCGTAGAGCGTCTGCACCGGCGCATCGGCATCCGGCGGAATGCGGGAATCATCGTTCACGACCGGGCTTCCGGTTGCAGGATCCTGCGCGCGCGCGAGCGCGTCAGCGGGCCGACCTTCAGGCGTTCGAACAGCGCGTCCAGCGCAGTGAAGTCCGGCGCGCGACAGGCAAAGGCCTCGGGCGTGCGTGGCACCGGTGCATCCAGTGCAATCTCGGCCAGCCGCCGCGACAGCCGCGCCTGTTCGGCGTGCTCTCGCAGCTTCGCGGCCAGCGATTTGGCGCCGCGCAGGCGCAGGAACGGCACCTCGTCCACGCGCGCCAGCAGGGTTTCCAGGTCGCCGAAATGCGTCAGCAGCGCCGCCGCGCCCTTGGCGCCGATTCCGGGAACGCCGGGGATGTTGTCGCTGGGGTCGCCGGTCAACGCCAGATAATCGACGACCTGGCGAGCCTCGACGCCCAGGCGTCCCGGCACCCCGTCGGCGCCCCAGCGTTGCTTGCGCGCGTAGTCCCACTGCTCGTCGCCATCGGCCAGCAGCTGGCCGAAATCCTTGTCGGCGGACACGATCACCGCGCGGAACGCGTGTGGCTGCAACGCGGCCTTGACGCTGCCGATGATGTCGTCGGCCTCGTAGGTCGCGTCAGCCAGCACCGCGAATCCGAACGCGGCCGCCAGTTCGCGGCAGTATTCGAACTGACGCTTGAGCTCGGGTGGGGCCGGGTCGCGGTTGGCCTTGTAGGCGGGGTAGATCGCGTTGCGGAAGGAACTGGTCAGCGCGATGTCGAACGCGGTGAGCACGTGGGTCGGGTGACTTTGTTCGGTGAACTCCAGCAGGAAGCGCGCGAATCCGTGCACCGCGTTGACCGGATTGCCCTCGACGTCGAAGAATTCGTCCGGCATCGAATGCCAGGCGCGAAACACGTACATGCTGGCATCGATCAGGTATGCCGTCGAAACAGGCGTACGCGGCGCAGCGTTCATCCCTGCCACGCGCTCAGGATGTCGTCGACTTCCGGGCGCTTGCGTTCGGGCGGCTCGATGCCGCGGTTGCCGATGTGGATGTAGGCGATCGCCCGCTCATGGTCGGCAAGCCCCAGCAGCTTGGCGGCCTGCCGGTCGTAGCAGGACCAGCCGGTCAGAAGCTGTGCCGCGAAGCCGGTGGCCTGCGCCGCCAGCAGCAGGTTGAAAGCGATGCATCCGGCCGACAGCAGCTGTTCCTGGGCCGGGATTCTCGGGTGCTCCTCGTCGATCCGCGCGATCACCGTCAGCACCACCGGCGAATGCGCGAAACGCTGGCGGTCCTTGGCCAGCTTTGCCGCGGGCACGTCGGGATCGATGCGGGCGTGCAGCTCGGCCAGCGCCTCGCCGTAGCGCCGGCCCGCGTCGCCCGTCAGCGCAATCAGCCGCCACGGCGTCAGCTTGCCGTGGTCGGGCACGCGGATCGCGGTGGCGACGATCTCGCGCAGTTGCGCATCGTCGGGGCCGGGCGGCTGCAGCAGCGCAGCCGGTACCGAGCGGCGGCTCTGGAGGAAGCGGAGGGCGTGGTCGTCGCGCATGGGTGGGGTAGTCGTGTGGTTCGCAAAAAAGTTCCGTTCGCATTGAGCGTAGCGAGCGCAGCGAGCGAAGTCGAAACGCGGCCAACCCTGTCGATCCGCGCCCGGTGTGGCCGGTGGCGCCATTGGTTCACTGCCATCAAGGCAGTCTAGCAGCAGGGAGCCGGCGCCTTGCGTGAGCCCACATCGCGTGCATTGTCCGCGAGGTTCGTGGCGCGCCCGTTCGAGGGTATGCCCCGGGCGGACTTCACGCTGTCGGCATGCGCGGATCGTGAAATGGCATCTTGTGCGCTCCTGGATACGGGCAACCATGTGCGGCGGGCAGTGCCCGCCGTACGCGCCCCACCCTGTAAGGCGGGCACTGCCCGCCGGCCGAGGTTCCGATCAACTCGCGGTGAAGCCCCATGAAGGAAGCAGACCGAAGCACGCCAGCGCGCGCTTCGGTCGCGACCGTCAACCAGCGCACGGTCCCGGAACGCCTCGCTGCGTGACCTGGTGGGCAATGCGGGCTAGGATTCGGTGATTGCAACGGGAGACCAGCCATGCCGATCACCATCGCAGCCCTGCGCGAAACCGCCGAGGGCGAACGCCGCGTCGCGGTGACGCCGGAGACCGCGAAGAAGTACGCCGCGCGCGGCGTGAAGGTCATGCTCGAACGTGGCGCCGGTGAGCGCGCGGGGTTTCCGGATGCCGCGTATGCCGATACCGAATTCGCCGACGCGGCCGGTGTGGTGGCCGCCGCCGACGTGCTGTTCTGCGTGCAGTCGCCCGCGGAGGATCGCATCGCGGCAATGCGTTCGGGCGCTGCGCTGATCGGCCAGTTGCATCCGCACGCGGGCGCCGAGCGGCTGGCCGGCTATGCGCAGCACAAGCTCGCGGCGTTTTCGCTGGAACTGCTGCCACGCACCACGCGTGCGCAGGCGATGGACGTGTTGTCCTCGCAGGCGGCGGTTGCCGGCTACCGTGCAATGCTGATCGCCGCCGAGGCCGCGCCGAAATTCTTCCCGATGCTGACCACCGCCGCCGGTACCCTGCGCCCGTCGAAGGTGCTGGTGATCGGCGCCGGCGTTGCCGGCCTGCAGGCAATCGCCACCGCACGCCGCCTCGGCGCCATGGTCGAAGGCTTCGACGTGCGCCCCGAAACCCGCGAGCAGATCGAGTCGCTGGGCGCGAAGTTCCTCGACCTCGGCGTCAACGCCGCGGGGGAGGGCGGCTACGCGCGCGAATTGACCGACGAGGAACGCGCCGCGCAGCAGGCCAAGCTGGCCGAGCATGTCAAGACTGTGGACGTGATCGTCACCACCGCCGCGGTGCCGGGTCGGCCATCGCCGAAGATCATTCCGGTCTCGATGGTCGATGGCATGAAAACCGGCGCCGTGATCGTGGACCTCGCCGCCGAGGGCGGCGGCAACTGCGAAGTGACCCGTCCCGGCGAGCGCGTCGAACACGGCGGCGTCTCCGTCATCGGCCCCCTGAACCTGCCCTCCGGCGCACCGCTGCACGCCTCGGAAATGTACGCCCGCAACCTCATGCACTTCAGCGAACTGGTCATCACCGACGGCGAATGGAAACCCGACTTCGACGACGAGCTGGTCGCCAGGACCTGCGTGGCCCGCGACGGCGAAGTGATGTTCGGGAAAGCGTAGCGACGGGCTGCGCGGCTCACGCGCGGGCACTTGCACGCGCGCTGACCTGGTCGTACCAGCGCTGGACATGGGTGTGATCGCCGATGTCGGCGAGCTTGACGGTGTGAGCGAAGTCGATGGTGGCCAGCGCGGTGATGTCGGCCATCGTGTAGCGGGGGCCGGCAATGAATGTGGTGTGCGCCAGGCGATTGTCCAGATCATCGAGGAACCAGCGGTAGCGCCGGCGGCCGCGTTCGGCCAGGGCGGGAATCTGCTCGACTTCGTGCGGGCCCGTGAGCGCGCGGGCCTTGAATGCGGGGTGTGAATTGCGGAAAGCATCGCGCACTGCTTCCATGCCATCGTATTCCATGTGCCGGTCCCACATCAGCACGGTCGCCCGCTCGGCGGGCGTTGGACCGATCAGGGGCGGGTCGGGGTGCAGTTGTTCGAAGTACAGGCAGATGGCCGGAATCTCGCTGATGCAGCGGCCGTCATCGAGTTCCAGCGCGGGCACGGTGCACCACGGATTGACCTTGCGGAAGGCTTCCGTGAACTGGGTTTTTTCGCGCAGGTCCAGCTTCACGGTGGGCACGGTGAGGTTCTTTTCGGCCAGGAATATTCGTACCCGTCGCGGACTGGGAGCAAAGTCGCTGTCGTAGAGTTTCATGGGCGTGTTCGCACCATTTGCCCCGCCTGGTCAGCGTGAACCGGTTGCCTTTTCCTGCGCGGCAATGGCGTCCTCCAGGCTTTCCACCTTGCCGGTGATCCGCTTGTCGTGGCCGGGTCGGATGTCCGCCTTGATCACCAGGCTGATGCGCGGCCCGTATGGCGCGACGGCGTCGGTGGCGCGACGGATCACGTCGAACACTTCGTCCCACTCGCCTTCGATGGTGGTGAACATCGCATCGGTGCGATTGGGCAATCCCGAGGCACGCACCACGCGCACCGCCGCGGCGACCGCGTCGTGCAGCGAGTCGTCACCGGAACCACCACCCGGTGCGACGGAAAATGCCACGAGCATGTCGATTCTCCTCGTGTGGCTGGCCACTTCCATGCTACTCCGGCGGTCAACCGGCATCTGTGTCCGGAACATGGGCGGTGCGTTTGCGCCTGTACCCGGCGCCGCAGTCGCAGGCCCCATGGCTGGCGCACGGCGCGGCGGAACGATTCCAGCTCGTCCGGCGGTGCCGGGCAGCGCGTGGTTTGGCGCGGCCCCGGGCCATGCCTACAATGGTCCGTTCCACCGGACGCAGGAAATTCAACCAGCCATGAGTCTTCTGGACAGCTTGCGCGACGCGATCGGCGAACAGCAGGTACTGACCGGCGCGAATGCGGCGCCGTACCTCACCGACTGGCGCGAGCGCTACCGCGGGCAGGCGCTGGCGGTGGTGCGCCCCGGTTCGACCGACGAGGTCGCCGCGGTGGTGCGTGCCTGCGCCGGAGCGGGTGTTTCGATCGTGCCGCAGGGCGGCAACACCGGGCTGTGCGGCGGCGCCACGCCGGATGCGTCCGGTCATCAGGTGGTGCTCTCGCTGCAGCGGATGAACCGCGTCCGCGGCATCGACCTTGACAACGACACGATGGACGTCGAGGCCGGCTGCGTGTTGCAGGCCGTGCAGGAGGCCGCGCGTGATGCGGGGCGCTTGTTTCCCCTGAGCCTGGGCGCCGAGGGCAGTTGCACGATCGGCGGCAACCTTGCCACCAACGCCGGCGGCACCGAGGTGTTGCGCTACGGCATGGCGCGCGAGCTTGCGCTCGGCCTGGAAGTGGTCACCGCACGGGGCGAGATCTGGCACGGGCTGCGCGGGTTGCGCAAGGACAATACCGGCTATGCCCTGCGCGACCTTTTCATCGGCAGCGAGGGCACGCTCGGCATCATCACCGCGGCCACGTTGAAGCTCTATCCGCTGCCGGTCGCGCGGTGTACGGCGCTGCTGGCGCTGGCCTCGATCGAAGACGCCGTCGACATGCTGGGACGGGCGCGACACGGGTTCGGCGCGTCGCTCACCGGCTTCGAGCTGATGGCGGGCGACTGCCTCGCGGACGTGGTGCGCTGCTTCCCGCAGCAGCGATTGCCGTTCGAGGGCGACTCGGCGGAGCTGCCCTGGTACGCGCTGCTGGAACTGTCCGACAGCGAAAGCGAGGCGCACGCGCGCGAACGCTTCGAGACGGTCCTTGGCGAGGCCGTCGAGGCCGGCTGCGTCAAGGACGCGGTGATCGCCGGCTCGGTGGCGCAAAGCAAGGCCCTGTGGCACCTGCGCGAGAGCATTCCGCTGGCCGAGAAGGAATCGTTCAAGGCCATCAAGCACGACGTGTCGATTCCGGTCTCGCGCATGGCGGCCTTCGTCGAGGACACCAACCGCGCGCTGCAGGAGGCGTTTCCGGGCATCCGCCACGTGATCTTCGGACACCTGGGCGATGGCAACCTGCACTACAACGTGGCGCGTGGGGGCGAGTGGACCGACGATGCGCTGCTGGCCAGGCAGGATGATGTGTTCGAGGTGGTGCACGACAGCGTGCACGCCGCGGGCGGCTCGATCAGCGCCGAGCACGGCATCGGCCAGCTCAAGCGCGAGGCGCTGGTGCGTTACAAGGACCCGGTCGAGATCGCCATGATGCGCGCGATCAAGCAGGCGCTGGATCCGCACAACATCATGAACCCGGGCAAGGTGCTGGCCGTCGAAACCTCGTGAGCGAATGGCGGGGCGGGTTCATCATTCGATCCCGGGCCCCGTATTCCGGAACCGGCCCGGCGCAGGCACGCCGATCAATGCATCAGGTTTTTCTGTCGGCGGGCGCCGCCAGCCGATCCCGCCGGCCGAATCCTGTTCAACCGTGGCAACGCGCCAGCCGCTCCAGCGCGGCCTCGACGGCGGCCGTCGGCGTAGCCAGGTTCATGCGTTCGAAACCGGCGCCTTCCGGCCCGAAGATCGTGCCCTCGTCGAAAAACACCAGCGCCTGTTGTTCGTGGAGTGCCTGCAGTTCCTGGGCGCTCTTGCCGAGGCCGCGAAAATCCATCCACTGCAGGTAGGTGCCTTCCAGGTCGAATACCGTCACCTGCGGCAGGTGCCCGGCCATGAAGTGCCTGACCAGGTCGTGGTTGCGCTGCACCAGTTCCAGCAAGCCGGCAAGCCACGCTTCGCCCCGGGTGTAGGCCAGCTCGCAGGCCTTGTAGCCGAGGATCGTCAGGAAGAAGAATCCGCCCGCTTCCTGTTCCGCGACGAAACGCGCGCGCAGGTCGGGATCAGGGATCACGATGTTGCTGGTGGACATGCCGGCCAGGTTGAAGGTCTTGCTGGGCGCGGTGCAGACCACGCTGCGCGCGGCGATGGCCTCGCCGAGCGTTGCGAGCACGGTATGGCGGTGGCCCGGCAACACCAGGTCGAAGTGGATCTCGTCGCTGACCAGGACGAGGTCGTTGGCCAGCACGATGTCGGCGACGCGCCGCAATTCGTCGCGCGTCCACACGCGCCCGGTCGGGTTGTGCGGGCTGCAGAACAGCAGCAGCTTGTTGCGCGGGTCGGCGGCCTGGCGTTCGAGCTGGTCGAAATCGATGCCGAAGTGGCCGCCCCGGAGCTGCAGCGGATTGCGCACCAGTCGGCGCCGGTTGCGGTCGATGGCGGCGTAGAAGGGGTAGTAGGCCGGCGTCTGGATGATGATGCCGTCGCCGGGTTCGGTATACGCGCGGATGGCATTGAACACCGCCGCCACCACGCCGCTCGATTGCACCAGCCATTCCGGTTTCACCGTCCAGTCGTGGCGCCGCTGCAGCCAGTCGATCACGGCCTGGATGAAGGCTTCCGGCGGGCTGGTGTAGCCGAGTACGGCGTCGTCGAGGAATGCCTTCAGGCCTTCGGTGATTTCCGGCGCCATCCGGAGGTCGAGGTCGGCGACCGAGAATGGCGGAATACCCGGTGGAACCGCCGGGTTGGCCTCGCGCATCGCGTCCCATTTGGCCGAACTCATGCCGGAGCGATCGACCAGCGTCGTGAAATCGTACGTCAAACCATGCTGCTCCCGTATGCGTGCACGCCGGCGTCGCGCGGCTGCGCCATGGCGCCAAGGTTACTCTTCCAGCGGCCCGCAAAAAAGCGGGTCCGGTTTCGGGCGGTCTCCGCGTTATTCATGCAACGTTTCGCAAGACACCCGTGCGCAAAGCGGTTCCATTTCCTTCTGTCATCGACGCCTTTGTCCATCCGTGCTCGCGTTCGGGGCAACTTCGTCCACGGGCCGATGCGCGAAGTAGGGCGGGCACTGCCCGCCGTGAAACGGACGGCGGACAGTGTCCGCCCTACGCTCGTGCTTTCATCGAGGTGGACCTGGCGTCGGTCTGGCCGGGCCTCAACGATTGGCGCCTTTCGCGTCGACCCTGCCGGGCAGCGACAGGTCGCCGGATGCCACCTTGAACACGTCGGCCACGCACAGCAGCGGGTCGTGGACGCTGGCGTTGACGCGCAGTGCGGCGGTCACGCCGTCGAAGCCGGCGGCGTTCACCGGGCCGATGTCATCGAACGGCACGCGCACTTCCAGCGAATCGCCGGTGAACACCGGATCCCATCCGGGACTGTCGATCAGGATCGGCAGGCCGGGCCAGGTCTTGGGCAGCCGCGGCCTGGTGCCCTCGGGAATGTCGACGACCTTCAACGCGTCCTTGCCGCAGGCGTCGTCGGGTTGCAGCACCACCCAGTGCGAGTGCCACAGGTCGCCGTCGTTGCCGGGGTCGCCATCGCCGTTTTCGTCGAACAACGGTGTGTCGTCGAAGTCGGGATGCGCGGTCACCGCGAAGGCAAGGATGCCGCTGTCGTGCGCAAAGCCGACCAGCCACGGGTCGAGCGTCGTCGGCCACACGTACGAGAACACGCTGCTGCCGGCGAGCTTGCCGGTGCTTGCCGGCTTGCTGGCGCCGGCCTGGCCGGACACGGCGATGTGGAAAACGGCGACATTGCGTTCGGTGCGGATGGCCGTGTGCACGATGTCGAACGGCGCCTGCACGTTCGCGGAGGCCTCGCTGTGGATGCCGCCGGCGTGTTGCCCACTCCCGTGGGCCAGGGCGGCGGGAGCGGCGACCAGCAGGGACGCGGCGATGGCAAGCCCGAGCGCGGGGCGGGATGGCAGGCGGGGATGTGATCGGTGGTAGCGGGACATGACGATTCCTCGTTGCGGTGGGTGCCACGCCGGTCGGGCGGTGGCGATGTGGAAACATCATCGCGTGGCCGGGATTGCAACAGGTATCGTTTCATCCATAAAATGTGACGAATCGTCCAGACGGTGCGAACCCACCATGGCCACCCTCGACCGGCTGTCATCGCTGATGGAACGCTTCCACGTAAGGGCGCACCTGTTCCATGCGGGACCGCTGTGCGGGCTGACGCAGTTCGATGCGCAACCCGGCCGCGGCTTCCTGCACGTGCTCAGGCGCGGCAGCCTGGTCGTGACGCATCCGGCGCGCAGTGGCGTGCCATCGCGGATCGAACTGGACGAGCCGGCGCTGCTGTTCTATCCGCGCCCGCTGGCGCACACCTTCCACAACGCGCCGGTGGAAGGTTCCGACTTCGTCTGCGCATCGCTGGACTTCGAACGCGGCGCCCAGCACCCGCTGGCGCAGGCCCTGCCACCGTTGCTGGTGCTGCCGTTGCGCGGGGTGGAAGGCCTGGACGAGACGCTGAGGCTGTTGTTCGGCGAGTCCGACCGTGTGCGCTGCGGCCAGCGCCTGCTGGCCGATCGCCTGTTCGACGTGTTGTTCCTGCAACTGCTGCGCTGGCTGCTGGACCACCCCGCCGAGGGCGACCTGCCGGTGGGACTGCTGACCGGCCTGGCCGACCCGAAGCTGGCGCGCGCGCTGACGGCCATGCACGAGCGGCCCGATGCCGACTGGTCGCTGGCGGCGATGGCCGCGACCGCCGGCATGTCGCGCAGCGCGTTCGCGCTGGCGTTCCGACGGCAGGTCGGCAGAACGCCGATCGAGTACCTGACGCAATGGCGCATGGCGATCGCGCAGTCGCTGCTGCGTGGCGGCGTGTCGATCAAGACCGCCAGCGCCCGCCTCGGCTATCGCAACGCGTCGTCGCTGTCGCGGGCCTTCACCCAGACCGTGGGCATGTCGCCGCGCGCGTGGCTGCGCGCGCAGACGACGTGATCGAGGAGCCGGGGCCGGATGTCGGGACCGCGCGCGGGGGATGGAACGCGACGCGCGCCCGATGCCGGCAGGCCCGGTACCGGCGGTGGGCGAGTCGGGTCAGTCGCTGCCTTGCGGTGCCGGATGTGCGGCGCCGGTGTGGGCGGCGCTTTCGGTGGCCCACTGCCGGCGCTGTTCGGGAGACATCTTCCGCCAGCGTTCGCGCAGGGCACGGCGTTCGGCCGGCGGCAGCGCGCGGAAGCGCTGGTAGGCGGCCCGGACCCGGGTGCGTTCGGCCGGCGTCATCTGGTGGAAGGCGCGCGCGTTCCGGTGCAGGCGCCGACGTTGTTCGGGCGTCATCTGCACCCAACGGGCCAGCCGCTTGCGGATTACGCGTTGTTGTTCCGGGGGCAGGGTGGCCCAGCGGCGTGCATGCCGGGCCAGCCGGTGCTGGCGTTGCGGAGACAACTGGTTCCACTGCTCGTGGACCGGGGTCAACACCAATTGCTGCGTCGGGTCCAGGCTGGACCATGCCAGCGGCTGATTGCGCGCGGACGGGACGGGCGGTGCCGTGGCGGCGGTTGCCGGCGCCTGCATCGGAATGGGCGCCGACTGCGCGCGTGCATTCCATGGTGCCGCCAACAGGCAGGTCGCGACGCAGATCGCGAGGGCGGATTGCAGGTTCACCTGGCGCTCCGGCTGCCGGCGGCCGGAGGGGTCGAGCGGGCGGCCAGCCAGCGGTAGAAATCCAGGTTCTGCATCATGTCGATCTGGCTGCTGTCGAGGCTGACGGCAGTCTGCGCGCTGTCGTCGCCGCCGGCGACGGCTGATGCCTGCGTTGCTGCGGGTGCAGCCGCGGAAGGCGTTGCCGGCGGACGCGTCCAGAACACGCCGATCGCCAGCGCGCAGCAGGCCACGGCGCCTCCGGCCAGCGGCGCCCAGACGCGGCGCGCAAGGCGAGCCGGACCCGCGTTCAGGGCCTTGCGACGGGCCAGGCCGAGCTTGAGGCCGTAGTACGGACCGGGGTTTGCGCAGGCTTCACGGAACAGTTCACGTGCGCGCGACTGGATATCATGATTATCCGGCAAGTTGTTGAAATCATTGCTTGGCGTGTCGGTCATCGCCAGTTCTCCAGTTGTGTGCGCAGTGCGTGCATGGCGCGTGACAGGTGGGTCTTCACGCTCCCCTGCGAACAGCCCATGGCGCGGGCGGTATCGGCCACGTCCAGGCCTTCGAGCACCCTGAGCAGGAAGGCCTGCTGCTGGCGCCTTGGGAGCGTGCGCACCGCCCGCGACATCGCCGCGTGCGCCTGGCGCGAGGCCAGGGCGCGGGCCGGGTCGGGGCCGGGATCGGTGGCTTCCCATGCCGGCAGCGCCTCGCCACCGTGCGCGACCGCGCGGCCCGTCCAGACCAGCACCCGGTTGCGGACCGCACGGCGGCGCTGCAGGTCGGTGATGCGGCGGCGCAGGATGCCGTAGAACAGTGGCGGCCATTCCTCCGGCGGCTTGTGGCTGTAGTGACGCACCAGGCGCAGCATCGTGTCCTGCACCGCATCCAGCGCCTCGTCGGGATCGTGCAGGGCGATCTCGGCAATCCGCCACGCACGCCGCTCGACCGAGGCAAGGAACGCTTCCATGGTCGCCGCGACCGGGCGTGCCGGCCCGGTGGCCGACGACGCCAGCGGCTTCCCGGCCAGCGTCGTGGCATTCATGGCAATCCCGCCGCTGCGGGCCGGTTCGGCATCCTTGGACCTCATGCAACCGCACTCGACAATGGATAACGGATCAACCGCCGCGGCGTTGACGCCACGGAACGGGTCGCGTTGCCGGTATGATGGCCGCATCCGAAGGAGGGGACCCATGGTTACCGGCTTTCTTGCACTGTACATCTTCATGTTGGCGGCGTTCACCGGCTACGAGATCATCAGCCGGGTTCCGGTCATCCTGCATACGCCGTTGATGTCGGGCTCGAACTTCGTGCACGGCATCGTGCTGGTCGGCGCGATGGTCGCGCTGGGACACGCCGAGGGCGCGGTCGAAATCACCATCGGGGTGATCGCGGTGCTGCTGGCAGCCGGCAACGTGGCCGGCGGCTACGTGGTCACCGAGCGGATGCTGGAGATGTTCAAGACCAGCAAACCCGGAAACAAGGCCTGACGCGCACGTGACCGCGCCGCGCGCTGGCGCCTGTCGAGGCAAGTCCGGTTCGTCCCCGCGCGGGCGGACGCGCATCCATCAAGGGGTATCTTCATGACGTTGCCAAGCTACATGCCCACCATCGTCAACGCGGTGTATTTCATCGCCGCGGTACTTTTCATCTGGGGCCTGAAACGCATGAGTTCGCCGCGCACCGCGCGGCGCGGGATCATCTGGGCCGGCATCGGCATGGCCGCGGCGATCCTGGCGACGTTCTTCCTGCCGGGCATGCACAACCTCGGCTGGATGGTCGGTGCGATCGTGGTGGGCGTGGTGATTTCGTGGCTGGTGGGCCGGCGCGTGGCGATGACCGCGATGCCGCAGATGGTCGCCCTGTTCAACGGCATGGGGGGCGGCGCGGCGGCCGCGATCGGCGCGGTGGAGCTGGTCCGGTTCAACGTGGGGTTGCTGCTTGCCGGCGGCATCCTGGTGCCCGACACCTCGCCGATCCAGCCGGGGGCGTTGGGGGGCGCTGCCGTGCATCCGGGTCTGGATTCGACCGAACAGGTGCTGGCCTACGTGGGCGTGCTGATCGGCGCGGTGTCGTTCACCGGTTCCCTGATCGCGTTCGCCAAGCTGCAGGGCTGGATGGATCGCCGCTTCGTGTTCCCGCTGCAGCGCTGGGTGAACCTGGCGCTGTTCGTCGCGGCGCTGGTGTGCGGCGCGCTGGCACTGGCCGCGGGCATCCAGGGACAGCCGTTCGCGTGGAGCATCCTGGTCGCGTTCTTCGCGCTGGCACTGGTGTTCGGCATCGCCATGACGCTGCCGATCGGCGGCGCCGACATGCCGGTGGTGATCTCGATGTACAACGCACTCACCGGCCTTGCGGTCGCATTCGAGGGCTTCGTGCTGCAGAACGAGGCCATGATCATCGCCGGCATGGTGGTGGGCGCGGCCGGCACGCTGCTGACGCAGTTGATGGCCAAGGCCATGAACCGCTCGCTGGGCAACGTGCTTTTCGGCAATTTCGGCGGCGGCGGTGACGCCGAGGCGCAGGAAATTGCAGGTTCGCTGAAGCCGATCGACGCCAGCGACGCCGCGGTGATGATGGCCTACGCCGAGCGCGTGGCGATCGTGCCGGGCTACGGCATGGCCGTTGCGCAGGCACAGCACAAGATCTGGGAATTCGCCAAGCACCTGATCGAGCGTGGGGTGAAGGTGAAGTTCGCGATCCACCCGGTGGCCGGCCGCATGCCCGGCCACATGAACGTGCTGCTGGCCGAGGCCGGCGTGCCGTACGACCTGATCGCGGACATGGACGACATCAACCCCGAGTTCCCCAACACCGACGTGGCGCTGGTGATCGGCGCCAACGACGTGGTCAACCCGGTCGCGCGCACCGACAAGGGCTCGCCGATCTACGGCATGCCGATCCTGGACGTTTCAAAGGCGAAGAACGTCATCGTGATCAAGCGCGGCCGCGGCAAGGGCTTCGCCGGCATCGAGAACGCACTGTTCTACGCCGACAACACCCGCATGCTGTACGGTGACGGCCAGGCCATGGCCGGCGAGCTGGTGACGGGGCTCAAGACCCTCGACGCCTGACGCGCGCAGGCAACCGAAGCGGGACATCCAGAGCCAGAGCATTTGCCACGGATCAACACGGATGGCCACGGATCAATAGCGTCTTGACGCGGATGGATGCGGATCGACACGGAGGCCACCGGGCCAGGAGCCTTTATCCGTGGTCATCTGTGCAAATCCGTGGTGAAAACGCTCTTGATCTGCGTTCATCCGCGTGAATCCGCGTCGAGAGCTTTTTGCCACGGATCAAGAGCTTTTGACGCGGATCGACGCGGATGAGCGCGGATCAAAAGCAAAAGTCAGGTAGCGTGCGCTCTGCGCACGGGGTTGTCGACGTCATGTGCGGTCGTGCGCGGAGTGCACGCTACGCGAACCGGTGCGGCTTGATCAGCGCTTGTCCGCGTAAATCCGCGTCGAGAGCTTTTTGCCACGGATGGGCACGGATCAAGAGCTTTTGACGCGGATCGACGCGGATGAGCGCGGATCAAAAGCAAAAGTCAGGTAGCGTGCGCTCTGCGCACGGGGTTGTCGACGTCATGTGCGGTCGTGCGCGGAGTGCACGCTACGCGAACCGGTGCGGCTTGATCAGCGCTTGTCCGCGTAAATCCGCGTCGAGAGCTTTTTGCCACGGATCAATTTGCCACGGATCAACACGGATGGCCACGGATCAAGAGCGTTTTGATGCGGATGGATGCGGATCGACACGGACGCCAGCGGATCAGGAGCCTTTATCCGTGGTCATCCGTGCAAATCCGTGGTGAAAACGCTCTTGATCTGCGTTCATCCGCGTAAATCCGCGTCGAAAGCTTTTTGCCACGGATCAACACGGATGGCCACGGATCAAGAGCGTTTTGATGCGGATGGATGCGGATCGACACGGACGCCAGCGGGCCAAGAGCCTTCCTGATTAGGGCTGTTGCTCAGCCAGTTGATGTTGGCATGATACTCACCAAGTTCGTCATTCCGGGGCTCCCGGAGGGAGAACCCGGAATCCAGCTCTTCGCATTGACTGCTGAGAGCTGGATTCCGGGTTCCATCGCCGATGAAACCGGCGATGGCCCCGGAATGACTGAAGTAGAGAGTGCGTCGCAACGCCAACGTGGCTGAGGAAACGCCCTAATCAGGAGAGCCTTTATCCGTGGTCATCCGTGCAAATCCGTGGTGAAAACGCTCCTGATCGACTCTTGTCCGCGTAAATCCGCATCAGGAATAGCCTTTCATCCGGCCGCACGTCACGCCCGCGGGTGAGCCAGGCGCATCGCCAGCAGCGCCGCGAGGATGGCCGCGGCGGCGTAGACGACGATGGCCGTGGCGTCCAGTCCCAGTTCGGCGACCTGCAGGGTGAGGCCGAGGCCGCCGGCCTTGAACGCCGCGCCGAAGGTGTATCCGGTGGCCGCGGCGATGCGCGCGATCGCGACCAGGCAGGTTGCGTAAAAGGCGGCCAGCAGTACCGCCAGCGCCGCCAACGCGCCGGACCAGCGTGCGTGCAGGCAGCCGCAGATTCCCAGGACCCACGCCAGTGGCAGCGCCAGCAGCAGGATCAGCCAGCACGGCCGGATGTTCAACACGATCGATGCGAACGCCGCGAGCGCACCGGCCGCCAGCGTGCACATCAACCATCCGAACGTCGACGCCGTTGCGTTCAAGGCACCGGCGAGGCTGCCGCGGGACGGGCGGATTCCAGCGGCGGCGGGTGGAATGACGGGATCGTCCACGCAGGTTGACTCGGTGGCGAAACGGTCAATGATAATCGACGGTGCTGCCGGTCGCCGAGTGCCGTTTGGCATCCGCGGGAATCGGCATGCCTTGCGTCGGCGCGCATGACCTTCATCAATGTCGCGCAAGGCGCGCACTTGTTATGCTGTCCTGTCCACGGCAGAAAGTGCCGGTCACACCTGTTCCCGAATCGTCATGCCCGGATTCAGCGCCTCGAGCGAACCTTTCACCCTGCAGCGCGATTGCCACGCGGTGCACGTGCCCTACGGCGACCTCGTCAACCTGCCGGCCGGACAGACCGGCTACATCACCCAGTCGCTGGGCGGCAGCTTCACGGTGTACGTCGAGGGCAGCCTGTTCCGGGTCGACGGCAAGGATGCCGACGCGCTGGGCAAGCCGCCGCCCGAACCGCTGAAGGTGCCCGAGGACGCCGACGACGAGGATGTCGAGCGCGTGGTGTGGGAACAGTTGCGCACGGTGTTCGATCCGGAAATCCCGATCAACGTGGTGGACCTGGGCCTGATCTACGACCTGTCGATGGAACACCTGGACGACGGTAACCGCAAGGTTTACGTCAAGCTCACGCTGACCGCGCCGGGCTGCGGCATGGGCGACATCATGGTCGAGGACGCGCGCACCAAGCTCGAGATGATTCCCACCGTCGAGGAAGCGCAGATCGACCTGGTGTTCGACCCGCCCTGGAACCAGACCATGATGTCGGACGAGGCCAAGCTGCAGACCGGCATGATGTGACGCGGCCACGCCGCGTGAACCCGCGGGGCGATCCAACCGGTCACGCGCCCGGACCTTGCGCGGGCGCCTGCATTGCCACGAATCCGGGTCCGCGGGCCCTGGCCGGCCGCGCGCAACGCGGTGCGCGAGAGGCGTCCCGGCGGCGCGGGCGGATCTAACCGGGAGCGGAATCGGCGGGCCACCTCGGGGTCCCGCTGACTGCATGCTGAACGCCGTGCTGCGCTGCAGCGTGACGCAATCGTGACAATTGTTTACGTTCTGCGCGCCGCCGGTGTTGAGGGCGCCGGCCGGCAATCCGCAGCGCGCCGTCCGGCGCGTCGTGTCAGGTGGTAAACAGGGCTTTGGCGGTCATCCCGGCCGCCGGGTGGGGAGTATGCATGGCGGATTTGCGTCGCGCGGTCGTGCGCTCGCAACGCATGGTCGTGCATTCTTCCAACCTGCAGGAGTATGTGATGCCAAGCAATCTCCGAATGAAGGCCCTGGTCGTTGCCATGGGCCTGGCCGCCGGATCGGCGGCGTTTGCGGCAACGCCCTCCGCTGTACTTGCCAATACCTCCCTTGTCACCCGTGCCACGCAGTTGCGTGCGGGCGATTCGGTGGTCGGCCACATGGCACTGGGCAAGTCCATGCGCGTGACGATGTCGCTGCATTGGCGCAACGAGGACCAGCTCAAGGCCTTCATCGCCAACCCCCACCACAAGAACCTCACCCATGCCGAGTTCATGGCCAAGTACGGGCCGACCGAGCGCCAGGTGCGCCGGGTCAAGGCGTTCATGCGCGGGCATGGGTTCCGCAACATCAAGGTGAGTCCCGACAATCTGCTGGTATCCGGCGAAGCGCCGGTGTCGGCGGTGCAGTCGGCGTTCCACACCAGCATGGTGCGGGTGCGTACCCGGCATGGCCGGATGGCTTTCGCCAACTCCACCGGGGTGCGCATCCCCAACGCGCTGAAGGACGTCGTGCATGAAATCCTCGGCCTGCAGACGGTCCATCGCTTCCACGTGCTGCCGCACCGTTACGCCAGCGGCAGCGCGACCGGACACAACCCGACCGACTTCGCTGCGATCTACAACGCCGGCAGCACCGCGACGGCATCGACGATCAACGTCGGGATCATCACCCAGGGCAGCATGGCCAACGTCAAGAACGACTTCGCCTCGTTCCTGAGCCAGAACGGCCTCGGCAACATCCCCATGAACGTGGTCAAGGTCGATGGTGGCGGCAGCGATACCAGCGGTGACGGCGAATGGGACATGGACAGCCAGGCCATCGTCGGCGTCTCCGGCGGGGTAAAGGCGTTGTACCTGTACGACACCGCGCAGTTGACCACGCAGGATCTGGTCGATGACTTCAACAAGGCCACGACCGACAACGTGGTGCGCGTCGTGAACGTCTCGATCGGCGGTTGCGAAACCGGCTCCGAAACCAACGGGGCGGCCACCGGTGACAGCATTTTTCAGGAAGCCGATGCCGAAGGCATGACCTTTTCGGTGTCCTCCGGCGACTCCGGTGCCGACGAGTGCGGCAACGGCGGTACCACGCCGAGCTGGCCGGCCGATTCGCAGTATGTGGTCGCCGTCGGCGGCACCACGCTGTATACCTCGGGCAGCACCTGGACCAACGAGACGGTCTGGAGCGGCACCGGCGGCAGCCCGAGCACCTTCGAGGCGCAACCGAGCTGGCAGAACGGTGTCGGCCAGAATGCGGGGCATTCGACTCGCGGCGTTCCGGACGTGGCATTCGACGCCGACCCGAACTCCGGCGCGCTGGTGATCGTGGACGGAGGCCAGCAGCAGATCGGCGGCACCAGCCTCGCCTCGCCGCTGTTCGTCGGTATCTGGGCGCGCACGCTGGCGGCCGACCCGAGCCTGGGATTCGCCGCGCCGCTGATCTACCAGGATGCCGCATCGAACTATGCGAGCGACTTCCATGACGTGACGTCGGGCAACAACAACGGCGAAACGGCCGCAACCGGTTGGGACTACACCACCGGCTTCGGTTCGATCAACATCGCCAGCTTCGTGGGCAACGTCGCGGGCAGCGGCGGCACGAGTCCGCCCCCATCGCCGCCGCCGCCGCCACCACCGCCACCGCCGCCGCCGCCGCCACCGCCGCCCGGTGGAACCTTCTCCAATAATCACCAGTACGTGATTCCGGACAACGGTTCCGCGACCAGCAAGATCAACGTGACCGGGGAACCCGGCGCGGCTCCGTCGGACCTGGCGGTGCACGTGAACATCACGCACAACTGGTCGGGCGACCTGGAGATCGTGCTGTACGCGCCCAACGGTGCTTACGCGATCCTGCAGTCGCCGGATTACGGCGATGATGGCAACATCAACACCACCTACGACGTCAACGCCTCGTCGGTCAACGGCAACGGCAAGTGGAAGTTGAGAGTGATCGACAACGACCCATGGTGGGGAGACTACGGCACCCTGAACAGTTGGAGCATGACGTTCTGAGGCTTGCCGCAACATCCCTTGCCGGCCTTTGACGGCATGGCCGGTGCGGGTTGAAGCCTGGGCCCGGTCAATTGCGACCGGGCCCTTTTTCTGGCAACCCTCGTACGACCATCGCTGCACAGCGAAAAGCCGACGGTGTCCTCCCGGCTTGCGCAGCACGATGGGGTCCGGCACGGGCTGGACAACGGCCGGTCGTGCGCGGAGCGCACGCTACACGCGCTGCCGCCGCCGCAGCACGCAGGGCGGGTACCGCCCGCCGGGCCGCGCGCAAGCGGTGCGCAGTGGATGGGCATCGGGAGGTGCCGGTGGCAAAGGGCAATCCGGAGGCGAACCTGCGTGAGCGGTTTGATGCGGCCGGGGATCGGGTGCGCCGGGGCTGCCTGGCCGAAGCCATCGAGGGCTATCGCGCGCTGCTGGAAGCCGTGTCCTGACGGCCCGGAATCAGTCGGCGGACTCGAAGCGGTTGGCGGCGCGGTTCTTGCGCACCTGCGCGGGATCCCAGATGCGCCCGTTCATCGCGATCCATACGCCGCTGTCCAGGCTTTGCACCGCGCCCACCGCGCAGCCGATGTTGAACACCGCGTCCGAACCATGGAAGCGCGCGGGGTTGAGCGCCCCGGTCAGCACGATGGTCTTGTCCGGCAGCCCGGCAAGCGCGCGCGCGGTGTCCACCATGCTGTCGGTGCCGTGGGTGATCAGGACGTGCCGGTGCGGTTGGCGCTCCACGGCGATGCGGATTTCGGCGCGGTCGGCGTCGGTGATGTCCAGGCTGTCCTTGCGCAGCACCGGGATCACCTCGAACTTGAAGGCCACGCCGAGCTGGGTGAGGATTTCGCCGATTTGCGGCGCGCCGACCTGGTAGTCGGACTTGGCATCGAAGTAGACCTTGTCGATGGTGCCGCCGGTGGTGATGATGGTCAGGTGCTGCATCGTGGCGCATCCGCGTGGATCGGGAACCTGGATTATCGCAGCCTGTCGAAACCTCCGCAGCGCCCGGGTGTGCGTGCGTGGGCGTGCCATGGCATAATCGAGCGTCTTTGGTCGGCCAGTTTCCCTGCTGGCCGTCCGGCCCACCAGAGTGAGAGTTCCACATGCTGTCATCGATCATCGCAGCGGCTGCCGCGGCGCCTGCCGCGCAACCCAAGTCCTTCAACCCGATGTACGAATACGGGATCCTGATCCTGATATTCGTGGTTTTCTACTTCCTGCTGATCCGTCCGCAGTCCAAGCGCGCCAAGGAGCAGCGCAAGATGATTTCCGAGCTTGCCAAGGGTGACGAAGTCGTCGCCGCGGGCATCCTGGGGCGCATCGAGAACATCGGCGAGCACTTCATCACGCTGGAGGTCGCCGACAACGTGCGCATCCGCGTCCAGAAGGGCTCGGTTTCCAACGTGCTGCCCAAGGGCACGCTGAAGTCCCTTTGAACCGGCGCCCCGGCGTCCCGGTCCCCGTCTCCACTCCGTCAGTTTCCTGTCCATGATCGACTTTCCCCGCTGGAAATACTGGCTGGTCGGGCTTGCGATGGTGCTCGGCCTGCTGTATGCCGCGCCCAACGCGTTTCCGCCGCAGCCGGCCGTGCAGATCTCCGCGAATCGCGAGGCCAAGCTGGACCAGGCGCTGAAGCAGGAGGTCGCCTCCGACCTTGCGAAGGCCAAGGTTCCCTACCAGGACATCACGATCAAGAACGATCGCATGCTGGTGCGCTTTGCCAACACCGACGTGCAGTTGCGTGGTTCGGACGTGCTGCGCGTGGCGCTGGGCGACGACTACACGGTGGCCCTGAACCTTGCCACCACGGTCCCGAAGTGGCTGCAGGCGATCGGCGCGCGCTCGATGCCGCTGGGGCTTGACCTGCAGGGCGGCGTGCACTTCTTGATGTCGGTGGACCAGCAGGCCGTGATCAAGAAGCAGCAGCAGCGTTACCTCGATGACATCCGTTCGACGCTGCGCCAGAAGAAGATTCCCTACGAGGCGGTTTCGTTGAGCGGCAAGGGCGTGCAGGCGGTGTTCAAGACCGCCGAGGCGCGCGACAAGGCCATGGATGCGCTGGGTACCGACGCCGCCGACCTCGACTTCAGCCAGTCGCGCACGCCCGGCGGCGGCTACGCGTTCGTGGCCACCATCAAGTCGAGCGTGGTCCAGAAGCTGGCCCAGACCGCCATCACCCAGAACGTCACCACGCTGCGCAACCGCGTCAACGCGCTGGGCGTGTCCGAGCCGCTGATCCAGCAGCAGGGCAATTCGCGCATCGTGGTCGAGCTGCCCGGCGTGCAGGACACCGCCGAGGCCAAGCGCGTGCTGGGCGCCACCGCGACGCTGGAATACCACGCCGACAACCCGAACGTGGACCCGGTCGAGGCCGCGCGCACCGGCAACGTGCCGCCCGATTCGCGCCTCTACTACATGAAGGACGGCACCCCGGTGGTGCTGAAGAAGCGCGTGATCGTCAGCGGCGACGAACTGGTCGACGCCTCGGCCGGCTTCGACCAGCGCACCGGCCAGCCCGACGTCAACGTCACGCTCAACTCCACCGGCGCGGCCAAGATGCTGGACTTCACCACCCAGAACGTCGGCAAGCGCATGGGCGTGGTGTACATCGAGACCACGCCGGTGGTGAAGATGGTGGACGGCAAGGAAGTCCATTCCACCAAGACCACCGAGACCGTGCTCAACAACGCGGTGATCCAGGGCGTGTTCGGCAAGCGCTTCCAGACCACCGGCCTGACCCAGCAGGAAGCCCAGACGCTGTCGCTGATGCTGCGCTCCGGGGCGCTGGCCGCGCCGATGAACATCGTCGAGCAGAGCGTGATCGGCCCCAGCCTCGGCCAGGACAACATCAAGAAGGGCGAGCGCGCGGTGATCCTGGGCCTGGTGCTGGTGTTGGTCTGCGCGGCGGTCTATTACCGCCTGTTCGGCATCGTCGCCGACATCGCGCTGACCTTCAACCTGCTGATTTTGATCGCGGTGATGTCCGCGATCGGGGTGACCCTCACCATGCCGGGCATCGCCGGCATCGTGCTGACGCTCGGCATGGCGATCGACGCCAACGTGCTGATCTGCGAGCGCATCCGCGAGGAACTGCGCAACGGTTCCACGCCGCTGGCCTCGATCCGGGCCGGTTACGAGAAGGCCTGGTCGGTGATTCTCGACGCCAACGTCACCCATCTGCTGGCCGCATTGGGCCTGGTCACGGTCGGTTCGGGCGCCATCAAGGGCTTCGGCATCACGCTTGGCATCGGCATCCTGACCTCGCTGTTCACCTCGGTGACCATGACCCACGCGTTCACCGCACTGATCCACGGGCGCCGCAAGAAACTCAAGACCCTCTGGGTCTGACGGCCCGCGCGCAACGGCCCGCCACCGGAACACGACGAACCTCCATGGAAATCTTTCACCACGATCTCAACATCAACTTCCTTGGCATGCGCAAGGTCAGCATCGTCGTCTCGGCGATCCTGATCCTGGTTTCGGTGTGGGCGATCACGGTCAAGGGCCTCAACTACGGCATCGACTTCACCGGCGGCATCCTGATCAACGTGACCTACCAGCAGCCGGTGGACGTCGGCGACGTACGATCGGCGTTGACCAATGGCGGTTTCCCCAACGCGATCGTGCAGAGCGTCGGCGGTACGCGCCAGGTGTCGATCCGCCTGCAGCCGCCCAAGAACAGCGGCGACGAGAGTCCCGACAAGATCGCCACGGGAGTCTCCAACCGCGTGATGACCGCGCTGAAGGCAAAGCACGCGGACGTGAAGCTGTCGCACCCGCCGGACTTCGTGGGCCCGGAGGTCGGCCAGGCGTTGAAGACCAGCGGCATCTACGCGGTGATCGTGGTGATCATCGGCATCATGCTGTACCTCGGGATGCGCTTCGAGAAACGCTTCGCGGTGGCGGCGCTGGCCAGCGAGGTGCACGACACCATCATCACGGTGGGCATCCTTGCACTGACCCAGCGCGAATTCGACATGACCGCGCTGGCCGCCGTGCTGGCGGTGGTCGGCTACTCGATCAACGACAAGGTGGTGGTGTTCGACCGCGTGCGCGAGCTGTTCCGGCTCACCCGCAAGGCCGAGTCGCAGCAGATCCTCAACCGTGCCATCAACGGCACCCTGTCGCGCACCATCATCACCTCGACCTTCACCGCGATCACCATGGCCACCTTGTACCTGTTCGGCGGCTCTGCGGTGCACGTGTTCTCGATCACCATGCTGATCGGCATCGCGATCGGCACGCTGTCCTCGATGTTCTTCGCCAGCCCGGTGCTGCTGTGGCTGGGCGTGTCCAAGAAGGACCTGATGCCGGTCACCAAGGAAAACCCGGAGCTGGCGCGGCGGCCGTAGGACACCTTCGCTCGCGGTGGTTGCCCGGTGGCGCCTGCCGCAGCCCCATGCGAAGCAGCTGTCGTGACAAGTCGGGCCAGGGAGCGCCGCTTTGGTGTTGATGGACTGCCACAGGCGGTGTTCGCGCGTTCCGCAGGCCATGCCGCGGCCTGATCGGCGCTGACCTTCCACATGGAATTTCCCCCGCTGCCATCGGGAGAGGGTGCCCGAAGCGGCGGGTGAGCGTACGCCTTTGCGGGTCGGCGACGATCCAGCCGGAACCCGACCATTCGCGGGCTCGTTCCCTCAGCCGGCGCTGCGCGCCGCGTTCTGCCGGAGGGAGAAGGTCGCTGAACTTCGACGCTGACCGGGCGCCGCGATCAGGGACGATCGCCCACCAACGTGAGGAAATCCGGGCTCACCGCCATGCGCAGTGCATCCAGGCGCGGGCGCGCACGGGCCAGGGCCGCGAGCACCTTTTCGCGCGTGGACTCGGCGCGCGCGATTTCCTCCGGTGGCACCGAGGCGTTGATGCCGGCCAGCGCGCGAAGCCGTTCGATCCGGGCATCCAGCGCGGCGCGTGCCCGTTCGGAGGCATTGGCGACGATCCGCTGCAACGATTCGTCGCCCAGCGCGCCGGTTTTCTCCAGCATCGGTGGAACCAGTTGCGCGAGGTGGCGGCGGTAGCGGCTGATGTCGAGGCCGCGTTCGCGGGCGCGCGCCAGCGCCGGCGGCGACGGCGTGTAGTCGCGCGCCGCAAGGCGTGAATCCACGCACGCGGCGATCGGCGTCGGTGGCAGGAAGCGCGCGATGTCCAGGCGAACGTCCGCCACGCACTCGACGATGTACAGCGCTTCCAGCAACACGCTGCGCGGGGGCAGGGCGGGATCGACCAGGAACGTCGCGTTGCCGTGTTCGCCGCCCACCAGCAGGTCGACCGCGCCGGCGGCCAGCGGATGGTCCATGCGCAGCAGCTCCAGTTCCTCGCGTGCCAGCGCCAGCGCACGGTCGAAGGTGACCCGGCGCGGACCGTCGCTGAATCCGGGCAGGGCGTCGGTGGTGAGCCACTCCGGGTTCAACAGCAGGCTGCCGTCGTCCAGGTCCTCGACCTGGACGCCGAATGGCTCGAAGGCCTGCTGGATCAGGGCGTGGGTCGAGGCATCGTCGTCGGCATGCTGCAATGCGCCGCGCAGCGCGTCGGCGCCGGCATTGCGCGCGGCCAGTTCCAGCAGGTGGTCGCGACCCTCGGCCAGCGTGCGGGAAAGTTCGGCGTGCGCGGTGGCGGTTGCGGCGACCAGGCCGTCGAGTTCGGCATCGTCCGGCTCGCCCCCGGATGCGTGCGTGCGCGCCGCGGCGATGATGTCGGCGCCGAACCGGCGCAGCAGTTCGCGGCCATCGGCCGGGCACTCGCGCAGCACCCGGGTGCCATCGGCATGCCAGCGCAGCAGCGCTTCCTGCGCGGTACCCGGCAGCGACGGTACGTGCAGCATCACCGTGTGGCGCTGGCCGATGCGGTCGAGGCGGCCGATGCGCTGTTCGAGCAGGTCGGGGTCCAGCGGCAGGTCCCACAGCACCAGGCGGTGCGCGAACTGGAAGTTGCGGCCTTCCGAGCCGATTTCCGAGCACAGCAGCAGCCGCGCGCCATCGGCCTGCGCAAACCACGCCGCGGCGCGGTCGCGCTGCAGCAGTGTCATGCCGTCGTGGAACGTCGCGATGGTGGCGCCGGTACGCGTGCGCAGCGCGGCCTCGATGGCCTCGACCTTGACCCGGGTGCTCGCGATCAGCAGGAACCTGTCCCCGTCGTGCGCGTCGAGCAGCGCGGCCAGCCACGTGATGCGCGGGTCGTCGTGGTATTCGCAGGTGCGTTGCGGTTGCGCGGCGTCGCCGACGTCATCGTTGAATTCGGCCAGCAGGCGCTGGCGTACCTGTGCGGACGGGACCGGCGGCGCGCTGGTGTCTTCGGCAAGCCGGCGCCCCGGGAAACCGCCGACCGCAGCGCGCCGGTTGCGATACATCACCCGCCCGGTGCCGTGGCGGTCGATCAATGCCGCCAGCAGTGCCGGTGCGTTGTCGGGATATTGCGCGATCAGCGCGTGCAGGGCGGGATCGTCCGGGAAACGTGCTTCCAGCGTCTCGCGTTCGCCGGCGTCCAGCGGGGCGGCGTCGGCAATGCGCTGGGCAAGCGGCGATATCGCGGCATAGTCATCCGCTTCGGCGAGGTAGCGCTCGAGATCGTCGAAGCGGGCTGGATCCAGCAGCCGCAAACGGGCGAAGTGTGCGCGCCGGCCCAGTTGCTCGGGCGTGGCGGTGAGCAGGATCGTGCTCGGCGTCGCGCGTGCCAGCGCCTCGACGGCGAGGTATTCCGGGCTGGCGGCTTCGGGCGTCCATTCCAGGTGGTGGGCCTCGTCGACCACCAGCATGTCCCAGCCGGCGTCCCGTGCCTGTTCGCTGCGGCGCGGCGCGCGCACCAGCCAGGCCAGTGGCGCGATCGCCAGTTGTTCGTCCTCGAACGGATTGCGCGCGGGATCGGCCGCCTCGATCGCGGTGCAGCGTTCCTCGTCCAGCAGCGCGAATGCAAGCTGGAAGCGGCGCCGCATTTCCACGAACCACTGCACCGCCAGCGCATCGGGCACCAGGATCAGCACGCGTCGGGCGCGTCCCATCGCAAGCATGCGCGCGATCAGCATGCCCGCCTCGATGGTCTTGCCAAGCCCGGCTTCGTCGGCCAGCAGGGCGCGTGGATGCTCGCGCTCCATGCAGGCCGCGACCACGCCGAGCTGGTGCGGCAGCAGGTCGATGCGCGCGGACAAAATGCCCCATGCCTCCGAGCGTCGTGCCGCCGCGCGCGCGAACTGCACCTGCTTGCGCAGTTCGTACTGGTGGGGCTTGTCGATGCGCGCGGAGATCAGCCGCGCGTCCGCCTGCGAAAGCGACTGCTCGTCATCAAGCTGGCCCTCGGTCAGTTCGCGCCGCTCGCCGGAATAAACCAGCAGCCCGTCGCGCAGGTCGATGCGTTCGATCACCAGCGCCACGCCGTGTCCGGTGATCCGTTGTCCGACCCGGAACGCGGCGCGTGTCAGCGGTGCGTTGTGGCTTGCGTAGTTGCGCACCACGCCAGACTTGGCGAACAGCACCTGCACTGCGCGGTCGTCACACCGCAACACCGTGCCCAGACCGAGTTCGGGTTCCGCGTCGGAGACCCAGCGTTGGCCCGGTATGAAATTCATCGCGGCTTCTTGGTGTGGAAAGCCGCGTATTATCGCGCAGCGCACTACGCGCTGTCGCGACGGACCGCACCATGACAGCATGTGAAGCACCGGATCCGGCCCGATGCGCGGACAATGGCACTCAGAAGTGCATGCTGAAGCTGACGCTGATGCTGCGGGGCGTTCCGGGCATGATCTGGTCGTCGCCGCTGGCGGTCGCGTAATAGGTGCGGTCGGTCACGTTGTCGAGGTTGAGCTGCACGCGATACAGCCGCGTCTGGTACCAGGCCATCAGGTCGGCTTCCATGAACCCGGGAAGCACCACGGTGTTCGAGTACGAGGTGAACTTGCGCGATGCGCCGCGCAGCCCGCCACCGACGCCCCAGTGCGGCGTCAGCGTGTAGCGGGTCCAGAACGAAAACTGGTTGCGTGGCACCAGCCCGACGCGTGCGCCGGCGGCGGCCTCCTTGGTTGCGTGGGTGATGACGGCGTCGAGATGGGTGTAGTTGGCGTACACGCTCCAGTGGCTGGTCAACGCGCCCTGCAGCGACAGTTCCACGCCGCGGTTGCGCTGGCTGCCGGTATTGACGAGGTTGCCCGAGCCGTCGGCCGCGTGCGCGAGCACGTCTTCGAGTTCGAGCTGGAACAACGCGGCGCTGAAGGACAGCTTGCCGTCGAACAGGTCGAGCTTGTTGCCGACTTCGTAGTTGGTCGCCGTCTCCGGGGCCAGGTTGGCCGTCGCCGGGCTTTTCAGCGACAGCGCGATGTTGGCGCCCTGGGGCGTGAAGGTGCGCGTGACGCTGGCGTACAGGGAATCGTTTTCCACCGGTTTGTAGATGAGGCCGGCGCGCGGCGACCAGTCGGTGTCCACGTGATGCACGTGGTCGGGAGTCACGCCGGGCTTGCGAAAATGCGCGGCGACGGAAAAGCGGTCCCAGCGCGCGCCAAGCAGCGCGATCCAGTGTTCGCCCAGTGACATCTGGTCTTCCGCGTACACGCCCCATTCCTTGCCTACCACGTGGTTGTCGCGGTCCAGGTACGGAAAAGACACCGGCGGAACGTTCGGATGGGATGCCGCGTACCGGCCCGGCAGCGACTTGGAATCCGGCGCGGGCAGCGTCTCGAGGTCGTTGCCGCGCTGCCAGCCGAGTTCCGTACCCACCAGCAGCTTGTGGTGGACGCTACCGGTGTCGATATCGGCGACAAGTTCGGCGCGGTCGAGATAGCTCAGCCGGTTGCTGGGGTGGTGGTAGGCCTTCAGCTTCACCAGGCCCTGGTCGTCCACGGGACTGCCCGGATACACGTTCTGGTAGACGCGATCGTTTTCGCGCACCAGGAACGCGTTGCGCAGCTTCAGGTGGTCGTTGACCTGGTGGCGGATGCGTGCATCGAAGCTGGTGACGCGCGAATGCGCGAAGTTCTGGTGCACCGAGCCGACGAACGCCGAGCGCGGCAGGTCCGCCGGACGCCCGTCCTGCGAGGGGATGCCGCGGTCGGCAAGGCGCCGGTCGTCGAGGTGCGACAGGCTGAGGTCGAGCCGCGTGTGCTGGCCGAGCCTGGCGCTGTACTCCGGATTGATCGCCCAGCGGTGCAGGTAGTAGTGGTCGCGGAAGCTGCCCGAGTCCTCGCCCATTCCCATCAGGCGCCACGCCCCGGAAGCGCCCGCGGGACCGCCGAAGTCGAACGTGCCGCGCCACTGCCCCCACGAGCCCGCATCGATCGCGAACCGGCGGACCGGCGTCCGCTGCGGTTTCAGGGTGACAAGGTTGATGATCCCGCCGGCGCCGCCGCGTCCGAACAGGATCGCGGCCGGGCCCTGCAGCACGTCCACGTGGGCCACGTTGTAGAGCGGGCGGTAGTACTCGCTGTCGTCGCGCAGGCCGTCGACGAAGAAATCCGACTTGGTCTTGACGCCGCGGATGTAGAACTCGTCGCGGTTGCCTTCGCCCTGCTGCACGTACACGCCGGGTGCGTTGCGCACCGCCTGGGCCAGCGACTGCGCGTTCTGGTCCAGCAGCAGGCGGCGCGGGATGACCTGGATCGACTGCGGTACGTCCAGCACCGGGGTGTCGATGCCGGTCGCGGTGCTGGTGACGGGCAGGTTGTAGGTGTTGGTCAGCCGCGTACCGTGCACGATGACCGCCGGCAACTCGGTCATCGCCAGCGCGGCCTGGCCGGAAACGGAAGGCCCGGGGCTGGCCGCGCGTGGCTGCGGCGGGGCGGGGGTCGCGCGAGACTGGTGCCCGGTCAAGGCTGGATTGGCCGCCAGTGCGGGCAGCGCCAGCGCGATGCCGGCGGCGAGCGTGGACAGGCGCAGTGCGCGATGGGAAATCCGGAACAACGGGGACTTGTGATGCCGGGCGGCAAACATGCGGGCTCCTGCTGGGGGCGACGTGGACAAACGGCGAACGCCCGCGGGTGCACAGGAGTGTCCGTGCCGCCAGTCGTGAAGGTGGTGTGGCGCGTGGCGTTCGACGCACCGCTTGCGTTGCGGATACTAAATCGAATGAGAACCATTCGCAATAGCTACTGCAACAACCAGGATGCGGTACGCATTGCCTGGAACCGGGGGTGCTACCCGTCCGGTTCCATCAATGAAGGGTTCGGGAACGCTGCGTTCCCGGTGGTGGGACCACTGCGCCGCCACCGGGCACGCCCGTTGGCATCGATCGCCGAAACGCGCGGTCGATCAATTCCGCCGCCATCCGCCTGCGTGCGCACGCAGGCATTCTCATCCGGCGCCTCGGCCGGGCGAAAAAAACGCCGCACTCGCGTGCGGCGCTGGAGGACGGCTGCCTGCGCGACCCGCGGGCCGCGCAGGCTACGTGTGGATGCCGGTTACCAGATCTTCACCGGATCCTTGCGTACCATCTTGTCGCCGGCCTTGCACTGGAAGGCCTTGGCGAACTGCGGCATGTTGCTGGCCGAGGCAAAGGCGCGGATCTGCGCGGGTGCGTGCGGGTCGACGTTCAGCCGGAGCTCGGCGGCCTTGTCGCGGGTCGTGCCCTCCCAGACGCGTGCCGAACTCATGAAGAAACGCTGGTCCTGGGTCTGGCCGTCGATCTTCTGGTCGGCCTCCTTCGGGTTGTTCTTGAGTGCCGTCTGCAGCGCGGTGTAGGCGATGTTGAGGCCGCCAAGATCGGCGATGTCCTCGCCCAGGGTCAGCTTGCCGTTGACGTGCAGGTCGGGCTTGCCGGGAATGGGCGTGTATGCGTCGTACTGCCTGGCCAGCGCGCCGGTGCGGGCATCGAAGTTCTTCTTGTCCTGCTTGGTCCACCAGTTGACGCGGTTGCCGTGGCCGTCGAACTGGCTGCCCTTGTCGTCGAAGCCGTGACTGGATTCATGCCCGATCACGAAGCCGATGCCGCCGTAGTTGACCGCATCGTCACCGTGCGCATAGAAGAACGGCGGTTGCAGGATCGCGGCCGGGAAGTTGATGGTATTGGTTGCCCGGCTGTAGTAGGCATTGATCGTCTGCGGCGTCATGTGCCATTCCTTGCGGTCGGTCTTCTTGCCGATCTTGCCGATGTCATAGTGGTAGTTGTACTTCGAGGCGGCCTCGAGGTTGGCGTACCACTTGCCCGGCTCGATCGTCAGGCCCGACCAGTCGCGCCACTCGCCCTTGTCGGGATAGCCGATCTTGGGCAGGAACAGCGCCCACTTGGCCAGCGCCTTCTTCTTGGTCGCCTCGCTCATCCAGTCCAGGTGCTCGATGTGCTCCTTGAGCGCATCGCGGATGTTGGTGACCAGTTGCTCGGCGCGCGCCTTGGCCTCGGGCGGGAAGTACTTGGCGACGTACAGCTCGCCGAGGCCCATGCCCATGGCGCGGTTGACCGAACCGATCACGCGCTTCCAGCGCGGTTGCTGCTCGGGCTGGCCTTGCAGGGTCTTGCCGTAGAATTCGAAACGGTTTTCCTGGAACGGCTTGCTCAGCGCGGGCGAAGCGCTGCTGATCAGGTGGAATTTCAGGTAGGCCCGCCACTGCGCGGCCGGCGCGTTCGCCAGCAGCTTGTCGAACTCGGCCATGAACTTCGGCTGCGACAGCGAGAAACCCTTGCCGACGTCCACGCCCTGGGCCTTGAAGAACTTCTCCCAGCTGAAGTGCGGGGTGATCTTGTCGGCCTCGGCCACGCTGACGAAGTTGTACTGGTTGTCGAGGTTGCGCAATTCGGTCGGCGACAGCGAGGCCTTGGCCAGCTCGGTCTCGAACTTCAACACCTCGTCGGCCTGCTTCTTGGCATCGGCGGCCGGCGTGCCCGTCAGCTCGAACGACTTGGCGATGTACTTCAGGTAGGCGTCGCGGATGTCCTTGTGCTTGGGCGACAGGTAGTAGTCGCGCGTCGGCAGGCCCAGGCCGTCCTGGAACACGTAGCCGATCTGTTTGGTGGCGTCGTGCTGGTCGGCACTGGAGCCGAAGCTGAAGACGTAGCTGTCGCCGTTGTCGAAGCTGGTGTCCAGGAAATCGGCGATTTCTTCCGGCGTCTTCAGTGCGTCGATGGCCGCGAGTTTCGGCTTGATGGGGTCATAGCCGAGCTTGTTGATCGCATCGGTATCCATGCCGGCCGCGTACAGGTCGCCGAGCTTCTGCTGCAGCGCACTGGCTTTGTGGTGCTTGACGTCGTAGCTGGCCGTTTCCAGAAGCTGCTTCTGTTCCAGCAGGCTCTTTTCGTGCAGGATGCCGAAGGCACCCCAGCGGGCCTGGTCGGGCGGGATCGGGTTGGCCTTGTTCCACTTCGCGTTCACGTAATTGGCGAAGTCGTCGCATGGGTTGTACTTGTCGTCCAGCGTGAATGCGATGGGCTGGTCGGCGGGAATCTTGACCGACGGTGGCGGAGCGGCCGTGGTGGCGGCGGCCGGCGTCGACGTGGTCGCGGTGTGGTCCTGGGCCTGGTTGCCGCAGCCGGAAACGATCAGCGCCGCGCCGGCGGCCAGGGCGATCGGGGTCAGCAGATGCTTGTGCATGGATTCGTCCTTTGACGTTGCGAAACGGGTTGCGCCGGAGCCTTGCGTCCCACGCATGAACCCCCAATTGTGCCAGCAAATGGCCGCCATGCACGGCGCTAGGTCATTGGTCATGGGTCCATCCGCGCATCGGAGCATCCGCGACGGGGTGCCCCGTTTTCGCAGCGCGCGCTTTGCACACGACGGGTCGGCGCATGGGGTTCGTTCGTGCGCGGAGCGCACGCTACGCGGCTTTTTGTAGCGTGCGCTGCGCGCACGATTGCGTCGGGTGCATGCGGGAGCGCGTGCGCAATCGAACACGTCCGGCCGCCGCGTCAGGACCCCAGGTCCGCGCGGGCAAGCTCGATGTACCTGGCCGCCTGTCGCCCGAGCCTGCTTTGCATCAATGCGACGGCTTCGAAGGAAAGTTTTCGATCCGGCGCTGGCGGCACGCCGGGCGCGGAGCCCGGGCGCAGGCGGGCCAGGGTGACGTGCGCGCGAAAGGGACGTGGCTCGGGTGCGTGCCCGGCCTCGCGGGCGTGGGATTCGCAGGTGCGCGCCAGCACCCGCAGCTCTTCGGGCGTGTCCAGTTCCAGCACCAGCAGGCGCGGCCGTGCGCGGTTGGGCCAGATCGCGCAGCGGGTCGCGCGCAGCGGGGGGATGCGTTGTGCGAGCTCCGGCAGGATCCGCCGGAAGTATTCGACCTGGGCGTCGCTGGTGTCGCCGAGAAAGCGCAGTGTCAGGTGCAGTGCCGCCGCATCGACCCAGCGGATGCGGCGTGCCGGGCCGCGCGCGGCGGCGTGTGCTGCCTGCAGCTGCGTCAGCAGCGTGCGGGTGTCGGCATCGGGCATCAGCGCCAGGAAGCATCGCCGGCGACCGGCATTGCCAGGGGCCGACGCGGCCGTCACCGGGGCGGTGCTTCCGGCTGTTCGATGCCGCGCCGACTCAGCTTGGTGTCGGGCAGGTGTTCGGGGCCCACCGCGCCGCCCGAAACGACGAACGCCATCGCCTGGTCGATGCTCCAGTTGGTTGCGACCAGGCGTTCGGTAGGGACCATGGTCAGGTAGCCACTGGTGGGATTGGGAGTCGTGGGTACGTAGACCGCGGCGACTTCACGTCCGGCCGCGTCCGTGAACGTGCGGGTGACGAAACCAACGGATTTCAGTTCGGGCGAGGGAAAGTCGATCAGCACCACGCGCTGGGTTCCGCCCGGCTGGGTGCGCATCAGCGCGATCAGCTTCTTTACCCCGCCGTAGACGGTGTGGACCAGTGGAATGCGTTCGAAAACCCGGTCCAGGGCCCCCAGTACGCGTTGCCCTACAACCTTCGTGGAAAGCCAGCCCAGCAGGTACAGCGCGAGGATGGTGAGCACGAAGGCAAGGATCGAAACGATCCAGTCGCGATGCAGCGCGCGCGCGGCGGCGGGCGAGCCGATTCCGATCAGCTCGATGATGCCGGTGATCAATGGCGCCCCCAGGCCCGCGAGCAGCGTAAACGCGAACTTGAACACGACCCAGGTGATCCAAACCGGGATGACGGCCACCAGGCCGGTGATCAGGTAACGCTTGAAGTGCAGGTCGCGCATGGTCCGGGCATTGTAGGCGATGGCGGCGGCCGGGTTCGGCAAGCCCGTGATTTTTCCCGGCAGCCGGCGAATCATGGGGAAACCACGCGGGAATCGGACGATGCGGGACAGGCGGCAGCAGTTTGAGGCGATGTTGCTGGAACACCGCGGCATCCTGTTCAAGGTCGCGCGGATGTATGCACGCGACCCGCATGACCTCGACGACATCGTGCAGGAAATCGCCTTGCAGTTGTGGCGCTCGTTCGGCGCCTTCGATGCGCGGCGTGCGAAACGCTCGACCTGGATGTACCGGATCGCGCTGAATGTCGCGATTTCGCACGCACGGCGGGCGCGGCGTGTCGGCGCGGCGGGGTTCGAGACGCTGGACGCCGCGAGCCTGGATACCGTCGCCACCGCCGAGGCCACGCAGGACGAAAGGACCGAGCGCGACCAGCGCGTCGCGAGGTTGCATGCCTTCATCGCCGGGCTCGATCCGCTCAATCGCGCGCTGGTGCTGCTGCATCTGGAAGACCGCAGCTACGCGGAGATCGCCGCGGTGCTCGGCATCAGTGAAACCAACGTTGCCACCAAACTCAACCGCATCAGGCAAAAAGCCCGCGCCGGTATCGATGGCGCCCTGTCCACCCCTTCAAGCGGAGCATGAACATGGAACTCGACGACATCCGGCAGGCATGGACCGAAGTCAGTCTGCGCCAGGAAGGCATGGAGGCGCTGTTGCGCATGGATTACCGCGACCGCCGCGTCCAGCGAACGCGCGCAGCCCTGCGCTGGAGCCTGGCCGGCCGCGTGCTGGCGCTGCTGGCGTGGATGGCGTTCACCGCCTGGGCCGGCTCGTTCTGGGTCGCGTACCGGCATGTGCCGCACTGGCTGGTCATCGGGCTGCTGCTGCATGCCTACGGCATCGCCGGCATCTGGTCCAGTGCAACGCAACTGCTGCTGCTGGCCCGCATCTTCCTGTTCGACGCGCCGGTGCTGGTGCTGCAGCGGCGGCTGGCGCAACTGCGCCGGTTCCGCGCCTGGAGCACGTTCCTGCTGGGGCTGCCGTGGTGGTGCCTGTGGCTGCTGCTGCCGCTGGCCGCGCTTTACCGCTGGACCGGCGTGGACGGACTGGCCGGCAATGTCGCGTGGGTGTGGGCCTGCATGGCGCTGGGCGTGGCGGGGATGGCGGCAAGCCTGTGGCTGGCACGGCGCCTGGCCGGACGTGCGCAGCATGCGCCCTGGTTGCAACGCATCATCGACGACATGAGCGGCTGCAACCTGCGGCGGGCCTCGCACGAAATGGAGCAGCTGGCCCGCTTCGAGCGCGAATAAGCCACCCGGGAAAAAACCGGCGCGACGGGCGTCGCGCCGGTGGTGTCACGGCCGTGTTCGCGGCGTACGGTTACTTGCCGCCACCCTGGTGGTCGGTCGCCTCGATGAATTTCGCGACGTTGTCGTGCAGTGCCTTCAACGAGGGAATGTGCACGTACACCATGTGCCCCGAGGGATAGAACGCGTAGCTGATGTTGCCGCGCAGCTGCGGAGTGATCGGCAGGTGCTGGTCTTCGTAGATCGCGGCGTAGAACGGCGTGGCCAGGTCGTAGAAACCACCGTTCACCATCACCTTGAGGTCGGGGTTGTACTTCATCGCGGCCGCGAGGTCGCCCATGACGTTCAGGGTTCCTGCGCTCAGACGGTGTGCGCCGGGCACGCGGTGCTTCATGCTCCAGTCGAAGCCGGGAGTGCCGTACACGCTGGGCCGGTACTTCATGTGCTGGCCGAATTTCAGGTCCTTGCGCACGTAGTTGTTGAATGCCGAAACGTAGGCCGAGCTGATCGCCGCGGATTGCGGGTCGTAATAGGCGGACTGGCTCATCGGATCCATCACGGGGCCGGAGAAGCGCGTGTCCAGCCGGCCGGTGGTGAGGTCGTGGCCAAGTTGCAGTTGGTGCTCGAACATGCCTCCGGACACCCGCAGGTTGGCACGCATCAGGTAGGCGACGGGCAGGCCGGTGAAATCGTGCAGCTTCTCCGCCACCTCGCGTTCCCTTGCCTCGCTGAGGGTCGACCCGGCGTACAGCGCGGCGCGGTAATCGGTCTTGGCGAACTCAATCACTTTCTGCAGCAGCGGCGCGAGCTTGCCGCTGTCGTACTTGGGCAGCTTGTGGTGATACCACGCGGTGGCCGCGTAGGTCGGCAGGGCCAGCACGTACGGCAGGTCGATGCCCGGATCGCTGCGGGCTCCGTCCACGCTGGTGTTGAAGTTGAGGATCTGCGAAAGCAGGATCACGCCGTTCAGATCGACGTTGTCGTGTTCCTGCAGGATGCCGGCCAGCACCGCCGAACGCGTGGTGCCGTAGCTTTCACCGAACAGGTACTTGGGCGAATTCCAGCGCCCGTACTTCGACAGGAACTGGGTGATGAAACGCGAGAACGCGTGCGCGTCACCGTCCACGCTCCAGATCTTCTTGCCCAGCTTCTTGCGGTCCTTGGCGCGCGCGCCGGCGTCCTTGCCCTGCGCCAGCAGGCGGCCGAAGCCGGTGCCGGGCATGTCGATGAATACCACGTCGCTGGCATCGAGCAGGCTGTATTCGTTGTCGACCAGCTTGTACGGGGCCGCCGGAGTGTGGGTGTCATCATTGGTGACCACGCGCTTGGGACCCCACGCGCCCATGTGCAGCCAGACCGTCGACGAACCCGGTCCGCCGTTGTAGATGAAGGTGATCGGGCGTTTGGCCGGGTCCGCGCCCTGCTTGAAGTAGGCGAAGTAGCCCATGGCCACCTGCGGGGTGGTTTCGTCCTCGCCGGTGCCGTGGATCACCAGGGTGCCGGCCACGGCTTCGTAATTGATGGTCTTGCCCTCGACGGTGACCGTGCCGTGGGTGGTCGAGGACATCGGCTTCATCAGCCGCTGGATCAGGTTCTTCGATTGCGCACCGTGATCCGCGCTGGCGGAGTCTGCCGACGCGGCGCTTGCCGTACTCGCGGGCGGCGGCGCGGCGAGGGCGGGGGCGCTGCACAGCAGCAGCGCGGCGAGTGCGGCGGTGATGTGATTGGTCTTCATGGGCAGGCTTCCGGATGGCAGGACAAGGCGAACGGGCGTGGAGCACGTCCGGATCGCCCAAGTATGCGCGTTCACGCCGTCAAGTTCATACGCCACAAGTCATGCCCGGCGCTTGTGCGTTCGCGAAACGGCAACAGCGCGACCCTGGAGCGGTCGCGCACGGCAGGCACCGCCCGCCGCCGTCAAATGCGCGTCCGGGCAACCTTCAAAACAACAGTGAGGACATGCGGCGGCGCGTGGATGACACCAGCGCTTCGTCGTCGATGATCCGGAACGCGTTGATCAGGCGTCGGCGCGCGAGTCCGTCGTTCCAGCCACGGTTGGCGGCGAGGATCGCCAGCCAATGTTCCATCGCACCCGCGGCGTCGCCGTCCAGCAGCTTGCGCACGCCAAGACCGTCTTGCGCCGCGAAGTCCTTCGGATCCTTTTCGAGCCGCGCCGCGAGCTCCTGCGCCGGCGGGATTTCGGCCAGCGATCCGTGCATGGCCAGGAGCGCAGCCAGTGCCTTGGCGCGGTCGTCCTCGGCAAGTTTGACGGGCAGGCCATCGAGGGTCTTCTGCGCATCGGCGATGTCGCCGGTGCGCGCCCTGGCCAAGGCAAGGTCGAGCTTCAGGTCATCGTCGTCGGGATTGGTGGCCAGCGCCTTTTGCAGGCGGGCGATTGCTGCCTGCGGCGTTTCGACGGGTGCCGAAGCCTGCTCCTCGCCGGACTCGGGTGCCTCGATGCGCGCAGCGGGTTCGACGCCGTGCCTTTTCAGGAACTCGCGCACCTGCGACTCGGGCAATGCGCCGGAGAACGCGTCCGTGATCCGGCCTTCCTTGATCAGCACCACGGTAGGAATGCTGCGCACGCCGAACATGCCGGCCAGCTGCTGCTCCTTGTCGCAGTCGACCTTGGCCAGTTTGAAGGCTCCCGCGTACTCGCCGGCAAGCTTTTCCAGGATCGGGCCCAGCGTCTTGCACGGTCCGCACCAGGTCGCCCAGAAGTCCACCAGGATCGGCGTCTGCAGCGATGCCTGCAGGACGTCGGTTTCGAAATTGGCCTCGCCGGCCTCGAACACGAACGATTCGGCCGGCGCGGCGGCACCATCGGGTTGGAGATTGAAATTCATGTACGTTCCTGCCTGCGCTTGGGTCGCAACCAATTCATTCACGGGTCATGCCGGGGCGCCTGCAGCGCCCCGGCATGACGAGACAAAGAGACTTGCCGACGGATGACGCTGATCGGATGAGGCTCGTGACACCCCATACGAGTTGGAGGCGAAGCCCTAGATTCCAAGGCTGGACTTCAGCGCCGCGGGCGTGGCCTTGCCGTCCTGCTTGTACACCACGCCTTCCTTCATCACGAAGTCGACGTGCTTCATCCGCGCGATGTCTTCCAGCGGATTGCCCGGCACCGCGATCACGTCGGCGTACTTGCCGGCGCTGATGCTGCCGAAGTCCCGCGAATGCTTCAGCAGCGCGGCCGCGTGCGTGGTCGCGGCCTGGATCGCGTACATCGGCGGCATGCCCGCCTCGACCATGTACACGAATTCCTGCGCGTTCTCGCCGTGCGGATATACGCCCGCGTCGGTGCCGAAGGCGATCTTCACGCCCGCCTTGTAGGCCTTGCCCGCGGTTTCCATGATCCTGGGTCCGACTTCCAGCGCCTTGCGTGCGACCTGCGGCGGATACCAGCCTTCCTTGGCCTTGCCCATCACGAACTCGCCGGCGATGATCGTGGGCACGTACCAGGTGCCGTGCTGCTTCATCAGCTTCATGTCCTGATCGTCCATGAAGGTACCGTGCTCGATCGAATCGACCCCGCCGAGCACCGCGCGGCGGATCGCCTCGGCGCCGTGCGCGTGCGCGGCCACGGTGAAACCGTAGTCGTGCGCGGCGGCGGTGATCGCCTTGATCTCCTCCAGCGTCATCTGCGGGTTTTCCGCACTGGAACTTTCGTCCAGCACGCCGCCCGAGGGCATGATCTTGATGAGGTCGGCGCCTTCCTTGTAATGCTGGCGCACCGCCTTCCACGCATCGGCGGGCGAATTGATGATGCCCTGCTTCGGACCCGGGTCGCCCTGGAGGTCCAGGCGGTAGCCGTCGGTCTGGTCGGCGTGGCCGCCGGTGGTGCCGATGAAGATACCGGCGCTGAAGATGCGCGGGCCGGCAACCTCGCCCTTGTTGATGGCGTTGCGCAGCGCGATCGACTCCCAGTGCGAGTCGCCGACGTTGCGCACCGTGGTGAAGCCGGCCATCAGCGTACGCCGCGCGTACACCGTCGACTGGATCGCATAGTCGGCCGGATTCAGCCGGAACTGGTCGCTGTAACTCGACTTGCTGAACTGCGAAGTCAGGTGCGTGTGCGAATCGATCAGCCCTGGCAGGCAGGTGTCGTTGGCGGGCACCTCGATCACGGTCGCGCCGTCACGGTTCACCGTGCCCGCCACGACTTCCTGGATACGATCACCGGAAACCACGATGCTGGTCGCGCCGCGCAGCTTGCCCGCGTCGGTGTCGATCAGGTGCTCGCAGTGGATCACGGTGAGCGTCGGCGCGGGCGCAGTGGTTGCCGCCGGCGCATCGGCCGCCTGCGCGGCAGTGAGTGAGAGCGCCGCGATGGCGACGGCCAGTGTGGTCCTGCCGAAGTTGCGAAGTCCTGCCGGTTGCATGCTGCCCCCTCGATAGCGGAATGGAGCCGACATCATAGCCGTTGCACGTCGCGTGCGCCGCCCGTCCGTGCGTCGTTGTACATTCAGCCCGATGGGAATCAATAGGGTCAGAGTCATTGATCTCCCAACCGGCTGGTTTAATGACTCTGCTCTCATGGATTCAACCTGCTGGATCAATGACTCTGACCCTATTGATTCCTATTGATTCCGGTATGGCGGGTGTACATTCATCCTGATCGGGGACACGAGTCAGGAAGTATCCATGCAGGAATCTGCCAACCGCGACGATCCGGCCGATCTCGAGCTTTCGCCCGATCGCATGCAGGCCATGGGCGATGCGGTGCTGCGACGTGTGGTCGCGCACCTGGCCGCGTTGCCTGACGCGCCCAGCCGCGGCGATTACACCGGCATAATCAATAGGGTCAGAGTCATTGATCTCCCAACCGGCTGGTTCAATGACTCTGATCTCATGGATTCAACCTGCTGGATCAATGACTCTGACCCTATTGATTCCTATTGATTCCGGTATGGCGGGTGTACATTCATCCTGATCGGGGACACGAGTCAGGAAGTATCCATGCAGGAATCTGCCAACCGCGACGATCCGGCCGATCTCGAGCTTTCGCCCGATCGCATGCAGGCCATGGGCGATGCGGTGCTGCGACGTGTGGTCGCGCACCTGGCCGCGTTGCCTGACGCGCCCAGCCGCGGCGATTACACCGGCATCAAGGATCTGTGCCGGGCGCTGCGCGAGAATGCACCCGAACAAGGCGCGTCGCTCGACGCGCTGCTCGATCCGCTGTTCAACGAATGGATCCCGCGCTCGTTCACGACGCCGGCTCCGGGCTACCTTGCCTACATCCCCGGCGGCGGCATTTATACCGCGGCCCTGGCCGATTTCATCGCCGATGCGACCAACCGCTACACCGGTATCTGGGACGCGGCGCCGGCGCTCGTGCAACTGGAGGCGAACGTCCTGGACTGGCTGCGCGAGTGGATGCAGTTTCCGGCGACGGCGCGCGGCCTGTTCACCACCGGCGGCTCGACGGCGAACTTCAACGCCATCGCCTGCGCGCGCGAAAAACTGCTCGACACCGACATCCGTCGCGGCACGTTGTACGTGTCCTCGCAGACCCACCACAGCGTGGCCAAGGCGGCCCGGCTCGCGGGCATCGCACACGACCGCGTGCGCGTGATTGCCGTGGATGCCGACTATCGCATGCGCGTGGATGCGCTCGAAACCACGATCGCCCGCGACCGCGCAGCGGGCCTGACGCCGTTCATGGTCGTGTCCACCGCCGGTACCACCAACACCGGTGCGGTCGATCCGATGGATGCGATCGCAGACCTTGCCGCACGCGAAGGGCTGTGGCATCACGTCGATGGCGCCTACGGCAGCTGCTTCCACCTGGTCCCGGCGCTGCGCCCGCTGCTGCGCGGCCTGGCGCGGGCCGATTCGCTGACGCTCGACCCGCACAAGGGCTTGTTCATGCCCTACGGCACCGGCGCGCTGCTGGTGCGCGATGGCGAGGCGCTGCGAGCACTGCATGCCTCGACCGCCGGCTACCTGCCGGACAACCAGCTCGAGTTCTACGACCCGGCCCAGTACGGCCCGCATCTGTCGCGCGACTTTCCGGGCTTGCGCATCTGGTTGACGCTGAAATTTTTTGGTGCCGCGCGCTACCGCGCCGCCCTGGCCGAGAAGCGCGAACTGGCCCTCTGGGCAGCCGACCAAGTCGCCGCCATCCCCGGCATCGTCATGGACGCGCCGCCGCAGTTGTCGCTGTTCGCCTTCCACCTGGAAAGCCCGTCGCTGCAGACGCTCGCCGCACAGAACGCGGCCACCCGGGAACTGATGGAACGCGTCACACAACGCGGCAAGGTCATGGTGACCGGCGCCATGGTGGGCGAGCGCTACCTGGCGCGCGTGTGCGTGCTCAGCTTTCGCACCCGCCGCGCCCACATGCAGGCCTGCGTGCAGGAGATCGCCGAAGTGACCGCCGACATTTTGGACGCAGCGGCCGCGGGGCATTGACTGAACCAGTCCCCTGTCGGCCTTGCCGGTTGATGCCCAGCGCCTGTGGCAAGGCGTACCGGTACGCGATGCGCAGCCTCGCGCGCGCCTTGAAATTCCTCTGCTGGTAGCTGGATGGTGGTGTTTCGAGCAGGTGCGGGATTTCGGCCGATGGTCGGGTGTGGCCCGGATGCTCGATGAAATGTACAGCAGTGGTGACGCAGTCCCCGAGGGCAGGGCAGGCGGCAACGAACACGGTGTGTATCACGCGCACGCGTGGGCACCCCGTCCTGGCGAGCGTATGCGTGAAAGCCATTGCGCCGAGCATAGTCCCGGGATGGGATCGCCCAAAGTGCGGCTGGAGCCACCCCCGCTTGGCGCTTTTGCTGCGCTGCGGTACGCTGGCCGGTCTTGAATCCACCAAGCGGGATCGCAGCGCCGCCATGCAGGAAAACCACGACGCCAGCGTGAATGAGCACGGTACCGTCGACCCCGGTGCCTATGACCCCAAAACGGTCGAGGCGGCCGCACAGAAGTTCTGGGCCGAGACCCGGGCGTTCGAGGTGAAGGAAGATCCCTCGCGCCAGAAGTACTACTGCCTCTCGATGCTGCCGTATCCCTCGGGCGCGTTGCACATGGGGCACGTGCGCAACTACACCATCGGCGACGTGATCAGCCGCTTCCGGCGCATGCAGGGCGACAACGTGTTGCAGCCGATGGGCTGGGACGCGTTCGGGTTGCCGGCCGAGAACGCGGCGATCCAGCGCGGCGTGCCGCCGGCCAAGTGGACGCGCCAGAACATCGAGCACATGCGCGCGCAGTTGAAGGCCATGGGTTTCGCGATCGACTGGTCGCGCGAGTTCGCCACCTGTGATCCCGACTACTACGTGCACGAGCAGCGCATGTTCGTGCGACTGTTCAAGCAGGGCCTGGTGTACCAGAAGAACAGCGTGGTGAATTGGGATCCGGTGGACCAGACGGTGCTGGCCAACGAGCAGGTGGTCGATGGCCGCGGCTGGCGCTCGGGCGCGGTGGTGGAGAAGCGCGAGATACCGCAGTGGTTTCTGAAGATCACCGCCTATGCCGATGAATTGCTTGAATATCTTGACAAGCTTCCGGGCTGGCCGGATGCGGTCAAGACCATGCAGCGCAACTGGCTGGGGCGCTCGGAAGGGCTCGAGATCCGGTTCGATGTCGAAGACGGCGGGACGGTGGAGGTCTTCACCACCCGCCCCGACACGTTGATGGGCGTCACCTGCATCGCGATCGCGGCCGGGCATCCGCTGGCCATCGAGGCCGCGCACAACAACCCGTCGTTGCAGGAATTCATCGACGAATGCAGCCACGGCGGGGTATCCGAGGCCGAGGTGGAGATGCGCGAAAAGCGCGGTGTGGAAACGGGCCTGTACGCGCTGCACCCGGTCACGGGCGAGCGCATCCCGATCTGGATCGCCAACTTCGTGCTGACCGGCTACGGCACCGGCGCTTTGATGGTGGTGCCCGCGCACGACGAACGCGACTGGGCATTCGCGACAAAGTACGACCTGCCGATCCAGATGGTGATCGTCAGCGATCCGGTGCGCGACGCGATCCGCGAGCTGGGCCGCGACGCCGCCGACAATACCGACGCGATGAGCGCGGCGCTTGGCCAGAGCGGGGCGATCGACGTGATCGAGCCGTCCTCGGCCGAAGCCATCGTCAACGAATACCGCCTGGGCATCATCACCGAACGCGCGTACACCGGCTACGGCACGCTGGTCAATTCCGGCGAGTATGACGGCATGGATTTTCGCCAGGCCTTCGATGCGCTGGCGACGCGGTTCGAGAAGGAAGGTCGTGGCCGCCGCAAGATCAATTGGCGGCTGCGCGACTGGGGCGTGTCGCGGCAGCGCTACTGGGGCTGCCCGATCCCGATCATCCACTGCGCGAAATGCGGCGCGCTGCCGGTGCCCGAGGACCAGCTTCCGGTCGTGCTGCCCGAGGACGTGGCGTTCTCGGGCGTGAAGTCGCCGCTGAAGACCGATCCCGAGTGGCGCATGACCAGATGCCCCGAATGCGGTGGCCCCGCCCAGCGCGAAACCGACACCTTCGACACCTTCATGGAGTCGAGCTGGTACTACGCGCGCTACACCAGCCCGGGCGCCGCCACGCAGGTGGACGAGCGCGCCGACTACTGGCTGCCGGTCGACCAGTACATCGGCGGCATCGAGCACGCCATCCTGCACCTGCTGTATTTCCGCTTCTACCACAAGCTGCTGCGCGACGCGGGACTGGTGAAATCCGACGAACCGGCAACCAACCTGCTGTGCCAGGGGATGGTGGTGGCGGAGACGTTCTACCGGGAATCGGGAACCGGGGACTCGGAAAAGCAGCGCGAGTGGATCAATCCAGCCGATGTGGACATTCGGCGCGACGAGAAGGGCCGGGTGGTCGGGGCCACACTCAAGGCCGACGGCGCATCGGTTTCGATCGGGCCGACCGAGAAGATGTCCAAGTCGAAGAACAACGGCGTCGATCCCGAAGCGATGATCGCCCGCTACGGCGCCGACACCGTGCGGTTGTTCTCGATGTTTGCCTCGCCGCCGGACCAGTCGCTGGAATGGAACGAAGCCGGCGTGGAGGGCATGGCGCGGTTCCTGCGGCGGTTCTGGCGGGAAGTGGTGATACATGCGGGGGACCGGGGACCGGGGACCGGGGACCGGGAAAAATCCCGCGGCATCGATGCTTCAGGACTTGACGCGGCCCAAAGGGCGTTCCGGCGGCAGGTGCATGAGACGATCGCCAAGGTCGGTGACGACATCGATCGGCGGCGCCACTTCAACACCGCGATCGCGGCGCTGATGGAGCTGATGAACACGGTTTCGAAGTTCGATGACACGACCGATGCGGGCCGCGCGCTGCGCCACGAGGCGCTGGAGGCGATGGTGCTGTTGCTCAACCCGTTCACGCCGCACACCAGCCACGCGTTGTGGCAGGTGCTCGGCCATCCGGAGACCCTGGTCGAGGACGTGCCGTGGCCAAGGCCCGATCCCGCTGCACTGGTTCGCGAAAGCGTCACGCTTGCGGTGCAGGTCAACGGCAAGCTGCGCGGCACCATCGAGGCCGCCACGGATGCCCCGCGCGATGAACTCGAATCGGCCGCGCGCGCACTGCCCGCGGCGGTTGCCGCGATCGGCGACAAGAGCGTGCGCAAGGTCATCGTGGTCCCCGGCAAGATCGTGAATATCGTTGCCGCCTGACCCGCATTGTTCACCAAGGTTCATCATGGGTCGGCCCCAAGGCGTGGCTTGCATGGCTGTCCCGGAGGCGGCACGTGTGCCATCGTGCAACCGCATGTGTACGGGCCTCTCGGTGCGTGCAGGCCGGGACGGCGGGCACCGCCCGCCACGCACGAACGCGCACAGCCGGCGGCAACACTTGGTGAATAATGTGGACCAAGGCCGTCGGGCCGTGTCCTGCTGCTATGCTTCGTCCGGTTCCGTCGGGATGCTTCACCTCACGCGTCATTCCGGGGCCGCATCCGGCCTCATCGGATGCGAAACCCGGAAGCCGCTTCTGCCTTCCGGCTGCCTGCAGGTTGAAAATGAACCCCGGTTCGAGTCGCGCACACGGGTTGCCTTGCCTGTGCCGGAATGACGGCTTCATTGTTATGCTCACGCCAGTTTCGCACCCACGCACATCGGAGCTTCCATGACCAAACGTTGGCTTCAGGCGATGTCGTGCGTCGCGGTCGTGATCCTGCTCACCGCCTGCGGCTTCCACCTGCGCAGCAGTGCGCCGCTGCCCGGGGCCATGGCGCAGCGGGTTTACCTGCACGTTGACGACGGCGGCCCGTTCACGCGCTCGCTTGCCTCCGCGTTGCGCGCCAGCAAGGTCGACGTGCTCGATTCGCCGTCGCCGGGCGTGGCCACGCTGGCGGTACCCGTGGCCCGGTTTTCTTCGCGCCGGCTCACCAGCAGCGGCTTCCAGCGCGTGGGTGAATACCAGGTGGCGATGCGGGTGCAATTTCGCCTGACCGACGCCGACGGCCACACCGTGGTGCCCACGCAGACCCTGGAGCTGTCCCACGAATTCGCGATCGACCGGACGCAGTATTCCGCCATCAGCAGCGAAACCGAAGCGATCCACCGCAGCCTGGTCCGCGAGATGACCGCGGCGGTGATGCGTCGCCTCGAGGCGCGCGCGCACGTGGTCGCGCCGGCCGCCGCCTCCAGCACGGGCTGAAGGAATGGCCGGCGAATTCGACCGCTTCGTGAAGTCGCTTTCCACGGGGGAACTGGCACCGGTGTACCTGCTGGCCGGCGACGAGCCGCTGCAGTTGCAGGAAGCGGGCGATGCGCTGCGTGCGCGGGCGCGCGAGCTGGGCTTCACCGAGCGCGAGGTGCTGGATGTCGAACCGCACTTCGACTGGGACCGACTGGCGCGCAGTGGTGCAAGCCTTTCCCTGTTCGCATCGAAGCGGTTGATCGAGTTGCGCCTGCCCACCGGCAAGCCGGACCGCGATGGTGCGGCCGCGATCACCGAATGGTGCAAGGCGCCCGCGTCCGACACCGTGTTGCTGATCAGCGCCATGCAATGGAGCAAAAAGCACGAAGGCGCCTGGGTGAAAACCGTGCAGCGCGCCGGCGTGTACGTGTGGTTGCGCGCACCACGGGTTGACCAGCTTCCCGACTGGATCCGCGCGCGCATGCGCGGCCGGGGCTTCCAGCCGGACGATGCCGCGGTGGCGTTGCTGGCCGAACGCGCGGAAGGCAACCTGCTGGCGATCGCGCAGGAAATCGACAAGCTGGCGGTCGAACGCGAGGGCGGGCCGGTGCGTGCCGAGGAACTGGCTTCGCTCGGCGCCGACAATGCAATCTATGACGTGTTCCGCCTCACCGACGCCGCCTTCGGCGGCAACGCCGCGCGTGCGGTACGGATCCTCGAGGGCCTGCGCGCCGAAGGTGAGGACCTGATCCCGATGCTGGGCTGGCTGCTGAACCAGCTCGACCTCGCGCTGCGGTTGTCGTCCGCCCCCGACTTCGCCAGCGCCGTGCGCAACGAGCGCGGCCTGTGGCCCGCGCGCCAGCGATTGTTCGCCGCCGCCCTCAAGCGCGCCGGCCGCGGCAACGCCCACTGGCGCCGCTGCCTCGCCGCCTGCGCGCGCATCGACCGCATGGCCAAGGGCCGCGAAACCGGCGACCCCTGGCGCGAGATGGAACGCCTGATCGTCGCCATCGCCCAGCCGCGCGACGCCGACGCGCTGCTGGCCGCTTGAACCGGGCAGTCCGCGAGTGAACGCGAATAAAGTCGCAGGGCGGACACCGTTCGCCGTTGTGGATGGGTCGGCGGACAGTGCCCGCCCTACGTGATATGCGCCGGTAGGGGTAGGGCGGACATTGTCCGCCGTTTTGATGGGGATCAGCGGGCAATGCCCGCCATACACGGATATGCGCCGGTAGGGCGGACACCGTCCGCCGTTGCATCGCGTGGCCGGCGGGCGGTGCCCGTCCCGGCACTGTCGGGGAAGGTCGCGTTTGCGCTTTGTCACAAGCGTGGGCGCTGGAACCATGGGGCCGAATCGCCCCGGTTGGTTTCTGCAGTCCAGGCTCCTAGGTCAGGGCGGTGTCGTTTCCGGTGGGACCGGACACCGTGCCGGTTCGGTTCGGTTCGGTCGCGACGGGGGCGCGGGGCGTCGCGATGGCCCGATCGGAGGCCTGTTGCCTGCGCCATACGCGGGTGGTCTCGGCGATGTAGAACGTGGCGACCAGGCAGAACGCGGCCAGGTTCGATCCGGCGCCCAGCTCCAGCCACTTCACGGTGTTTCCGAACAACCACATCCCCGCCGCCAGCGCCGTCAACATCAACAATATCTGGCCGCGACCAAAGCCCGCGTGCAGCAACAGGTGGTGGATGTGACCGCGGTCGGGCTTGAACGGATTCTTGTGCTCCAGCACGCGCCGCGTCATCACGGCAAACACGTCCATCACCGGCAGGGCGACGCACCACAGCGTGCTGACCGGGGAAAGCGCCGTGTGCCCGTTCTGGCTGAAGTGGATCAGCGACCAGCCCAGCACGTAGCCGAGCAGGGTGCTGCCCGCATCGCCCAGGAAGCAGCGGTTGCGCGCTCCCAGCAGGCCCAGGTTGGCGGCCAGGAACGGCAGCAACGCACAACCCATCAACAACAGCAGCGATGCAAGAACATGGGTAACCGGAATCGTACCGGTCAGAAGGATGCCAGCGATCGCCACCAGCGCCATTGCAGTGGCCAGGCCGTCGATGCCATCGATGAGGTTGAAGGCATTCAGCAGGCCGACCATCGCCACGACCGTGAAGGGAATTCCAAACCAGCCAAGCTGGAACTCCAGGCCCGACAGGCTGCCCAGCGTATGTACGTACTCGCCGCCAAACAAAATCATTGCGCCGATCAGCGCGACCTGCACGACTACCCGCACGCGTACGCGCAGGTTGCGGCGATCGTCAATCGCGCCGACCAGGACCTGCGCCGCGGCCGTGATCAGCAGCAGCCAGTCGAAGCGTGTCAGGTTGCCGAGCCATGTCGCACCGGCCAGCACGCCCGCCAGCACGGCGATACCGCCCACCAACGGGATGTCGCCGTGGTGGTGCTTGCGCGCATCGGGCCGATCGATCAGCCCGAGGAGAGGAGAAATCCGGATCAGTGCCCACAACGCGATGCCGCTGGCTGCCGTGGTCAATACACACGCCGCCAACAATGTCCCTGCCTGCACGGTGCCCCCTGTTTGTCCATTCCCTCGATGCGCACCGACCTCCGCCGGGCACACCCAACATCACCGGCCACGTGTGGCACGCGCGCGTCCGGCCCCGACCACCCATCGGAACGCGATTGTAACATTCCGGCCGTGCCGGGGCAGCGTGGCGCAAATTGCCGCAGGAATGTGCGCCGCACCAGACCGTTGTCGGGAAACATCCGATCAGACGCCGACGCCGCCATTCCGTACAGGAACGCCAGCCAGGACCTGATCCGGGGAGGTGCTGGATCCCGGATATCGTTTCGCGATTCTCCGGGACCTGACCAGTGTCGAAGTTCAACAAGCTTCCTGATTAGGGCTGTTTCTCAGCCAGTTGATGTTGGCATGATACTCACCAAGTTCGTCATTCCGGGGCTCCCGGAGGGAGAACCCGGAATCCAGCTCTTCGCATTGACTGCTGAGGGCTGGATTCCGGGTTCCATCGCCGATGAAAACCGGCGATGGCCCCGGAATGACTGAAGTAGAGAGTGCATCGCAACGCCAACG
>CAZAXF010000003.1:86273-137065 GCA_964489055.1 uncultured Rhodanobacter sp. | reverse complement strand
CGCGCCGGGCGCGTCGGACACTTCCAACCCGACGCCAGCTTCGCCGAGTCCCGAGTCCCGAGTCCCGAGTCCCGTTTTTTCTCCCCGAGTCCCGAGTCCCGAGTCCCGTCACTTGAATGTTTCCTTGGTCTTGGCCCGCGCCGCGGCGTCCTGGCGGGTGATCAGGCCGCGGCGCACCAGGTCCTGCAGGCACTGGTCCATGGTCTGCATGCCGAACTGCTGGCCGGTCTGGATGGCGGAGTACATCTGCGCGACCTTGTCCTCGCGGATCAGGTTGCGGATGGCGGGGATGCCGACCATGATCTCCCACGCCGGAATGCGCCCGCCGCCGACCTTCTTCAACAGTGTCTGGGTGATCACCGCGCGCAGCGACTCGGAAAGCATCGAGCGCACCATGGCCTTTTCGCCGGCCGGGAACACGTCGATCACGCGGTCGATGGTCTTGGCCGCCGAACTGGTATGCAGCGTCGCGAACACCAGGTGTCCGGTCTCGGCCGCGGTCAGCGCCAGCCGGATGGTCTCGATGTCGCGCATTTCGCCGACCAGGATGTAGTCGGGATCCTCGCGCAGGGCCGAGCGCAGCGCTTCGTTGAAGCCGTGGGTGTCGCGGTGCACCTCGCGCTGGTTGATCACGCACTTCTGCGCGGTGTGCACGAATTCGATCGGGTCCTCGATGGAAAGGATGTGCCCGTAGTGGTTCTTGTTGACGTGGTCGATCATCGCGGCCAGCGTCGTGGACTTGCCCGAACCGGTCGGGCCGGTGACAAGGATCAGGCCCTGCGGCTGGTCGATCAGGTCCTTGAACACCTTGGGCGTGCCAAGGTCTTCCAGGGTCCAGACCTCGGCCGGAATGGTGCGGAACACCGCGCCGGCGCCGCGGTTCTGGTTGAACGCATTGACGCGGAAACGCGCCAGGCCGGGAATCTCGAAGGAAAAGTCGACCTCGAGAAATTCCTCGTAGTCGCGCCGCTGCTTGTCCGACATGATGTCGTACACCAGCGTGTGCACCTGCTTGTGCTCGAGCGCCGGCAGGTTGATGCGGCGGATGTCGCCATCCACGCGGATCATCGGCGGCAGGCCCGCCGACAGATGCAGGTCAGAAGCCTTGTTCTTGACTGAAAAGGCAAGCAACTCGGCGATATCCATGTACCCCCTCCCGAAATCCGCGTTGTCGTACCCGCGCCATTCGCCGGCCGAAGGCCACTTTGCCCGACCCCGGCGTGCGCCGCAAGTGCAGCACCGACGGCGCCCCGCCACCGTCCATCGGCGCTACCGAGTATACGCCAGACCCGGCGGCATGCATGGAAATCCGGCGCCTGCCGCGTTCAATCACCGCTGGCGTCGGGGAGGCCGAAATCCAGCGTGGCCACGACCCCGCGTTCGGCCCGCAGCTGCAGGCTGACGCGCCAGCCGTAGAGCTCGCACAAGCGGCGCACGATGGCCAGCCCGAGGCCGGCGCCCTTGACGGTCTGGCCTTCACCGCGCACGCCGCGTTCGAACAGCCGCTCGGCCTCCTCGGGCTTGATGCCCGGCCCGGTGTCCTCCACGCGCACCCGACCGGGCTGCACGCGCACCACGATCTCGCCTTCCTGGGTGTACTTGCAGGCGTTGCCGACCAGGTTGCCGAGCGCCACCGCGACCACCGACGATGGCGCCTCCACGGTCACCGGTGCCTCGATTTCTGTGCGCAGCGTGAGCGGCTTGCGGCCGACGTCGGGGCGGTGGGTGGCCACGATCTCCCGGGCCACCTTCGCCACGTCCGTGGCTTCGCCGTCCACCGGTCCCGAGCGCTCGGCCCGCGAGAGCAGCAGCAGCGCCTGGGTCAACTCGGTGGACTGGCGTACCGCGCGCTCGATGCGCTGCAACCGGGTGCGCAGCTTCTCGTCCAGGTCGGGCATCGCCATCAGCAACTCGGTGGTGCTGGCAATCACCGCCAGCGGCGTGCGCAGCTCGTGGCTGACGTCGGCGTTGAATTCGCGGTCACGCTGGATCAGCGCGCTCTGGCGCTGCGCGTAGTCGTCCAGCGCCGCGGCCAGTTCACCCACCTCGTCCTCGGCAAAGTGCGGCGCCAGCGGCTCGGGCTGACTGCCGCTGCGAAACGCGCGCAGGCGCAGCGCAAGGTCGGTCACCGGGCGCATCACGCGGCGCGACAGCCAGTAGCCGACTGCCAGCGACAGCAGCGTGAACAGCAGCACCGCTGCGACCAGGCCGGTGACCAGTTGCCGCTTGCCCAGTCCCTCGTGACTGATGTCGTAGGTAAGGAATGCATCCAGCCCGTACTTGCGCGCGACCGCCAGCTTGTAGTGCTTGGGCTTGCCGTCGGCGCCGCTGCCGTGCATGTCGTACACGCCGGGCTTGAGGCCCTGCCAGGCCAGCGGCGCCTGGTACACGGTGCGATCGTTCCACAGCCAGCCCTCGACCAGCTTGGACTGCAGCGGCTGGTCCGGATGCCGGTGCTTGTTTTCCAGCGCCTGCTGCACGTCGGCTTCCAGGCTCTGGTTGATCAACTGGTTCTCGACCTTGGCCCGCATGTACAGCGAGGCGGCGGCAAACAACACGCTGAGGGCGAAGCCGAACAGCGTGAAGGTGACGATCAGCCGGAAGCGGAGCTTACGCCTGGACTGCATCGGGATCGACCATGCGGTAGCCGATGCCGTGGCGGGTGTGGATCAACGGCTTGTCGAACGGTTTGTCGATCGCCGCGCGCAGGCCGTGGATGTGCACGCGCAGCGAATCGGAGTCGGGCAATTCCTCGCCCCAGACCTTGTGTTCGAGTTCCTGGCGGGTGACCACCGAGGGACTGGCATCCATCAGCGCCTGCAGCAGCTTCAGGCCGATGGGGTTCAACTGGATCGACTGCCCGGCGCGGGTCACCACAAGGGTGTCGAGGTTGTAGCTGAGGTCGGCGACCTTCAGCACCCGGCTGGGCGGTCCCTTGCCGCGGCGCGCGAGTACTTCCAGGCGCGCGGCCAGTTCCTGCAGCGCGAACGGCTTGGTCATGTAGTCGTCGGCGCCCGACTCGAAGCCGGTGAGCTTGTGCTCCAGCGCATCGCGCGCGGTCAGCATCAGCACCGGGGTGTGCTTGTGCGCTTCCTCGCGAAGCTTCCGGCACACCTCGATGCCATCCATGCCGGGCAGCATCAGGTCCAGCACGATGACGTCGAAATCGTTGACCACGGCCAGGTGCAGGCCGGTCACGCCGTCGCCCGCGAAATCGACCACGTGGCCGCGGTCTTCCAGGTAATCGCCGATATTGGTGGCGATGTCGTTGTTGTCTTCGATCACCAGCACCCGCATGGCGGCAACATCCCGTGCGCGGCATCGCGCGACAGCGCAAGCTTAGCGAGAAACCCGCCCGGCTGCCCAGCCCGGCGGCGCGGCTCAGTGGCCGGAGGCGGGCAGCGTCATCAATCCAGGCCCGGCGTCATCGGAATGCCGGCAGATGTGGCTGCCCGTGACGTACTGGCAACCGGGCAGCGCCTGCATGTCGTCGCCGGTTGCATCCGGGGCAAAACTGAAGGTCTGCTGCAAGCGCCGCCCGGCGTCGCCGGCGGGTTGGAACCGCCATTGCGCGATCGCGTGCAGGGCGGCGGCGTTGAACACGCCGGCCGGTGACGCCGCAACCACGGCAAGGTTCTGCGGCCGGCCATCGGCGTCGAGCGTGAAGGCAACCGTCACCCGGCCGCGGATCCCCCTGGCCAGCGCGGCGCGCGGGTAGACCGGCGCGACCACGTGCAGTGCCTGCGGCGCGACCGCGGCGGGCCCGGCTGCGGTGGCGTGTTCGACCTCCGGCTGCGCGGTTGTGCCGGCAGCGTCCGATGCCGCGGGCAGCGCGCCGACCGCGGGCGCGGCCGGCGCAAGGTCAACCACCCGGAGCGGCAGGCGCGGCAAGGCGACCGGCTCACGCAACGCCGCGTGCTCCGGCTGCATCGTGGCGCTGCGCTCGGCCACGAGGAAATGGATCGGCGCCAGCAGCCCGGGTGCGGGCATCGCGCCTGCCTGCAGCGTTGGCGCCGCAAGGCCGAACGCGGGACGCACCTGCACCGGGGCTACCCGGGGTACAGCGGTCGTACGCTGCCACCAGACCACCGCCAACGCCAATACCAGTGCCGCGGCGAGCACCCAGGAAACGACGGCCTGCGCCTGCCGGCGCGGACGCCCGGGCGCCACCCCGGACACGAACCAGGCACGCTCCAGCAGCAACCCGCCGCTGGCCGCGAGCGCGAGGTTGGCGTGGCCGGCGCGAAACTCCTCCAGGCCGGCCAGTGCGGCCACGAAATCGCGACGACTGCCGCCACTGGCGCGCAGCGCCAGCGCATCGCAACAAAGCTCGCGTTCGTTGCGCGCATCGCGCGAAATCCAGTGCACCACCGGATGGTAGAAGAACACGATTTCAAGCAGCACCTGGAACAGGTTGGCCAAATGGTCCAGGCGCCGGAGGTGGGCAAGCTCGTGGGCCAGCACCAGGTCCAATTGTTCGGCGGGCATCGAGGCAAGCATCGCCAGCGGCATGACCACCGCGGGCCGCACCCAGCCGACCAGGGTCGGCGTGGCGATGCGCACGCTGGCCAGTACCGGCACCGTGCGCCGCAGGCCCAGCCGCCGCGCCAGCGCGCGCGCCCGCGCCTGCCAGGCCGGCAATGCCTCGGCCGCACGCACGATCATCCGCAACCGGTGCCACTGCCGCGCGACCCGCAACGCCAGCAGTACCACGCCGCAGCTCCACGCCAGCACCAGCCACGGCAGCGCGACGCCGACTGCCGCCAGCCAGCCAGCCGTCTCGTGCGGGCCCGTCGATGCGCCGACGGTGGCGACGGCCGTCGCCGGCATCACGCCGCCGGTGGCGACCGGGTGGGCAAGTTCCCGCAGCGCCTGCCAGAAAGTCCAGCCCGGCACCACCGCCAACACGACGAGCGCCAGCATCGCGGCGAGGTAACGCGGATTGCCGCGCGGCAGCACGATGCGCGCGAGCGCGTACACCGCGCCAACCAGCGCGGCCTGCCAGAAAAAGTGCAACAGGCACCAGCCGAGCGCCTGGATCACGGCCATCGCCAGCATCGATGCGTTCACTTGTCGCCTTCCCCGTCGAGACGGTTCAGCAACGCACGGATTTCCTGCAGCTCCTCGCGGCTGGCCTTGTGGTCACCCAGGGCCTGCAGCACCAGTCGCGACGGGGAACCGTCGAAGACCCGATCGAGCAGGTCGCCCAGCAGTCGCTTCTGGGTGCGCTCCTTGCCCACGGCGGCCCGGTACCGGTGCGCGCGCTGCGATTCGTCGCGTCGCACCAGTCCCTTCTCGTGCATGATCTGGAGCTGCTTCAGCGCGGTGGTGTAGCCGGTTCCCGAGCGCCGGTGCAACACCTCGTGCACGTCCCGAACCGTGCAAGCGCCGTGCTCCCACAGCACCTGCAGGATTTCCAGTTCGGCCTCGGTGGGTCGAGGCGACGCCTGCCTTGCAGCGGCCATCATGCTTGCCCCAATTCAATCATCCCTCACCGTCGCGTCCATGACGACGGGCGTGCCCGTTGGCATCTCGTTGTCAATGGCCCCTCATCGGGGCTTGTCCCTGCGGGTTCGGGCGTGTGAGGCTTTGGCTCTGGACCGGCTTCCGCCCCTGCTGGTTGATCTGGTCGAACTGTTGCTGCGTATGCCGCCACTCGGCCTGGAGCTGGGCGTAGGTCTTGCAGGTCCTGACCGGCAGGTGCGAACCGATTGGCAGGGTATTCTTGCAAATCAGCCGTTCGCCGTCCTTCCGGGTCAGGATCGCGTTGATCGTGGTCTGGTCGGCCAGAAGGCGCTGCTTGGCAGGCTGGTCCATCTTGTCCACGCTGCCGAACTTGTCATAGAGCTTGCGCATGTCGGCGAAGCTTCCATCGATTGTCCCGCGTTCGTGCTTGTCGATGTACTGCCAGCGGCCGCCCGGCTCCATCTGCTTGTGGATGGCCGCCACCACCGCTTCGAAGTTTTCCTTGGTGTCGGCCTTGACCACGGCCTTCTCGTGGCCGCTGGCCGTCGTCGTGGTCGGCCCGGCGGACGCCTGCCCGCTTCCGGCGGCCCCGGTCGTGGCGCAACCCTGCAACAACATTCCCGTGGCCGCCGCAACGGCCACCATGCATCCCCAACGCTTGATCGAATTCATGGCTGTGCTCCGTAGCTGTCGCACTGCCGACCAGGATGGCCGACATTTCCACGCAACCACACTGAGGGTGGATGATAGGCACATCGAATCCGGCATGTCAACGATAAATTTCGTACTAAGCTGGTCGTCGAATGCGCGGCCCGGTGCCGTCGCCCCGGAACAGCGTGGTGTGTTCAGGCCAGTGCCTGCTCGATGTGTTCGATCACCGCGCCGGCCACGTCCACGCCGGTCGCGCCCTCGATGCCTTCCAGGCCCGGCGAGGCGTTGACCTCCAGCAGCAGCGGCCCGTCCTCCGAACGCAGCAGGTCGACGCCGGCGATGCCCAGCCCCAGCAGGCGCACCGCGCCGAGCGCCATGTCCCGCTCGGCCGGCGACACCCGCGCGGGTCGGGCGGTGCCGCCGCGGTGCAGGTTGGCGCGGAAGTCTCCGTCGGTGGAGGTCCGCTGCATGGCGGCCACCACATGCCCGCCGACGACCAGGCAACGGAGGTCGCAACCATTCGCCTCGGGTACGAACCGCTGCACCAGGAAATTGGCGTACAGGCCCCGGAACGCCTCGATCACGCTGCGCGAGGCAATCGGCGTTTCGGCCAGCACCACGCCCGATCCCTGGGCGCCCTCGTTGAGCTTGATCACGTGCGGCGGCGACCCCAGCATCGCCAGCAGGTCCGCGGTGTCATCCGGGTTGTCGCCGAACACGGTTGCCGGCAGGTCGATGCCGCCACCGGCGAGGATCTGCAGGCTGCGCAGCTTGTCGCGCGCGCGCAGGATCGCGTCGGAGGGACTGGGCGTATACACGCCCATCATCTCGAACTGGCGCAGAACCGCGGTGCCGTAAAATGCAACCGATGCACCGATTCGCGGAATCACCGCGTCGATTTTCTTCAATGGCCGCCCGCCGTAGCGCAGAGCGAATCCCTCGCGGCCGATGCGCATGTAGCAGCGCAGGGGATCGAGCACGCGCACGCGGTGCCCGCGCGCACGCCCGGCCGCGACCAGCCGCGCGGTCGAATACAAGCGCGAATTGCGCGACAGAATCACGATCCTCATGGCACGCGCCCCTCTTCGGCACGCGCCGGCGCCATCGCGCCCGGACGTCCGGCCCGCAATCGTGCGAACCGCGCGCAAGCCGGGCCGTGTGAAGTCATCGCGCCACCCCGGGGAAGATCGCACCCGGCCATAGGCGGCCGGAAACGGCTGGAGCGGGTGAAGGGAATCGAACCCTCGTCAGTAGCTTGGGAAGCTACGGCTCTGCCATTGAGCTACACCCGCATCGTGCACGGATGGTAGCGAGGCGCCCACGATTTGCGCAACGTTTTCCGAACGCGCACTGAACGCGGCGGGCGGTAACTCTTAAATAGTGAACTCAGCAGGTCAACATTCAGCCCGGCCCCGTTTCAATGGAATCGTCGGACGAAGGGCGCCGTACCGACGACCAGGGCAATGCGCCCGTATCCACCGGGAGTCGAGCATGAGCTCTTTCCGTTTCCTGCGCACGATGTTGCTGGCCGGTGGCGTCTGCAGCCTGCTGCTGGCGGGCGCGGGCCCGCTGCGGGCGCAGTCATACGATGCGCCCCCGGGCAGCACACAATCCGCCTATTCCGATTCCGACCAGGATCCCGGCCGCGTGGCGCGGCTGGCCTATCTTTCCGGCCAGGTGCAGTTTGCCCCGGCCGGCGAGAACGACTGGGGCTCGGTCCAGATCAACCGCCCGATGGTGCTGGGCGACCGCCTGCTGACGGGTGACGACGGCCTCGCGGTGCTGGAGCTGGGCGACGCCTCGGTGCGGATCGCGCACGACAGCGCCTTCGATTTCCTCAACCTTTCCGAAAACAACGTCCAGATGGAGCTGTCGCAGGGCACGCTCAACCTGGACCTGCGCCAGCTCGCCTACGACGCCAACTTCGAGGTCGACACACCCACCATCGCATTCGTCGCCAGCACGCCGGGCATCTATCGCATCGACAACGACCCGGACGGCATCGGCAGCATGGTCACCGTGTTCGAAGGCCACGGCGTCGTGTATGGCGAAAACGGCGCCAGCCGCGAAGTCACCGCAAACACTTCGTACCGCTTCAACGACTCCACGCTCGCGGACGTGGACGTCACGGGCCTGCCCGAACCGGACGCCTTCGACCGCTTCTGCCAGGCGCGCGACGCGAACTACCGGCGCTACGCGCAGCGCGAACAACAATACGTGCCGCCGGACATGATCGGCGCGGATCAGCTCTACGAGTACGGGCAGTGGAACGCCGTGCCGCAATACGGCCACGTGTGGTATCCGAACACCGTGCCAGCCGGCTGGGCGCCGTACCGTTACGGACGCTGGGTCTGGATCGACCCGTGGGGCTGGACCTGGGTGGACCGCCAGCCCTGGGGCTTCGCGCCGTTCCACTACGGCCGCTGGGTCTACATCCGCAACCGCTGGGGCTGGGTACCCGGCCCGCTCGACGTGCGACCGGTCTACGCGCCGGCGATGGTGGCCTTCGTGGGAGGCTCGGGCTGGTCGGTTTCGCTGCACCTGGGTGGCGGCCGGCCGGTCGGCTGGTTCCCGCTCGGTCCGCGCGACGTTTACGTTCCGTGGTTCCACGCCTCGCGCCGCTACTTCACGCGCGTGAACGTCACCAACGTGCGCAACGTGTACGTCAACAAGACTGTCATCAACAACTTTTACAATGACTACCGAAGCGGCCATCGGCCCCGCTGGGACCGGCACCATTACGCCTACCGCCGGATGCCCGGTGCGGTGACGGCGGTGCCGCGCAAGGTGTTCACCGATGCGCGGCCGGTACACCCGGCGGTACTGCGCCTGAACCGCAACCAGCTGAGCCGCAGCGAACCCGTCGTGACGCCCGGCGTGGTTCCGGGGCGCGAGAGCCTGGGGCTGCACCACACCGAGACCCGGATCATCGACGTGCATGGACGACGCCCGTTCGTGAAGCCGGTGGTGGCACGCCACCAGCCTGCGCCACGCCCGCTGCCCTTCCGTGCGCGCGAACCGGTCATCGCACAGCAACACGGCCGGCCGTTGTCGCCGGTGCAGGCGCATGAACTGCGGCGCCGGCACGCGGATCACGAACCGCGCGCGGAACGCGTCAAGCTGGTACGCGAACTTGCCGCACGCGATGCCGCCACATCCGGCGGCCGCCGCCACGCAGTACCACGAGTGCACGGTGAACCCGCCCCGCAGCCGGTGACCCGACCTGCGCGCGGCACGCCCGGCGCGCGCGCATCTCGCAATACCGTGCGTCCGATCCCGGCCCTTCGCCAGCCGCTGCAGCCGCAGCCACGCGCCGGGGAACTGCGCAGCGCACGCTTTGCGCACCCGGAGAAATCCCGCGCCCGGCCGCCGGAAGCGTCGGCGCGCAAGACCGAAGCCAGACACGTCGCACCGGGCCGCCTGCCGGTGGTTCGCCCCCTGGAGCCTGCACGCACCCTGGACCATGCCGTTCACGTACCGGAGCCTCGACGACAGCAGCCACCGACCCGGGCCCCGCAACTTGCCCGCGAACAAGTGGCGCAACCGCAACGCCGGGTCGACCTGCGGGCACAGCAACGCGCACGCGAGCAACAGGCGCAACGCCAACGCCAGGTCGAATTGCAGGCGCAACAGCATCGCCAGGTACAGATGCAGGCGCAGCAGCGCGCGCGCGAACAGCAGGCCGAGGTGCAGGCCCGGCAGCGCGTGCGTGAACAGCAGATGCAGCGCCAGCGCCAGGTCGAAATGCAGGCCCGACAACGCGTACGCGCCCAACAGGCGCAGCGCCAGCGCCAGGCCGAAATGCAGGCCCGACAACGCGTACGCGCCCAACAGGTGCAACGCCAGCGCCAGGCCGAAATGCAGGTCCGGCAGCGCGCACGCGCGCAGCAGGCCCAGCGCCAGGCCGAGGTACAGGCCCGGCAGCACGCGCAGGAAAATCGCGCAAAACACCAGAAGCCCCAACGCTACGACCGACCGTCCTCGCCACGCAAGCACCATCCGGGCAACAACGGCAACGAGCCGCGCATCCGCTGACGGAACCGCCCCGCGCGCGATCGCCAGATACTACACTGACGCCATGAAGATCCAGCTCAACGGAAAACCCCACCAATGCACCGCGGATGCAACGGTCGCGAGCCTGCTCGCCGACGCCGGATACGCCGAACGCCGCGTCGCGGTCGAGGTCAACCGTGAAATCGTGCCCCGCAGCCGACACGCTCAACACCGCCTGCGCGAAGGCGACCAGGTGGAAGTAGTGCAGGCCATTGGGGGAGGCTGAGCGCTTACGCGATGCCGGGGGCATCGCGTGCGAAGCCGAGCGCCCGGAGCAGGATGCGGAGGGCCGGGTTGCTTGGCGAGGCCTGGACGGCCGAGCCTAGCAACGGCGTCCGCTCGCGAAGCGAGCGCAAACGGCGCGTTTGCGATCTGCCGGTGGCAGATCGCGCGACGTTGAACGACCGGCCAGGGATGGCCGGGCCGGCGCCCGGCACCAGGGATGGTTGCTTGCCTGAACCACGTTGCCAAACGGCGTCCGCTCGCGAAGCGAGCGCAAACGGCGCGTTTGCGATCTGCCGGTGGCAGATCGCGCGACGTTGAACGACCGGCCAGGGATGGCCGGGCCGGCGCCCGGCACCAGGGATGGTTGCTTGTTGTGTGGCGCTTCACCCTGTTTGACCCATTCAGCGAGTCGCTGGGCACTCGGCTGCCAGGCGCATTCGCGCAGGAAGGGTGGTTCCCTTTCAAGCGAATGCAACGCCGCAGACGGGTGTCCAGCGGCTCGCCCTTCGGGAGCCAAGCGGAAAGGCCATGGCCGCGTTGCAGCGCTTGCCCATGGAACCACCATGGGCCGCGCACTGCGCCTTGCCCTGACCTTTCCGCTTGGCTCTGAATGGGTCAAACAGGGTAAAGCACCACACTAGAACCACGTTGCCAAACGGCGTCCGCTCGCGAAGCGAGCGCAAACGGCGCGTTTGCGATCTGCCGGTGGCAGATCGCGCGACGTTGAACGACCGGCCAGGGATGGCCGGGCCGGCGCCCGGCACCAAGGATGGTTGCTTGCCCGAACCCCGCTGCACAACGGCGTCCGCTCGCGAAGCGAGCGCAAACGGCGCGTTTGCGATCTGCCGGTAGCAGATCACGCGACGTTGAACGACCGGCCAGGGATGACTGCCTCCCAGACGACGTTGCCAAACGGTCTCCGCACGCGAAGCGAGCGCGTCCGGCACGCTTTGCTTCCCGAGCAACAACCGCGCGGTGCAAGAGCAGACTCCGGATCGCGGCTTCGCCGCGTCCGGAATGACGGCAATTTGGGGGATTTGACGCGATCCCGGCGCAACGGTACGCACTACAATTACGTTTTGAACCCGATGTCACCACGCCATGAATGCCCAGCTCCGACCTTCCGCCCCGTCCAGCAATGCCGATGATGCGCTGACCATCGCCGGTCGCGCGTTCCGCTCGCGCCTGCTCACCGGCACCGGCAAGTTCAAGGATCTCGACGAAACCCGCCGTGCCACGGAAGCGGCAGGTTCGGAAATCGTCACCTTCGCGGTGCGGCGGATGAACCTGGGCCAGAAGGCCGACGAGCCGAACCTGCTGGACGCCCTGCCGCCGGATCGCTACACCCTGCTGCCCAACACTGCCGGCTGCCACAGCAGCGAGGAAGCGCTCCGTACCTGCCGCCTCGCGCGCGAACTGCTGGACGGGCATTCGCTGGTCAAGCTGGAAATCATCGGCGACCAGAAGACGCTGTTCCCGGATGTCGTCGAGACCCTTGCCGCGGCCGAGGCGCTGGTCAAGGACGGGTTCGAGGTGATGGTCTACACCACCGACGACCCGCTGCTGGCCAGGCGTTTCGAGGAACTGGGCTGCGCGGCGGTGATGCCGCTGGCCGCGCCGATCGGCTCCGGGCTCGGCATCCAGAACCGCTACACGATCCTGGAGATCGTGGAGAACGCGAAGGTTCCGGTGATCGTCGATGCCGGCGTCGGCACCGCCTCGGACGCGTCTCTGGCGATGGAACTGGGTTGCGACGGCGTGCTGATGAATACCGCGATCGCGCATGCACGCGACCCGGTGTTGATGGCGCATGCCATGAAGTGCGCGATCGAGGCCGGGCGCGCGGCCTTTCGTGCCGGGCGCATCCCGCGCAGGCGCTATGCATCGGCATCCAGCCCGGTGGACGGATTGATCGGCTGATTTCCTCCTCTCCCGCCGGGAGAGGGTGGCGCGAAGCGCCGGGTGAGGGTTCGGCGGTACACGCAGGATCCGGGCCTGCCCCTTGCCGCTCAACCGGGGAGAGGGGTTTTCCTTGAACGACGAGGCATCCAGACACCAGCGCACGGTCCGCAGCTTCGTGCTGCGCCAGGGCCGCATCACGCCGGCCCAGCAACGCGCCTTCGACCAGCACTGGTCGCGTTTCGGCATCGATTACACGGGTACGCCGCGCGACCTCGATGCACTGTTCGGCCGCCACGCGCCCAGGGTGCTGGAGATCGGCTTCGGCAACGGCGAGGCGCTGGCGTGGTCCGCCGAACACGATCCCGCACGCGATCACCTTGGCATCGAAGTGCACCGCCCGGGCGTGGGCCGGCTGTTGAACGCGCTGGCCGCCTGCGATGCGCGCAACGTGCGGATCTGGAACCACGACGCGGTCGAGGTGCTGCAGAACGAAATCGCACCGTCCGCGCTGGCCGAAGTGCGCATCTGGTTTCCCGATCCGTGGCCCAAGAAGCGCCACCACAAGCGCCGGCTGATCCAGCCGGCGTTCGTGCACCTGCTGGCAGCGCGCATGAAACCAGGCGGCCTGCTGCACCTGGCTACCGACTGGCCCGAGTATGCTGGCCACATGCGCGAAGTGCTGGCCACCCAACCGGCTTTCAAACCACGCGCGGGGCAAAGCGGCGAATCGATGCGTCCGCCCTGGCGAATCGAGACGCGCTTCGAGCGGCGCGGCGTCGCGCTGGGCCACGCGGTTACGGATCTGTTGTATGAGCGTGTGCCACAATCCCCCGATGCCACCGACACTCTGACCTGACCGGACCCGAGCGCCAATGGAGTTGACCCTCACCCCCGACATGCTGCTGGTGCTCGGGCTGGTCGGCTTCACGGTGCTGATGCTGCTGCTGGAATGGGTGCGCCCGGACATCGTGGCGCTGCTGGTGCTGGTGGTGATCGGCATCACCGGGCTGATGCCCATCGACCGCCTGTTCGACGGCTTCGCGTCCAACGCGGTGCTGTCGCTGATCGGCATCATGATCATGGGCGCGGGGCTGGACCGCACCGGCGTGCTCAACAAGGCGGCCTCGTTCATCCTGCGCCTTTCGGGTGGCGTGGAAGGCCGCGTTTCGCTGCTGCTCAACAGCACCGTCGGGGTCCTGTCCTCGATCATCCAGAGCCAGGCGCTGGCCGCGTTGTTCCTGCCGGTGGCCAGCCGCGTGTCCTCGCGCACCGGGATGCCGCTGAAACGCCTGCTGCTGCCGATGGCGTTCTGCATCCTGGCCGGCACCAGCATGACGCTGATCTCCAACTCGCCGCTGATCCTGCTGAACGACCTGATCGCCAGCGCGAACCGCAACCTGCCGCCCGGCGCGCACACCATCGAACCGTTCTCGCTGTTCTCGATCACGCCGATCGGCATCCCGCTGCTGCTGGTGGGCATCGCCTATTTCGCCTTGTTCGGCAATCGCCTGATGCGCGACGAGGACGAGGCCAAGCCCAAGGTCACGCCCGGCCGAACCGAAAGCTACTTCGCCGACACCTACGGCATCGAGGGCGACGTGACCGAGCTCACCGTCACCGCCGACAGCCCGCTGGTCGGCATGAGCATCGGCGAGGCCGAGACGCTGGAGAACGCACCACTGATCCTGGCGATCAAGACCGGCAACGAGGCACGCCTTTCGCCCCCGGGCGACGAGATGATCTGGGTCGGCACGGTGCTCGGCGTGCTGGGGCCGCGCAAGGCAGTCGGCGAGTTCGCGCAGGCGCTCAAGTGCCGCGTCGGCAGCCGCGTCCAGGCCCTCGCCGACATGTTCAATCCCACCCGCGCCGGCATTTCCGAAGTGGTGATTCCACCCAGCTCGAAATTCATCAAGCAGCAGGTCGGCGACCTGCACCTGCGCAAGCGCTACGGCATCTCGGTGCTGGCGGTAAACCGCGGCGAGGAGGTCACCCGCGGTGAGGACGTGCGCAAGATGACATTGCACGCCGGCGACACCCTGGTGCTGCACAGCTACTGGCGCGATCTCATCCTGGCTTCGGAAAGCCGCGACCTGGTGCCGGTCACCGACATTCCCAGCGAGGAACAACGCCCCGGCAAGGTGCGCTACGCGCTGGTGTTCTTCGCGCTGGCGATGGCGCTGGGCCTTTTCACCGACCTTCGGCTGTCGGTGGCCATGATGACCGGTGCGGTCGGCATGCTGCTGGCCGGCGTGCTCAACATGGACGAGGCCTACGGCGCGATCAACTGGAAGACCATCTTCGTGATGGCCTGCCTGATCCCGCTGGGCATCTCGATGGATTCCACCGGCACCGCCGCCTGGATGGCGCAGGAAATCATGCGCTACCTGGGTCACCTGCCGCAGTGGATGCTGCAGGCCTTCATCGCGATCCTGGCGCTGGTGCTCTCGCAGATCATCTCGCACGTGGGCACCGCGGTGATGATGGTGCCGATGGCCATCAACGTCGCGCTGGCATCGGGCGGCAACCCGGCCATGTACGCACTGATCGTGGCGCTGTCGGTTTCCAACACCTTCCTGATCCCCGGCGCCAGCCCGACGCTGTTGATCGTCACCGGCCCCGGTGGCTACAAGCCACGCGATTTCGTGCGCGTGGGCCTGCCGCTGACCGCGATCATGCTGGTGGTGACCCTGGTGATGGTGAACGTGGTGATGGGCCACTGACCCACGGTGCACGGCGGACAGTGTCCGCCCCACGAAGCGTAGGGCGGGAGAAGCGAAGCGGATCTCGCCGGGAAGCGAAGCGGATCCCGCCGTTCAACCAACCACCGTCGGTCGCGCAGGCGGACGGTGTCCGCCCTGCCGTGTTGTGGCGTAGGGCGGGCATTGCCCGCCATGGCGGACGGTGTCCGCCCTACTCCGGTGGTGAACGTGCTGCGGACATTGCCCTGCCTTGACGGACGGCCCCCAGCTTAGTGGGTAGGGCGGGCATTGCCCGCCGTGGCGGACGGTGTCCGCCCTGCAGCGTTGCGGGTGCAGGGCCTGCAATGCCCGCAGTGGTCACCGTCAGTCGCGCACCACCATCCCGTCGCGGATCTTCACCGGAACCGCCACCAGCGACTGGCCGCGGCAGGGTCCGGCCACGCACAGCCCGGACTCGCGCAGGGCGAAGGTGGCGCCGTGTACCGCGCAGGTGAGCTTGTCATCCTTGACCAGGAACAGTCCCGGGGCGTAGTCCATTCGCCGCCCCGCGTGCGGGCAGATATTGAGCCAGCAGCGCACCGCATTGCCGTGGCGCGCCAGCAGCAGCGGTTCGCCCATGGGGTCGGGTGGATCGACGCCCAGCACCCCGCCATCGGGGATGTCCTCGAGGCGGCACAGCACTTCATCGGAAACGGACATGTCCATCAGCACTTGAGACGCCGGCCGCGCGCCCTCATGGTGGAAAGGTACCATTCTGCCATGCGGGGCCTTCCGTGCGCATCCGAACCTTTTCCATCCGCCCGCCGCAACATCCGGTGCTGCGCGCACTGGCGCTGATTCTGGCCATGGTGCTGGCCGTCGGCTTGCTGGTGACCGGATTGTTGCTGGGCGCGGCGGTGATCGCGACCACGGCCTGCGTGCTGCTGGTGCGGCGCTGGCTGCAGCGCCGGCGTTCGCGGAAGGCTGAAGCAGAGATCATCGAAGGCGAGTTCACCGTGGTACCCCGCAGCCGCTCCGCACTCCCTCCCACCCGCTGAACACGACACGTTCCGGATGGCACCGGGCGGGTGCACGCGGCAAGCTGATTCCATGCAAACGCGAAGCCACCGTTCACCGGAAGCCGCCCTGGATGGCCCCCTGGAGTTGGCCCGCTCGCTGCTGGAGCAGGATGGCCCGACTCCCACCCTTGCCGCACTCGCGGCGAAAGTCGGACTGTCGCCCGGATGGCTGCAGCGCCGCTTCCGCCGCCGCTTCGGCGTCTCGCCGTCCGAATATGCCCGCGCCCGCCGCTTCGCGGAGCTCCGTCGCACGCTGCGCAACGGCTCGGATGTCACCGCCGCGGTCTACGCCGCAGGGTTCGGTTCCGGCAGCCGCGTCTACGAGCACAGCGACCGCCTGCTGGGCATGCCTCCCGCGCACTACCGTGCGGGCGGCAAGGGATTCGCGATTCGCTACACCACCGTCGCCTGCCCGCTGGGGCGCGTGCTGGTGGCGGCCACCACGCGCGGCCTGTGCTCGGTTTCACTCGGGGCCGACGACGCAACCCTGGTGCAGGGCCTGCGCAGGGAATTCGACCATGCCGATCTGACCCGGGTGGACGCAGGACGGGACGAATGGCTGTCGGCGGTGATTGCACGCGTCGCGCGCGAATTCGAGGCCCCGGGCCGGATGCGCGAAGCACCGCCGCTGCCCCCGCTCGACGTGGCCGCAACCGCCTTCCAGTGGCGGGTCTGGGAGGCGCTCACGCGCATCCCGGCCGGTACGACGCGCAGCTACGGACAGGTCGCGCGCGAAATCGGCGAACCCGGCGCGGCGCGCGCCGTGGGTCGCGCCTGCGGCGCCAACCACCTGGCGCTGATCATCCCGTGCCACCGCGTGGTCCGCGCCGATGGCGAGCCCGGCGGCTGGCGCTGGGGCGCCACGCGCAAGGAAATGCTGCTGGAACGCGAACGCCGGGCTGCGCGGCGCTGAGCACCTGGTCGGACAACGCGGCCACGAACACCGGTCTGGACGGCCTGCGGCCCCACCGCGCGTGCGAACCGCAACCTGCCACGCGGAGTAAAATCGTCGCGGGTCACGGAGCCGTCATCGCCACACCGCCGCCATGATCAAGTGGATCATTCTCGCCATCCTGGTTGCTTGCGCGCTGTACGTGCACTTCCGTGGTCGGGAGCGCCACCGCTTCGTGCGCCAGGTCACCGACCATTCGACCTTCATGGCGCCCATCAATGTCCTGATGTACGCGTTCTCGCGGGTGCCGAGGACCCCGTTCCTGGCGCCCGCGGACTTCCCCGAGCTCGAGAACCTGCGCCGCAACTGGCAGGTCATCCGCGACGAAGCGGTGGCGCTGGCGCGCGCCCGCCAGATCAAGGCGTCCAGCCAGTACAACGACGCCGGCTTCCATTCCTTCTTCCGCACCGGCTGGAAGCGCTTCTACCTCAAGTGGTACGACGACGCGCCGCATCCCTCGGCGCTGGCGCTGTGCCCGCGCACGGTCGAAATCCTGAAGGGTTCGCCGCACATCAAGGCCGCCGCGTTCACCCAGTTGCCAGCCGGCAGCCAGCTCGGAAAGCACCGCGATCCGTTCGCGGGCTCGCTGCGCTATCACCTCGGGCTGATCACACCCAACGACGACCGCTGCTGGATCCGGGTCGATGGCAATCCCTACAGCTGGCGCGACGGCGAGGGCGTGGTGTTTGACGAAACCTACATCCACTGGGCCGCCAACGAAACCGACCGGGACCGCATCATCCTGTTCTGCGACCTCGAGCGGCCGATGCGCTACCGCTGGGCGCAGGCCCTCAACCGTTTCGTCGGCCGCACGCTGCTGGCGGCGGGCACCTCGCCCAACGTCGAGGGTGACCGCACCGGCGGCATCAACCGCATCTTCAAGTACGCCTACGCGGTGCGGCGCGTTGGCAAAAAGCTCAAAAAACGCAACCGCAAGCTCTACTACGCGACCAAGTGGTCGATTTTCATCGTCATCCTGGCGGCGATCTTCGTGCCCTGGCGCATGTTGTGACTGTCGCGTCGAACCCCTCTCCCGAAACGGACGGAGAAGCTAAAGCTCGCGCAACGCGGTCGTGACCGGCAAGCGCGCCGCGCGCACCGCCGGGAACAGGCCGCCGACGAAGCCGATGGCAAGGGCCCATTTCAGCCCGGTCCAGATCAAGTCGGGGCCGACCTTGAACTTGAACATGACCTGGGTGAAACCGCTGAGCGTGGATGCGTCGTAACCGTTGAACACCAGCCACACCACCAGCGCCCCGAGCACGCCGCCGGCAAGCGCGAGCAACATCGTTTCCAGCATCACCGATACCACCACCGGCGCACCGCGGAATCCGATCGCGCGCAAGGTCGCAATTTCCCGGGCGCGGGAAGCCACCGCGGCGAACATGCAGTTGAGCGCACCGAACAGCGCGCCGATCGCCATGATCACGCCCACCGTCAGGCCGACCACCCGGATGATCTTGCTCAAGCCCGCCGACTGCTTGGCGAAATAATCGTGCGTGGTGCTGGCCTCGACCTTGAGGCGTGGATCGCTGGCCAGGGCGGCCTTGAAGGTATTGAACGCGGCCGGACTGGTCAGCTTCACCAAGACCGACTCGGCGCTGCTGCCGCGCCGATAGGCCGACGCAACCGTCTGGCGATCGGCCCACAACTCCGAGTTCCACGCGCCATCGCTCTTGAAGATGCCGACCACCGTCCAGGTCTGGTTGCCGAGTTTTATCTCGTGCCCCGGGTCCAGGCCGGCGTACTGTCGGTGCGCGGCTTCACCGACCACCAGTTCACGCATCCCGGGCTTGAACTTGCGGCCTTCGACGATCCGCAGATCCGGTCGCAGCTCCCAGGCCCGCTCGTCGACGCCACGCAACTGGGCATTGCCGTCGCCGCTGGAATCCCGAAGCGGCAGGTTGGCGGCCACCACAAGTTCGGCCGATGCCATCGGCTTGCCGGAAGCGTCGCGCGCGACGCCCGCGGCCTGCTCGATCGTGTCGATGTCGTCGCGCACCAGCACCGATTGCGATTCGGAAACCGCGCCGCCGCGCAGCACGATCGCGGTGTCGTTGCGTCCGCCGCTGCTGAGTGTCGCGGTCAGGCCTTCGCCCATCGCCAGCAGCGCCACCAGTACGCCCACCACGCCGGCGATTCCGATCAGGATCACCAGCGAAGATCCCAGCCGCTGCCCGAGCGTGGCGATGCCGACCATCGTCACGGAGGCCGCCTGGCGCCCCACGCGTGTCGCCACCATCCAGATCGCGAAAAGGGCTGCGGCGATCAGGGCGCCCACCCAGGGCAACATCGTCCAGATCGCCAGCGCACCCGCGGCCAGCACCAGTAGTCCAAGATTGACCAGGAATTTCATGACGGCTCCTCAGCGCCCGCTCAGCGCATCGACGATGTTGAGGCGCATGGCCCGCAGCGCGGGCAGCAACCCGACGATCAGCCCGATCAGCACCATCAATGCGATGCCGATGCCCCAGGTTTGTCCAGCCACGCCGTGGATGGGGACCATGCCGCCGCTGGCCGCCGCCATGCCCGGCACGATCAACGCCACCAGTCCGATGCCGATCAGCCCGCCGACCAGCAACATCAACACGCCCTCGGCCAGCACCATTGCCAGCACGCTGCGGCCGGAGAAACCGATCGTCTTCAGCACCGCAAGTTCGGATGTTCGCTCGCGTACCGCCTGCATCATGGTGTTGCCGGTCAACAGCAGCAGCGTGAAGAACACCGCACCCATGATCGCCATGACGACGAAGCCGATGTTGATCAGCTGCTTGATGAACGATGCCTGGAACGCCTGTTCGGTCTGCGCGCGCGTCTCATGGTCGGAGTTGGCCGAAATCGCATCGATGTTCCTGGCGATGGCATCGGCGTGCGCCGGATCGGCCACCTGCACCACGTACCAGTGCACCTGTCCGGAACCGAACCGGTTGTTTTCGTCGAAGTACTTCCAGTGGAACATGAACATCTGCTCCATGCCCGCGTCCTTCTTGTCGACGGCATGGAAGATCCCGGATATGTCGAAGGTCCAGGTGTTGTTGCCGCTGGATTTCGACGGCCAGATCGTGGAGGTGAGTGGAATCTTGTCGCCAATCTTCCAGCCGAAGCGCTTGGCCAGCGCCGACCCCACGATCGCCCCGGTACGCGTCTGGTTCCACGCCTTGCGTTGTGCGGCGGGCAGCGACAGCTCGGGATACAGATCGAGGTAATCGGGACTGACCGCGGCACTGAAGATCTGATTCCTGGGATCCTGGTAGACACCCCCGAAATAGTTGGCATAGGCGACGGCCTTGACGCCATGCACGTTGTCGATGCGCGCGCCGAGGCTCTCCGGCAGGGGCTGTTGCATGGACATCCGCGAGGTCACGACCAGCCGCCCCGCGCCGGCCACGCTGTCGCCCGGCGTGAACGCCACGCGCACCGAGTCGAGCAATCCGAACAACAGGAACGCCGCGATGATCGACACCAATGTCAGGAAGGTGCGCGTCTTCTTGCGAAACAGCGCCGCCCAAACCAGATGGAAGTATTTCATGACGTTCTCACAGCCTCACTTCGTTGCTGTTTCCTTCTCCACCCGGGAGACGATGGCACGCAGCGCCGGATGAGGAGCCGTGCAGGATTCGCACGCTACTCCTGTCGCTCGCCCGGGAGCGGAGGGGTCGCAGGCGCACCACGTTCGACCAGCGTGCCCTTGTCCAGGTGCAACGTGTGACTTGCATACTCGGCGGCCTTGGGATCGTGGGTGACCATCACGATGGTCTTGCCGTGTTCCTTGTTGAGGCGCTGCAACAACGTCAGCACTTCCTCGGCCGACTGGCGGTCCAGGTCGCCGGTGGGCTCGTCGCAGACCAGCAACGTCGGGTCGGACACGATTGCGCGCGCGATCGCCACACGCTGCTGCTGGCCGCCCGAGAGTTCTGCCGGCTTGTGCGAGCCGCGGTCGGCCAGGCCCACCAGTTGCAGCGCGATGGCCGCGTTTTTCTTGCGCTTGGCGCCCGACAACTTGGTCAGCAGCAAGGGGAGTTCAACGTTCTTTTGCGCCGAGAGCGCCGGCATCAGGTTGTAGAACTGGAACACGAAGCCGACGTTGCCGGCGCGCCAGCGCGCAAGCTGGCCCTCGCCCATCTTGTCGATGCGCTTGCCGTCCACCACGAGGCTGCCTTCGGTCGGCGAATCCAGCCCACCGATCAGGTTCAACAATGTCGTCTTGCCCGAACCGGACGGCCCCATCAGCGCAAAGAAATCCCCGCGCGCGATGTCGAGGTCGATGTGGTGCAACACCTCGAGCTTCTGCTTGCCGCGCGTGTAGGTCTTGGACAGGCCCCGGATTTCGACCAGGGGTCCGTTGTCTTGCGGAACTTCCGCCGCTGCTGCGTTCATGCCTGTCTCCTCGAAACCACGTGATTCACCGTCGTCATTCCGGGGCAGCCTGCAGTTTCACCGCAGGCTGAACCCGGAATCCATGTTTCACCTTTCATTCGAAGCGAAAGCTGGATTCCGGGTTCCGCGCTCCGCGCGGCCCCGGAATGACGACAAGGGAGTTGTTGCCGGTCTCTTTCACGACATCCGCGTGTCACGATCCACCCGCCTTCACTTTCACCTTCTCACCATCGTGCAAATCCTTCGGCGGCGCCTTCACGACTTCGGCGCCGGCATGCAAACCCTGCGTGACCTGTTTCATGTCGGAAAAATCACCGCCGGCCGTCACCGTCGTCTGCTTCGCGCGCCCATCGGCAACCACGAACACCACGTCCTTGCCATCGCGCTTGACCACCGCCGATTTGGGCACCAACACCCCCGGCAGCGGCTTGGCGTTGGTCGCGGCTTTTTCCAGGAACGACACGCGCACACCCATCTGCGGAATGATGCGCGGGTCTTTCTTGTCCAGTGCGATGCGCACCTTGACCGTGGCCTTGCTCTTGTCCGCGCTGGGAATGATCGCGATCACGTGCGCGGGAATCTTCCAGTCGGGATAGGCATCCAGCACCGCCTGCACCGGCATGTCCGGCTTGACGCGGCTGATGTAGGCCTCGTTGACGTCAACATCCACTTCCAGCGAATTCATGTCAACGACCGTGGCAATGCCGCCGCCACCCACCGTGTACGGTGAAACGATCTGGCCCGCCTCGGCATCCTTGACCGTAACGACACCGGCAAACGGCGCGCGGATGACGGTGTAGCCGACGCTGACCTGGGCCAGGGTGATATTGGCTTGCGCGGCTGCGGCCTGTTTGTCCGCCGCATCCAGCACCGCCCGGTCGGTGGCGACCTGGGTATTGGCCTGCTCGGCCTGCTGTTTGGACACGTAACCTGTTGCAACCAGCTTGTTCATCCGTGCAGCGTTGTCACGATCCTGCTGCAGCGTCGCGCGCGCCTTCACGACCTGCGCCTGCGCCGCCGCGTACTGCGCCCTGGCGGCGTCCATCTGGGCCACGTACTGGGTGTCGTCGATCCGCGCCAGCACCTGGCCCTTCTTGACGCGCTGGCCTTCCTCGACGTCCACCGAAGTGAGCGTGCCGACGATCTGCGCCGAGACCGTGGCCTTGCGCCGCGCGACCACGTAACCCGTCGCCTGCAACACCGCGGCATCGCTGCCGGACGCTGCCATCGACACCGCGGTCGTGGTCTCGACCGTCACCGCGTGTCCACGCAACGCGAACGCGGCGATGCCCGCCGCGATCAGCAACACGACCACGCTGCCCACGAGCCACGGCCAGCGTGGACGCCGCGAATCGTCATCGTCGCGCTGGCCCCGCTCGATGCGCAGTTCGTGCAACAGATCATGATCGGATTGGTTGTCGGACATCCGGTATCCCCATACACCTCAAATTGGCCGCGCAAGTGTGGCATATCCTGCCGCGACGCTACGCGACGTGCCAGCGGCGGCGGTCAGGCGTCGGCGCTGACAGGTGTCAGGTCATGGAATCGGGCATCGCTTGCACATGCTGGTTCCATTCGACGTGGAACCGCCCACGACCTTTTTTCGCCATCCCCCTTGACAAGGGGGGGGGGGGGGGGGGCGTAAAAGCAAGAGCCGCAGGGGCAATGGACGAAGAAGGGAGGCAAAAATGACGTACAGCAGACGGAAAATCAATGAAATGGTTTTGGTCGCCGCAATGGTGTTCTGCGGCAGCTTGGCGATAGCACCGGCGTCGGCCGTTGCGGCACCGACAAACGGTTCAGCGGCCATCGTAACCCCCATGGCATGTCACACGAAGACCGTCGAGGTATGTGATTACTGGTTCGGGATCCCGGTACACTGCCACACAGTGAGGGTGTCCGACTGTATCTCGTGACCACGTGCATCTCTGGAGCGTGATATCTCCAACCGGCCTCGCGTTGCATATCGACTGCGCGGGTTGGAACCGGGATCATGCCAGCATTGTCGATACACCGGACGCCGCACGAGTCACCACGTGCGCGCGCCCGGCGTATTGATGCCGATCATCCGCCTCAGGTACTGACCACGATGCCGAAATTGACCACCATGTCGAGGATTCGTTCGTGGCGCGCCATCTTCATTCTGACACTTGCGTGTTGCGCCTCCGGTATCGGAACGAACAACCGTGCGGCGGCAGCGCCTGCCCAGCTCACCGCCCAACAGCAGGCGAAATTCCAGAAGGAGGTCAAGGCCAACGCACAGCGCGAAATTCGCGCCGAGGAACAACGAAACATCGGCGAAGCGCTGCCCGCGAATGTCACGGCATTCAACGACCAGGGCAAGACGGTGCGCCTGCGCGATGTGTTGCACGGCCCCGCGATCGTCGTGAAGACCGAAGCCGGCTGCCCACCGTGCGAACGCATGATCGCCTACCTGCGTACCCACGGCCCGGACTTCGCGCGCCGACACCACGTGCAGATCGTGGTATGGAACACCGCTGCACCGCCGCATCTTCAAGACCTGGCCGGCGGGGATCCGACCGGGGAGAAGTACCCGCGCAACATGCCGCCGCCGATCCTGGTGCTGCATGTCAAGGACTTCGGCGCGAAGGGCTTTCTCGGAGGCACATGGTTTCCGACGATCTTCTTTTTCGACAAGGACCGGAAGCTGGTTGCCCGCAGGGTTCCATCCAAAGGTGAACCCGCTGATTGGCTGCGCCCATCGTCGCCGCACGATTCCGGCCGATGATTCACGGCGTTCCTCGCCAGCCTGTGAAAGAGGCCCGTCTGCAACGCGGCCGTTCACCCTCGCCGCAGGATGCCGAACCGATGTACGCTTCGGACTTCGCGCGCGTGGACGGACCCGTCGAACGCCCACGCCGCAGCATCGGCAGGCCAGTGGGTCGTCCAACCTGACCCGTAGACAAGCGTGCGGACATTCTCCATTGCACTGCGAACGTCGGTAGCCGCTCTGGCGCGGGAGCCGTCAATGGTGTCACGGCTCACGTTGATCGTCGCGGTAGCCGTCACCGCGTGGCTCGCCCTGTCGGTGATGGCTTCGCCGTTCGTGCAACCCCGCGCACCGGGGAAGATCGGTGGTGTGTTCCTTACCTCCGCCAACCAGGGCGTTGCACTCCCCGTGAAGTACGCGGCGCGAGTCGAGGCCATCCCGGGAACCCGCTTCGTCGCCTACATGAACGCATTGCCGGTGGTCTGCAAGGATTCGGCACCACCCGTCTCCATCAATGGCTTCGGTGGCCCGGGGGCGAAGGCGCAGGCGCTGGGATTGCAGCAGGCCACACCCGAAGCCGAACGCATGGCCTCGGCCTGGATGGAGGATCCCTCCAACGTCCTGATCGGCAGCCAGGTTGCGAAGGACTGCGGCTGGCATGCAGGGATGAGCGTCGCACCCAGGGATGCCTTCACCGACAAGCCGATCGATCTGCACATCATCGGCGTCCGGCCGCCGCAGGCAAACCCGATGGCCGACCAGATCGTGCTGGCGCACTACGACTACATCAACCGTATCAACCCGCTGCAAGGAGCCCGCGACAAGGTCAACAGTATTGTGGTGGCCGCCGCCGATCCCCGCGCGGTACCCGTGCTGGCCGCACGTATCGAAAACGCATTCGCCCACGACGACCCGCCCGTCGAGGCGGCGACCTCGGCTGAATTCCAGAACGGCATGGAACGCTTCGGCAAGGTCCAGTATCTGCTGGGCTACGTGATGCTGGGAATCTTCGCGTGCGCGATGCTGGTGCTGACAAGCGTGCTGGCACATGCGGTCACCCAGCGCCGTTCCCAGATGGCGCTGTTCCAGGTATTGGGTTTTTCGCGCGCGACGTTGTTCGGCAGCTTCGCGCTCGAGGGCCTCTTCACCATCCTGGTCGGCGCCGGACTCGGAATCGGGGCAGGCTTGCTGATCCTGCACCTGCTGCCTGCGGCACTCGGGCAGTTTTTTTCGGGATTCGCGATTCCCGCCTGGACTTGGTGGGGCCTGCCGATCTGGCTCGCGGTACTGCTGGTTGCGGCACTGATCATCCCGATGCTGACGATCGCACGGCTGCGACCCGTCGACGTACGGGCCATCTGACGTGCGATCCATGCGCGAAATCCGCAGCGCGCTGTCCCAGGGGCTGCTGGCAACGCTGGCGCGACCGCGCAACGCACTGTTGACGGCGGCCGGCTTCCTGATTGCCTCGGCTACGCTGCTGGGCCTCCTGACGATCCCGGCCGGGCTGGCACAGCTCGCAGGCCACACCGGCCGCGAGGACGTCGCGGTCGTGCTGACCAGCCACGACCTGAGCGAAGCCGCCGGCGGGATGAACGATGCCGAAAAGCTGGCGCTGATCGGCAACCTGCCGGGCGTGGCCCACGACGCCGAAGGCCATGCGCTGGTCGCGCCACAGTTCGTGGTCAGCACCAAGTTGCGGCGTTTCGATGGCACGCGCAGCGACGTGACCGTGCGTGGCGTGTCCCCGGAGTTCTGGAAGGTGGTGGGTGACACGGTGAAGCTCGACAGTGGGCGCAAGTTCAAGCCCGGCGTGCGCGAACTCATCGCGGGCACGGGCGCGGCGCGTGGCTTCGTGGCGCTGGGCACCGGCGCCCACGTACTGATCCGCAAGACGCCATGGAAGGTAACGGGCCAGTTCAGCGCCGGTGGCAGCTTGTGGGACTCGGAGCTGTGGACCGACATCGGCAGCCTGCAGTCGGCATGGAACGCACCGGGTCGGGTCACGACGCTGTGGGTGCGGCTGACTTCGCCCGCCGCGTTCGACGAGTTCAAGTCCACCCTGACGTCCAACGCCTCGCTGCAGGGCCTGCCGGTACGGCGCCAGACCGACTATTACCGTTGGCAGGTCGGCTTCATCTACCGTTACGCGTGGATCGCCGCATGGGGGATCTCGATCCTGCTGGGGATGGCGGCAATCCTGGCGATCGCCAACGCGCTCAACATGGCACTGGCCGCACGCCGGCGCGAGACGGCGGTGCTGCGCGCGATGGGCTTTCGACAGATCACGCTTGCACTGGCGATGCTGGTCGAGGTGATCGTGGTCGGCCTCGTTTGTGCGGGCATCGTGATCCTGGTCGGCTGGTTGGCGCTGAACGGACGCAATGTCACCAGCGCGACATTCTTCCAGTCGATCGACTTCCCGTTGCGGGTCGGCCCCACGGTCATCTGGCAGACCCTGGCGTATACCGCGGTGCTGGGATTCCTGAGCGCCCTGTGGCCGATCGTCCGCGCGGTACGCGCACCGCTGACGCGGGCGTTGCAGGACGAATAACCGGTCCTGGCGCGACGATGGTATCCGTGATCCAAGGCCAGCGCGGACCACGCTGCGTCGTCCTCGCGCTGGTCTCGGGGGTAAATTGACGCGCCTCGCTGGAGGCGCCCGGCTCACCTTGGCGGGAGTACGATGGAAAGCCTTTCCGGGAACGGGTTCGGTGACTGCCGGGGCCCATGAATGATGTGTAGTTCGCTTTTGCGCACGTGTGTCAGGTTGTTGATCGTCGCGGGTGGTCTTGCGTTGCTGGCCGGTTGCGCCAGTCCGCCTTCGAAACCAGCCTTGCATCCATCCACCCGCTTCGATGCGTTCATACCGTCCGGGGCGGTCGGCTACGAGACAGGGCCCAACCAGAGCATTGTGCTGGGTCCCGCGATCAGCCAATCGCCCCCGGATTACCCCGCGGCGCTGGTCGCACGCCGGCTGCCACCCCAGCGGGTGTGCCTGGTCGTCACGATTGATCGACAAGGCAAGGTCACACGTACCGAGCCACTTTACTCGGTGGATGTCTGTCCCGGACCGGGTACGGTGCCTGCCGCGTTCGTGACTGCAGCCGAAACCGCAGCCAGGCACTGGCGCTTCTTGCCAACGCACCTGTGCACGTTTCCGGCAGGAGTGGATGCCAGCAAGGAAGGCCCCAATTGCCGGGCTGAGGGCGCCCGGGTTCAACGCCTGGCCATAAAACTGGCATTCAACTTCACGTATTCCGTCGAAGCGGGCGTTCCGCGGGTGAAGACGCAATCCATGCCAGCATCGCACCCGCACAACAGACAATGAATGGTCTCGAGGCGGACTCCTGGGATGCACAATGCTGGCCCACTGATTGATCGGTAAGTTCTCCGCGTGCGATCCTTGCGCGGAGTGGCACAAGGATCGCGATTGCCTTGTACCGCGTACCGAAATGGAACGGTTTCATGCTGCGATTCCTGCATGTCTGCACGACACTGGCTACCGACAACCTGCGCAGCGGAACAGGGCGGGCGGTGTATCTGGTCATCACCCTGGCGGTCACCACCGCCGCATGGCTCACCCTGGCGGCGCTGGCGACGCCAACCGTGAGCGGTACGTCGGACAGCGGTGCCGGCATCATCATCCGCAACGGCAGCCAGAACAGCGGTGCCCTGCCCCTGGGTTACGCACACCGCATCGAGGCCATTCGCGGTGCGCGCGACGTGTATTGGTACGGGCTGCAAGTGGTCAACTGCACGCCGGCGACGATGGTTACGCTCAACGCGCTTGGCGGCCCCGGGCTGCACGTCTACCTGGCCAGGCAGAAAGTGACGACCGCGATGATGCAACGCTGGAAGGCCGATCCACTGGGCGTGATCCTCAGCGACGCCGCGGCGTCCAAGTGCGGATGGCGGGTCGGCCAGGCTGTCGATCCACCGACCGTCGTGTTGGCCGGCGCCGGGAGCGCGACCAGTGGCAGGCACGTCGCGCTGCACGTAATCGGAACCTTTCCCGGCACATCCCCCGTGGGACTTGTGCACTACGACTACATCAACCGTGCCGCGCCGGGCCTGCAGGGAAAGGACCACGTGGTGACGTTTTTTGCCAGCGCCAGGGACCCGCGCAACAACGAACGGCTGGCCGCCCGGATCCAAGCCGCGTTCGCGCACGATTTTCCGGCCGTCAACGCCACCACCAGCGCAACCGCCCAGAACGCGTGGTCGCGCTTCGGCAAGGTTCAGCAGTTGCTGGCATTCGTGATGGCCGCGATCCTGCTGTGCGCGGCGTCGGTGCTGGTCAGCACGCTGGCACACGCGGCGGCCCAACGCAGGTCGAGGTTCGCGCTGCTGCAGGTGCTGGGGTTCCGGCGCGCAACCCTGTTCGGTGCGTTCACGCTGGAACTGCTGGCAGCCATGGTGCTCGGCGCGCTGCTGGGCCTCGGGCTCGAATGGCTGGTGGCCCGGGCGCTCGCGCCAACCACCTTTGCGTTCCTTTCGGGCGGCGTCCACGTCCCGGCGTGGGCGTGGTGGGGGCTGCCCGCGTGGCTCGCGGTACTGGCGGCGGCGGCGCTGCCGTGGCCGGCGGGGCTGATCGCGCGCACAGGCGCGGCGGATCACAGGGCGATCTGAGATGGCCTTCCTGCGCGAAGTTGCGAGCAGCCTCGGCACCGGCCTTTTCGCCGCACTGGCACGCCCGCGGCACACGCTGCTGATCGCGTTCGGGTTCATCATCGCGGGCATCACGCTGGCGGTATTGCTGACGCTGCCGGCCGGTCTGAAGCGGCTGGCCGGCAACACCGGATTGCCCGATGTCGCGGTGGTGGTATCGGGCAATTCGTTCAACGAGTCGGGGGCGGGCTTCAAGCCGGAGCTCGCCGCGCTGGTGGGTTCGTTATCGGGGGTTGCGCACGATGCGCAGGGACGTCCACTGGTTGCGCCCCAATTCGTGGTGGATGCACGGCTGCGCCGCAAGGACGGCAGCACCGCAACGGTCTTGGTGCGCGGCGTCACGCCGATGTTCTGGGACGTGCTTGGCCACGCCATCTCGATGCGCTCGGGTCGGCGCTTCGCCACGGGCAGGGACGAGCTGATCGCGGGCGTCGCCGCCGCACGCGGTTTCGTGGCGCTGGACACGGGCGCCACCACGCAGATCCACCGGCACCCGTGGCGCGTCAGCGGCGAATTCTCGGCCGGCGGCGGATTCTGGGAGTCCGAACTGTGGACCGGCATGGCAGCACTGCAGTCAGCCTACCATGCACAGGGCACCCTGACCTGCCTGTGGGTCAGGCTGACTTCGCCCGCGGCATTCAAGACGTTCAAGCAGGCGCTGAAGGACGACCCTCGAATCCAGGGCCTGCACGCAATACGCCAGCGCGGCTACTACACCATGCAGGCGGGATTCCTGCAGTACTTCTTGACAATCGCAATCCAGGGCATCGCCGTGGCACTGGGATTGGGCGCGATCCTCGCGGTCGTCAACGCGCTTGGCCTGGCGCTGGCCGCACGCAGGCGCGAGCTTGCGATCCAGCGCGCGGTCGGCTTTGGACGCGGTGCACTGGCGGTGGCGCTGCTGGTCGAGGTGCTGGTGATCGGTGCGGTGTGCGCGGGCATCGCGGTGCTGGTGGCATGGCTGGCGGTCAACGGCCACGAAGTCGGGTCCTCCGCGATGGGCTCGGCAATCCAGTTCCGGATGCACGTCGGCGCCGGCGTCGTCGGCTGGACGTGCGCGTATGTGCTGATCCTGGGCGTGCTGAGTGCGCTCTGGCCCATCGTGCGCGCGGTGCGGGCGCCGTTGACCCGGACGCTGCAGGATGAGTAATCCGCTCCACGTTCACTGCGCTCTTCACCGCCGCGGACACACTTCTGGTAATCTCGCGACATGAGCAAGGTTCAGCAAATCGAAGATCAGGTATCCAGGCTCTCACCGGAAGAGCTTGAGCGCTTCCGTGCCTGGTATTCGAAATTCGATGCCGACGAGTGGGACCGTCAGATCGAACGCGATGCTGCTGCCGGCAATCTGGACCATCTCGCGGAAGCAGCTCTTCAGGCGCATCGTGCTGGCAATACCAGCACTCTGTGAAGCACTCCGCCACACCGGCATTCTGGAAGGCCTACTCATCACTTCCAGCGCAGGTGCAGCGGCTTGCAGACAGGAACTACCAGCTTCTCAAGGTCGATCCGAATCATCCCTCGCTTCACTTCAAGCAGGTGGGGCGCTTCCGGTCTGTCCGGGTCGGACTGCACTACCGGGCACTGGGTGTGCAGGCTCCGAACGAGGTTGTTTGGTTCTGGATTGGTAGCCACGCGGCGTACGACAAACTTGTCGGCGGATGACACGTCGATCAGCACACGCCGTACCAGCGGCGCTGATTTCTGGTGATGTGTTCGATAACTCGGCAGGTTCTGTCGTCGAGCCGATACGATGGACGCAAATGGTGCACGCGATCTCGTTCTGGCTGTGAGCGCATTGCGCAATGGGCGCGAAAGAACCGCGTACCTCGTACTTGCCCTCGCGGTCATCAACGCGCTCAGCCTGGCGCTGACGCTGCTGGTCGAGGTGCTGGTGATCGGTCCGGTGTGCGCGGGCATCGCGGTGATGGTGGCATGGCTTGCGGTGAACGGTCACGAAGTGGGGTCCTCCGCGATGGGTTCGGCGATCCAGTTCCGGATGCGCGTGGGCGCCGGTGTCGTCGGCTGGACGTTCGCATACGTGTTGATCCTGTGGGTGTATCGAGTGCGCACTGGCCCATCGTCCGCGCGGTGCGGGCGCCGTTGACAAAGGCCTTGCAGGACGAATGAGCGACCCGAACACGCCGGCATGCCCGAAACGGTTATTGGCAGGCCTTGCGCGAGCGTCGTACCCTCACCCGGCGCTGCGCGCCACCCTCTCCCGAAGGGAGAGGGACCTCACCGATCGCGAGACCACGCCCGTGTCCTTCCTGTTTGACCTACCCGCCACGCCAAGCTTGCCAATCCTCGACAGCGACAGGCGCTTTCCGGTGCACCGCATCTACTGCATCGGCCGCAACTACGCGTCGCACGCGAAGGAAATGGGTGCGCAGGCGGTGGGCCGCGCCAACCCGGTGTTCTTCATGAAACCGGCCGACGCGCTGATGGCCGAAGGCGGTGACATTCCGTATCCATCGGTGACGGGCGAGCTGCACCACGAGGTGGAGATGGTCGTGGGCCTGCACGCCGGTGGGCGCGACATAGATCCGGCGCAGGCTCTCGATTGCGTGTTCGGCTACGGCGTGGGGCTGGATTTGACCCGCCGCGACCTGCAGGCGGCGATGAAGGCGAAAGGCCTGCCGTGGGACGTGGCCAAGGGCTTCGATCATTCGGCGCCGGTCTCGGCACTGCGCGCCGCTGCCGGGATCGGGCATCCGACGCACGCGAAGTTGTCGCTGGAGGTGAATGGCGAGCCGCGCCAGTGCGCCGATATCGCCGACATGATCTTTCCGGTACCCGACATCATCGCCGAGCTTTCGAAGCTGTTCGAGCTGCAGCCCGGTGACCTGGTCTTCACCGGCACGCCGGCCGGCGTGGGGCCATTGGAACGCGGCGACCGTTTGCGTGCCCGGTTGCAAGACATCGCCGTGCTGGAAGGCCGCATCACCTGATCGACACGCCGGTTGCGTGCGCCGCGCGGCAGTGCATAAATGAACGCGCCGCGACGCGGCAGGGGGGTATCCGGTCACCTTCAGCACAAGGAGTACGCAATGAGCTTTGCGAAAGATTTCAAGGCGTTCATCATGCGTGGCAACGTGGTCGATCTGGCCGTCGCGGTGGTCATCGGCGGTGCATTCGGCGCGGTCGTGAAATCGCTGGTGAGCGACATCATCATGCCGCCGCTCGGGGTCCTCACGGCGGGCATCAACTTCAAGAACATGAAGGTGGTCATCCAGGCCGCATCGGACACGCACAAGGAGGTGGCCATCACCTACGGCGCCTTCGTCGACACCATCATCGCGTTCATCATCATTGCGCTGGCAATCTTCATCGTGATCAAGCTGCTGGAAAGGGCGATGCCGAAGAAGGAACAAAAGCCCGCCGGGCCGTCACCGGAGGTGGCGCTGTTGACGGAAATCCGCGACCTGCTGCAGCAGCGCACGCCATAAGTCGTGTGCGCCTGGTCATCCCGGCCATGGATTGGCCGGGATCCGGTGCCATATGATTGGGGCATCAATGGCTTCGGGGTTCGGCGCTGCGCGCGACCCCGGAATGGCGAGACATTCGTCGCCGAGGCTCCACGATGATCGAAATCATCCAGACCGACATCACTTCCCTGCGCGTCGATGCCATCGTCAACGCGGCAAACGAGACGCTGCTGGGCGGCGGCGGCGTCGATGGTGCCATCCACCGCGCGGCCGGACCGCGTCTGCTGGAAGCGTGCCGGGCCATCGACGAGGTACGCCCGGGCGTGCGCTGCCCGACCGGCGAGGCGCGGATCACGCCGGGGTTCGACCTGCCGGCGCGTTTCGTGATCCACACGGTAGGCCCCGTCTGGAACGGCGGCGAGCGCGGCGAACCGGACGTGCTGGCGGCCTGCTACCGCAACTCGCTGGCACTGGCGCGCGAGCACGCCATCGACAGCCTCGCGTTCCCCGCCATCAGTTGCGGGGTGTACGGCTACCCGCGCGACGCCGCCGCCGGCGTGGCGATGACGGTACTGGGCGAGGAACAGCACCGGATGCACACCGCGCGCCGCATCGTGCTGTGCGCGTTCGATCCGGACATGGCGCAGGCCTGGAAGGCCGCGGCGGAACGGTTGCATGTCGCGATCGCGGATGACCAGGGGCCGCGGCGATGACGGCGATGCGCGCGCGACCAGAATCGACCATCGTCCCACGGTAGGGCGGGCACTGCCCGCCATGCAACGCACGGCGGACGGTGTCCGCCCTGCACCCCTGGCGGATCCCCGCGGGATACGGCAGCGCGACCTGCCCCCGGCAGGTCGCAAACACCGCCCTCACCCCGAAGGGAGAGAAAGCAAAGCGATTCGTCAGGGCGAGGGGTACAGCGGCGGCAGGTCCGTGTCTTGTACCGGTGTTGGTTTGTCGTCATCGCACCAAATGAAGCCCTGCGCAAAGGATCGCGCGACCGCCTGACACGCGGTGGCCGGGTCGCCGCCCCGCCAACGGGCGCGCTGCAGGGCGTCCAGCGCATCGCGCTGCCCGGCGTCGGCCAGGGCTTCGCGCAGCGCGCCCGCATTCGTCAGCGCCGGACGGGACGCGCGCGCCCACGCCAGCAGTGCGTGTTCGCAGGCGGCGGCATCGCCGGAACGTGCCGCGTCCAGGGCGCGTTGCCGCAGGGCGCCGGACTTTGCCGCGGGCGCATCGCCGGTTTCGGCGTCTTCGGGCGGTGTGGCGCGGGTTGTCTCCGCCTCCCCGCCGTCGATGGTCCGGGGCGGACCCGGTGGCGGGACGTTGCCGTGACGGTGACGCGTACCGCGCCGATACGCCCACCACGCCAGCGCGCCCAGCAATACCAGCAACCACAGCGCGAAACTGGCGATGGCAATGTCCCGCCAGCGGAAGCCCGCGGCGTTCGCGGGTGTGCCCGCACCGGTCGCCGCCCCGGCAATGTCATGGCTGGTGCTGGTCACGCTTGCCGCGGCGGCGGGCGGCGCGGCCACGCTGCCCTGGCCGGCAACGGCCGCGGCGACCTGCAGGGTGTGCGCGGGCAAGGTGGCCTGCTCGGCGTGGCCGCGCACCACGTTCCACCAGTCCAGCGTGATCGCGGGGATCGTCAGCTTGCCCTTGCCATCGGGAATGATGGCGAAGCTGCGGGTACGCGTTCCATGCAGCCATTCGCCGCTGGTGTCGGTGGTGTCGCGGGTCTGGTCGGGATACACGCGCGCGTTCGCGATCGCTGGAAGTTCGGGCTCGGGCAGCGCATCGGCGGACTTGCCCTCGGCATCGATCTGCAACGTCACCGTCAACGGCACGCCGGCCCGGACCTTGCCACCGGCGGGCAGGCCCGTGAGCTTCAGTTCGACGTTGCGTGCCGGCAGCCAGGGCTTGCCCGCGCCGGCGGGCGCGGCACGCGCCTGGATGTGCACGCTCGGTGCCACGGCCCGGACCGCGGCACCGCTGCCCGGGAACGGCGCGTTCAACAACGCGTTGGGATTGTTGAACAGGCTGTTGGGGTTGTTCAGCAGGGACTGGAGATTGCCGGCGCCCGTGCCCTGGCCCTGGAATGCCGGGCCCTGCACGGTGATTGCACCGGCACGCTGGGGGATCAGCGCCCAGCGCCGCTCGAGCACCTTGTACGCGTATCCGTTGCGCTGGGTCATGGAGGTGTGGGCGTGGCCGATGGGGATCAGTCGCGCGCCGTCGGCGTGCGGATCGGCCAGGGAACCCTGCACGCCGGGCTGGTAGTAAAGGCGCACGGTGTAGACCGTCTGCTGGCCGACCCAGGGCGAACTGGAGAGCACGCTGGCCTGCATGAATGCGGCGTCGCCGACCTTGCCCTGCCCGCCGCTGGGCGCCGCGGTCACGTCCACGGTCAGTGGCGTGGTCTGCGCACCACCGATGTCCAGCGCCGGGATGGTGAGCGTGCCGGCATGCCGCGGCTTCAGGGCGACGCCCAGTTGCGACGTGCTGGTGGTCTTGCCGTTGACGATCTGGACGCTGCGCGAACGCGAGGTGCCGAGCACCTGGAAGTCGCGCTGCAACGGCGACAGGTCGGGGTTGCCCAGCGACCCGGTGCTGGTGACGTTGAGCGTTACCGTGTCACCGAGGCTGACGTGGCTGCGATCCAGGAACGCATGCACCGTCGCGGCCTGCGCAACCGGGGCCAGCACCACCAGCAACATGATCCACCAGCGTCGCATCATCAAGATCCTCCATTCGACGATTGTCCGTGGCGCTGTTGCCATTCCAGCTCGAACTTGCGCCGCAGCAACGCGCCGGGGTCATCCGGCACCGACTGCAGCAACGCGCGCTGTTCGGCACTGAGGCCATCGTGGGGATGCGCCCGGTTCCGGCCGAGTGCGAACGGACCCGATGCCGCGTCTTTCGAATGTGCCTGGCCGCGTTCCGCGCGTTGCAGTTGTTCGTCAAGCCCACGCGCCGCGCGCGCGGCTTCGTCGCCTTCCTGTTTACCCTTGACCGCGGATTCACTCTGCCGGTTCCGGCCGGCCGCCTGGCCGTGGCCCGAAGGCGCGGCGCGCCCGGATTCCTGCCCGCCTTCGCCCTGCTGCCGTGCCGACCGGGACGATTGCTTCGAGCCGGCGCCGCCGCCCGATTGCCGCTGCGCGCCGCCTTGCGTGCGTGACGAACCCGCGTTCGACTGCGCGGACCTGCCGTGTTGTCCGGATGATCCGCGCTGCGGTGACGGCGAAGCGTGGCTGGTGTGGTGCTTGAGCCAGTCCTTGACCGCGTCGAGGTTGGCACGCGCATCGGCAAAATCCGGGTCCTGGCGCAGGGCCTCACGATAGGCCGCGATGGCCTGCGGATACTTGCCGGCCCTGGCCAGTGCATTGCCAAGGTTGTAGTGCGCGCGGGCATCGTCGCCCTTGGCGAAGTCCTTCGCCGCGGCCGCCCAGTCGCCGGCACGGTATTCCGCCGCGCCGCGGAGGGCCGGCGAGGTGGCAAGCTCGAGCGCCCGGCGCGGCTCGTCCGCGCGCAACGCCTGTTCGGCACGCTGGTTGCGGTTGGCCCACCACGACGATGACGTCGCGGCGTGCGCCGCGGGCATCGCCACCGGCACCGCCAGCACCGCCAGCGCCAGCAGCCAGCCGCGCCGGAACGCCAGTGCAGCCAGTACCAGCAGCACCGGAAGCAACCAGATGCCGCCATCGCGCCAGATCCGCGCGCGTTGTGCATCGCTGGCATGGCCGGCATCGGCGAGCGGGGCCCGGAATGTGGGCGTGGGGCCGCCACCCGGCGGCAACACGCGGTAGGTGCCGCCACCGGCCGCCGCGACTGCACGCAGCGCGGCGTCCTCGCGGCGCGCCAGCAGCGTGCCGCCGTGTCCGGTGGCGAATCCACCGCCGGCCCTGGGCACCGGCGCGCCCTGCGCCGTGCCCACGCCCAGTACGTCCACGCGCACGCCTGCGGCGCGGGCCTTGCGCGCGGCGGCCACCGCGGCATGCCCGGCCTGATCGGTGACCACGATGATCTGCCCGCCGCGCACATGCGCGTCGCGCAGCAGTTTCAGGCCCTGCTCGATGCCGGCCGCGGCGTCGTTGCCCTGCACCGGCATCACGTCGGGCTGCAGCGCATGCAACAGGTTGAACACGGTGTTCTTGTCGCTGGTCAATGGCGCCACGGTGAAGGCCGCGCCTGCATAGGCAACCAGCGCGGTGCGCGCGTCACCGGCACCATCGATGAGGTCGCGCACGGCGAAGCGGGCGCGGGTCAGGCGGTTGGGCGGCAGGTCGGCCGCCAGCATGTCGTTGGACAGCGACAGCGCCACCACCCGTGCCGCACCATTGACGTACAGCGGAACCGCCACGCGTTGCCAGGCCGGACCGGCCAGCGCCGCCGTGCCAAGCAACCAGGCCAGCGCCACCAGCACCAGCACGGTGCGCCGGCGCGTCCCCGCATCGTGCAGCAGATGCGGCAACAATGCCGCGTCGGCCAGCCGCGCCAGCGCGGCCGCGCCCGCACGTCCGCGGACCAGCATCCAGAGCACCAACGGCAGCGGCAGCAGCGCCAGCCACCACCATGGCCGCAGGAAATGCAGCGGGAAGTCCGCAGGGCTCATGCCGGCGACTCCGCGCGGCGCGGCCGCAACGACCGCCACGGCAGCAGCGTGCAGGCCAGCAGCAGTGCCAGCGCCAGCGGCCATGGATACAGTTCGCCGGCCGGGCGCAGCATCGAGGTGCCCCGGGCCAGCGGTTCCAGGGCATTGATGGTGCGGTAGGCGTCGGCAAGTTCGGTGCCGTCGGCAGCGCGGAAGAAGCGCCCGCCGGTTTCGCGCGCGATGGTGGTGAGGGTTGCGGTATCCAGCGAGGTGTCGGGCGCATTCAAATGCATGCCGAAGACGTCGAGGGAACGTCCCGCCGAGCCCACCCCGATGGTGTAGATGCGCACGCCCGCGGCCTTGGCCAGCCGCGCCGCGGCCCGCGGCGTCACGCTGCCGGCGGTGTTGACCCCGTCGGTCAGCAGCACCAGCACCCGCGCGCGCGCCGGCAGCGCGGCGAGGTGCTTGACCGCCAGGGTGATGGCGTCGCCGATGGCGGTCTCGCGACCCGCGAGGCCGATCGCGGCACCGCGCATCTGGGCCGCCACCGCGTGCACGTCGAAGGTCATCGGCGTCAACAGGTAGGCGTGGGTGCCGAACAACACCAGGCCGACTTCGTCGCCGGATCGCTCGGCAATGAAACGCGACGCGATCGCCTTGACCGCCGCGAAGCGGCTGAGTCGCTGGCCGCCCAGGCGCATGTCCTCGATGCCCATGCTGCCCGAGCAATCCACCGCCAGCATCAGCGCCCGGCCGGTGTGATGCAGCGCCTGCGGCGGCGCCGGCTGCTGCGGGCGCGCGGCGGCGCAAACCAGCAGCAGCCAGGCAAGCGCCGCGACGACGAGCCGCCGGCGCGACCCGCCACGGGGGGTTCCCGCCGAAGCCAGCTTCACGCGCTGCGGCAGGCGCAGCGCCGCGGCCGGGGCGGCCGGCGGCAGCAGTTTCCACGCCAGCCAGGGCAGCGGCAGCAACGCGAACATCCAGGGCCAGGCAAAGGTCATTGCGGCGTGGCTCCCTGTACGCGTCGGGCAGGCGGCGCGGCGTTGCCGGTTGCCGGCGGCATTCCGCCGGACTTGCCCGATGCCGGCCTGCGGGAAATACCGGGGCGCTTGGCGCGCAGCGCACGCGGGCACCATGCGCGCAGCGCCGACAACAGCGCGTCTGCATCGAAATCAGGATGCGGGCGGAATGCCGCCTCGCGCAGGGTTTCCAGCAGTTCGGCGTCGGCGGCGTCACGCGCGTTGCGGCGCACGAAGTCACGCCAGGGTTCGCCGCGCGAGGCGGCGACGGCGGGTTCGACCTGCCGCGCCACGCGGCGCAGCAAGCGCGATGCGCCGGCGGCAAGCGCCGCGCGGTCGCCGTCGGCCGCAAACCGCGACGCCAGCCGGTCGATCTCGCGCAATGCGGCGGCAGGGCGGCGCGACCGCCGGTGCATGCGCCACCACCACACACCAAACGCCACCGCAACCGCGACCAGCAACGCCAGCAGCCACCAGCCCGGTGCCGGCGGCCACCACGGCGCCGGGGCAATGTGGATGTCGCGCAGCACGGGGCTGGCGGTGTTCATGGATGTCTCCTTCCGGTGCGCCACAATTGCCCGACGGCGCGGTCCAGATCGTCCTCGGCCGGCAGCAGCGTCCAGCGCACGCCCACGGCATCGCAGACGCTGGCCAGTTGCCGCCAGCCCTGCGCCAACTGCTCGCCGAAACGGGTCCGGCCGGCCGCGCGCGTGAGGTCGGCAACCGCAATGCGCTGCCCGCGCTGGAACGCGTACACCCCGGCGGGCGCGAGGGTATGCTCGAGCGCGTCGACCACGATGCCCGCGCGAAGGTCCACGCGGCGCGCGAGGCGCACCATGGCGGCCTTTGCGTCGTCGTCCACGCACCAGCCGTCGGACAGCAGCATGGCCCGGCTGCCCGGCGCCAGCATGCGGTAGGCGCGCTGGATTGCGCGCGAGAGCGGCTCTTCGCGATCGCCCGGTTCCTGCCGCGCCCGGGCATCCCAGCGTGCCAGCGCGCCGAGCACCGCGAGGGTTCCGCGCGTGCCCGGATGCGGCGCGACCGCGGCGTGCACGCTGCCGAAGGCCAGCGCACCCACGCGGTCGCCGGCGCGCATCCCGGTCCACGCCAGCCATGCGGCGGCGCGCGCTGCGGCGACCGACTTGTAGCGGACCCGGGTGCCGAAGCGCATCGTCGGATGCGTGTCGATCAACAGCAGCAATGCCTGCTCGCGTTCGGCCTCGAACAGCTTGGTGTGCCACTTGCCGCTGCGCGCGGTGCGCCGCCAGTCGATGTTGCGCACGTCGTCGCCGGGCTGGTAGATGCGCGATTCGGCGTAGTCCATCCCGCGCCCGCGCAACGCCGACACGTGGCCGCCAGCCTGCGGGGTGCGCAAACGCTCGCGATGAAGCTCCGGCTTGCCGGCGCGCGCGCGCAGCGCCATCAGCTCGGCCAGTTCGACGCGGGTGGTGCCGTGAGGCGGACTAGCAGTGGCTTGTTGTTGCGCGCTGGCGGGCATCTGGTTTCACGAATGCGGATGACTGGAATGGAAGCTGGCGTCCGGGACGAGGGGCCTGGCGTTTCGACTCCGGCCGCTGCGCTCACTGCGCTCAACGCGAACGGTTTTTCGAAACCGCTTCTTCGCAACCTGCACATGGTCGGGAACCACTCCCGAAAACACGGAGGACTCTCCCGGTCCCCGGTCCCGAGCGCCTTGCGCCGAGTCCCGAGCGCCGAGTCCCTAGCGCCGAGTCCCTAGCGCCGAGTCCCGAGCGCCGAGTCCCTAGCGCCGAGTCCCGAGTCCCGAGTCCCGAGTCCTACGGCAACGGCACGCGCTCCAGCAACTGGCGCACCACATCGTCCACCCGCAGTCCTTCGGCTTCGGCTTCGTAGCCGAGCAGGACGCGGTGGCGCAAGACGTCCGGCGCCAGCGTCTGGACGTCTTCGGGCAGCACGTAGTCGCGGCCGGCCAGCCACGCCGCGGCGCGCGCACAACGCTCCAGCGCGATGCTGGCGCGCGGGCTGGCGCCCCAGGCGATCTTCTGGCGCAACGCGGGCGCCCAAGGGCGCGGGTCGCGCGTGGCCAGCACCAGTTGCACGATGTATTCCTCGAGGTCGTCGGCCAGATGCAGGTCGAGTACTTCGCGGCGGGCCTGAAAAATCTCGTCCTGGGTGACCAGGCGCGCGGCCGGCGACGCCGTGTCCAGTCCGCTGCGCGCCTGGCGGTGCGCGAGGCGCAGGATTTCGCGTTCGGTGCCGGCTGCGGGGTAGTGCACGGGCACGTGCAGCAGGAAGCGGTCGAGCTGGGCTTCGGGCAGCGGGAAAGTGCCTTCCTGCTCGATCGGGTTTTGCGTTGCCATCACCAGGAACAGCTTCGGCAACGGCCACGACGTGCGGCCGATGGTGACCTGGCGTTCGGCCATGGCTTCCAGCAGCGCCGATTGCACCTTGGCCGGCGCGCGGTTGACCTCGTCGGCCAGCACCAGGTTGTGGAACAGCGGACCCGGTTCGAATTCGAAGTTGCCGGTCTGCGGGCGCAGCACGTCGGTGCCGGTGAGGTCGGCGGGCAGCAGGTCGGGCGTGAACTGCACGCGGTGGAAGTCGGCCTCGATGTGGCTGGCCAACGCCTTGACCGCGGTGGTCTTGGCAAGACCGGGCGCGCCCTCGACCAGCAGGTGGCCGTCGGCGAGCAGCGCCAGCAGCAGGCGTTCGATCAGGGCCGGCTGGCCGATGACCTCGCCGGACAGCGTCTGGCGCAGCGCGGCGAAGCGCGCCTGCAGTGCATTCGCGGCGGCCCGTGCACTCGCGTCGGCAGCTTCGACCTGCACGGTGTCAGGCGCGTCCGGTGCGGCATGGAGTGGGGAAGCGTCGGATTGCATGCGCCCAGTAGACCACAGTCGGGCGGGAAAGTTTATCGTGGGCCTCGCAGCGGCCTGGCCGGTGTGCGAACCCATCCCCACCCCGACCCTCCCCTTGAAGGGGAGGGAGAAGAACGGTAGCCCTCCCCTTGAAGGGGAGGGAGAAGAACGGTAGCGCTCCCCTTGAAGGGGAGAGAGAAGAACGGCGGATCTCCCCTTGAAGGGGAGGGAAAGGAACGGCAGCCCTCCCATTGACGGGCAGTTGGAAGAGCGGCGGCCCTCGCCTCCCAGGGGAGGGAGAGAAGTGGCGTCCCTCGCCTTGAAGGGGGATGAGAAGAGCGGTGGCCCTCCCCTTGAACGGCAGGGAGAAGAGCCGTGGCACTCTGGTTGCATCGGCCGGAGCCGGAACGCGGACGGCGCGGTCGCCCGCGCCGTCCCCATGCAGCCTGAAGCGGGGTTGCGTTACTGCAGCGTGGTTTCCTTGCCCAAAATATGCGGCGTGATGAACACCAGCAACTCGGCCTTGTTGTTCTTGTTGAGCTTGTTGCGGAACAATGCGCCAAGGATCGGGATGTCACCGAGGAACGGCACCTTGTTCACGTCATGCTCGCTCTGGAACTCGTAGACCCCGCCGAGCACCACGGTCTGGCCGTTGTTGACCAGTACCGAGGTATCGATTTCGCGGTGGTCGATCTGCGGCACGAGGCCACCGCCCGGATTCGCCACAAACTGGTTGATCGAGTCCTTCAGAATCTTGAGCTTCATGAACACCCGATTATCCGAGGTAATGGTCGGGGTGACGTGCAGCTCCAGCGCGGCGTTCTTGAACTGGACGGTCGCGTTACCAGTACTCCCCGGACCGGAATTCTGGAACGTGACGTAGCCAACCTGTTGGCCCTGCACGATCGAGGCCTCCTGATTGTTGCTGGTCACGACCTTGGGCTGCGAGATGGTCTCGCTGCGGCCTTCCTGCTGGGCAGCGGACAGCTCGAGGTTCAACAGGTAGTCGTTGCCCAGGATGCCGAAGGCGATGCTGCTGGTGCCGGTGGTGGTCGAGGGCAGGTTGACGTTCAGGCCCGAAGGGATCTGGATCTGCGGCGGCAGTTGGCCGGTGTTGCCGCTCGCCGCATTCTGCGCCGCCTGGTAGTTCGAGTTGGCGATGCTGTTGCCCATGTCGACGATGTTTTCGGCGGTGTTGTTGGTCATCAGTGTCTGGCCGCTGGGGTTGACGTGGAAGCCGGCAATGCCCAGCTTGGCGCCCAGCTCGCGGGTGAAGTTGTCGGTCGCGATCACCAGCCGCGATTCGATCAGCACCTGCTTGACCGGGCGATCGAGCACCGACACCAGTTGGCGGATTTCCTGCACCTTTTCGGGCGTGTCGTTGACCAGCAAGGTGTTGGTGCGCTCGTCGAAGGACACGCTGCCGCGCGGGGAGAGGAATCCGCGCTGGGCGTTGCCCGCACCACCGCCGCCGCCGACATTGCCGGCCTTGGCACCGGAAGTCAGGAGCTCGGCGATCTGCTTGGCACTGCCGTAGTTGATCGGGATGTAGTCGGTGACCAGTTGCGCGCTGCTGAGCTCCTTCTCCCGCGCCTTCGCGACGTTTTCCTCGTACTGGGCGATCTCGGTCTGCGGAGCCACCCAGATCACGTTGCCGTTCTTGCGCTTGGCCAGGCTCTTGGCGCGCAGGATCACGTCAAGCGCCTGGTCCCACGGCACGTTGACCAGCCTGAGGGTCACGTTGCCCTGGACGCTGTCGGAGGCCACGATGTTGAGGTTGGACACGTCGGCCAGCAACTGCAGCACCGAGCGCACCGGGATGTCCTGGAAGTTGAAGGTCACCCGGCTGCCCTTGTAGACGACCGGCTTGGGTGCACCGAGCGCGTTCTGTTCGTTGGATTCGGGACGGGCGAACTCGACCACGTATTCGTTGCCCGTCTGGTAGGACGAGGTATGCACCACGCCGCGGGTATCGACTTCGATCTTTGCGCCGCCAGGCACCGCGTGGGTGTTGACGCTGCGAACCGGGGTCGCGTAGCTGGTCACGTCCAGGCGGCGCGCCTGCGAGGCGGCGAGCCTGGCGCCGGCCACGTCGATGGTGGTGGTGTCGCCTGTGGTGTGCATGCTGGCCGCGGCGCCCGGCTTGCTGAATTCGACCACCAGCTTGCCGGCGCCGTGGTCACCGCGCTGGAAGTCGACCGAGGTGATGACGTTGTTGGCGGCCATTGCCGCGGCCTTGTCGGGATTGGACGTGGCAACGGCGAGCGAACGCTGGGACTGGGGCGGCGGCGCCGGCTGGGCGAGTGACGGCGTTGCCTGCGACGCCTGCGGAGCCGACGCGGGGGCCGCGGCGGCCGTCGTGGCACCACCCATGCCGGCGCCGATGGTTACGATGACCTGGTTGCCATCGACGCGGGTCAGGTAGGGCGCGGCCTGCGACAGGTCCACCACCACGCGCGTGCGGCCGTTGGCCTCGACCGCACTGACCGTCTTCGCGTTGCCCTGGTTCACGGTGTAGGAGCGGTGCGCAAGCCCGTTGCTGGTGTCGGCGAAGTCCATCGCGATGCGCGGCGGGGTGTTGGTGCTGAATGCCTCGGGGGCGCTCGCCGGACCGGAGAACGTGAGGGTCAACTGCACCTTGCCGCCCTCCAGCGGCGACGCGGTGACGTTCTTCAGGGTGTTGGCAGCCATTGCCGGGCCGGCCAGCAACAGCAGCAAAAGGGCCAGCCATGCCATCCGGACGTGCCCGCGCCGGGCGGGTCCGCCGCCGGAGCGACCGATGAAGTGAGCAGGTTTGGTCATCATGAACGTAACCCCCGATGAATCGTCATTTGTCGCCCAGCGCGACCGTCGCGTCGCGTTCCATCCAGCCGCCCGAGCCGTTCGGCACCAGTTCGACCAGATCCACTTGTGATTGCGTGACCTTGCTGACGTGGCCGTAGTTCTGGCCCATGTAATCGCCGACACGCACCTGATGGATCACGCCTTGCGGATCCTTGATCAATGCCTCGATGTTGCCCTTGGTCCTTCCGATCGTGCCGACCATCTTCAGGCTGTCGAGCGGAAACGCCTCCAGCGGCTGGCGCGGCCGGTTCTGGTCCGGGTGCGGCCCGGCCACGTTCTGCGCGGTGGCCTCGGGCGGCGCGGGCTCGAACGGGTCGCGCTGGTCCTGGTCCTGGTAGATGAAGGTCTCGAAGGTCTTGACGACCGGCAGCGCCGGCAGCGGCGCGCCCTTGCGGGCCTTGACCTTGGCGACCCAGGCGTGCAGGTCGCCCTGCCCGCTGCACGCGGAAAGCCCGAGCAGCATGGCCAGGGTCGCGAAGGCGATGGCGATACGGGTGGGTCGCATGGTCACTTCCCTCCCTTCTTGTCCGACGTCTTCGGCTCTTCGTCACCGAGATAGCGGTAGGTCTGCACGGTGCCCTGCAGCATCAACTGGCCGCCGACGGGTGGCGCGTTCTTGCCGGCCGACTTGGCCGCCTGCAGCGAGACGTTGTGCATGGTGAGGATCACCACCCGCGGCAGCGAGGCGACCCCGCTGATGAAGGTGCCGAACTGGTGATAGGTGCCCTGCATCTTCAGCGAGATCGGCTGGATCGCGTAGAACTCCTTCGGAATCTCGGGCTCGGGCTTGAACTGGTCGGTTTCGATGCCGGCCGCCTGCGCGGTCTGCGAGATGGTCACCAGCAGCGAGGGCATCTCGGTCTTGCTGGGCAGTTCGCGCAGCATCTGGCTGAGCATGTCGTTCATCTGCGCAAGCTGGGCCTTGAGCGCGTCGAGGTTGACCACCTTGGCCTGCTTCTTCTCGAAGTCCTGCTTGAGGCGGACCTCGTCCTGCTGCTTGGAGGCGAGCGTGTCCTGCTGGTTGCTGATGAAGAAGTACCAGCCCAGCAGCAGGATCACCACGATCACCAGGATGATGAAAAAGCCCTTGACCGATTTCGGCCAGCCGCCAATGTTGTTGCGGTCGAGATTACGCAGGTCGTCGATCAGCTTCATGGCCTGGCCCCTCCCCTGGCGGCGGATGCAGCGGGCGCGCCGGCTTCCGGCTCGCCTGCGGCGGCCGCGGTCGTCGACGTGGCCGGTTTTGCGGCCGGGAGCATCGCCGGGCTTGCCGATGCCGATGCCGCCGGCTTGTCCGAAGCCGCGGTGGTGGCCGGCGCGGCGGTAGTCGCCGGCGTGGCGGCGGTTGCGGCGCTCGCGGCGGCCGTGGTCGCGGCGTTGGCGGCGGCGATCGTCGCGGCCGCCTGCGGCAGCGCCGCCGGTGCCGCCGTGCTGGCTGCCGCCGGCGCGCTGGTGCTGCCGGAGGCAGGCGTGGCGCCACCGCCTTCCTTGTTGTCCTTGGGGGTGCCCAGAGTCACGACCAACTGGAATTCATAGGGCGTGTTGGGATTGTTGGCTATCTTTTCGGTGCCGATCAACTGCGCCGGCCCCATCCACGGCGAGGCCTGGATCCGGCGCATGTAATTGGCCACGGTGGCGTTGGACTGCGCCACGCCCTTGAGGGTGAGCTGGTCGCCCTTCTGTTCCATGGAAGTGAGGCGGGCACCGGCGGGAATCGTCTTCACGATCTGGTCGAACAGGTGCACCATCTGCGAACGGCTGGCCTGCAGTTTCTCGACGATCTTCTTGCGCGCCAGCAGGTGATCCTTGACCTTCTGCAGGTTCTTGATCTCGCTGATCTTGGCATCGAGCTGCTGGATCTGGCCCTGGAGGTAGGCGTTGCGGTTGTCCTGGTTGTCAATGCGCAGGCTCATCCAGAACCACCACAGCAGCACCAGCACGATTGCTGCCATCGCAGCGAGGATCAACTGGGTGAAAAACTCGCGTTTGCGGCGTTCACGCCGTTCCGCGCGCCACGGGAGCAGGTTGATCTTGGCCATCAGTCGAAGCTCCTAAGCGCCAGCCCCGCTGCGATCATCAGCGCGGGCGCGTCCTGAGCCAGGGTTTGTGCCTGCAGGCGCGAGGACAGCGACATGCTGGCAAGTGGGTTGGCCACCACGCACGGCACGCCGAGCTGTTCGACCACCATGTCGGCGACACCCGGGATCGAGGCACAGCCGCCGGCCAGCACGACCTGGTCGACCTTGCCGAACTCGCTGCCGGCGAAGAAGAACTGCAGCAGCCGGCTGACCTGCTGCACCATCGCTTCCTTGAACGGCTCGAGCACCTCGATTTCGTAGGATTCGGGCAGGCCGCCCTGGCGCTTGGCCAGGCCGGCTTCCTCGTAGGACATGCCGTAGCGGCGCATCACCTCGTCGGTGAGCTGCTTGCCGCCGAATACCTGCTCGCGCGAATAGATGGTGCGCTGATTCTTGAGCACCGAGAGCGTGATCATGGTGGCGCCGACGTCCACCAGTGCCACCAGCGCGTCGCGCGGCACCGAAAGCTGGTCGGCGATCAGGCGGAAGGCGTTCTCCATCGCGAACACCTCGACGTCGATGACCTTGGCGGTCAACCCGCCAAGATCCAGCGCCGCCACCCGCATGTCCACGTTCTCGGTCCGCGAGGCCGCCAGCAGCAACTGGATCATGCCCGGGTTGTCCTTGACCGGGCCGATCTTCTCGAAGTCCAGGCTGACTTCCTCGATGGGATAGGGAATGTACTGGTTGGCCTCGACCTGCACCTGGCCCTCGAGGTCGTCCTCGGAAAGGTCGGCCGGCATCGGGATCACCTTGGTGATCACCGCCGAGCCGGCGACCGCCGCGGCCGCGTGCCTGGTGCGCGCGCCCGAGCGCTGCACCGCACGCCGGATGGCGTCACCGACCGCTTCGACCTCGACGATGTTCTTTTCGACCACGGCGTTCGGCGGCAACGGCTCGACCGCGTAGTGCTCCACGCGGTAACGCGAGCCGGCACGGCCCAACTGCAGCAGCTTCACCGCAGTCGAACTGATGTCGACACCGAGCAGCGGCGCAGCATTGGTTGTCAGTAATCCCACTGGAATTCCCCTTCCCCGTGCGCGCTTGCGAAGGAAACGTACGCAAGCGCATTAGATACGAAAGTTAACTAAAGATCAACAACCTTGAGAAGTTCTCGCAAGCCGTTGAATTCCCGCAACTTGGATGGTTGCATCCTGTCCGTATCCCACATTGGCGTCGCTGACGGCCGTCACAATTCGGTAATCCGCAAAGCATGCCGCCGCATCAAGCAGGCCCCCTGCGCGCAGCCGGCAGGCGGATTATCACGCGATCGCGGGAGCAAAATCCATCCCGTCAGGACACGCCGCGCGCAAGCCGTAGCGGCTCGCCGGGGAACCCGCGCGCGCAGCAAGCCTCTATACTTTCGGAAATCACGCGGGCGTTCGCCGCCCGTTCGCCCCACCCACCGACCGCCGCCTGGCGCGCAACACGCCTGCAACGGAAATCTGCATGAGAATATTCAAACGTCTGGCCCTGATCTCGCTGATCGGCATGCTGTGCCTGCTGATCCTCGGGGTCATCGCCGGTGGTGTCACCTACTGGCTGATCGAACCACGCGTACCGTCGGTGGCATCACTCAAGGACGTGCAAATGCAGGTGCCGCTCCGGGTCGAGAGCAGCGACGGCAAGCTGATCGCCGAATTCGGCGAGACCCGCCGCATCCCGGTGGACATCAAGGACGTGCCGGACAACCTCAAGCACGCGGTGCTGGCGGCCGAGGATGCCAGTTTCTACCACCACTCGGCGATCGACGTGAGCTCGATCTTCCGCGCCGCGATCGCGGTGGTACTGCACCACGGCGAGAAGGTCCAGGGTGCATCGACCATCACCCAGCAGGTGGCGCGCAACTTCTTCCTGAGCCCGCAGAAGACCTACACCCGCAAGATCACCGAAATCCTGACCGCGTTCCGGATCGAGCACGAACTGGACAAGGACCAGATCCTGCAGCTTTACCTCAACAAGATGTTCCTGGGCCACCGCTCGTACGGTGTGGCCGCAGCGGCGCGCTACTACTACGGCAAGTCGCTCGATGAGTTGACGCTGCCCGAATGCGCGGCGATCGCCTCGACCTTCCAGTTGCCATCGCTGGTCAACCCGATCGACAACAAGGATCGCCTGATCGCACGCCGCAACTGGGTGCTGGGCCAGATGCTCTCGCACCGCTTCATAGACCGGGCGCAGTACCAGCAGGCCATCGCCGAACCCGACGACGCGGCGCCACACGAGTTGCCGATCCAGGTCAATGCGCCGTACCTGGCCGAGATGGTGCGCCGGCAGGCGCTGAAGAAGCTGGGCAACCAGGCCCTGACGGATGGCTACGTCATCCGCACCACCATCGACAGCCACCTCCAGGCACTGGCCAACCATGCCCTGCACAGCCGGCTGGAGGACTACGACCACCGCCACGGCTACCGCGGCCCGGAAGCGCACGTGGCCCTGCCGCAGCCGGCGACCCCGGACGCGCTGAAGCAGGCGCTGTCCGGTTACAACGACATCAGCGGCCTGTGGCCCGCGATCGTGACGGCGGTGACGCCGGACCAGGCCACCGCGTATGTGCTCGGCGGCAACACCGTGAGCCTGTCGCGCGCGGACATGAAGTGGGCAATGGGCTACGCGCGCAAGGCCAAGCTGGCCGGCAGCGGCGTGGCCTCGATTTTGCGCCCCGGCGACATCATCCGCGTGCGCCAGGTGCGCGACACGCCCAAGCCCGGCGACAAGGACAAGCGACACGGACGCAAGGCGGACCAGGCGCGCCACTGGGAACTGGAACAGATTCCCGCGGCGCAGGCGGCGATGGTGGTGCTGGCGCCCGATGACGGCGCGGTCAAGGCGCTGGTGGGCGGCTTCAGTTTCCAGTTGAGCAAGTTCAACCGCGCGGTTCAGACCCGGCGCCAGCCCGGCTCCAGCTTCAAGCCGTTCATCTACTCGGCGGCCTTCAGCCGCGGCTACACCCCGGCATCGATCATCAACGACGCGCCGATCGCCCTGCCCGACCCGTCCAAGCCCGGCAGCCTGTGGACACCGCAAAACGACGACGGCAAGTTCCGCGGCCCGATGCGCCTGCGCGAGGGTCTGGCGCAGTCGGTCAACCTGGTGGCGATCCGGCTGCTGGACGCGGTCGGCGTGCGCTACGTGCGCGAGTACGCGACGCGCTTCGGCTTCCCGCTCGACGCCATTCCCGCCAACCTCACCATGGCGCTTGGCACCGCGTCGGTATCGCCGATGGCCATGGCCCGCGCCTACGCGGTGTTCGCCAACGGCGGCTTTCTGGTCAACCCGTACTACATCGCCGAAATCAAGAACCGCGACGGCAAGGCCATCTACCAGGCCGACCCGGTGCGCGCCTGCCGCACCTGCGAGGCGCGGTTGCTGGACGAAGGCAAGACCACCGCGGCGCCGCCCCAGCCGGACGCCGCCGCGGGCGATCCGGGCGCACTGGCCGAAACGGCCAACGCGCTGACCCGCGACGGGACGTCGGCGCCGCTGCTGGCACCACGCGTGATCGGGCCGCGCAACGATTACCTGATGGTATCCATGCTGAAAAGCGTGATCGCGCACGGCACCGGGTTCGCGGCCACGTCATTGGGGCGCAACGACCTGGCCGGCAAGACCGGTTCGACCAACAACCACCACGACGGCTGGTTCTGCGGCTTCAACGGCGATCTGGTCACCACCGTCTGGGTCGGCTTCGACGACTACCGGTCGCTGGGCCACGGCGAATTCGGCTCCCGCACCGCGCTGCCGATCTGGATGGCGTTCATGGGCCCCGCCCTGCACGGCAAGCCCGAAGCCAACCTGCCGCGACCGCCCGGCATCGTCACCGCGACCATCGACCGCACCACCGGCCTCCCCGCGCCGCCCGGCGACACCAACACCATGCGCGAGATGTTCCGTATCGAAAACCTCGACCGCCTGCGCAAGGAGGCCAGGGAGCAGAAGAACCAGGCGCCGGCGTACGACATCTTTTGATCGGGACGAGGGATAAGGGACGAAGAGGGGACGCCCGCTGGCGCGGGCTGAGATGAAGAGGGGACGCCCGCTGCGCGGGCTCAGGTGAAGAGAAGACACCCGCTGTGCGGGCTCAGATGAAGAGGGGACGCCCGCTGTGCGGGCTCAGATGAAGAGGGGATGCCCGCTGTGCGGGCTCAGATGAAGAGGGGACGCCCGCTGTGCGGGCTCAGGTGAAGAGAAGACGCCCGCTGCGCGGGCTCAGATGAAGAGGGGACGCCCGCTGTGCGGGCTCAGATGAAGAAGGGACGCCCGCTGGCGCGGGCTCAGATGAAGAGGGGACGCCCGCTGCGCGGGCTCAGGTGAAAGCGGCGGCGCCCCTCTTCCCCTCTTCCCCTCGTCCCCTCTTCCCTCGCCCCTCATCCCTCATCCCTCGTCCCTCGTCCACCACCACCTTTGCTCTTTCCGCCCGCATTTGCGAGACTCGGCCCGACGCGGCCACGAGGGAGCTGACACGATGCGCAAGACCGCTGCATTCCATCGCCTCCACGCCGAAGGCCGTTCTCACCAGTTGCGCCGCCGGGTTGCGCTCGAAGCCGCGCGGCTGATGAGCGAGCACGGCATCGGCGATTTCCGGATGGCCAAGCGCAAGGCCGCCGAGCGCATCGGCGTGCGCGACGAGGGCTACCTGCCGCGCAATCGCGAAATCGAGCGGGCGTTGCGCGAGCACCAGCGGCTGTTCCGTGCCGACGAACAACCACGCGCGTTGCGCACGCGCCGCGAGGCCGCGCAGGCTGCGATGCGGTTCCTGGCGCGTTTCCAGCCGCGCCTGGTGGGCGCGGTGCTGGACGGGACCGCCGACACCCACTCACCGGTAAGCCTGCACGTGTTCGACGACGTGCCGGAGGCGGTGACCGGTTTCCTTCGCGACCACGGCATCGACTTCCAGACGCGCGCACGCACCTACCGGCTCGACCGTCAGCGCAGCGCGGAATTTCCGGTGTTGCGCTTCGACGCCGACGGCATGGCGATGGATCTCACCGTGTTCCCGCTGGACGTCCTGCGCCAGGCTCCCCTGGACCGCGTCGACGAACGCCCGCAGCGACGCGCGTCGCTGGCGGTCGTGGATGCGATGCTTGCGGAAGGGGGCTGAGGCGAAGAGACGACGCCCGCTGGCGCGGGCTCAGGCGAAGAGGGGACGCCCGCTGGCGCGGGCTCAGGCGAAGAGGGGACGCCCGCTGGCGCGGGCTCAGGCGAAG
>CAZAXF010000003.1:10542-86173 GCA_964489055.1 uncultured Rhodanobacter sp. | reverse complement strand
AGGCGAAGAGGGGACGCCCGCTGCGCGGGCTCAGGCGAAGAGGGGACGCCCGCTGCGCGGGCTCAGGCGAAGAGGGGACGCCCGCTGGCGCGGGCTTAGGCGAAGAGGGGACGCCCGCTGCGCGGGCTCAGGTGAAGAGACGATGCCCCTCGTCCCCTCTTCCCGCCTCTTCGCCTTATCGCTTCTCCGGCGCCACGTAATCGCGCGACGTGGATCCCACGTACACCTGGCGCGGACGGCCGATGCGGCCGCCGGGCATTTCGTGCTGTTCGACCCACTGCGCGACCCAGCCGGCGGTGCGCGCGATCGCGAACATCACGGTGAACATCTCGGTCGGGATCTTCAACGCCTTGTAGATGATGCCGGAGTAGAAATCGACGTTCGGGTAAAGCTTGTGCTCGATGAAGTAGTCGTCCTTGAGCGCAACTTCCTCCAGTCGCAGGGCCACGTCCAGCAGCGGATCGTCGACCCCGAGCTTGTCGAGCACCTCGTGGGCCTTGGCACGGATGATCTTCGCGCGCGGGTCGAAATTCTTGTACACGCGGTGGCCGAAGCCCATCAGCCGGAAACCCGCTTCCTTGTCCTTGGCGCGCTCGACTGCCTTGCCGACGTGTTTCGGATCACCGATCTCGGTCAGCATCTTCAGCACCGCCTCGTTGGCACCGCCATGCGCCGGCCCCCACAGCGCGGCGATGCCGGCGGCGACCGATGCATAGGGATTGGCGCCGGTCGAACCCACCAGCCGCACGGTCGAGGTCGAGGCATTCTGCTCGTGGTCGGCGTGCAGGATGAACAACAGGTCCAGCGCCTCGGCGACCACCGGGTTCATTTGCAGCGGTTCACTCGGAACCTCGAACATCATGTGCAGGAAGCGGTCGACGTACTTCAGGCTGTTGCGCGGATAGCGCATCGGCCAGCCGATCGAGTAGCGGTAGCACGCCGCGGCGATGGTCGGCATCTTGGCGATCAGGCGGATCGCCGCCAGGCGCCGCTGGGCCGGATCGTTGATGTCCAGATCGTCGTGGTAGAAGGCCGACAGCGAGGCGATCGAGCCGCACAGCATCGCCATCGGGTGCGCATCGTAGTGGAAGCCGCGCAGGAAGTACTTCAGCGACTCGTGCATCATCGTGTGATGCGTCACCGCGTGCTCGAACTTCGTCATTTCGGCCGCGCTCGGCAACTCGCCTTCCAGCAACAGGTAGGCCACTTCCAGGAACGTCGATTTCTCCGCAAGCTGCTCGATCGGGTAGCCGCGGTACAGCAGCACACCCTTTTCGCCATCGATGAACGTGATCGCGCTCTTGCACGCGGCGGTGGCGGCGAAACCGGGGTCGAAGGTGAAGTGGCCGGTTTCGCGATACAGCGACGAGATGTCGAGGCAGCCGGGGCCCTGGCTGCCCGTCACCAGCGGAAGGGAAACGGTGTGATCGGCGGCGGTCAGGGTGACATTCTGGTTGGACACGGGTGAACTCCTTGGGTACGTCACGACCGACAGATGGCCGCGGGATCTAACCGCGCAATTATCGCACGATACGCCCGCGTACGCAGGTATGACGGCATCGGTTGGCGGTGTCCGGACGCCGCAAACGCCAACGAAAACGCCCTCCACGCAGGTGCATGGAGGGCGTTGGATTCACCCGTCGCGCGGTGCTCGGGCATGCCACCGGCAACGATTGCCGCCGGGTGCGGGCAATGACCGCGAATGGCCGGATCGTCGCACCCGCTTCGCCGCGGGCGCCGAGGTCATTTCTTCGCGGCGTAACGGCGCTTGAACTTGTCGATGCGCCCGCCGGTGTCCATCACCTTCTGCTTGCCGGTGTAGAACGGGTGCGAGGCCGAAGAAATGTCGATCTTGACCAGCGGGTATTCGTTGCCGTCTTCCCACTGGATGGTTTCGCCACTGGTCATCGTCGAGCGCGTCAGGAACGCGAAATCGGACGCCGAATCCTGGAAAACCACCGGGTGGTAGTCGGGGTGGGTGTTGGCTTTCATGGTGTGTACCTGCAGGTCACGCGATTCATGCAAGCCGGCTAGCATAACGCAGGCGCGGTCGCTGCGGCAAGCCGTGGATGCGGCGGCAACGCGGCGATCCGCTGCTGTTGCACTCAAGCCTCGGCAAAGCGCGAGGCGGCGCCGATCCAGCGTTCCGTCAGGCGCCGGGCCAGTTTCGGGTGCGCGCGCAGCAGCGTCGAACCCACCCGCTGCACCGCCGGCATCAGGGAGGCATCACGCACGATGTCGGCGACGCGGAAGCCCATCTCGCCGGTCTGGCGGGTGCCCAGCAGTTCGCCCGGTCCGCGCAGGCGCAGGTCGGTCTCGGCGATCACGAAGCCGTCATTGGTCCGGCGCAGGGTTTCCAGGCGCTGTTTTGCCAGTGCCGAGAGCGGCGGCTGGTACAGCAGCACGCAGGTCGAGGCGGCCGCGCCGCGCCCCACCCGGCCGCGCAACTGGTGCAACTGGGCCAGGCCCAGGCGCTCGGCGTTCTCGATCACCATCAGGCTGGCGTTGGGCACATCCACGCCCACCTCGATCACGGTGGTCGCGACCAGCAGCGCGGTCCCGCCGTCCTTGAACGCATCCATCGCCGCCTGCTTGTCCTTCGATTTCATGCGGCCATGCACCAGGCCCACGGCGATTCCAGGCAGGGCCTTGCACAACTGCGCGTGCGCGACCTCGGCGGCCTGCGCCTGGAGCTGTTCGCTGTCTTCTATCAGCGTGCACACCCAGTACACCTGCCGACCCTCGCTGCAGGCGGCACGGATGCGCTCGATCACCTCGTCGCGGCGGGTGTTGGCGATGGCCACGGTCCGGACCGGCGTGCGCCCGGGCGGCAATTCATCCAGCGTGGATACGTCCAGGTCCGCATAGGCGCTCATCGCCAGGGTGCGCGGAATCGGGGTCGCGGTCAGCACCAGCTGGTGCGGCACTTCGCCGCGCGATGCGCCCTTGTTGCGCAGATCCATGCGCTGCTGCACCCCGAAGCGGTGCTGCTCATCGACGATCGCAAGTCCGAGGCGCGCGAACGCGACGCCTTCCTGCATCAGCGCGTGGGTGCCGACCACGACCGGCGCGCCGTCCGCGAGTTTCGCCAGCGCGGCACTGCGCGCGCGTCCGGTCACCTTGCCCGCCAGCCACACCACATCGATGTCGAGCGGTTCGAACCACTCGCGGAAACTGCGCAGGTGCTGCTCGGCGAGAAGCTCGGTGGGCGCCATCAGCGCGGCCTGGCAGCCATTCGCGATCGCGCGCAGCGCCGCCAGCGCCGCAATCACGGTCTTGCCCGAGCCGACGTCGCCCTGCACCAGGCGCAGCATCGGCACGCGCTTTGCAAGATCGCGCCCGACTTCGGCAGCCACGCGCTGCTGCGCGCCGGTGAGCGTGAACGGCAAGGCTTCGAGAAACCGCTTCTCCAACGCCGGGTCGGCTGACAGCGGTGGCGCGCGGTGCCTGCGCACCCGCGCGCGCAGGCGCTTCAGGCTGATGTGGTGGGCCAGCAGTTCCTCGAACGCGAGCCGCTGCTGCGCGGGATGGCTGCCCGCCAGCAACGCCGCCACGTCAGCGTCAGGCGACGGGCGATGCACGGTGACAAGCGCCTCGCGCAGCGGCATCAGGCCCAGCGGTTCCAGCAGTCCGGTCGGCACCAGTTCCAGCGCCGCCGCGTCCGGCAGGTGCGACAGTGCCTTGTCGATCAGGCCGCGCAGGCGCTGCTGGCCCAGGCCTTCGGTGACCGGATACACCGGCGTCAGTGTCGCCTCCACCGGCACCTCGCCGCGCAGCAGCTTGTACTGCGGGTGCACCATCTCGAAGCCATGCTGGCCGTGGCGGACCGCGCCGAAACAGCGAAGGCGCGTGCCGGGCGTGAACTGGCGGGCCTGCTGGCCGCGGAAGTGGAAGAAGCGCAGCACCAGCGTGGCGCGCGAGGCATCGGTGATGGCCACGCGCAACTGCGGGCGGTAGCGAAAGCCGGTCTCGACCGCCTCGACCACGCCCTCGACCTGCGCCGATTCACCAGCCACGAGATCGCGGATCGGCGTGATGCGGGTGCGATCCTCGTAGCGCAGCGGCAGGTGGAACCAGAGATCTTGCACCCGCTCGACGCCAAGCCTTTGCAGCGTCACGGCCAGCGCCGGACCGACGCCGGGCAGCGTGGTGACCGGCGCGAGGCCGGGGTCGGAATGGCTTTTCGCGGTGGCAGCGGCGCGCGAGGTCACGCGCGCAAGATTAGCCGATGATCCCGGTGCCACGTGCGCCGGTACCATGCCCCATCCCGTGTCCGGTGTGTCCGATGAGCGAATTCGAATACATCACGGTGCTGCTTTCGATCATCCTGGGCCTTGCCGTGACCCAGTTGCTGGCCGGCCTGGCGCGGCTGGTGCGCGACGGACGCGCACTGGCACCGGCGTGGTGGATCTTCGTGATCATCGCCACGCTGCTGCTGGCGAACCTGCAGATCTGGTGGGTCTCCTACGAGTGGCGCTACGTGTCGGAGTGGACGTTCTTCTCCTACGCGGCGTTCATGATCCTGCCGGTGCTGATGTACCTGCTGGCCTACCTGCTGCTGCCCGACGACCTGCACCTGACCGGACGGGAACTGGCGCGCGAGTTCATCGCGCACCGAAAGCCGTTCTACGCATGCCTCGCGCTGGTGCCGCTGGCCAGCTTCCTGCAGGAGCGCCTGCTCACCGGTCATCCGCCCGAGCTGGGCGTGGATACCGGTTTTCGCCTGGTGTTCCTGGTCATCGCCGTGCCGGGCTTCCTTTCCAGGCGAGTCGCTGTGCAGGCGACCGTCGCCGTGCTGGCACTGCTGACCATGGCGACCTACACCAGCCTCCTGTTCCTGCACATGCGTTGAACCACAGGTCAGCCGCCGGTCACCGCGATCACGTCCACTTCCACCGCCACGCCCTTGGGCAACGCAGCGACGCCGATGGTCGAGCGCGCCGGATACGGTTCGCTGAAGTATTGCTTCATCACGTCGTTGACCGCGCCGAAGTTTCCGAGGTCGGTCATGTAGATCGCCACGCGCACCACGTCGTCCAAGCTGGCGCCGCCCGCGGCCAGTACGGCTTTCAGGTTTTCGAACACCCGCGTCGCCTGCGCGCCGACGTCACCGGCGACAAGCTCGCCGCTGGCCGGATCGAGCGGAATCTGCCCGGACAGGTACAACGTGTTGCCGGCGCGCACGGCCTGCGAATACGGACCGATGGCGCGCGGCGCGGCGTCGGAATGGATGGGGGTGCGAGGCATGGCGGACTCCATCGGTGGTGCGCAGCGAAGTGCACAGGATAGCGGTGAGGCGCGGGGTGAGGGACGAGGGGTGAAGGACGAGGGGTGAAGGACGAGTGGTGAGGGACTAGAGGAAGAGACGAAGAGAGGAAGAGGGGAAAGAGGGGAAGACCGGGCGTCGCCTTGTCCCCTGAGCCCGCGCAGCGGGCGTCGCCTCTCGATCCGAGCCCGCGCCAGCGGGCGTCGCCCCTGCGTCGGCCCCTCACCCCGACCCCCTCCCCCAACAGTGAAGCCGTTGGGGGAGGGGGGGCGTTGTTTGCGCCGGCTTGCGCTTTTCCCGAGTCCCGAGTCCCGAGTCCCGAGTCCCGGAAATCACAACGGATACCGGTACACGCCATTCGTGACCTTGGTGTTGCGTACGCGGCGCATCACGTCGGCCAAGTGCTTGCGGCTTTTCACCTCGATCGCGAACATCAGCGTGGCTGCCTGGATGCCCCGCTCCATGTACTTCACGTCCTCGATGTTGGAAGCGGCTTCGGCGATCGCGGCGGAAATCGTTGCCAGCACGCCGGGGCGATTGACCACTTCCACCCGCAGTTCGACGCGGTAGTCGCCCTGCACCTGCTTGTCCCACCCGATCTCGACCCGCCGTTCCGGCTGCCTGGCAAGTTCGACGACGTTGGGACATTCGACGCGATGCACCACGATGCCGCGCCCCGGTGACAGGTAGCCCACGATGTCGTCGCCGGGTACCGGATGACAGCAGTTGCCGAAGCTCAGGATGCCGCGCTCGGCGCCGCTGATCAGGATCTTTTCCGTGCGGTGCTGGGCGGTACCCGGGACGTTGCCGGCCAAGCTGGTCAGGCGCGCCGCGGTCTGGTCCGGCATGCGGTTGCCGAGCGCGATGTCAGAGAGCAGGTCTTCCAGCCGGCGCAGGTTGTTGTCGGCCAGGAAACGCTCGAGCGCCTCGGGCGCGATCGCGTCGAGGCTGGAACCGCGCGCATCCAGGGCGCTCTCCAGCATCCGGTGGCCGAAATCGATCGCGTCCTCGTGCTGCAGGTGTTTCAGGTACTGGCGGATCGCCGCGCGCGCCTTGCCGGTCACGGCAAAGTCCAGCCACTGCGGATTCGGTGTGGCCGAAGGCGCGGTGATCACCTCGACGCTCTGTCCCGATTCGGGCTGCGCGCGCAGCGACGACAGCTTGCCGTCGATGCGCGCGGCCACCGCGTGCATGCCGACGTCGGTGTGAACGGCGAAGGCGAAATCCAGCGCGGTCGCGTTCTTGGGCAGGGCATGGATGTCACCGGCGGGCGTGAACAGGTAGACCTCGTCGGGGAACAGGTCGACCTTGACGTTCTCGATGAATTCCAGTGACGACGCGGTCGCCGCCTGGTTGTCCGCAAGCGTGGATACCCAGGCGCGGGCGCGTGACTGTGCGCTGTTGGGCGGTGGGGCGTCCATCTTGTACGACCAGTGCGCGGCCACCCCGCGCTCGGCGATGGTGTTCATGTCCTCGGTGCGGATCTGGATCTCGATCGGCGCACCGAACGGCCCGAACAGCACGGTGTGCAGCGACTGGTAACCGTTGGCCTTGGGAATGGCGATGAAGTCCTTGAAACGCTTGTCCACGGGCTTGAACAGCGAGTGCACCGAACCGAGCGCCTGGTAGCAATGCGCGACCGTGTCCGTCACCAGACGGAAGCCGTAAACATCCATGACCTCGTCGAAGGTCTTGTGCTCGTTCTTCATCTTGGACCAGATGCTGTAGGGCGCCTTGATGCGGCTGATGATGCGCACCGGGATTCCATCGGACTCCAGGCGCTCGGCCAGCGCGCGCTCGATCTGTTCCATCGACTCGCGGCGGCTGCCAACGGTGCGCTGGATGCGCGAGGCGATGATCTTGTAGCGGTCGGGATACAGGCTGCGGAAACCCAGGTCCTGGAGCTCCCCGCGGATCGCATTCATGCCCAGCCGGCCGGCGATGGGGGCGTAGATCTCCAGGGTTTCGCGCGCGATCCGGCGCCGCGCGCCGTGCTCCATGGCCGACAACGTGCGCATGTTGTGCAGCCGGTCTGCCAGCTTGATCAGGATCACGCGCAGGTCGCGTGCCATCGCCAGCAGCATCTTGCGGAAGCTTTCGGCGTCGGCTTCCAGGCGGCTGGCAAAGTCCACGCGTTCGAGCTTGGTAACCCCATCGACGAGCTCGGTCACGGTCTCGCCGAAGCTGGCCTCCAGCTGCACCCGGGTGAGCCCGGTGTCCTCGAGGGTGTCGTGCAGGATCGCCGCGACGATGGTTTCGGCATCCAGGCGCAGGCCGGCCAGGATCGAGGCGACCGCCAGCGGATGGGTGATGTAGGGCTCGCCGCTCTTGCGGCGCTGGCTGGCATGCGCATGCGCGCCGACCGCGTACGCACCGCGCACCCATTCGACCTGCTCCGGTGGCAGGTAGGTGGCGAGCTGGGCGGCCAGCGTATCGAATCCGGACGCGTCGGCGACCGCCACTTCGGACGAAGTGGCGGTGGCAACCTTGCGTTTCTTCTTGCGCCTGCGCATGGAAGCAAGCTAGACAGCCGCGCGACGCGAGTCAATATCGGCCGAACGGCCGACGCGTGGTGGCGGAGTCCGCCACCACGCGATCCGCGCGCACCCGCGGACCGATTGCGCGATGCCGTCGGTCGAGCGCGCGCAACGCGGCGGCGTTGCGTCCGGGGGCAATACGGGTTCCGGCCCGTGCCGGACTTCGGTGCATGGCACGGGAAGAACCACCGCGCCACGCGTCATGGGTCAGGCCTCGTCCAGGCCCTTGACCATGTCCTCGTCGACCTCGGCGGCGGCCCATTCCATGGCTTCGCGGTCGCGGCGTTCGCGCTCCACGCGGTCGATCTCGTCGATGGTGGCCATGTCCACGGTGCGCTCGGCGATTTCCCGCAGCGCCAGCACGGTCGGCTTGTCGTTTTCGGGCTCGACGGTCGGCTCGATGCCGTTTTCGAGCTGCCGCGCGCGGCGGGTGGCCATCAGGACCAGTTCGAAACGATTGTCGACCACCTCGAGGCAGTCTTCCACGGTGATGCGTGCCATGTGGGTTTCCGGTTGTCTCGCAAACTTCCAGATTGTACCAGCATGGCGCCGTTTGTCGAGCTCGGCACGCGGATGCAACCGGCCTGTGCCCCGCCCGCGCCACGGGCGGAGCGCCGGAAAGGCACGACCCGTACAATGGCCGCCTTGCCATGCACCCAGATTGCCGCATATATCCATCCATGCCCCGATACCACCACCTCCCGGTCGCCAGAAGCGCGCTCGTGTGCGTACTGGCGGTCGCGCTCGCGGCCTGCGCGGTGGCACCGCCGCGAACGGACGACCCGCTGCAGGGTTTCAACCGCAAGATGTTCGCGTTCAACCGCTTCGCGGACAAGGTCGCGATCCGACCGGCGGCCAAGGCCTACGTCAAGGTCACCGGGCCCAAGGAGCGGGTGCTGATCAGCAATTTCTTCTCCAACCTGCGCACGCCGGTGACGATCGTCAACGAAGTGCTGCAGGGGCGCCCGAAGCCGGCGCTGGAGTCGACCGGCCGCTTCCTGATCAACACCACCCTAGGATTCCTCGGCTTCTTCGATCCGGCCAGCGACATGAAGCTGCCCGCGCATTCCACCGATTTCGGGGTGACGCTGGCGCACTGGGGCGTGCCGGAAGGGCCGTACCTGGTGCTGCCGTTCATCGGCCCGACCACGGCGCGCGACATGTGGCGGCTGCCCGTGGACAGCTATTTCGATCCGTTGGGCTGGTATGCGCGCGAGCACGACCTCAAGTGGCACGCACAGTACCTGCCGGGCATCGCCTACCTGGTGACGTTGCGGGCCAAGGCGTTGCCGCTGGATCCGATCATCGACTCGTCCTACGATCCGTACGCGTTCATGCGCGATGCGTATCGCCAGCACCGGCTGTACAAGATCTACTACGGAAACCCGCCGTTGTCGGCCATCGACGAACTGCAGGGCACCAGTCCGAGCCAGGAACGCGACGACGACATCGACCAGTTGCTGCAGCAGCAACAGGAATACGAGAAGCAGCACGGCCTCAACGACAACGGCATGCCCGCGCATGCCTCGTCGGCGCCGGCGATACCTGCCCCGGCGAGCTCCTCCGGCGCGGCCGTGCCGGCACCGGCTGCCAGCGTCGGCAAGCCACCTTCCGGCGGCTGACCGATGGCGCGTTGCACTGACGCTCAGCCCGGCGCCGCGGACAGGGCCGGCAGGTCGGCGACGTCGCAGACCTCGGCCAGCGCGTGCAGGCCTTCGGGCCAGTGCACCACGCCGAGCCGGCGCCCCGCGCGGCCGGCCACCGCCGCCAGCGCCAGCACGCAGGCCAGGCCCGCGCTGTCGGCGCGGCTGACGCCCGCAAGATCCAGCCGCGTCTGCGCACCGGCCGCCAGGACGCGCGAACCTTCCGTGAACGCGCGGGCCGCGGTCTGGAACGTGAGCGCGCCGGACAGCGCCAGCGTGTCGCGGCCGGGCTGCGTCAGCGTCAGGGTCTCGGCGGAGCCGCGTGCCGGTGCCATCGCCTCAGTGCCCGCCATCCTGCTTCTTCATTTCATCGATCGCCCCCGCGCCTTCGGTCTGCAGGCGCTTGATAAGGCCCTCGACGCCTTCCTTGCGGATTTCCGCATCAACCTGGTTGCGGTAGTTGGTGATGTAGGAAATGCCCTCGACGATCACGTCGTAGGCCTTCCATTGGCCGGATGAGGTCTTGCGGAAGGCGTAATCCACCGACAGGTTCTTGCCGCTGTCGAGCAGCACCTGGGTACGCACGACGGTGCGGCGCTGGTCCAGCGGCCCGTTGGCCGGCAGCACCTTCACCGCGCCGCGCGTGTAGGCGACCAAGCCCTCGGCGTAGCGGTGCGTCAGGGCACCGTAGAAGGCGCGCGTGAATGCGACGCGCTGCGCCGGCGTGGCCTGGCGTGCATGCCGGCCCAGTACCAGCAGCGAGGCGTAGTCCATGTCGAAATGCGGCAGCACGATCCGGTCGATGATCTTGATCATCTGGTCGGGATGCTTGCGCAATTCGGCCCGATGGCCCTCGATGGCATTGGCCAATTGGTCGGCGATCGACTGCACGATCTGCTGCGGGGTCTGGACGTCGGCCGCCGACGCCGGCACGGCCAGCGCACCACCCAGCAACAACGCCGCCAGCAGCAACAGGGAACGTTTGAACATGGGTTTCTCCTCAGGTCCCGCGACAGCGGCGCGGGACGATCGATGTCAGGGCTTCGCGGAAGTGGACGGAGCAGCGGGTGCAGGCGCCGATCCGGAGCCGCCGGACTTCGAGCCACCATTGACCAGGAACTTGCCGATCAGGTTCTCGATGCTCATCGCCGACTGCGTCAGGATGAGCTCGTCGCCGTTCTTCAGGAATTCGGGCGACCCGCCGGGCTGGATCCCAACGTACTGGTCGCCCAGTAAACCGCTGGTGAATATCGCGGCCGAGGAATCCTCGGGAATGTCGTCGTACTTCTTGCTGATCGCCATCGTCACCAGTGCGTCCATCCGCTGCGGTTCGAGCTGGATGGACTGCACGTCGCCGATGCGTACGCCGGCGATCTTGACCGGTGCGCGCTCCTTGAGCTGGCCGATGTTCTGGAACCGTGCCTTGATGAGGTAACTGTCCCCGCGATGCATGTTGGCCACCGAGGTCGTCTGGGTGGCAAGGTAGGCCAGCGCGGCAAAGCCGAGCAGGATGAAAAGGCCGGTGCCGATGGCATAGGAAGGTCGTGGATTCATGGCATGTTCACTCGATGGTCATGTGCCGGGCCAGCCCGCCCAGTCGTCGTTCCGGGGCCGTTCGCTGCTGCGCGAACGGAACCCGAAATCCATTTTTCCTCGCGTGACGTTCCTCCGCCACGGTGCGGCACGGCGTCCGGCAGGACAAGGGCGTGCGCGCAACGCGCCACGGACACGCACGCAATTGCATCCCGAGCCCTCATGTCATGAACGCCGTCATCACGAAGTCGAACGCCAGCACCACGATCGAGGAAAACACCACCGTGCGGGTGGTCGAATAGGCCACGCCTTCGCTGGTGGGCGGCGCGGTGTACCCCTGGAACACCGCGATCAGGCTGACGATGCCGCCGAACACGATGGATTTGTACAGGCCATCGAGGATGTCGCGGTGCAGCGACACGGTGGAGGTCATGTTGCTCCAGAAGGTGCCATTGTCCAGGCCAAGCCAGGACACCCCGACCAGGTGCCCGCCGAAGATGCCCATGGCGTTGAACACGCTCGCCAGCAACGGCATCGCGATCACCCCGGCCAGGAAACGCGGCGTGGCCACGTAGGCCATCGGGTCGACCGCCATCATCGACATCGCATCGAGCTGGTCGGTGGCGCGCATCAGGCCGATCTCGGCCGTCACCGCGGTGCCGGCGCGTCCGGCCACCAGCAGCGCGGTCACCACCGGCCCCAGTTCGCGGAACAGCGACAGCGCCACCACGGTGCCAAGCGCCGAGGTGCCGCCGAAGATCGACAGCGTGTAGTAGAGCTGCAGCGCCAGCACCATGCCCACGAACAGCCCGCTGATCATCACGATCACCAGGCTCATCGCGCCCACGAACCATACCTGGCGCACGGTCTCGCGCCAGTGGCGCACGCTTGCGGGAAGCGCCGCCAGCATGGCCAGGAAAAACAGCCCGCACTCGCCGACGGTGGCGATGCCCTGCAGCAGCCAGTGGCGACGGACGTTGGCGCTCACCGGCGCGCCCCGGGGAGCCCGAGCTCGGTGGCATAGTCGGGCGCGGGATAGTGGAACGGCACCGGGCCGTTGGCCTCGCCGCCGAAGAACTGCCGCGTCCACGGCGAATCACGCTGTTCCAGTTCGTCGGGCGCGCCCTGCGCGACCAGCTTGCCCTCGGCGATCAGGTGGATGTGGCGTGCGACTTGGCGCACCGCGGCCAGCTCATGTGCAACCAGGATCGAAGTGATCCCGAGCGTTCGGTTGAGCGTTGCGATCAGGCGCAGGACCTGGTTCAACGCGATCGGATCCAGGCCCACGAAAGGCTCGTCGTAGAGGATCAGCATCGGGTCGAACACGATCGCCCGCGCCAGGGCCACGCGCCGGGCCATGCCGCCGGAAAGCTCGCTGGGCATCAACCGTGCCGCACCACGCAGGCCGACCGCCTGCAGCTTGGTGAGGACCACGTTGCGCACCAGTTCCTCCGGCAGCCGCGCATGCTGGCGCAGCGGGAACGCGACGTTCTCGAAGACGCTGAAATCGGTGAGGAGGGCCGAGTTCTGGAACAGGAACCCGATCCGTTCGCGCAAATCGAACAATGCGCGGCGCGACAACCGCGTCACTTCCTTGCCGTCCACGCGCACGCTGCCGGCATCGGGCCGGAGCTGGCCGGTAAGGTGCTTCAGCAGCGTGGTCTTGCCGGTGCCCGAAGGGCCCATGATCGCGGTCACGCTGCCGCGCGGCACGTCGAGGTCCAGCCCGTCGAAAATCATCTTTCCGCCAAGGCGCGTGTGCAGGCCGCGCACCTCGACCAGCGCGTCGGTGGACGATCGATCCCGGTTTGTCGCGACACTCATGGCGTCATCGAAAAGCGCGCTGGCACGAACGCGTTACGGTAGCGCAGCAGGTGTTTTGCGCCAAGCGCGGACCTGCTGCGGCGGATTCGCGGGGGTCGCCTGCACGAGGGCTCGCGGACCAGGGTGTTCGCAACCGGTGTGTTGGCAGGAGCGGACTTGCTCGCGACCGGCCACACCGGCAAGCAACCATGCATGGTGCACAGCGCCGGCCCGGCCTTCCCGGACCGGGCGTTCAGCCGGGCACGCGATGCCCCCGGCATCGCGTGAACGCCTGCTCTCACCCTGCGTGCAGGCGACCTGAATGGGCCACGGGCAAAACCGGTGCGCCTTGTCACTCCGCCGGTCACCCGGACGCGGCGGCCGCCAGCAATTGACCGACCAGATCTTCGTGCCGATCGCGTGGCAGCGTGCGTCCTTCGCGCGCCGCGTGCACGATCGCCTGCAAGGCACCCACCGCATCCTCGAAGCGGTCGTTCACCACGATGCAGTCGAATTCGCCGGCATGGGCGATTTCCTCGCGCGAGGCCACCAGGCGTTTCTCGATGGTCGCCGCATCGTCGGTGCCGCGCGCACGCAGGCGGCGTTCCAGCTCGGCGCGCGAGGGCGGCAGGATGAAGATCGACACGCACTCGGGCATCGCGCGGCGCACCTGTTCGGCACCCTGCCAGTCGATCTCCAGCAGCACGTCGCGGCCGGACTGCAGGATCGGCTCGACCGCACCGCGCGACGTGCCATAGGCATTGCCGAACACCTCGGCGTACTCCAGGAATTCACCGCGGGCGACCATCGCATCGAACCGCGCGCGATCGACGAAGTGGTACTGCACGCCGTCAATGTCACCCGGCCGTGGCGCGCGCGTGGTGTGTGATATCGAAAGCGAAATGTCCGGCTCACGCGCCAGCAACGCGTTCACCAGCGTGGATTTCCCGGCACCGGAAGGCGCCGCGACGATGAAGAGGTTTCCGGAAGCAGGCGCGCTGTTCATTCGTGCACCATGCCTTGCGTCGTGCAACGGTGGATACGCAGTGCCGGCTCGACGCGGGCGATCGCATCGAAATCGCGATCGTTGTGCAGCAGCGCAAGCCCGTGTTCGATGGCAATGCACGCGATCAGGCAGTCATGGCTGGAACGCGGCGTGGTACCGCGCAGCCGGCATTCGACATACAGCCGCGCGGATTCCACAGCCGCGGCAACGGCATCGCGCGGCGCACAACACCGAAGCGCGGCGAAATGCCGGCTCAATGACGCGAAGCGCTGGCGCGTGGTCGCTCCCTGCAGGACTTCCTGCAAAATGGGTGGCGCCACGGCCACGGCGCGCGGACGTACCAGCAACGCACGCAATTCGGCCACATGCGCACCACGGTGCCCACACAGGTGATCGATCCAGACGGAGGTATCGACGAGAACCGTCATGCCCGCCCGAAGCAGGCCATGGCATCAGTCGCCACTGCGGACCCTCTTGTAATCGTAGTCCGGGGCGATCATGTCCTTGCCGGCAAGCCCCAGAATCGCCCGCTGCGCCTGCATCTGCTCGCGATCACGCACCAGTTGCCGCAGCGCGATGTCCACGGCTTCGCGCTTGGTCCTGGCGCCAGCCATCTTCATTGCCCGCTTGATCAACTTGTCGTCGATCACGATGTTCGTGCGCGTGTTCATATACACCTCGGTATGTGTATCCTAATGCAGCGCACGGTGGATGTCATCGTCACTACCTGCGCGCAGCCCGTCCAGTCGGCGCTGCCGAATGCCACTCACCTGCGAAACACCCGGTGCAGGCGCCCCGACGATGAACAACCGGCCACGCGTCACCGGATGTCCTCGGGCGTGTCGCTGCGGCGGCGCCCGTACACCAGCGCCTCGAACTGGTCGGCGGCGCACGCCTTCAGCCGCGCATGCCCGGCGCGCGTGGGCGGAAATTCGCCCTGCCCCGGAAACAGGCGCCGATCGAACTCGATCCAGTAACGCCACTGGCCATCCTCGCCCTTGACCATCACGCCCGTGGCCTCGTACACCACGCACGCACCCAGGGTCAGCTTGAAACGGCGTTCGCTCATCGTCACTCCAGGTTCTGCACCTGTTCGCGCATCTGTTCGATCAGTACCTTCAAATCCACCGCGGCGCGGGTGGCGCGCGGGTCGGCCGATTTCGACGCCAGCGTGTTGGCCTCGCGGTTGAATTCCTGCATCAGGAAATCCAGCCGCCGCCCGACCGGTTCGTCCAGTTCCAGGATTCGCCGTGCCTCGCCAACGTGCGCATCGAGGCGATCGAGCTCTTCGTCCACGTCGATGCGCGAAAGCTGCAGCACCAGTTCCTGCTCCAGCCGGCCGGGATCGGCCGCCTGCCGCAGTTCGTCGAGTCGTGATTCCAGCTTGGCGCGAAGCGCCTTGCGTACGTCCGGCAGCAGCGCGCGCACCTCGGCGACGATCCGCTCGATGCCATCCAGCCGTGCGCGCAACGCCGCGGCGAGTTTGGCACCCTCGCGCTCGCGCCCGGCGATGAATTCGTCCAGCGTGCGATCCAGCAATGCCAGCGACGCCTGCGCCAGCCCGGCCTGGTCGACCTCGGGCTTCACCAGAAGGCCGGGCCAATCCAGCAGGCCCGCGAAGTCGGTGGCCAGTTGCGGAAAGCGCGCCTTCAGTGTTTCCGCAGCCGAGGCCAGTTGCGCGGCGGTGTTCTCGTCCAGCAGCAGGTCGGCGGCCGCCGCGGGCGGGCGGTAGCGAAAACCGACCTCCACCTTGCCGCGCGCCAGGCGGGCCGCGACGCGTTCGCGCACCGCCGGCTCCTGGGTGCGCAGTTCGTCAGGCAACCGCACGCCGGTTTCCAGGAAGCGCGAGTTCACGGCCCGCACCTCGCACGCCAGCCAGCCCTGGGGCGTCGTGTCCTCGAGGTTCGCGTAGGCGGTCATGCTGCGGATCATGCGGCGTTTCCCCGTGGGCCCTGCAAGGGGCGATGATAAACTGGCACGTCTCGCACGGATACCTCGTCGATGCCCACTCCCCGTCCCTCCGGCCGTGCGCCCGACGCGCTGCGCACGGTCACCATCGAACGTCGCTACACCATGCACGCCGAAGGTTCGGTGCTGATCGCCTGCGGCGACACCCGGGTGCTGTGCACGGCCAGCGTCGAGGATCGCGTGCCACCATGGCTGCGCGGCAAGGGCGAAGGCTGGGTGACCGCCGAGTACGGCATGCTGCCGCGCGCCACCACCGAGCGCACCCAGCGCGAAGCCGCACGCGGCAAGCAGGGCGGGCGCACGCTGGAAATCCAGCGCCTGATCGGCCGCTCCCTGCGCGCCTGCGTGGACCGTGCGGCGCTGGGCGAGCGCGTGGTCACGCTGGACTGCGACGTGCTGCAGGCCGACGGCGGCACCCGCACCGCCTCGATCACCGGCGCCTACGTGGCGCTGGTCGATGCGGTCAACGTGCTGCTGAAGCGCGGCACGCTCAAGCGCAACCCGATCCACGGCGCCGTCGCCGCGGTTTCGGTCGGCATCTTCCAGGGCACGCCGGTGCTGGACCTCGACTACGCCGAGGATGCGAACTGCGACACCGACATGAACGTGGTGATGAACGACGGCGGCGGTTTCATCGAGCTGCAGGGCACCGCCGAAGGCCACGCGTTCCGACGCGACGAGCTGGACGCCTTGCTGGCGCTGGCGCAGAAGGGGATCGGGAAGTTGATCGAGGCGCAGCGGGAGGCGCTGGACGCATGAAACCGGGACCGGGGACCGGGACTGCGGAGGCAGGATGCCGGAGCGAACATCGGCGCAGCCGATGGCCCGGAGGGCGAGCCGCAGGAGCGGCGAGTTTCCGGGGACCGGGGGAACGCATCGTCCTGGCCAGTGGCAACGCCGGCAAACTCGCCGAACTGCGCGGGCTGTTGGCGGGCAGCGGCATCGAGCTGGTTTCGCAGCGCGAACTCGGGATCGACGATGCGGAGGAAACCGGGCTGACCTTTGTCGAGAACGCCATCCTGAAGGCGCGCCACGCCACGCGCGCGTCGGGCCTGCCGGCGCTGGCCGACGACTCGGGGATCTGCGTGGATGCGCTGGACGGCGCGCCGGGCCTGTATTCGGCGCTCTACGCCGGCGTGCACGGCGACAACGCCGGCAACAACGCCAGGTTGCTGCGCGAACTGGAAGGCGTGCCCGAAGATCGCCGCGGTGCGCACTTCACCTGCGTGCTGGCGCTGCTGCGGCATGCCGACGATCCCGACCCGATCCTCGCCACCGGCCGTTGGCCCGGCCGCGTGCTCACCGCGCCGCGCGGCGAAGGCGGCTTCGGCTACGACCCGCTGTTCCTGCCCGACGACGGCGGCGGGCTCAGCTCCGCCGAACTCGATCCGGCGGTCAAGAACCGGATCAGTCATCGGGGAAGGGCGTTGGCGGAGCTGCGTCAGACGCTGGGGACCGGGGACCGGGGACCGGGAAGCGGAAGCCTGGGACCGGGGACCGGCAGTACCTGACATTCCGCGCGAGTCCAGAGCACGCAACGCCCATGCCCCCCATTCCAGCCACGACGCAGCCCGAAATCCGCCGAAGCCCGGTCCCCGGTCCCCAGTCCCCGGTCCCGCTTTCGCTCTACATCCACATCCCCTGGTGCGTGAAGAAGTGTCCGTACTGCGACTTCAATTCGCACGGGCTGCGCGCGGCGATGCCCGAGTGCGAATACGTGGCGGCGCTGCTGGCCGACCTCGACGGGGACATTGCCGATTTCGGCGACGCGCTGGCGGGGCGCGAAATCGTCAGCGTGTTCTTTGGCGGTGGCACGCCCAGCCTGTTCGCCCCCGATTCCATCGCCGCGATCCTCGATGGCGCGGCAGCACGATTGCCGTTCGCGCGTGACTGCGAAATCACCCTGGAAACCAATCCCGGCACGGTCGAGCACGGTCGCTTCGACGGCTATCGCGACGCGGGCGTCAACCGCATTTCCTTCGGCGTGCAGAGTTTCGATGACGCAAAACTGCGCGCGCTGGGACGCATCCACTCGGCGGGCGAAGCCGAGGCGGCGGTGAAGCAGGCACAGGATGCCGGCTGCGACAACATCAACCTGGATCTGATGTACGCGCTGCCCAACCAGACGCTGGATGGCGCAATGGCGGACGTGGAACGCGCCATCGCGCTGGCGCCCGCGCACGTCTCGCACTACCAGTTGACGCTGGAGCCGGGCACGCCGTTCGCGAAGCGTCCGCCGCCGCTGCCCGACGACGATGCCGCCTGGGACATGCAGGAGGCCTGTCAGACGCGGCTGGCCGAAGCCGGCTATGCGCAGTACGAAGTGTCGGCCTACGCGCAGGCGGGCCGGCGTTGCCGGCACAACCTCAACTACTGGGAATTCGGGGATTACCTCGGGATCGGGGCGGGGGCACATGGAAAGGTGTCGGGACCGGGGACCGGGGACCGGGGACCGGGGACGACGCAGGTCGCGGGTGCATTGGTGATCCGGCGGCGCGCGAAAGTGCGCTCGCCGCGTGCGTATCTGCAGGGCGCGGCCTCGACACGGCGCATCAAGGGCAACGAAACCATCACCGCCGGGCAGTTGCCGTTCGAGTTCATGTTGAATGCATTGCGATTGCACGATGGTGTGCCGCTCGCGCAATTCACCGCGCGCACCGGCCTCGCGCGCGCGGCGATCGCCACACCGCTGCGCGCGGCACGCACGAGGGGCTGGCTGGTCGACGATCCCGAATACCTCCAGACCACGGCGCTCGGCCAACGCTTCCTCAACGACGTGATCGAGGCGTTCCTGCCATCGGCCAAGGCGGCGCGCCGGCATGCCTGAGCCCGTCTCCGTCCACTGCCCGTACTGCGGCGAGCCGATCGAGTTGCTGGTGGACGCGTCCGCCGGCTCGGCGGGCTACGTGGAAGATTGCCCGGTCTGTTGCAACCCGATGCAGGTACAAGTCACCATCGACGGCGACCGGGTCGCGGTCGACGTCCGGACCGGCGACGAGTGACCGTCGGACCCGCCATGGCGCTTTGCCGCAGGCTTCCATAGAATCCCGGCACTGGGCGCCGATTGGCAGGATGCTTGCATTCCCGACCCATGGGGGATTCGATGGAAAGACACCCGCACATGTCGACACTTGCCAGCCGCGGCGATCTGGCCCCTCGCGCGCGGCAATTGCTGGAGCAGCAACTGGCCGGATGCAGCGAACTGCTCGAGCCGCTGCTGCGCGGCGCACTGGACGACCTGGAGCAGGAACTGTTCCGGATTGCCGAGAAGTCCAGCGGCGGTCAGACCCAGCACGAGGCCCTGGAAGCCTTGCGCGAGATCAAGCGTGCACGTACCGGGTTCCACGGCTACCTGATGGCCCTGCTGGAACAGCGCTTCAGCGCGCTGGGCATGCCCGAACCCGCCGATGCAGTCATTTCGACAGCAACCGGCGACAGTGACCTGAAGCTGGTCGATCCCGACGAATTCGACGAAAGCATGGCGCTGGGCGACCTGGCCTCACGCACCGAGCTGCACGCCAGCAGCGCCTTGTTCGAGTTGTGTCATCGCTACGCGGTGCTGGTGGCCGCACCGCCGCTGGAAGGCGACGCCCTGCCCTGTGGCCCGCACATGTTCGCCGACGTGCTGGGCGAAGCTGCCCGTACGTTGGGCATGCAGGGCGATCATCGCAAGCTGTTCTACCGCCTGTGCGACCGGCGCCTGTTCGCGGCCGCGGAGGCGTTCTACGGGCACCTGAACGACGAACTGAAGGATGCCGGCATCCTGCCGTACCTGCGCAATTACCTGCCGCGGCGCGCCGGCAGCGCGCCGGACCCGGACAGGGACGAGACCACGCCGGACACGCCCGAGCCCGAAACCGAATCCGCTTCGACGCCGATGGCGCCGGTCACGGAATTTTCGCCCCCCCGCGGCGCCGCGCCCCTGCCGCAGCCGCCCGCCATGGCCGAACTGCACGGCCTGCTGGACGCACGCCGCCGCGCGCTGGACCCGGGCGCTGCGGCATCGCCGCATCCTGGCCCAGGCGGCGAAGCCTCGCTGGCGGACCTTGAATCGGCGTTGCTGGCGCTGCAGGCGCAGCCGGTGAAACAGGCGGCACCACACGCCGGCGAACGCCTGCGCAAGGATCTGCTGGCGCAACTGCGCCAGGCATCCCCGGGGGGCGAAGCGCCGCAATTGCAGCCCGACCACCGCGATGCCATCGACCTGATGTCATTGCTCTACGACGGACTGCTGCAGGAAACGCGTGCCGAAGGCACCGCGCAGCAATTGATGACGGTGCTGCAGGTGCCGCTGCTCCGGATCGCGCTGGCCGACAGCAATTTCTTCACCGTCCGCAACCATCCCGCGCGGCGGCTTTTGAACAGCGTGCTGGAAACCGCGAACCTGTGGCTCGATCGCAGCGACGGCAGTTTCGACACCGCGCTCAACCAGCGCCTGCAGCGCTGCGTGCAGCGCGTCGCCAGGGATTACCAAGGCGACCTGTCCGTGGTCGAACGCGAAGCCGACGATCTGGACGCGCACCTCAAGTTGCTGACGCGACGCGCCGAGATCGCCGAACGCCGGCAGGTCGAGGCGGCCCAGGGCCGCGACCGCCTGCAGTCCTCGCGAGCGCAGGCGCGCGCGGCCATCGCCAGGCGCCTGGCCGACAAACAGGCCACGCCGCTCGTGCGCGCGCTGCTGGAACACGCCTGGACCGACGCACTCACCCTCACGCTTCTGCGCGAAGGCGAGAACAGCGACACCTACCGGCGCCGGCTGGCCGTTATCGACGAGCTGCTGGGGCCGGCCACCGCGCGCGACAACCGGCGGCTCGCCGCCGAACTCAATCGCGGGCTGACCCAGGTCGGACTGCAGGCCGGCGAGGCAGCACAGATCACCGGGCACGTGCTGGACCTGCCGGCCAGTGAAAAGGACACCGGCCCGGAAGTCAGCCAGACGGAACTGTTGATCCGCCTCAAGGCGCGCCAGAAACCGGAGGAGGCCAAGCCCGAAGCCGCCCCCGGCCCGCGCAAGCTGTCGCTTACGCCGACCGAGCGCAAGGCGCTGGAAACGCTCAAGACCCTGCCGTTCGGAAGCTGGCTGGAATTCACGGTCAACCAGCAGGGCCAGAAAGTGGCCCGCAAGCTGGCCTGGTATGCGCCGAGCAGCGGCCGTTGCCTGCTGGTGAACGCGCGCGGCGCCGCAGCGCCGGAACGCAGCCTCGAGCAGATTGCGCGCATGATGGCGCGCGGCCAGATCCACCTGCTGCCGCCCCAGGACAGCGGCATGTTCGACCGCGCCTGGAATGCGCTGCTGGCGGGCCTGCGCAAGTTCGGCCGCAGCAAGGAAACCACCGAGGTCGCGACATGAACGACGAGCGCCGCAGCGCCCCGCGCAAGCCGGTCCAGGCTCCCATCGTGGTTACCGACGCGATCACCGGCGAGAACGTCGGCCGCATCGGCAACCTTTCGCGCAACGGCATGATGCTGATCTGCAACCAGCCGCTGCACGACGGCGCGTTGTACCAGCTGCGCTTTCGCCTGGACGGGTCGGGCCCGGAAATCGAAGCCGGCGTCCACACCATGTGGACCGAACAGGCCAGCACCGGCGGCTACCAATGGTCCGGGCTGCGTATCATCTCGATCAGCAAGCCCGACGCCAGGGCGCTGGAGGAGTGGCTCGGCCAGGTCCCGGCCTGATGCCGCACGGCCGGGGCTTCGGCGCCGTACTTTGCGTTGTGCGGCGCGTCGACGCATCATGGCGTTTTCGATCCGCAGCTTTTCCGCCATGACCGCATCCCCGCAGGACAATCTTTCCGCGCTGTATCCCGCGCACCTCGCCGAGGTCGAAAAGCGCAGCAACGAGGCGCTGGCCGCGTGCGGGCGCGACACGCTGGTGATCGCCGCCGGCCGGCCGCATCCGGTGTTCCTGGACGACCAGGACCATCCGTTCCGGGCCAACCCGCATTTCCTCCACTGGCTGCCGCTGGCCGATGCGCCGGGAAGCTGGTTGGTGTACACGCCGGGCGCCAAGCCGAAGCTGGTGTTCCTGCAACCACACGACTACTGGCACGTGGTGCCCGCCGCGCCCGCCGGATACTGGACCGGACACTTCGACATCGTCACGATCCGCACGCCGGACGAGGCGCGGGCGCATCTGCCGGGCGACCCGTCGCGTTGCGCGATCGTGGGCGAAGCCAACGCGGCGATCGGCGATGTCGTGCCGGACAACCCGGCGCCACTGATGAACCTGCTGCACTACCGGCGCGCGTTCAAGACACCCTACGAGATCACCATGATGCGCACCGCCAGCAAGCTTGGCGTACATGGCCATCGTGCGGCGGAAAAGGCGTTCCGCGAGGGGCTGTCGGAATTCGACATCCACTGCCGTTATCTCGAGGCCACGCGGCTGGCCGAATCGCAGCTGCCCTACGGCAACATCATCGCACTGGATGCGCACGCCGCGGTGCTGCACTACATGCAGTTCAACCACAACCCGCCAACGCACGCGCACTCGTTCCTGATCGACGCCGGCGGCCGCTTCCATGGCTACGCCTCGGACATCACCCGCAGCTACGCCTCACCGGATGCCGGTGAATGGCAGGCGTTGATCGACGCGGTGGAAAAAGCGCAGCAGGACTTCTGCGCCAGGGTGCGCGCGGGCCAGGGCTATCCCGAACTGCACGTGCACGCGCACCACGTGCTGATGCAGGTGATGCGCGAGCAGGGTTTCATAACCTGTTCGCCCGAGGTGGCGGTGGAAAACGGCATCTCATCGACATTCTTCCCGCACGGCCTCGGGCACCTGATCGGCCTTCAGGTGCACGACGTGGCCGGCTTCGCGCGCGACGAGCAGGGCAACACGATCCCCAGGCCCGACGGGCATCCCTACCTGCGCCTCACCCGCACGCTGGAACCGGGCATGGTCGTGACCATCGAGCCCGGGCTCTACTTCATCGACATGCTGCTGCAGGAACTGAAAGCCAGACCCGCCGCGAAGGACGTGGTGTGGGACAAGGTCGACGCATTCCGCAAGTACGGCGGCATCCGCATCGAGGACGACGTCGCGTGCACCGAAGGCGAGCCGCTGAACCTCACGCGCGAGGCGTTCGCGGCTGCGTAGTCGGTACGCCATGGCCCGTTGGCATGCGCCCACCAGCCTGCATTTCCCGCCACGTCACCTGGCGAGGCGTTGCAAGGGCGTGCACTGGTTGGTGATCGCGACCGAAACATCGACCACCAGTACGCGGCTCACGTCGACGGACTCACGCGGCGTCCCGTGCCGAACGCACCCTGGCGGCAGACGACCTCTTCATTGCGAAGGGCTCCGCCGCACCCAGCATCGAGCACACCTCTTCCTGCGAGGGCAGTGCCGCCATGGTCGTCAGCTCTTCGAGGATGCAGTCACTGAGACTCTTGCCCGCCAGCACCGCGCGGGCCTTGAGCGTGCGATGCACGCGTTGCGGGACATTGCGAACCTGGATCATGACGGTTGACATGTTGCAGACCTCAACAACTGTTCTGCACATTTGTATTTGCCACAATCAATGCACCTTTTCCAGTCCCTGTCACGAGGCATTCAGTTCATCGCCACTGCATCGGTGGTGTCGGGCACGCCGACCCTGGCGCACAGGGCTGCAAAGCGCGGGTCATCCCGGTATCGCAGGATCATCGGGTCGGAAAGAACCAGCATGATCCCGCCGTCGTGGTTGTCCCAGGCGCGGTCCAGCCACTTGAACATGGCGTCGGGATCGCGGCGCAGCGCGTATACCTGCGCGATCTGATAGGCCGCATCACCGGCGTGGCCGGCGACGAGTTTCTTCAATGCCGCATCGGCGGCTGCACGATCGGACCCCACCTGCAGCGCCAGCGCCATCGCGGCGTCGTGCCACACGCCCGGCGGTTCGCGGCGCGCAGCCGCCAGCGCTGCCGCCGGATCGCCGCGCAGGATCTCGATGATCGCGAGCTGCTCGTAATTGGACGCGGCATCGGGTTGCAACGAAATGGCCGTGTGGGCGGCCTGGCGCGCCTCATCGAGATGGCCCGTGCCAGCGAGGTAGTAGCTCAGCCATTCGTACCAGCGCGAATGGCGCGGGTCGACCCGCAGCGCCTGCCGCGTCAGCTCGGCTGCGCGCCGCACCTGCCCGAGCGCCGGCGAGATGTAGGCCAGCCCGAATTTCGCCTGTGGATCGTTGGGCGCCAGTTGCAGCGCGCGCCGGGCCTCGGCCTCGGCGCCACGCCAGTCCCTGTCGGCTAGCTGCAACAAGGCGGCCTGCGCCTGGTGCGCCAGCGACAGGTCCGGGTCCAGCGCCAGGGCCTTGCGCGCGGCCCTGCGTGCCTGCGCGAACGCATCCGCCGCCTGCGCACCGCCCAGGAACTGCGCCGCCATGCTGACCCACGAACCGGCCATCTGCGCGTAGGCCGCGGCGTACTGCGGGTCGATGCGAATGGCCTCGCCGTAGGCCGCGATCGCCTGCCGCGAACCCTGTTCGGTCGCAAGCTTGTCGTAGGCCAGGCCGTGCTGGTAGGCGATGTAGGCGGCCACGCTGCCGCCCGGCGGACGTTCGCTTTGCACCACCGCACCGGGTGAGGTAAGCAGCTTCGCCTGCAGCGCCGTGGCGACCGCGTGGGTGATGTCGTCCTGCAGCGCGAACAGGTCCTTGTACGGGCGGTCGTAGTGATCCGACCACAGCGTGCTGCCGTCGGCGGCATTGACGAGTGTCGCGGTGATGCGCACCTCGCCGCCGGCGCGCTGCACCGTGCCCTCCAGCAGGTGCGCGACGCCCAGCGCGCGACCGATCCGTGCCGCGGTGTCCTTGCTGTCGCGGAACTGGAAAGCCGAATTGCGGCTGATGACCTTGAGCCCGTCGAATTGCGACAGCGCATTGATGAGGTTTTCCGACAGCCCGTCGGAAAAGAACTGCTGGCCCGGGTCGCCGCTCTCGTTGGCGAAGGGCAGCACCGCGATGGACTTTTCGGGAATGGGCGGGGCCGGAGCCCGGCGCGCAAACCAGGCTGCGGCCGCGATGCCCAGCAACGCGACCAGCGCCAGCGCAACCAGGAATGCGGTGCGCGGTCGACCCACGCGCGCCGCGCTGCGCCGGTCGACCGGTACGCGCAGCGGGGCCAGTCCGCGGATGCCCACCTCGGTGACAACCACCGGTTCGGGCAGGCCCTTCAACCGGAACCGGCCGTGCGCCAGCCAGCACAACTCGCCATCGCCGATGCCGATCTCGTCCTCGGCGCGTTGTGCCAGTCCGGCCGTGGATTCGGTGAGCAGGGTCTGGCCCGGCAGGGCCAGTTGCGCCAGCCGCGCCGCGACGGGCTTGGCAAGTCCCTCCACTTCCATCGGCTTGGCGCCGTGCGCCACCGACTCTGGCGGATTTTCCCAGGTCACCACGTCGCCCATGTGGATGCCGACCCGGGCCTGCAACGTTTCGCCCCCGGCCCCGGACAACGCAGCCAGTTCGCGGTGGTAGTCCATCGCCCAGGCCACCGCGTGGCTGGGGCGTTCGAACAGCAGCAGGAAGCCGTCGGTCTTGTCGATTTCGCGGCCGTGGTGCTGCGCCGCCAGCGCGCGCGCGAGCCGATCGTGCTGCTCGATCAGTCCCGAGGCACGCTGGTCGCCAAGGCGTTCCACCAGCGCGGTGGAATCGGCCAGGTCGCACACCAGCAGCGTGCAGATCCGGCGCGTGCGCGGGGCTGTCGCCTTCGGCGCGGCGCGACCAGCGACTGGTGGATGCGACTGTTCCATGGGTGGCCCGTCGCCACTTGGCACGCCGCGATGGTAACCGAACGCGGCACAGCCGCGGGATGCCCGCGGATGGCACGCGGCGATGCACGATCCTGCCCGGCGCGCGGATCTCACGCCGCGAGGAGAATGTCGCCGAGGATCGCCTGCGCGGTCACTTCCGGCCCGGCGCCTGCGCCCTGGATCACCAGCGGGCGTTGCGCGTAGCGCGCAGTGGTGAAGGCAAACAGGTTGTCTGCACCCTGCAGGTGCGCGGTCGGGTGCGTGCAGGGCACCTCGACCAGGCCGACCGTCGCGCCCAAGGCTGCATCGAAACGGGCGAGGTAGCGCAAGGCGTTGCCGTGTGCCGCGGCCCCGGCGTGGCGCGCGGCCACGGGCGCATCCAGCTCGTCGAGGCGGTCCGGGAGTACGGCTCGCGGCAGCGCGCGCAGGGATTCCGGCACCAGGTTTTCGACCTCGATGTCGGTACGTTCCAGTGGGTAACCGGCGATGCGCGCCAGGATCAGGAGCTTGCGCGCCACGTCCTCGCCCGCAAGATCGGCGCGCGGATCGGGTTCGGTGTAGCCCAGCGCGCAGGCTTCGCGCAGCAGGGTCGAAAACGGCTGGCGGCCGTCGTGGTGATTGAACAGGTACGACAGCGATCCGGAAAACACGCCTTCGATGCGGGTGACACGATCGCCGCAGGCATGCAGCCGACGCAGCGTGGCCAGCGCCGGCAGGCCGGCGCCCACGGTGGCGCTGTCGCCGTAGTGCGCACCCCGGGCGCACGCGGCCTGCAGCGCGCGCCAGCCTTCGAGATCGCCGCCGGCCAGCGCCTTGTTGGCGGTGACGACGTGGCAGCCACGCGCCAGCCATTCGGGATGGCGCAGTGCAAGTTCGGCCGAAGCGGTGGCGTCGACCACCACGCGGACCGGCGCGTCGCTTGCCTCGAGCGCAGCCAGCAGTGCGGCATCGTCGCGAGCCCCGCCGGCGTGGTCCAGTCGCTCGCGCAGGCGGCGATCGGCCAGGGCGCACGGGTCCAGTTGCTGATGGCGTGAATTGGCGGCGCCGAGCAAACGAATCCGCGCGCCGGCCGGCGTGCGCAGCAATCGCAGGAACGCGCCACCGACCTGGCCGGTGCCAAGCAACACCACCGCGATGTCGCGCACCAGCGCCGACCGCGCGATGGTGCCTTGCGCCAGGACGGCGCTCATGCGTCCACCGCCACGGATTTCTTGCGCGCGGCCTCGGCACGCACCAGCGCCGCACGCAGGTCGCGTGACAGGTCGCCGACGTCCTCGATGCCGACCGACAGCCGCAGCAAGGTGTCGGAAATGCCCGCGGCGCGGCGCGCCTCCGGCGCCATTGCCGCGTGGGTCATGGTGGCCGGGTGCGCAACGAGGCTCTCCACCCCGCCCAGCGATTCGGCCAGCGTGATGCATCGCAGGCCGTCGAGGAATGCACGCACCGCGGCTTCGCCCCCGGCGAGCTCGAATGAAAGCATCGCGCCGAATCCCGATTGCTGGCGCGTCGCCAGCGCGTGCTGCGGATGCGCGGGGAGCCCCGGGTGGAACACCCGCGTGACCACGGGGTGCGCATCCAGCAGCGTGGCCAGCGCCGCGGCGTTGTCCTGGTGCACGCGCAATCGTGCCGACAGGGTGCGCAGGCCGCGCAAGGTCAGCCAGCTGTCGAACGGCGCGCCGGTGAGCCCCAGGCAATTGCCCCACCATTTCAGCTGCTCGGCGATTTCCGGCGCACGCGCCACCACCGCGCCACCGACCACATCGCTGTGGCCGTTGATGTACTTGGTTGTCGAGTGCACCACCACGTCGGCATCCAGCGCCAGCGGCTGTTGCAGCACCGGCGACAGGAAGGTGTTGTCGACCACGCACAGCGCGCCTGCGGCGTGTGCCGCCTGTGCGACGTCGCGGATGTCGGTGATGCGCAGCAGTGGATTGGATGGCGTTTCCACCCACACCAGCGAGGGCCGTTCGGCCACTCCCGCAGCCAGCACTGCGGGATCGGTCAGGTCGGCAAAGCGCAGATCGAAACGTCCCTTGCGCGCCCACGCATCCAGCAGGCGCCACGTCCCGCCGTAGCAATCATGCGCGGCCAGCACACGGCCGCCATCGGGCACCAGTTCCAGCGCCAGCGCCACCGCGGCCATGCCGCTGGCGGTCACCACCGCGCCGGCGCCCTGTTCCAGGTCCGCCAGCGCTTCGGCCAGCAGGTCGCGCGTCGGATTGCCGCTGCGCGAATAGTCGTAGGCGCGCTTCTGGTTGAAGCCGGCAAACGCGTAGTTGGTGGACAGGTGCAGCGGCGGCACCACCGCGCCGTGCCGGGTGTCGCTTTCGATGCCGGCGCGCACCGCGCGGGTACACGATTCGATGTCGAGGGTCATGTCAGGCTCCGCAATCGTTCAGGGCTTCACGCAGCAGCGGCGCGAGGCGTTCGGGTTCCTTCAGGAAGCCGTCGTGACCGTACGGCGTCTCGACGACTTCCAGGCTGGCCGGCGCGCCGAATCGTTGCTGCAACGCGCACAGGTCGGCGAGCGGCACCAGGCGGTCGCTGGCGAAGCCGATCAGGCGGGTCGGCGTGCGCACGGCCGCGGGATCGACGTCGTGCAGGTCGATCGATTCGGACAGGGCGAGATAGCGACGCGCCGTGAAGCGCGCGGCGAAGCGGCGACCGTGCAGTTCCAGCCAGTCTTCGACCGGCAAGCGGAAGCGCTCGTTGCGGTATTCCGCGCCACCGGCAAAGCGACGGTCGAATTCGCCGCCGCTGCGATACGTGGTGAGCGCGAGCTGGCGCGCCAGCGAAAGCGCGTCGTCCACGCAGCCGTTGGCAAGGCCCAGCCGGATGATGCCGCGCTGCACCGCGCGCTGCGCACTCGCCAGCGGATGCGGGCGATGCGCCCCGGCCAGCGCCACCAGTCGGCCGAGGCGGCCACCGTGGCGTGCCGCGAACGCAAGCCCGACCATCGCGCCGTAGGACGCTCCCACGAACGCCGCGACACGCGTGATCCCGAGTGCGTCCAGCAACGCCACCAGTGCGTCGGCCTGGTCGTCGCTCGATACCGATGGTGCAACAAGATCATCGGCATCCAGCCAGTCGATGGCGAGCACGCGCACGCGCTCGAGATCGACCACGCGGCCGGCGCCGACCAGTGCCTCCCACCACCCCGGCGCCGGATGCCCGGCGCTGGTGCACACATCACGATCGGCCGAGATGCCGCCCTGCACCACCACGGTGGGTGCGTCCGGTGGGCCGATCCACAGGTAGCGGATTTCCACTTCGCGATCGCCCGTACCGTAGCGCGGCGCCATGCGAATGCGGCGCGATCCGCGCTGCTGTGCGAGGGCGGCACGCGCCGCAACGGGCACGGTTCCGGTGGAGGACTCGGAAAGCAGGGGTGCGGCGGCGCGACTCATGGCGGTTCTCCGGCTGGCATACCTCATCGGGTCATGCGGAAAACCGGAAACGGCCGTCAACCCCGCGGCACGGCGGGGTTGTGCGGCTCATCTCTCGGCGGGCGTTCGCGCCCCCGCAGGAGTTGGCACCGTTGCCGAACCGGAAAGGTTCGGCGGGTTGCCCCGGCTTCCAAGGGCCTGTCCCTCAGCCGGTCTCGATGAGCAGTGGCGCGTACTGTAGCCATGCCGCAGTCTGGTTGTCAATGATTTTATGGACGTTTAGACGTCCATATGACAAACCCGCACAGGCCGCAGCGACGTTCATCCATCCACACGAAAGCTTGACAAGCCATTTACGTGCATATACACATATGTTCCATGCAACCGGACCCGGCCCTTTTCGAGACCACCCGCTGCTTGTGCCTGGCGGCCCGCCGCGCGGCGCGCACGATCACGCGCGAATTCGACCAGGCCCTGCGCCCGCAGGGCCTGCGCGCGACCCAGTTCACCCTGCTGGCGGCCCTGCGCCTGGCCGGTCCGCAATCGATCGGCGCGCTGGCCGAAATCATGTCCGCCGACCGCACCACGCTCACGCGCAACCTCGCCGTCGCCGCCGATCATGGCTGGGTCACGCTGAAGACCGACCGCGACGACGCCCGCGCGCGGATCGCGACGATCACGGCCAAGGGATCGCGGACCCTGCACGCGGCGCTTCCGGCCTGGCGCGAAACCCAGCAGCGCCTGCTCGACGACATTGGCCGCGAGGCCGCCGCCAGCCTGCATCGGCTCGCCGGCGGCCCTTGCGTCATGCCGCTTCCATCCACGGCCGGAAAGGAGCCCATGTGATGAATCTCTACTGGTCCGACGTATTGTCCCCGCGCAAGGCCTGCGTGGTCGCCAAATACCTGCAATCGCCGGTGAATTACGTGTACCTCGACCTCGCCCGCGGCGAGCACAAGACGCCCGAGTACCTGACGCTGAATCCCAACGGCAAGGTCCCGACGCTGGTCGACGGCACGCGCACGCTGTGGGAAGCCGACGCGATCATGTGCCACCTGGCCGCGCGATCGGATTCGGACCTGTGGCCGCAGGACGATCGCCAGATCGAGGTGGTCCGCTGGCTGAGCTGGGCCACGCAGCACTTCAACCACGCAGCCGGCACCCTGTATTTCGAATACCTCATCAAGCCACGCTTCGACCTCGGCGCTCCCGATGACAAGGCGGTCGCGCAGGCAACCGACGCGTTTTGCACCTTTGCCGCGATCCTCGATGCGCACCTGGCCCGGCAACGCTGGCTGGTCGGCGACACGCTCACGGTCGCGGACTTCTCGACAGCGATCACCCTGCCCTTTGCCCCGGACGCCCGGATCCCGCTGGACGGTTTCCCCGCGATCCAGCGTTGGCACGATCGCCTGAACGAACTCGACGCCTGGCGCGAGCCCTTCCCCGCGTTGGCCGTCGCGACCTGAACGTGGCTTCAGGCACATTTTTCGATGCCCGGCAATCCCGTTTGTCGTCCATCCAGCTACCGCCCAGGAGAACCCATCCAATGAACGCCAAAACCAAGCTCGCGACCTGCCTCTGGTTCGACCGCGGCGAAGCCCGCAAGGCGGCCGAGTTCTACGCCGCGACATTTCCCGACAGCGCCGTGGGCGCCGTACATACCGCACCAACGGACACTCCCAGCGGCAACACCGGTGACGAACTGCTGGTCGAATTCACCGTATTGGGCCAAGCCTTCCTGGGCCTGAATGGCGGTCCCGGTTTCAAGCCGAACCAAGCGGTCAGCTTTCAGGTTTATACCGACGATCAGGAAGAGACCGATCGTCTGTGGAAGGCAATCGTCGATGGTGGCGGAACGGAAGGCCCATGCGGCTGGTGCAAGGACCGCTGGGGATTTTCCTGGCAGATCACGCCACGCGTGCTGATGGAGAACCTGGCGGATCCCGACCGGGCCGCCGCCAGGCGCGGCATGGAAGCCATGATGCAGATGACCAGGATCGACATCGCCGCGATCGAGGCCGCGCGCCGCGGCGACACCTGACCCACCCCGACACACGACAGGAGAGCACCATGCAACTCACAACTTATCTGTTCTTCCATAACAACGCCGCCGAGGCGTTCGACTTCTACGCCCGCTGCCTCGATGGCGAGATCATCGGCAAGGTCACGTACGGTGACATGCCCGATGGCCAGGAGATGTCCGACGATTCGAAGGGGCTGATCGCCAACATCTGCCTGAAGGCCGGCGACAGCACCTTGATGGCTTCGGACTGCCCGCCAGGCCAGCCGTTCGATCCCATGAAGGGCTGCGCGGTCGCGATCGGCGTCGACTCCGTGGAGCAGGCCGAGCGGGTGTTCGCCGCGCTCGGCGAAGGCGGCAGCATCACCATGCCGATCGCGGAAACCTCGTGGGCGCAGCGCTTCGGCATGCTCACCGACCGCTTCGGCATCCACTGGATGGTGAACTGCGACCGGCCCGGAGGCGCGCCGTGAACCCTCCGGCGGTTGTGACGCGCGAGGAATGGCTGCGCGCGCGCAAGGCCCTGCTTGAAAAGGAGCGCGCCATGACCCACCAGCTCGACGCCCTGCGCGCGGAGCGGCGCCGGCTTCCGTGGGTCAGGCTGGACAAGCCCTGCGTGTTCGAGGGAACGGGCGGCACGTGTACGCTCTCCGACCTCTTTGACGGTCGCAGCCAGCTCGCCATCTACCACTTCATGCTCACGCCGGGCTCGGACCACATCTGCGATGGCTGTTCATTCGTGATGGATCACCTGGACGCAGCGCGGCAGCACTTCGAACACGCCGACCTCGCCTTCGCGGCGGTTTCGCGTGCACCGGTCGCGCGCATCGAGGAAGTCAGGCAGCGCATGGGCTGGACGTTCCGCTGGGTCTCTTCCGGCGACACCGACTTCAATTACGACTTCGGCGTTTCGTTCCGCGAGGCCGACCGCGCCGCCGGTCGCGCCACGTACAACTACGGCCTCACGCCGATCCGCACCAGCCCGGACATGTTCGGCGTCAGCATTTTCACCAGGGACGACGCCGGCGACATCTTCCACACCTACTCCACCTACCACCGCGGCGTCGAGCTGCTGGTCGGTGCCTTCAACTGGCTCGACCTCGTGCCAAAGGGTCGCAACGAGGATGCAGGGACCATGCACTGGGTGCGCCTGCACGACGAGTATGGCGACTGAGCCTCCCGACACCGCACGAGGATCACGACCATGAGCCACCCCGCGCATTTCCCGCTGCTCGCACTGCTGCTGGTCGCCGGCGCCGCCACCGCCGCACCGGTGCATTACACCATCGACCCCGGCCACACCTACCCCAGCTTCGCCGTCGACCACATGGGGCTTTCGACCTGGCGCGGCAAGTTCGACCAGACCACCGGCGCCGTCACGCTCGACCGGGCAAGGCAGACGGGGACGGTGCACATCGTCACGCAGGTCGGCAGCATCAATTTCGGCAATCCGGCGTTGACGCGGATGGTGCTGCGCGAGGCGCTGCCCGCCGCGCGCTGCAAGTCGCAATGCGCATTCTTCGACGCCGCGAAGTACCCGACTGCGGTCTATGACGGCCGGCTCGTGGATTTCGTCGATGGCGCACCAACGCGGGTGACGGGCAAGCTGACGCTGCACGGCGTGACGCGCCCGCTGGACCTTCAGATCGAGCACTTCAAGTGCATTCCCGATCCCATGCAGAAGCCGCGCGAGCGCTGCGGCGCGGAAGCCTCGGCCACGTTCGATCGCGCGGACTTCGGCATCGATGGCGGGGCCTCGTTCGGCTTCGACATGAAGGTTTCCATGCAGATCCAGGTCGAGGCGGTGCAGGACCCGTAGCGGCGCGGGCAACGCCGGAGCAGCCAGCCCGCATTTCTCACCACCTCACTACTGCGGCACCCCGATGGCGCACCCCCGGATCGAGTCCGGAGCAGGCTCTGCCTGGCGCTCGCTCGGTCAGCGTGCTCAACGTACCTGCAAGTACGTCTGCGCGCGCTTCGGTTGCGACCACCAGGCAGCGCACGCCCTCGAAACGCCTCGCTACGCGACGTGGTGAGAAATGCGGGCTAGAATGGCCGGTTTGCGTCGCGCGCAAACCTGCCTGCCATGCCATCCCACGCCACCGAAACCGCCCGTCGCCGCACCTTCGCGATCATCTCGCACCCGGACGCGGGCAAGACCACGCTGACCGAAAAGCTGCTGCTGTTCGGCGGCGCGATCCAGATGGCCGGCGCGGTCAAGAGTCGCAAGACCGCGCGCCATGCCACGTCCGACTGGATGGCGCTGGAAAAGGAGCGCGGCATCTCGGTCACCTCTTCGGTGATGCAGTTTCCGTATGCCGATCGCATCGTCAACCTGCTGGACACCCCCGGGCACGCGGATTTTTCCGAGGACACCTACCGCGTGCTGACCGCGGTCGATTCGGCGCTGATGGTGATCGACTGCGCCCGCGGTGTGGAGGAGCGCACCATCAAGCTGATGGAGGTGTGCCGCCTTCGCACCACGCCGATCATGACCTTCATCAACAAGCTCGACCGCGAAGGCCGACCGCCGATCGAGCTGCTGGATGAAATCGAGTCTGTGCTGAAAATCCAGTGTGCCCCGGTCACCTGGCCGATCGGTATGGGCAAGCGCCTGAAGGGCGTGTACCACCTGCTCGCCGACGAAGTGCACCTGTACGAGCCGGGGCGCAATTTCACGCGCCAGGATTCGACCATCCTGAAGGGCCTCGACGACCCGGAGCTGGAAAGGCGCATCGGCGCGGACGCGTTGGCCGAAGTGCGCGAGGAACTGGAGCTGGTGCAGGGTGCCTCGCATCCGTTCGACGTCGAAAAATACCTGGCAGGCGAACAGACGCCGGTGTTCTTCGGCTCGGCCGTCAACAACTTCGGCGTCCAGCCGCTGCTGGATTTCTTCGTCGAACACGCGCCGTCGCCCGGCCCGCGCGCAACCGTTTCACGGAAGGTTCTGCCCGACGAAGACAAGCTCACCGGCTTCGTGTTCAAGATCCAGGCCAACATGGATCCGCAGCACCGCGATCGCGTGGCGTTCCTGCGCGTGTGTTCGGGCAGGTACGAATCCGGAATGAAGGCACTGCAGGTGCGCACCGGCAAGGAAGTGAAGCTGGCCAACGCGTTGACCTTCATGGCCTCCGAACGCGGCATCGCCGACGCAGCGTATCCGGGCGACGTGATCGGCCTGCACAACCACGGCACCATTTCCATCGGCGACAGCTTCAGCGAGGGCGAAAAGCTGGTTTTCACCGGCATCCCCAACTTCGCGCCGGAGCTGTTCCGCCGCGCGCGCCTGCGCGACCCGCTGAAGATGAAGGCGCTGCGCGCGGGCCTTGCGCAATTGTCCGAGGAAGGCGCCACGCAATTCTTCCGTCCCCTGATGTCCAACGACTTGATCCTCGGCGCGATCGGCGTGCTGCAGTTCGATGTCGCCGCGTATCGATTGAAGGACGAATACAACGTCGACTGCACGTTCGACAATGTCGCCGTCGTGACCGCACGCTGGGTGCACTGCGACAATGCGAAGAAGCTGGCCGAGTTTCGCGAACGCAACGCGTCGCACCTGGCGCTGGATGCAGCCGAGCAACTGGTGTACCTGGCGCCGACCCGCGTGAACCTGCAACTGGCGCAGGAACGCTGGCCCGATATCACTTTCTCCGACACACGCGAGAGCCGCATCGAAGCCTGAGCACTACCAAGGCTTTTCTGCCACGGATTTGCACGGATCGACACGGATAAAGGCTTCTGATCCGTGGCATCCGTGTTCATCCGCGGCAAAGCGCTCTTGACGCGGACTTGCGCGGAAGAATACGGACAATGGCTTCTAATCCGCGCGCATCCGCGTCGCTCCGCGTCAAAATGCTTTTGATCCGTGGCAAAGCGCTCTTGACGCGGACTTGCGCGGACAAACGCGGATGGAAGCTGTGCTTGTTCCGCAGTATCCGGGTCGATCCGCGTCCACGGCTCGCAACCACGACGGCAATCTCGACCACGGATTTGCACGGATGAACACGGATGCGAGCTTCTGATCCGCGGGCATCCGCGTCGCTCTGCGTCAAAATGCTTCTGATCCGTGGCATCCGTGTCAATCCGTGGCAAAGAGCTTTTGACGCGGACTTGCGCGGACAAACGCAGACAAGGGCTTCTGACCCGCGGGAATCCGCGTCGCTCCGCGTCAAAATGCTTCTGATCCGTGGCATCCGTGTAGATCCGTGGCAAAGAGCTTTTGACGCGGATTTGCGCGGACAAACACGGACAAGGGCTTCTGATCCGCGGGCATCCGCGTCGATCCGCGTCAGAATGCTTCTGATCCGTGGCATCCGTGTCAATCCGTGGCAAAGAGCTTTTGACGCGGATTTGCGCGGACAAACGCGGACAAGGGCTTCTGACCCGCGGGAATCCGCGTCGATCCGCGTCCGATGCTCTTGATCTGTGGCAAGCGTTCTTCACGACACAGCGCGACAACGCGAACCTCACGATCGTCAGGTTACACTCCGGGGTCGCCTTGAAACGGAGCCACCGCATGAAAGTGAAAGCCGCCGTCGCGCACAAGGCCGGTGCGCCGCTCACAATCGAAACCGTCGACCTCGAGGGCCCGCACGCGGGCGAGGTGCTGGTGCAATTGAAGGCCACCGGCCTGTGCCACACCGATGCCTTCACGTTGTCTGGCGACGACCCCGAAGGCCTGTTCCCGGCGATCCTCGGGCACGAGGGCGCGGGCGTCGTGGTCGAGACCGGCGCAGGGGTCACGTCGGTGCAGAAGGGAGACCACGTGATCCCGCTGTACACGCCCGAATGCCGCGAGTGCGAGTATTGCCTCAACCCCAAGACCAACCTGTGCCAGGCGGTCCGCGAAACCCAGGGCAAGGGCCTGATGCCCGACGGCAGCAGCCGCTTTTCATCGGGCGGCGAAATGATCCACCACTACATGGGCACCTCCACCTTCGCCGAATACACGGTGCTGCCGGAAATCGCGGTGGCGAAGATCCGCGAGGACGCGCCGTTCGACAAGGTCTGCTACATCGGCTGCGGCGTCTCGACGGGCATCGGCGCGGTCGTCAATACGGCAAAGGTGGAACCGGGCGCGAAGGTCGTGGTTTTCGGATTGGGCGGCATCGGCCTCAACGTGATCCAGGGTGCACGCCTTGCCGGCGCGGCGATGATCGTGGGCGTCGACCTGAACCCCAAACGCAAGGAGCTCGCGGAAAAATTCGGCATGACGCATTTCGTCAACGCCGGCGAAGTCGAAGGCGACCTGGTGCCCTACCTTGTTTCATTGACGAAAGGCGGCGCCGATTACTCCTTCGAGTGCATCGGCAACGTCAAGGTGATGCGCCAGGCGCTGGAATGCTGCCACAAGGGCTGGGGCGTTTCCTGCATCATCGGCGTCGCCGGGGCCGGAAAGGAAATCTCGACGCGGCCCTTCCAGCTGGTCACCGGACGGCGCTGGATCGGCACCGCGTTCGGCGGGATGCGCGGACGCACCGACGTACCCAGGGTGGTCGACTGGTACATGCAGGGCCTGATCGAGATCGACCCGATGATCACGCACCACCTGAAGCTCGAGGACATCAATCACGGTTTCGACCTGATGCACAAGGGGGAGTCGATACGCAGCGTGGTCGTGTACTGATGGCCTCGCAAGGCTTCGTCATTCCGGGTGCTGCACGCCAACGGCGCGAGCCGCCCGTGATTGACGAGCAAGTCGCGAATTTCCCGGCAGGCGCAAGCTGCCGATTCCCGTCAATCGAGGAGTGAGAAACAATGGAAACGATTTCGGAACAACGCTGCTTCGGCGGCATGCAAGGCTTCTATCGCCACGAGTCGAAGGCATGCGCGGGTCCCATGGAGTTTGCGGTATACACACCACCCCAGGCCGCCAACGGGAAGGCTCCGGTATTGATCTACCTCGCCGGCCTCACCTGCACGCCCGAAACCTTTCCGATCAAGGCCGGCGCCCAGCGCGCCGCCGCCGAGCTCGGCCTGATCCTGGTCGCGCCGGACACCAGTCCGCGCGACACGGGTTTCGAGGGCGCCACCGACGACTGGGAATTCGGCGAGGGGGCAGGTTTCTACGTCGATGCCACCGAGTCGCCGTGGTCGTCACGTTTCCAGATGGAAACCTGGGTGAGCGATGAACTGCCGAACGTAATCGCGGCGAACTTTCCCGCCGATTTCGAGCGCTGCGGCATCATGGGCCATTCCATGGGCGGCCATGGTGCGCTGACGCTGGCACTCCGGCACCCGGGCAAATACCGCTCGCTCTCGGCGCTGGCGCCGATCGCCGCCCCCACACAGGTTCCGTGGGGAGAACGCAAGATCTTCATCATGTACCTCGGACCGGATCGCGAGCAATGGAAGCAGCACGACGCGACCGAATTGATCCGGGCGGGCAAGCGTTTCCCCGGCAAGATCCTGGTCGACCAGGGCGAGCAGGATCCCTTCCTCCACGAACAATTGCGCCCCGAGCTGCTGGACGAGGCCTGCAAGGCCGCCGGTCAGCCGCTGACCCTGCGCATGCAGCCGGGCTACGACCACAGCTACTGGTTCGTGCAAAGTTTCATCGAGGACCACCTGCGGCACCACGCCGCGGTGTTGTGTGCGTGACACCAGCAGGCCACGCGGTTCATGCACCGGGGCAATCCCGTTTTTGCCCGTCATTGCGGGGCCGGCCGAAGGACGGAACCCGGAATCCAGGTTGACTTTTGCGCCAGCAACAGCGCCGAAGTGGATTCCGGATCACCGCTCCGCGGCGTCCGGAATGACGATGAAATTTGTCGCGGAGTCGCGCCCGTCTGCAATGGCATTGGCCCGGGATTGGCCAAACGCGGCGATGTCCGGGCATGTCCGGGGCCAGGGACAAGACCATGCAGGTGATTGCACACCGTGGGGCCGCGGCGTTGCGTGTCGAGAACACGCTGGCAGCGTTCGACCATGCCATCGAGCTTGGCGCCGACGGCGCCGAGCTTGACGTGCGTCTGAGCCGTGACCGGCAGGTGGTGGTGCATCACGACGATGCACTGGACGGTGGGTTCTGCCGCGGTCCGGACGGTGTGTGGATCGGTGAAATCAACCCGCCGCGGATCGCGGACCTGACGTTCGCCGAATTGCAACGCTTCGACATCGGCACCCCGCGTCCCGGCAGCGCCTACGCCCGCGGCCACCCGCGGATCAAGCCGGTGCCGGACCAGCACATCCCCCGGCTCGCGGACGTCATCGCGCTGGTGAAAACGCGCTCGCCCACGTTCCGCTTGATCGTCGAAATCAAGACGCCGATCGAGGATGCGGCGCGCGAACCCTGGCACGCGCTGGTCGAAAAAACGCTGGCCATCCTCCGCGAGCACGATTTCATCGCGCGCACCACGCTGTGTTCCTTCGACTGGAGCGCACTGGTGGCCGCGAAGCAACAGTGCCCGACGCTTTCAACGTGGTTCACCACCAACCCGCTGAGCTGGTTCGAAGCCGGCCCGCCCCCTCGCGAAGACGACCCGCCGCCGGCAGCCGACCTGCAGATGCTGCGCGACCAATACCAGTCCGGGACGGCACCATGGCTTGCCGGACAAGACCCGCGCAAGGGCTACCCCGAAGCGATCGCGGCCACGGGCGGCGATGCATGGTTCGTGTACGACCGGGACTGCACGACCGAACGAGTCCGCGCGGCGGCATCGTGCGGAGTTTCCGTAGCCACCTGGGGCCCCAACGTGCGCGACCGCGAAAGCCTCTCCCGGCTCGCACAATCCGGCGTGGCCGCGATGTGCCTCGACGATCCCGCCATGGCCGTTGAACAAGATCAATGGGATCAATGAGATCAATGGGGTCAGAGTCATTGATCCTGTTTCAACGTCGCCCCGGCCTCGACTGCAATGACGACAGGCACTGCCATTCTTCGCGGCAGATGCGATCAATGACTCTGACCCCATTGATCCTGACCCCATTGATCGTGACGGGCGAGGATCTCCTCGACGCGCGGTAGCACCGCGGCCGCGGCGCGGGTGTCGATGAATGCAAGACGCATGCGCCGGGCCAGGACATCGGCGGCGGTGAGCGCCATTTCGTGCCGTTGGGCCCAGCAGACCTCGGCGTCGATGTACGGATGGCCCTGGCACAGGCGCTGCGTGCCGGTTTCACCGGCCTCGGCCAGCAGTTGCGCGGCAAGGCCACCGTAGGCGTGGGCCAGGTGTTCGGCGATGTCGTTGTCGAGATGGTGTTGCGTGGCGAGCGTTCGTGCCAATCCATGGTCGAAACCTTCGGCGCCGACCAGCTTCAGTTCGCGGGTGCGGCAGGGATTGCGCGGGGCAAGGTGTGCCGTCTCGATCGCACGATCGACGGTCTCCTCGGCCATTCGCCGGTAGGTCGTCCACTTGCCGCCGGCGATGGTCACGAGGCCCTTCGGTCCGACTGCGACGTGGTGCTCGCGCACGATGTTGGCGGTGCGGGTCGCGGCTTCGGCGATCAGCGGGCGCAGGCCGGCCCAGCTCGCGCGCAGTGCCGCGCGAGCTGGCGGCGGCTCCAGCCATTCGGACAGTTGCGCCAGCAGGTAGTCGATTTCCGCGTCGCTCGGCTCGGGATCGAAGCACGCGTCGGCGGCCACGTCGGTGGTGCCGGCAAGCGTGGCGCCTTGCCACGGCAGCAGGAACAGCACGCGCCCGTCGGAAGTCTTCGGAATCAGCAAACCGTCGTCGCGCGGCGCCCAGGATCGTTCCAGCGCTACATGGGTGCCGCGGCTGGGTTCCAGGAGCGGCGTGGCGCGCGGATTTTCCATGCGGCGCAGGGCATCACTGCCGGGGCCGGTCGCGTTGACGACCACGCGCGCGGCAAGCGCGAACGTTTGCCCGCCGATCCGGTCATGCACGCGCGCACCGCGCAGGCGTCCACCCTCTTCCAGCAGCGCCACGGCTTCGACGCGATTGACCACCACCGCGGACTCGCGCGCCGCGGTCGCCAGCACCGCCAGCGCCATGCGCGCGTCGTCGAACTGGCCGTCGTAATAGGCAATGCCGCCCTTGAGGCCGCGTCGCTTAAGCCGTGGGAAGGACGCAAGCATGCGCGCACGCGAGAGGAAATGACTGCGCCCGATCGCGGCGTCGCCCGCCGCACGGTCGTACAGCCACAGGCCCGCGCGATAAAAAATCGCCTGCCACAACGTGTACGCCGGCACCACGGTGCGCAGCGGATGCACCAGGTGCGGCGCGATGGAAAGCAGGATCGCACGCTCGGCCAGTGCTTCGCGAACCAGGTGAAACTGCGCGCGGTCGCGATGCATCACCGCGGCATCGAGATAGCGCACCCCGCCGTGCACCAGCTTGGTCGAGCGGCTGGAAGTGCCGCTGGCGAAATCGCCGCGCTCGATCAGTGCCACCGACAGTCCGCGCGCGGCGGCGTCCAGCGCCACGCCGGCGCCGGTCGCGCCGCCGCCGATCACCAGCAGGTCGAAGGATTCGCGCTGCAGCCGGGCGAGGTTTTGCGCGCGGTCCATGCCGCTCACGGCTCGGCATCCCTTGCCCAGTCGCGCGCACGTTCGATCCCCCGCCGCCAGTGCGCGCAGCGACGGTTGCGCGCGTCTTCGGTCAACGCCGGGTCGAAGCGCCGGTCGAGCTGCCACCAGTCGTCGAATCCATCAACATCGACCGTCGCGGATCCTGCCGCCGCCAGCACCGCCGCGCCCTTGGCGGTGGATTCGGCTTCCGTGGGCCGCAGGATCGGAATCCCGAGCAGGTCGGCCTGGATCTGCAGCAGCAGGTCGTTGCCGGCGGCGCCGCCATCGACGCGCAGCGCATCGACGGGCGCCGCAAGCACCGCCCGCATCGCCTCGATCACGTCGCAGGTCCGGAACGCGATGGCCTCAAGGCAGGCACGGGCAAGGTGCGCGGCCGTGGTGCCGCGGGTCACGCCGAGGATGGTGCCGCGCGCGGCGGGATCCCAGTACGGCGCGCCAAGGCCGGTCAGCGCCGGCACGATGGTCACGCCGCCGCTGTCGGGCACTTCATGCGCCAGCGCCTCGATGTCCGCGGAATGTTCGATCAGGCCCAGCCCGTCGCGCAGCCACTGCACCAGCGCACCGGCGACGAACATGGACCCTTCCAGTCCATACGCCCGCGCCTCGCCCGGCAGGCTGCACACCGGCGAGGCAATCAATCCCTCGGCGTCCAGCCGCCGCGCACCGGTGTGCATCAACACGAACGCGCCGGTGCCGTAGGTGTTCTTGGCCTGCCCCGCGCGCCGGCATTGTTGCCCGAGCAGCGCCGCCGGCTGGTCGCCGGCCACGCCGATCAGGTCGATGCTGCCGCCGCCAAGCGTGGTGCTGCCAAAACGCCCCGCCGACGGACGCACCTCCGGCAGCAGTGCGCGCGGGATGTCGAAGAGTTCCAGCAGTTCCGGATCCCAGTCCCGCAAATCGATGTTGAACAGCAACGTGCGCGAAGCGTTGGTGACGTCGGTGGCGTGCACGCGACCCTCGGTGAGGTTCCAGACCAGCCACGCATCCACGGTGCCGAACGCCAGCTCGCCGCGACGTGCGCGCTCGCGGGCGCCGTCGACGTGGGCGAGGATCCAGGCGATCTTGGTCGCCGCGAAATACGGATCCAGGCGCAGGCCGGTCCTGGCACGCACCATGTCGGCAACCCCGGCGGCATCCAGGCGCCGGCATTCCGCGGCCGTGCGCCGGTCCTGCCACACGATCGCCGGCACGATCGGCCGCCCGTCGGCGCGATCCCAGATGACCGTGGTCTCGCGCTGGTTGGCGATGCCGAGCGCGGCGATTTCATCCGCACCGATCCCGGCCTGCGCCAGCGCCTCGACGGCGGCCTGTTGCTGTGAGGTCCAGATTTCCCCCGCATCCTGCTCGACCCAGCCCGGATGCGGATACGCCACCTGCAGCTCGCGCCGCGCCACCGCCACGATCCGCCCACGCGCATCGAACACCATCGCGCGGCTGCTGCTCGTGCCCTGGTCCAGTACCAGAAAGTGCGTCATCTCTCCCACCACCGATCAACGCTCCCGCCCAAGCATCGCAGGTTCAGGCCGGCAAACGCACGTTGCAAACGGCAACACCGATTCCCGTAGCGTGCGCTGCGCGCACGACGGAGTGCCGTCATCCCGTTGGTCCGACGTGCACAAAGTGCACGCTACACGGCATCGCGCAATGGCTGTAGCGTGCGCTGCGCGCACGATGGGCGGTGGGCAAGCGGCGAGCCCTGTCGTGCACGGAGTGCACGCTACACCCACCGGTCGATTCCGGACCTGCATCCAGCCGTTCGCCCCCTTCTTCCCGTGGGACAAGGGGGACGCACCAAGTCACGCCACGTGCAGCGAGCGCTTCGCGTCCTTGCTGTCGTGGATCACGGCCGCGCGCATTTCCTCGGAGTCGAAGTCGTCGACGTTGATGAATTCGGCGGTGATGCGGCGCAGGTGTTCGAGCTGCTTGCGTTCGGTTGCGCTGATGGCGCCCTGCTGTTCGGCCTCGGCAAGCTGCTCGAAGTAGTCGTGCGCCTTGATGGTGCCCGACTTCATCGCCTTGAGGAACTTGCGTTCGACCGGCTCGGCGGCAATCACATCGGGGAGCAGCGCGTGCATGCGGCCGATGGGGTTGTTGGCCTCGGGGCTCAGGTACGCGCCCTTGACCAGTGCGTCGCGCGCGGCGTTGGGTGCGGTCAGCAGCGCAGCCACGCGGCGACCCAGTCGATCCGAGGGCGGCACCTCGCGGCGGCCGAACGGAAACACCAGGGTGTGCACCAGCCACGCGACCGGGCGCACCGGGAAGTTGCGGATCACGCCGTCCAGCGCCATCTGGATCCGCCACATCGATTCATGGAAGGCCCAGGCCAGCATCGGCCGCTCGACTTCGGGCCGGCCCTCGTCCTCGTAGCGCTTCAGCATTGCCGAGCAGATGTACAGGTACGAGAGCACGTCACCGAGGCGCGCGGAAATCTTTTCCTTGAACTTCAGCTTGCCGCCCAGCACGCCCATAGCGGTGTCGGAAAGCAGCGCCAGCGCCGCCGAGTAGCGGTTCAGCTTGCGGTAGTAGCGGCGCGTGTAGGCGTCGCCCGGCGCCTTGCCGAACTTGGCGAAGGTGATCCCGAACCAGAATGAGCGCACCGCGTTGGAAATGCCGAAGCCCATGTGCCCGAACAGCGCCTCGTCCAGCTCGCGCAGCGCCTTGCTGCGGTCCGGTTCCTGCACCGCGTGCATTTCCTTGAGGATCCACGGATGGCAGCGGATCGCGCCCTGGCCGAATATCATCAGGCTGCGGGTCATGATGTTGGCACCCTCGACCGTGATCGGGATCGGCGCGCCTTGCCACATGCGGCCAAGGTAATTGGACGGCCCGAGCTGGATGCCCTTGCCGCCGTGCACGTCCATCGCGTCCTGGATCACGGACCGGCCAAGCTCGGTGGCGTGGCACTTGGCGATCGCCGAGGCGACCGCCGGTTTTTCGCCGCGATCGACCGCGGCCGCCGACGCGCGCGAGAGCGCCGCCACCGCGTAGGAATAGCCACCGATCCGCGCCAGCGCTTCCTCGACGCCCTCGAAGCGCGCCACCGCGAGACCGAACTGCTTGCGGATGCGCGCGTAGGCACCGGTCGCGCCGGCCGCCATGCGCACGAAACCGGTGGCATTGGACGGCAACGAGATGCCGCGCCCCACCGACAGGCATTCAACCAGCATCCGCCAGCCGTGGCCGGCCATGTGCGGACCGCCGATCAGGGTGTCAATCGGCACGAACACGTCCTTGCCGCGCAACGGGCCGTTCTGGAACGGAATGTTGAGCGGGAAATGCCGGCGGCCGATTTCAAGTCCCTCGGTTTCGCGCGGAATCAGCGCCAGGGTGATGCCGAGGTCTTCGGTGTCACCCAACAGGCTTTCGGGGTCATACATCCGGAACGCCAGGCCCACCAGCGTCGCGACCGGCGCCAGGGTGATGTAGCGCTTGTCGAAGGTGAGCTTGATGCCCAGCGTTTCCTTGCCATCGACGGTCTGTTTGCACACGATGCCGTAGTCGGGAATCGATGTCGCATCCGAACCCGCGTACGGGCCGGTCAGCGCAAAGCACGGCACCTCGCGGCCATCGGCCAGGCGCGGCAGATAATGGTTCTTCTGGTCCTCGCTGCCATAGCGCAGCAGCAGTTCGGCCGGGCCCAGCGAGTTGGGCACCGCCACCAGCGAGGAAAGCGTCGCGGAAATGCTGGAGAGTTTCTGCAGCACCGCCGAGTGCGCGAAGGCGGAAAATTCGAGCCCGCCATAGCGCTTGGGGATGATCATCGCGAAGAATCCCTTCTTCTTGATGAACTCCCAGATCTCCGGCGGCAGGTCGGCCAGTTCGTGGGTGATCTGCCAGTCGTCGACCATGGCGCACAGTTCTTCGCACGGGCCATCGAGGAACGCCTGTTCCTCCTCACTGAGCTCGGGTTTGGGTTCGGACAGCAGCTTGGCCCAGGCGGGCTTGCCGGCGAACAGCTCGCCCTCGAATCCGACCGTGCCGGCGTCCAGCGCGACCTGCTCGGTCTCGGAAATCTTCGGCAGCACCCGCTTGAACAGTTTCAGCACCGGCGCGGCGAACAGCGCGCGACGCAACGGTTTCACGTTCAACGGGATCGCCACCAGCACCACGAAGATGCCCAGCAGTACCCACATCGGCACCAGCGCGTGCAGGCCGAAACCGACGGCAAGGATGGTCGCGATCGTCAGCAGCGACCACAGCCACAGGCGGGCGCGGAAATAGGCACAGGCCAGGCCGACGATGGCCACGCAGATCAGGGTAATGATGGTGCTCATGACGAACCTCTCAAAAGGGGACGGCGGCAATCAGGCCGAACGATGGCGCGCTGCGGTGCATGGGCCCCTGGCGGGCGGATTGATCGCCTCCGTCTCCTTTGCAAGCGAGTGCAGGAATGGTGCGATGGCGGCGGTGAAGGCAGCGTTGTCATCGCCCGCCAGCGTGTGGGTGGCATGCGGAACCTGGACGTGTTCGGCGTGCGGCACGGCGGCCAGGAATTCGCGCACGGTATCTTCGGAAACGATGTCGCTGCGCCCGCCCGACACCAGCAGCACCGGTACGTCCACGTTGCGCGCCGCGTTCATCAGGCGCTGCTGGTGGCGTTCGCCGTCCTGCGCGATGGAATCGAGCATGGCCGGATCCCAGTGCCAGTGCAACCGCCCGTCGGCGCCGTGGCGCAGCAGTTGCGCCAGCTCGTCGCGGTCCTTGCGCCGGCGGCGTTGCGGCAGGTAGGACGCAACCTGGCCCGCCGCTTCGTCCAGCGAGGCGAAGCCATCGGGATGCGCGCGCATGAAGTCCAGCATGCGCTCCACGCCGGCGCTCTCCCAGCGCGGCGTGATGTCCACCAGCACCAGTGCGCGGAACGGATCGGGGCGGACCTCTCCGGCGGCGGCCAGGCCCAGCAGGCCGCCCATCGACGCGCCCACCAGCACCGGCGGGCGCGGCGGCAATCGCGTCACAGCCAAAAGGTCGGCCACGAACGCCTCGATCCGGTAATCGCCATCGGGCGGACGTCCGCTGTCGCCGTGGCCGCGTGCGTCGAACGTGACCGTGGACCAGCCCTGCGCGGCCAGGGTCCTGGCGCTGCGGGTCCACGCGCGGCGGCTCTGGCCGAAGCCGTGCGCGAACACGATGGCGGGCGCATCGACCGGGCCACGGGTTTCCGTCGCCAGCGACAAGCCGGCTTCGACCGGGATGCGATGCAGGTGGGCGCTGGCGCCCGCGGGCACATTCTTTTCCATACGCCCAAGTATGGATTTGTGCGCAACGCCTGTCAATACGCTAAAGTATGGTCGTGTTCACCGAGCCCGCCCACACTGCATCGGACACCCCCGCGCGGCGCGCGCATGCACGCCTGTCCGCGGGCGACTGGGAGCGCGGCGCGCTGGAGGTGATCGCCGAGGAAGGCATCGCCGCGCTCGCGGTGGAGGCGCTGGCGCGCCGGCTCGGTGTCACCAAAGGCAGTTTCTACTGGCACTTCAAGAACCGCGAAGCGCTGCTGCAGGCCGCGCTGGCGCGCTGGGAAGCCGAGGACGAGCAGGAACTGCAACACCACGTCGGCGCCATCCACGACGATCCGCGCGAACGGCTTGGCGCGTTGTTCCGCTGGGTCTCCGGCGAAATCCAGCCGCACCGGGTGTACGCCGCGCTGCTGCAGGCGCTGGAACACCCGCTGGTCAAGCCGGTGATGACGCGCGTTTCGCAACGCCGCATGGACCTGCTTGGACTGGCGTTCCGCCAGGCCGGGCTGGACCACGCCGCCGCGCAACACCGCGCGCGGCTCACCTACGCGGCCTACGTCGGGTTCCTGCAATTGAACCTGACGCTGGAACTGCCGCACCTGTCGCACGAGCAGTACGACGCCTACGTCGAACATGTCATCGCAACCCTGGTGCCGGGGGACGAAGGCGAGCAAGCCGCGCACTGATTGCCGCCGTTGCCTGCATGATCGCAACTTGAACGCGTCGATCCGCGATTCTTGCAAAGGCGGCAGGCGCGGTTTACCGTCAACGACCCCGTCTCATGCGGCAACCGGCGAAGGAACCTCCATGCCTAGCAAGCTCGACACGCTGAACCAATGGGTTGACGAAGTAGCCAAACGCACCCGCCCCGACCACATCCATTGGTGCGACGGCTCGGACGCCGAATACCGCAAGCTGGTCGACGAGATGCTGGAAACGGGCGAGCTGATCGAACTCAACCAGCAGACCCACCCTCGCTGCTACCTGCACCGCTCGGACCCGAAGGACGTCGCGCGCGTCGAGAAGCTGACCGTCATCTGCACGAAGGACAAGGACGCGGCCGGCCCCAACAACAACTGGATGGCCCCCGCCGACGCCCACAAGAAAATCGACGCGCTGTTCGATGGCTGCATGGAAGGGCGCACGATGTACGTGATTCCCTACTGCATGGGCCCGATCGGCTCACCGCTGGCACGCTGCGGCGTGGAGATCACCGACTCGAAATACGTCGTGGCCAACATGCGCATCATGACCCGCATGGGCACCGCGGCGCTGGAGCGCATCGAGCGCGAGGGACGCTTCATCAAGGCTCAGCACTCGGTCGGCGAGCTCGACCCCGAGCGGCGCTGGATCATGCATTTCCCCGAGGAACTGACCATCAAGTCCTACGGCTCGGGTTACGGCGGCAACGCGCTGCTGGGCAAGAAGTGCCACGCACTGAGAATCGGCTCGTACCAGGCGCGCAGCGAAGGCTGGCTGGCCGAGCACATGCTGATCGTGGGCATCGAGAACCCGAAGCACGAAATCCGCTACGTCGCCGCGGCGTTCCCCTCGGCCTGCGGCAAGACCAACCTCGCGATGCTGATTCCGCCGGAAGGGTATCGCAACGAAGGCTGGAAGGTCTGGACGGTGGGCGACGACATCTGCTGGATGCGCCCCGGTGCGGACGGGCGGCTGTACGCCATCAATCCCGAGGCGGGTTACTTCGGCGTCGCACCCGGCACCTCGAAGAAGACCAATCCCAACGCGGTGTCGATGCTCAAGCACGACACCATCTTCACCAACGTCGCGGTCACCGACGACATGCAGCCGTGGTGGGAGGGCCTGGACGATCGCACGCCGGCGAAGGACTGGCAGGGCCGCGACCATGACCCTGCCAACGGGCCGGCCGCGCATCCCAACTCGCGCTTCACCGTGCGCGCCAACCAGTGCCCGAGCTGGTCGCCCGAGGCCGAGAACGACCAGGGCGTGCCGATCGACGCGATCGTGTTCGGCGGGCGCCGCGCCGCGCTGGTGCCGCTGGTGTTCGAGGCCCGCGACTGGGCCCACGGCGTGCTCATCGGCGCCTCGATGGCGTCGGAGAAGACCGCCGCCGCGGCCGACGTGGGCGACAACATCCGGCGTGACCCGATGGCCATGAAGCCCTTCTGCGGCTACAACTACGGTGACTATTTCGCGCACTGGCTCTCGTTCGACCAGCCCGGTGCCCGGTTGCCGAAGATCTTCCACGTCAACTGGTTCCGCCGGGATGCCGACGGCGGGTTCCTGTGGCCCGGCTTCGGCGAGAACATGCGCGTGCTGGAGTGGATGCTCAAGCGCGTCACCGGCCAGGCCGATGCGCGCGAAACGGCGATCGGCAACCTGCCGCACGCGGACGATCTCAATCTCGAAGGCGTCCACCTCGGCGACGGCGCGCTGGACGAGCTGTTCCGCGTCGACGAAGCGGGCTGGCGCGACGAGCAGGCCAGGATCGGCGAATATCTTGCGCAGTACGGCGAGCACCTGCCCGACAAGCTGAAGGCCGAACACCAGCGCATCGTGGACGCGCTGGACGCCGCCGACGCGGAATCGGCGCCATCGGCCAGGCGAACGGCTGCCGCCAGCTGACCAGACCTTGCCGCCCGCCCCGCGCGGGGCGGCCTGCAACGCGCCGGCTGCAGGTTCGCCGGCGCCACGATCACGCTCCGTTTCCGGGATGGACCGCGCCATGCGCAAAGTCACGCCGGTCGATCACCTGTACGCACTGGTCGCGAACGAGGAAGACGCGCGCGTGTGCACCGACATCAGCGATGCCGCGTGTCGCGAGGTGCCGGGCAATTTCTTCCGCATCATCCTGGCCAGTGTCCTGACCAAGATCGGGGACCTGCTGATCAATCCCAAGACAGTGCTGGCGTGGCTGGTGGTCGCGGTCGGGGCGCCACCGGCGTTGGCCGGCATCCTGGTGCCGATCCGCGAATCGGGCTCGATGATCCCGCAGCTCGCGATCGGCGCCTGGGTACGCCACTACCCGCACCGCAAGGGTTTCTGGGTACTCGGCGCGGTGCTGCAGGGACTGGCGGTGCTGGGCATGGCGGCCACGGTGTGGCTTGCGACCGGGGCCGCGGCCGGCGCGCTGCTGGTGGTGTTGCTGGCCATGTTCAGCCTCAGCCGGGGGTTGTGCTCGGTGGCCATGAAGGACGTGCAGGGCAAGACCGTGCCACGCGCGCGGCGCGGGCGGCTGGCCGGCCTTTCGGCCACCGTGTCGGGACTGGTCACGTTCGTGGCGGCGCTGCTGCTGCTCGGCGACGGCAGCGAACCCGGCGTGCGTTTCTACACGCTGCTGCTGGTGGCGGCGGGGGCATGCTGGTTCGTGGCCGCGGTGGTGTTCGCCCGGATCCAGGAATTCGCCGGCGAAACCGCCGGCGGCGGCAACGCGCTGGCCGCGGCGTGGCGCGGGCTCGGGCTGCTGCGGCGCGACGTGCCGTTCCGCAACTTCGTGGTGGCGCGCGCGCTGCTGATGGCCTCGGCGCTGGGTTCGCCCTTCATCGTGATGCTGGCCCAGCGCGACGCGCACGGCGCCGCACTGCTGCTGGGCGCGTTCATCGCCGCATCCAGCCTGGCCAGCGCCGTCAGCGCCAGCGTCTGGGGTTTCCTGGCCGACACCTCCAGCCGCCGGGTGATGATGTACGGCGGCGGCCTGGCCTCGCTCACCTGCCTGGGGGTGGCCGCCTGGGCGCTCGGCCACCCGTCCTGGCACGGCGGCACTTGGGCCTATCCGGTCGCGTTCTTCGTGCTGGCGGTTGCCCACTCCGGCGTGCGCATCGGCCGCAAGACCTACCTCGTGGACATAGCCGGCGGCAACAAGCGCACCGACTACACCGCCGTCAGCAACACCGTCATCGGCGTGCTGCTGCTGACGACCGGGGCGATCAGCGCCGCGGTGGCACTGGCTGGCACCGTGTGGGCGCTGGTCCTGCTGGGATTGATGGGCAGCGCCGGCACCTTCTGGTCCTGGCGCCTCCCCGAGGCAGCCCCCGAAAACCGGGGTCAGAGTACACTTTCCTGACTCCCGGCCCCTCGGGATGAAGGGGGAGCCAATCACCCCCTTCGGGGCGAAGGGGGTCGGCGCAAAGCGCCGGGGGGATGTACCGGCGGCGGAAAGCCATCCCCCTCAATCCCCCTTCGCAAGCGAAGGGGGAAGCCAACGACGCAACCGCCCTACGCCTTGGCGGCCGGCGCGTCGGGTTGGGCTTCGGGCGCAGCGCGCTTGAACGCATCCCGTTCGGCACAGGCGGCGTCGATACGCGCGATGGTGGGATAGGCGTCCATCGCCACGCCGAAGCGGCGGGCGTTGTACACCTGCGGCACCAGGCAACAATCGGCCAGCGAGGGGTCATCACCACTGCAGAAACTGCCGACCTCGGGACTGTGCGCCAGCAACGCTTCCAGCGCCTCGAACCCCACCTCGATCCAGTGTCGCGACCAGGCCTGTTTCTGCTCGTCGCTGGCGCCAAGTTCGCCGGTGAGGTATTGCAACACCCGCAGGTTGCCGACGGGGTGGATGTCGCAGGCGATCGCCAGCGCCAGCGCACGCACCCGGGCGCGCTCGCGGGTGTCATGCGGCAACAGCCGCGGTGTGTCGGGATAGGCTTCGTCCAGGTACTCCATGATCGCCAGCGACTGCCGCATCACGCGCTCGCCGTCGAGCAGGGTCGGCACCAGTTGCTGCGGGTTGAGCTTTCGGTAGCCTTCGGCGTGCTGCTGGCCGCCGTCGCGCACCAGGTGCACCGGCTCGATGGCGTACTCCAGACCCTTGAGGTTCAACGCGATCCGCACGCGGTACGCCGCGCTGGAACGCCAGTAGCTGTACAGGGTGAGTTGCATGGCCATGCCCCCTTCGCCGCGAATCAGGAAGCCAAGGCTACGCCATATCGCGACGCCGCGACAATCGCACGTTGCCCGCCCGCACGGCGGCGGCGAGAATGGCGGCTTTCCACGGCGAGCCTCGAGCATGAATTTCCTGCGCATGACCGACCTCGACCTCGCGGGCAAGCGGGTGTTGATCCGCGAGGACCTCAACGTACCCATCCAGGACGGCCGCATCACCTCGACCCGCCGCCTCGACGCCGCGCTGCCGACGATCCGCGCCGCGCGCGACGCCGGCGCGGCGGTGCTCGTGATCTCGCACCTGGGACGCCCGAAGGAAGGCGTGTTCGATGAAGCCCAGTCCCTGGCGCCGGTCGCGCGCTGGCTGGGCGAACAGCTCGGCACCACGGTGCGGCTGGAGCGCGATTACCTCGACGGCGTCCCCGTCGAATCCGGCGAGGTGGTGCTGCTGGAAAACTGCCGCATGAACGTCGGCGAGAAGGCCAACGACGAGGCGCTCGCGAAAAAATACGCCGCGCTGGCCGATGTGTTCGTGATGGACGCCTTCGGCACCGCGCATCGCGCGCAGGCATCGACCCACGGCGTGGCGAAATTCGCCGGAACCGCCTGCGCCGGCCCGCTGCTGGCCGCCGAACTCGATGCGCTCGGCAAGGCGCTGCAGGCTCCGGCGCGGCCGCTGCTGGCAATCGTCGCTGGTTCCAAGGTCTCGACCAAGCTGGAACTGCTGCAGCACCTGGTGCAACGGGTGGACCAGTTGATCGTGGGCGGCGGCATCGCCAACACCTTCATCGCGGCGGCCGGCTACAAGGTCGGGAAGTCGTTGTGCGAAGCCGAGCTGCTGGACGCCGCACGCAACGTCATCAGCGCCGCCTCCACGCGCGGCGCCGAGGTTCCCATCCCCGTCGACGTGGTGGTGGCGCCAAAGTTCGCTGCCGATGCGCCGGCCACCGTCAAGGCGGTGGACCAGGTCGAGGACGACGAGATGATCCTGGACATCGGTCCGGAAACCGCCAGGCACTACGCCGGGATGATCGGCAAGGCCGGCACGGTGGTGTGGAACGGTCCGGTCGGCGTGTTCGAGTTCGACGCCTTCGGCAAGGGCACCGAAACCCTCGCGCGCGCGATTGCCGATGCAAGTGCATTCTCGATCGCCGGCGGCGGCGACACCCTGGCCGCCATAGACAAGTACGGCATCACCGATGAGGTTTCCTACATCTCCACCGGCGGCGGCGCATTCCTGGAATTCCTGGAAGGCAAGACCCTGCCGGCCGTGGCGATGCTGGAAGCGCGCGCGAGGCGCTGATCAGCGCGCCGTACCGTCAGCGTGCGGCGCGACCAGCGTGAAGCGCGCGTGGTCGGTAGCGGTCGAATCGCCGCCCACGTACACGTCGTAGACGCCGGGCTCGGTGCCCCAACTCATGTCGCGGCGGGTGAATGCCAGCATGGACGGCGTGATCGTGAACGTCACCTGCCGCGATTCGCCGGGCGCCAGCGTGACGCGCCGGAAGCCGCGCAACTGGCGCACCGGCCGGCTGACGTCGGCGACCCGGTCGCGCAGGTACAACTGCACCACTTCGGTACCGCGCCGCTTGCCGGTGTTGCGCACGCGCACGCGCACCGCGAGCTTGCCGCCCGGCACCAGCGTGTCACGATCCAGATGCAGCGGACCGAACGCGAAGCGCGTGTAGGCCAGTCCGTACCCGAACGGGTACAGGGGTGAATTCGGTGCGTCGACGTAGCGGGTCGTATAGGCGGGGTTCTCGGGATCGTAGGGCCGGCCGGTTTCAAGGTGCGCGTAGTAGATCGGCACCTGGCCGACCGAGCGCGGAAAGGTGATCGGAAGTTTTCCGGATGGATCGTGATCGCCGAACAGCAGGTCGGCCACCGCGGGACCGCCCTCGTCGCCCGGATTCCAGGCTTCGAGGATCGCGTCGGCGTGCGCCGCCAGCCACGGGATCGCCAGCGGCCGCCCGTTGACCAGCACCACGACGATCGGTGTGCCCGTGGCCTTGACGGCTTTGGCAAGCGCAAGCTGGTGGCCCGGCAGGCCAAGATGCGCCACGCTGTTGCCCTCGCCGATCATGGCGCGGTCCTCGCCCAGCACCAGTACGGCGACATCGGAAGCCTTCGCCAGCTTCACGGCGGCGGCGATGTCCGCGTCGTCGCTGCCGGCGTCGGAGCCGACTCCCTTGGCGTAATCGACCCGCACCGCGGCCCCGGCCCCGGCGCGGATGCCCTCGAGGATGGTCACCACGTTGGCCGGCCTGCCGAGCGCGGGCATGGTGCTTTGCATGGCCACCGACGCATCGGCGAGCGGGCCGATCACCGCAATGCGTCCGCGCCGCGCCAGCGGCAACACGCCGTTTTGGTTTTCCAGCAGCACCATCGATTCGCGGGCCGCCTTGCGCGCCAAGGCAAGATGCGCAGCGGAGCGCGTCACGCGCCGCTCCGTTGCGCGGTCGCCATAGCGGAACGGATCCTGGAACAAACCCAGCCGGTATTTCGCCACCAGCACGCGGCGCACCGCGGCATCGACTTCCGCCTCGGGCACCGCGCCGCTTTCCACCAGGTTCGGAAGCTCCTTCAGGTACGTCGCGCTGTGCAGGTCGATGTCGACGCCGGCCGCGAGCGCCTGGCGCGCCGCGTCGGTGAGCGAATCCGCCACGCCATGGTGGATGAGGTCCGGGATCGCGTCGTAGTCGGAAACCGCGGGACCCTTGAAGCCCCATTGATCGCGCAGGATGCCGGTCAGCAGGTGCCGGTCGGCGGTCGCCGGCAGATAGTCCAGCGCGCTCAGCGAGGGCATCACCGCCGCGGCACCGGCGTCGACGGCGGCGTGGTACGGGGGAAGGTACACGTCGCGGAATTCGCGCGGCGGTATCCAGGTCGAGTTGTAGTCGCGCCCGGCTTCCGCGGCGCCGTAGCCGGCAAAGTGCTTGACGGTGGCCATCATGGTGTCGGGCGCGGCAAGGTCCTCGCCCTGCAGGCCCCGGACCTGGGCCGCGGCCATGGCGCTGCCGAGAAACGGATCCTCTCCGGCGCCCTCGACCACCCGGCCCCAGCGCGGATCGCGGCTGATGTCGACCATCGGGCAGAACGACCAGTCCACGCCCGCCGCAGTGGCCTCGACCGCCGCTGCGCGATCCACCTCGCGGTAGAGCGCCGGATCCCAGGTCGCGGCCATGGCAAGTGGAACCGGAAACACGGTGCGGAACCCGTGGCAAACATCGCCCATGAACCACAGCGGGATGCCGAGGCGCGAGCGCAACGCCTGTTGCTGCATGTGGCGCGTGTAGGCCAGCACGTCGGCCTGCTGCAGCACCCCGTTGGTGCCACCGACGCGGCCTTCCCGGATCCAGCGTTCGAGTTGGTCCTGCGACAGGCCACTGCCGACGATCGTGAGCTGGCCGATCTTTTCCTCCAGCGTCATCCGCTGCATCAGGTGATCGACGAACGCGTGCATCGCCGCCTCGTCATGCGCAGGCGCGGTCGTCGTCGCGCCGGAAGCAGCGGCCAATGCCGGCATTGCCAATGCGGACAGCGCCGTGGCCAGCGCGAAACCAGCAACGATGGTCCGCACGGCGAACCCGCGCACCGACGGACCACGGCGACCATGGCCGCGCGCCCTTGGCGATCCGTTCGGCAGCGACAGCACCATGGCGCCTACCCGGGCATGTCCTCCAGCTCCACCCCGCGGGTTTCGCGCACGAACCGCCACACGAACAGCAGCGACAGGGTCGCGAACAACGCGTACACGCCGTAGGAGAACGGCAGGCTGAACTGCGCCATCACCGGGAAGGTGCTGGTGATCGCGAAGTTGGCCAGCCATTGCGCCGCGGCCGCCACCGCCAGCGCCATCGCGCGGATGCGGTTGGGAAACATCTCGCCCAGCAGCACCCACACAACCGGCCCCCAGCTCACGCCGAAGAACACCACGTAGGCATTGGCCGCAGCCAGTGCGGTGACGCCCCATGGTGCGGGCAGGCTGATGTTGGCGCCGCTGCCGGTGGCCTGCGAGAAACACCACGCCATCAGCGCCAGGGTGATCGCCATGCCGGCCGATCCGGTCAACAGCAATGGCTTGCGCCCGACCTTGTCCACCAGCGCGATCGCCACCAGTGTCACCACCACGTTCACGATCGAGGTGATCACCGTGAGCGTGAACGAATCGGCCTCGCTGAAGCCCACCGAGTGCCACAGCATCGTGGAGTAGTAGAAGATCACGTTGATGCCGACGAACTGCTGGAACACCGACAGGATGATGCCCACCCACACGATCGGCAGCAGCCCGCCGCGGCCGCCGACGAGATCGCCCCAGCGCGGCTTGTGCTCGCGCTTGAGGCTGACCTCGATGTCGGCCAACTTGCCGCGCAGGGCGGATTCGGAGTCCAGGTCCAGCACCCGCCGCAGCACGGCCAGGGCCTCCTCGCTTCGCCCGCGCGCCACCAGGTGGCGCGGCGATTCGGGCACGGTCAGCGCCAGGCCGCCGTAGATCGCCGCCGGGATCACCCCGACCACGAACATCCAGCGCCACGATGCCACCCCCAGCCACAGCGGCTGGCTGGCGCCGCCCGCGGCGTGGGCCAACCAGGCATCGCTCAGCAGCGCGGCGAAGATGCCGAGCACGATCGCAAGCTGTTGCATCGAACCCAGCCGGCCGCGGATCCAGGCCGGCGAGACCTCGGCGATGTAGGCCGGCGCCACCACCGAGGCCACGCCGATGCCGATGCCGGCCACGATGCGCCACAGGATCAGCCATTCCACCGATCCGGCAAACCCGGCGCCGACCGCGCCGGCGGCCAGCAGCACCGCCGCGACCTGCATGGTGCGCACCCGGCCGAAACGGTCCGCCAGCGCGCCGGCATACCAGGCACCCAGCGCCGAGCCGAGCAGCGCCAGGGACACCGCGAAGCCCTTCACCACCGGTCCCAGGTCGAACGCCTGCCCGAGCGCATCCACCGCGCCGTTGATGACCGCGGTGTCGAAGCCGAACAGGAAACCGCCCAGCGCGGCGGCGGCGGCGATGAGGATCACGCGCAGACTGGCGCGTCCGGAACGGTCGTCGGGCATGTTCGAGGCAGGTTTCACCAACAAGACTCCCCAGCATCCTGGCGCCGCAACCGGTCGCCTGCACGTTCCTTCGATACCCCACTGGACGTGCAGGCGCGAATCGGCGAGACTCGGGGCCGAATGTAAACGCTTTCATCGGCCCGTGTCCAGCCCACGCACTCCGGCGCCTGCCGTCACCGGGTTCCGGCCCTGCGGTCGCGGCGCGGATGAAAGCCCCAGCGAGCGGGGAGTTGCCATGAAACGCCTTGAGGGTATTCGTCATCTTGCATTGGGCCTGGCGGCATTCGCGCTGCTGGCGACCGGCGGCATCGCGCTGGCCGCGCCGCCCGCGCAGACCGTGCACGTCACGCTGGACGCCGGGGCCAGGGGCACGCCGTTCCCGCACTTCTGGGAGCAGATGTTCGGCTCGGGCCGCGCGGTGCTGGCGCTGCGCGACGACTACCGCAAGGATCTCGATACCGTGCACCAGGCCACGGGATTCAAATACGTGCGCTTCCACGGCATCTTCGACCGCGACGTGGGCCTGGCCGAGCGCGGCAAGGACGGAAAGATCCACTACAACTTTTCCTACGTGGACCAGATCTACGACGGCCTGCTGGCCGCGGGCGTGAAGCCCTTCGTGGAGCTGAGCTTCATGCCGCTGGCGATGAGTTCGGATCCCTCGCAGCACCACAGCTTCTGGTACCACCCCAACGTGATGCCACCGAAGGACTACGCCGAGTGGGACGCGATGATCCGCGCCTTCGCGAAGCACCTGGTCGATCGCTACGGCATCGACGAGGTCGCGAGCTGGTACTTCGAGGTCTGGAACGAGCCCAACATCGACTTCTGGGGCGGCAAGCCCGCGCAGGCGACCTACTTCAAGCTGTACGACCACACCGTGCGCGCGCTGAAGTCGGTCAGCCCGCGCATCCGCGTGGGCGGCCCGGCCACGGCCCAGGCTGCATGGATTCCGGCCTTCCTCGCGCACGTGCACGAGAACCACGTGCCGGTCGATTTCGTCAGCACCCACGTGTACGGCGACGACACCGCCGAGAACGTGTTCCACACCGACGAACACATCTCGCGCAGGGACATGGTCTGCCGCGCCGTCGACAAGGTCCACAAGCAGATCCTCGCCTCGCCGTACCCGAAGCTGCCGCTGGTCTTCAGCGAGTACAACGCGTCCTACGCAAACCTGCCGAACGTCACCGACACCGTGTTCATGGGGCCGTGGATGGCCAACAACATCCGCGCCTGCGCGGGCAAGGTGGCAATGATGAGCTACTGGACGTTCTCGGACGTGTTCGAGGAACAGGGCGTGCCCAGGACCCCGTTCTACGGCGGATTCGGCCTGATCGCCGAGTACCGCATCCCCAAACCGTCCTTCAATGCCTTCGCGATGCTGCACCGGCTCGGGCACACCCGCCTGCCGCTGGATTCGGACAGCGCGCTGGCCACGCGCAACACCGATGGCGCGCTGGTGCTGGCGCTGTGGAACTACGCGCCGCCGGTCGCCCACGGGTCGACCTATACCCCGGGCGCGCCCGAAGGTGCGACGAAGGACTTCAAGGTGAGAATCGCCCACCTCGACGGATCGGCCACCGCCACCGTGTGGCGACTGGATGCAACCCACGGCAACGTGATCGCCCTTTACGACAGGATGGGTCGACCGGCCTTCCCCAGCCGCAGCCAGATCGCGCAGTTGCGCGCGGCCGGCCAGCCGGCGGCGACGCAGCAGTTCGCCGTGCACGACGGGAAACTCGCGCTCAGCGTGCCGCCGCAGGGCCTCGTGGTGGTGAAGATCGCGCCCGGCGACAACGCGAAGTCGCCATGACCGGTATGCCGGCATGATCCCGGGCATCCTGCTGGCGCTGGCGACGGCAGCCGCACCGGCGCCGCCTGCATGGCACGCGAGCCTCGAGTGGCGCGGGCAGACCGCTTCCATGTCGCGCACCGCGAACGGCGGCTACCGGCTCAAGGGGCCGTTCGGCGAGCGCGACATTTCGCCCGCGCGCGCGGCCACCCACACCGCGAGCCCGCTGTTCGACGGCCTGTTCGCGATGGCGCGGCAGGAGCTGGACGAGGATTCGGTGGCGGCGGTGCGCGACCCCGCCTACGACCACGGCCGGCCGATGCCCTGCCACTGCTTCGTCACCGGCGTGAAGTGGCCCTACGTGTGGACGCGCGACACTTCGTATTCGATCGACCTCGGCATCTGGCGCTACGACCCGGCGCGGGCGCGCGCATCGCTGCTGTTCAAGCTCTCCGGCGTGCGCGCGAAAGACGTGCCGCAGGGCCCGGATTCAGGACGGCTTTATCCCATGCAGGACACCGGCTCGGGCGGAAGCTGGCCCATCAGCACCGACCGCGTCGCGTGGTTCCTGGGCGCGCGCCACCTGCTCGGCGACAAGGCCTTCGCCGGCAAGGTGTGGCGGGCGTTGCAAGACACGCTCGCGCAGGATCGCGAATACGCCTTCGACGCGCACCTCGGCCTGTACCGCGGCGAGACCTCGTTCCTGGACTGGCGCGAGCAGACCTATCCCGCCTGGACGAAGGACAACGTGGTGTTCATCGCGCAGTCCTTCGCGCTCTCGACCAACGTGCTGCACTACCAGGCGCTGCGCCTGGCCGCGCGGATGGCCGACGCGCGCCACGATTCGTCCGCCGCGCGATACCGTCGGCAGGCAGCGGCACTGAAGCAGGCCATCAACGCGCATTTCTGGCGCGCCGATCGCGGCATGTACATGAGCTACCTCGGCGGCGACGGCCTGCCGGTCGACACCTACGACCTGCTGGGGATCTCGCTTGCGATCACCAGCGGCGTCGCCGATCGGGCACGCGCGCGCCAATCGCTTGCGCACTATCCCGTGTGGCCTGCCGGCAGCCCGGTGATCTGGCCCGAGCGGGCCGACCAGCCGATCTACCACAACCGCGCGATCTGGCCGTTCGTCAGCGCCTACGCGTTGCGCGCCGCACGCAAGGTGGACGATCCGGCGCTGATCGCGCGCCAGGTCCGCTCGCTGATGCGCGGCCCCGCGCTGGCCGGTTCCAACATGGAAAACTACGCCATGCTGAGCCAGGCCGTGCACGTGGACGAGGGCAGGCTGAGCGGCCCGGTGGTCAATTCGCCGCGCCAGTTGTGGTCGGTCGCAGGCTACCTGGACATGGTGACCGAAGGCGTGTTCGGACTCACCTCCGGCGGCAAGGTCGAGCCCAAGCTGCCGGTGTCGCTGGTGCCGACCCTGTTCGGCAAGCGCCACACCATCACGCTGGACCTGCCGCACCGGCGCATCACCTTGCGACGCCCGCAATCCCTCGACGGCAACCTGCTGGTCGCCGGCACCGTCACGCAGGAAGGCATGCACACCACGGTTGCCTTGAAAGCCGTCCACGTTCCGGCGCTGCCGCTGCACACGGGCGCGCCGATGTATGCACCCGAAGCGCCGCCCGCGCCGACGGTGACACGCGAGGGCCAGACGTGGCGGGTGCGCGCCGCTGGGGGCCGGAACGTGCTGTACGTTGACGGCCGCCGTCACGGCCCGCCCGGCGCGACGTGGACGCTGCCGGCGTCACCGGCGCGCCATTGCCTTCGCCTGGCCCGCCTTGGCGAACACGGCCTCGAATCGCTGCCCAGCCCGGCAACCTGCGTTGGCGACGCGTTCGATGTGACCGGCCCGTGGCCGCGAAGCTGGACCGCGCCCGCCGGCGGCCGCTACCGGGTGGCGCTGGACTACGCCAACGACCACGGTCCCATCAACACCGGGATCACGGCCGCCGTGAAGCGGCTCGTGGTCGATTGCAGCAGCGTTCCGCAGCAGACGATCCCGATCGTGATGCCGCAAAGCCGCGGCATGCAGCTTTCCACCACCGGCACCCTTGCGGCACCCGCCCACGCCCGTTGCACGTTCTCGCTGCAGCAGGGCTTCAACATGAGTGACCTTGCGCATTTTTCCCATTACACGGCCGGCCAGGGCGGCGCCAGCGGACCGCTGAACAAGGCGCACATCGGCGCACTGCGCGTGACGCCGGTTCCGGACGCCGCCGCCGGGCCGGACCGGAACACGCCGGCCGGCAAGGCTTCCGCACCACCGAAGGCTCCTCGCCACGCACCGGCGATCCGGGCCGGGCGCGGGTGACGCCGTGGCCGGCCACCAACCGGGAGGCCTTTGCAATTGTCATTGAAAACGTTTACATTCGACCTCGACCGGGGCGCCGGGGAGACCTGGAGACCCCGAATGACCGATGGCTCGGAGGGGGGACGACTGTGGCGGTGACGATCAGGGACGTCGCCCGGGAGGCAAGGGTGTCTGTGGCGACCGTGTCACGTGCGTTGAATAACAGCCCGATGGTGACGCCGGCCACGCGCGCGCGCGTCCAGCAGGTCGCGGCCCGCCTTCGCTACGTTCCCACCGGCGCCGCGCGCAGCCTGGTGACCCGGCGCACGATGGCGGTCGGCGCGCTGCTGCCCGACCTGTTCGGTGAGTTCTTTTCCGAGCTGATCCGGGGCATCGACCTCGCCGCGCGCGCGCACGGGTTGCACCTTCTGGTTTCCAGTTCGCACGGCGGCGCCGACGAAGCCGCGGACGCCCTGCGCGCAATGCAGGGTCGGGTCGACGGCATCATCATCATGTCGCCGCACCTCGACTCCCGCGACCTGCGCCGGTACCTCGCCACGACCCTGCCGGCGGTCCTGGTCGACACCGCGCCACACGGCCTGCACCGCGCCCACGTCAACATCGACAACCATGGCGGCGCCAGCGCCATGGCCCGGCACCTGCTCGCGCGCGGTCATCGCCGCCTGGCGTTCATCGGCGGCCCCCGCGCCAACCACGACGCGCGCGAGCGCCGCCGCGGCTTCCAGGAAACCATCGCGGGGAAACGCGGCGTGACCGCGCGTTACCTGCAGGGCGACTACACCGAGGAATCCGGCCACCGCGCCGGACGCGCGCTGCTGTCCGCGCGCAAACGCCCGGACGCCGTGTTCGCGGCCAACGACATGATGGCGATCGGCTGCCTGTCGGCATTCAACGAGGCCGGCGTGTCGGTGCCCGACGAAATCGCGCTGGCCGGCTTCGACGACATCCCGATCGCCCGCTACACGCACCCGCCCCTGACCACCGTGCGGGTGGCGATCGCGGACCTCGGGCACGCCGCCCTGGAGCGGCTGGTCATGCAACTGGAAAACCCGGAAACACCGGAAGCGGACGTGACGACCATGCCGTGCGAGGTGGTGGTGCGCGCGTCATGCGGCGCGCGTGGGCCCGCAACCGGCACGAAACGGCACGGACGGCTCGCGACGACACCAACCTGACAACCCCAAGTGTGCAGGAGGGGACATGAAACACCCAATCAAGTTGCGGAAAAAACTGCTGGCAGCGCTGATCACGAGCGGCATCGCCGCGTCGCTGGGAGGACCGTCGGTATCCTTCGCCCAGTCGGCCAACGCCAACCTGCGCGGCACGGCCCCTCCGAACGCCACCGTGACCGCACGCAACGTCGCCACCGGCGCGGTGCGCGTCACCAAGGCGTCCTCGGCGGGCAGCTACGTGCTGGTGGGACTGCCGCCCGGCACTTATCGCGTGGACGCCGGCCCCGGCACCGCCCAGACGGTGACCTTGTCGGTGGCCTCGACCTCGACCCTGAATCTTTCCAGGGAAGCCGCCGCGCCCGCCCCGGCGGCCCCGGAAACGCTGCAGACCATCCACGTGGTGGCCACGCCGCTGCTGCACGTGGATACTTCGCAGGTCGGCCAGACGGTTTCGCAACACCAGATCCAGACCATCCCGCAGGTCTCGCGCAACTTCCTGGAATTCGCGGACATCGTTCCCGGTATGCAGTTCAGCGTTGCGCCCAACGGCACTACTTCACTGCGCGCAGGTGCCCTCAACGACAGTCAGATCAACGTCTACATCGACGGCGTCAGTCGGAAGAGCTACGTGATGGGCGGCGCGATTGCCGGCCAGCACGCCAGCCAGGGCAACCCGTTCCCGGAACTGGCGATCGGCCAATACCGCGTGATCACTGCCAGCTACAAGGCCGAGTACTCGCAGCTCGGGAGCGCTGCGATCACTGCCGTCACCAAGTCCGGCACCAACGAATTCCATGGCGAGGTTTTCGACCGATATACCAGCAGCAAATTCCGGGCACGCACGCCGGCGGAGAACAATTCCGGCAAGAAAATCCCCTCTTATGAGCGTGAGTTCGGCTTCGCGCTGGGCGGTCCGATCATCAAAAATCGGATGCACTTCTTCGTGACCTATGCCGGCAAGCGGTTCAACACGCCGATCACCGTCACGCCCAACTCCAATTCCGCCGATGGTGCCCAATACCTCCCGGCCGACGTCGCCGCGCAACTGGGTCCCGCGAATCTTCCGTTCAACGAGGACCTGTATTTCGGCAAACTGGATTGGGAACCGACCGACCGGGATACGCTCATACTGACCGCGAGCGTGCGCAACGAGCATTCGCGCAAGGACGTGGGCGGCGTCACCGCGGCCTCTGCCGGCGTCGACAACAACAATACCGACAAGCGCTACAAGCTCACGTGGGATCACAGTGCCGATCGCTGGTTCAACGAGGTGAACATCGAGCACCAGTACTCGTTCTTCCATCCGACGCCGCTGGCATTCGGCAATGGCTCGGTCTACACGTGGGGCGGCAGGCCGCGGCGACCCGTCATCATCCGCACGGGGCCGGCCACGCCATTGGCCGCTCAGAACAAGGGGCAGGAAGGCTGGACGTTCAAGGACGACCTCACGTTCGACACCATCGACTGGCACGGCCACCACGTCATCAAGGTGGGTTTCGACTACCGTGACCTGACCCTCACGGCGGCCGATGCAGCCGACGTGAACCCGCAGTTCAGCTACAACGTTACGGCGTCGGGAGCCGAGGACACACCCTGGAAGGCATTCTTCACCAAACCCGTGGCCGGCCTCGGCCTCACCCCGACCGTGGTCACCAAGGACAAGCAGTACGGCGCCTATATCCAGGATGATTGGCAAGTCACCGACAAATTGCTGCTGAACCTGGGCGTACGCTGGGATTACGAGGACGACCCTTCGTATACCGATTTTGTGACGCCGGCGAACGTGATCGCCGCCCTCAACAGTCCGTACAACCGGCCAAGCGCCGCACCCGGCGAAACCTTTGCCCAGGCATTGGCGATGGGCGGCATCAACATCAACGATTACATCAGCACCGGCCACAACCGCCACGGCTACAAGGGCGAATGGCAACCACGCCTCGGCTTCTCCTACGACATCGATGGTGACCAGGCACATGTAATCCACGGCGGCGCGGGGCGTGCCTACGACCGCAACCTGTACAACTACATGCAGCTCGAGACCACCAAGTCGGCGCTGCCGCAGTTCACGGTCTATTTCCAGGATCCGGCGACCGGCAAATGCTTCAACGATTCGACCCCCTGTTTCGCGTGGAATCCTGATTACCTGAATGGGCTCGCGAACCTGCAGGCGCTGGTACAGGCGACGAATGGCGGTGAGGTCGACATGCTCAACAACAACCTCAAGCCGCCGTACACCGACAAGTTCAGCCTCGGCATGCGCAACCGCATCGGCGCCTGGCAGACCGATGCCACCGTCGTGCGTACGCTCTATCACCGCGGCTTCGCCTTCACCTTGGGCGGACGCTATCCGGACGGTTCATTCTTTGGCCCGAACGGCAATCAATTCGGCCAGAGCATTCCCGGTTTCGGCGGCCTGATCCTCGGCAACAACGGCATCGAGGTCCGCAGCACGGAGTTCCTGTTTTCGGCGAGCAAGCCGTTCACGAAGGAATCCGGCTGGGGCGCGACCATCGCCTATACCTTCACCGACGCCAAGCAGAACCGCGACATCAACGAGCACTACTCCTTCGACTATCCGACCGTCCAGGATTACCCGTTTATCCTCTCCAACGCGGCGCCCAAGCACCGCATCGTGGCCACGGGTTCGCTGGCCGGGCCGTGGGGGCTGGTATTCGGCGCCAAGCTGACCTTGGCCACACCGACACCCTGGAACGGCATCTCCTGCTACGGGCCGAACTCGGCTTTCGTAAGGCAGGGTGGCGGCCAGTCCGTTACCTTCGCCAACGGCGGCCATTGCGTGGCGGAGGGAATCACCCCATCGAGCGGCGGCAGGTTCATAGTCGGCGGCAAGATCTGGGGATACCGGGACGTGGACTTCCAGGTCACCAAGAACTTCCAGCTGGGCCACGGCACCACGCTGTACGCCCGCCTCGACCTCTTGAACGCGTTCAACTTCAGGAACTTCAACGGCTACCGGGTCGTGACCACCGGTGGGCCGGGCACAACCGTCGTAACCTACAACACGATCGGCAACATCACCTACGTGCCCCGCACACTCAAATTCGAGATGGGCGTGCGGTTCTGAGTCGCACCTTAGATCACCGGTGACGGCGATACCGTCGCGGCGCTCGACAAGTACCGCGTCGCCGACCGGGTCCCCCCTCGTCTCGACCGGCGGCGGCGCGTTCCTGGCATCCGTCGAAGGCAAAACCTTGACGGCGGTAGCGATGCTGGAAACGCGCACCGGCAACTGATGGGACCGCGGGCCTCACCGGCCGGGCGCCCGCGGCCAGCTCGCATCCGGCCAGGAGACCGCGCATGGCCCGACACAATACCGATCCATCCGCCGCGGTGCCGGGGAGCCCCGGCCGCCGCGCGTTCCTTCGGGCCTCCGGCCTGGCGGCCGCGGCCGTGGTGGGCGCCGGCCTGCCGCAGCGGCTCGCGCACGCCATCGCCGCGGCCGTCGCAATGGGCGCGGACACGCGGGCCGGCGCCGCCGGCATCGCCGGCGTGGTCGATCCCGACAGCCGTTTCTTTGCCACCGCATGGGTCGAATACTGCTATTCGGTCACCACCGCCAGTGACGGCGACCTCTGGCCCTCGTGCTGGGCCGACGACGACCACGTCTACGCCGCCAATGGCGACGGCCGCGGCTTCGGCCCCGCACCCTCGCACGACATCTGCGTCAGCCGCCTGTCGGGGACACCGGAAACCGGCATCACCGGCGAGCGCGTCGCCGCCGGCGAAAAGCTCGGCCGCATCTGGGCCGACCCGAAACACTACAACCGCAAGCCCACCGGGATGCTGGCCGTCGACGGCAATGGCGACGGCCGCGACGAGCTGTATCTCGCCATCCAGGCGCTGCACACCGCGCCCTGTCCCGAATGCTTCAACGACGCGCCCTCGGCCACCATCGTGCGCTCGGATGACTACGGCAGGACCTGGCATGAGACGGACGCGCCGATGTTCACCGACCACGTCTTCACCACGGTGTTCTTCCTCGATTTCGGCCGCAGCGGCGAACACGCCCGCGTGCTGGGCCCCGAGGATTCGCGCTACGTGTATGCCTACGGCATCGACTACAACTGGCGCGATCCGACCGACCCGGCGTTGCCGTCCACCACCGACCTGTACCTCGCGCGGGTGCCGAAGGACCGCATCCAGCAGCGCGATGCCTGGCACTTCTTCGCGGGCATGGACGCGGACGGTGTACCGCGCTGGACGCCTGACATCGCCGCGCGCAGGCCGGTGCTGCACGATGCGCGCACCGTATATCCGAAACTGCGCTGCGGCGGCCGGCCGGGCGACCAGAAGGCCAGCAACGTGTCGGTGATCTCCCAGGGCGGCGTGGTCTACAACGCGCCGCTGAAACGCTACCTCTACACGTCGTGGACCTGGTACACCTTCGAGTTCTACGAGGCGCCCACGCCTTGGGGCCCGTGGCGGCTGTTCCTGCACAAGGACTTCGGCGCGACGCCGTTCTACGGGCCGTGCGACGAGCCCGCCTGCGACTGCCCCGGCCTGCGCGTCGGCGGTTATCCCACCACGATTCCTTCCAAATACATCAGTGCGGACGGCCGCAGCATGTGGGTGCAGACCAGCACCTGGAAGCGCTGGAACTTCGCCTGCGGCAAGCCGAACTACAACTTCGGGCTGCGCCGGCTGCGGGTCGAGCCGTTCACGCCCACGGAGCCGCACAACAGGCCCGACCCCGACCTGGACCTCGCGGCCCACGGCACAGGCGCGGTCGCGATCGAGAAGTGCGCTCGCTACGGCCGCGCCGGCGCCGTCGAGAGCAGCTTCGACTGCGAGGCCGACAAACCCGCGGACTTCTGGGGCGTGACCTGGACGTGCATGTATCACCTCGACCGGGTCGTCTACACCAGCGGCGAAACGTTCGCGGACGGCGGCTGGTTCGACACCCTGAAGGTCCAGGTCCGCCGCGATGGCCGCTGGTTCGATGTGCGACGGCTGCACGTCAGCCCGCCCTACCCCCGTGACCGCAGCGCCGGCCCCAACCGGCGCTACGTGCTCGACTTCGCGCCGACGCGGGGCGACGGGGTACGCATCGTCGGCAAGCCCGGCGGCGCGGCGACGTTCACCACCATCGCGAAGTTCGAGGCCTTCTTCGCCGGCTGATCCGGCGAGCCGTGTCCGTCGTGAGTCCCGGGGGCGACCGGGCGTAGACAACATCGGTTTTGCATTCCGATATGAAAACGTTTACATTCGCCCTGCTCCACCGCGTCCGGGATGGGCGCCCCGGTCGGGGACAACGGCAAGGAGCGCCCACAGTCGTGACGATCAAAGACGTCGCCCGGGAGGCAAGGGTTTCAGTGGCTATCGTGTCGCGCACACTGAACGGCAGCAGCCGCGTCACCCCCGGTTCGCGCGCGCATCGAGCGCGCCGCCGCGCGCCTGCTCGAGTGCCTGGACGCACCGGCGATCGGCGAACCGCGCATGCTGCGTTTCGTGCCCGTCCAGCGCCGGAAGATCCGGGACCGCAACGTGGTCGCGCCGGGCTTCGCGGCCGGCTTCCTGGAGCCGCTGAAATCGACCAACATCTACCTGATCCAGTCGGGCATCGCGCGGCTGGTGAACCTGTTCCCCGACCGCGAGTTCAACCCCGCGGTGATCGACCGCTACAACGCGCAGACGGCGTTCGAGATCGAGCGCATCCGCGACTTCATCATCCTGCACTATGTCGCCACCGAACGCGACGACACGCCGCTCTGGAATCATTGCCGCACGATGGACATCCCCGACGAGCTGGCCGAGAACATCCGCCTGTTCCGCGACAGCGGGCGCTTCTACCGCAATGCCGAGGAATTGTTCGCGCTCACGAGCTGGGTGGAAGTGATGATCGGCCAGCGCATCCTGCCGCGCGCCTGGCACTCGGCGGTGGACCAGCTTTCCGATGCCGAACTGAAACACCTGATGGACGACGTGCAGCGCGCGATCGCCGCCTGCGCGGATGCCATGTCCACCCACGAACAATCCATCGCGCGCAGTTGCGCGGCGGTGTGGGACGACCCGTGTCAGGCTTCGTTTCCGGGGTGGCACCGGAGCCGGTCCAACGGCTGCCCGCACGCTCCGCGCGCGGCTCCGCTCCAAGGCTCCCTGACGTAATGCGGAAATCGCGCGCCTTGGCGGGGCACCGGCCGACTTCGGGCACAATCGACCACGTGCTCGTCGACCAACCCACCAGGCAAGACAACCATTTCGTCCAGCAAAACGTCCACCACGAGGGATACTGCGTGTCCACACCGGATCAAATCACGACGGCCTTCCACGAACGCACCCGGCAACGGACCTCCGGCAAGTACCCAATCGCGGGGCAACGGCCATGAGCGGATGGGCGGGAAAGTTTTCAGGCACCCTGGCTGGATTCGCGCGCAAGGCCGGCACCGGGATCCTGCTGGGCCTGCTGGTGCTGGCATCCCCGCTGCAGGCCGCTGCGCAACGCACACAGCCGGCGCTGTCCACGCAGGTTGCGCCGGCGACGCTGTCGCTCGATCAGCTCGAACACCGTACCTTCAATTTCTTCTGGCAGACGGCCAACCCGGAAAACGGCCTGGTGCCCGACCACTGGCCGATGGGCAAGACGCCGTTTTCCAGCATCGCGGCGGTGGGCTTCGCGCTGACGGCCTACCCGATCGGCGTCGAGCGCGGCTGGATCACCCGCGAACAGGCGCGCCAGCGCGTGCTGACCACGCTGCGCTTTTTCGCCAACGCGCCGCAGGGCACCGACGAGGACGACGACGCCGGCTACCACGGATTCTTCTACCACTTCCTGGACATGCAAAGCGGCAAGCGCTGGAGCCGCCGCGACGAAGTCTCGACCATCGACACCACGCTGCTGATGGCCGGCGTGCTGTTCGACCAGTCCTATTTCGATCGCGACAATCCCGAAGAACGCGAAATCCGCCGGCTTGCGGACGAGCTCTACCGCAACGTGGACTGGAACTGGGCCCAGGTGCGCGCACCATTGATCAGCATGGGCTGGACGCCGGGCGGAAAGTTCATCCCGCACGACTGGAAGGGCTACGACGAGGCGATGATCCTGTACATCCTCGCGCTCGGCTCGCCCACCCACCCGGTGCAACCCGACGCGTGGGAGGCGTGGACATCGACCTACCACCTGACCTGGGGCAGCTTCATGGGCGGGCTGCCGCACATCGGTTTCGCGCCGCTGTTCGGACACCAGTACAGCGAGGCGTGGATCGATTTCCGCGGCATCCAGGACGCCTTCATGCGCGCGCATGATCTCGACTACTTCGAGAACAGCCGCCGCTCGGTGGTCGGCCAGCACGCCTACGCGGTGTCAGGCGGCGGGCGTTTCACCGGTTACGGCAAGGACATCTGGGGCCTCACGGCCTGCAACGGCCCTGGCAACTTCACGTTCACGCGCGGCGACGGAACGCAGGTGAAGTTCCACGGATACCTCGCGCGCGGTGCCGACGTCGGGCACATCGTCGACGACGGCACCATCGCGCCGACCGCGTCGATCGCATCGATCGTGTTCGCACCGGAACTGGTGCTGCCCACGATCCAGGTGATGTACCAGCGCTACGGGAAATGGCTGTACTCGGAATACGGCTTCAAGGACGCATTCAACCCCACCTTCCGCCTCGAGAACGCCAAGGTGCGTACGGGCCGGGTGGTGCCCGGTGAAGGCTGGTTCGACAACGAATACCTGGGCATCGACCAGGGGCCGATCCTGCTGATGATCGAGAACTACCGCTCGGGTTTCGTGTGGAAGGTGATGAAGAAGAACCCGTATATCCGCCGTGGCCTCGAACGCGCCGGATTCACCGGCGGCTGGCTGGAAGCCGCCGCGGAGCCGTCAGGGCGGACACCGCCCGCCGCGGCACGGGTAGGACGGGCACTGCCCGTCGCGGCACACGCCGGCGGACAATGTCCGCCCTACGCGTCGGGCGATTCTGGGTGCAGCGCTCCACCGCGGCATGATTCATCTTTCCGGGAACGGGTGCGCGCCCGCAGGCTTGCAACGCAATGACCGGGCGCCTCGTCCGGGCCGCCGCATGCGCAGCCATGCTGTTGCTGGCCGGCTGCACCAATCCCGGCCGGCACGGCGTGACGCTGGAGTTCTGGACGGTCGGCAGCGAAGGCGAGACGGTCACGCAACTGTTGCCGGCGTTCGAACGCGCACACCCGGATATCCACGTGCGCGTGCAACAGATCCCGCTGACCGCGGCGCACGAAAAACTGCTGACGGCCTATGCCGGCGATTCGCTGCCGGACGTCACCCAGATCGGCAACACCTGGATCGCCGAGTTCGCGGCGCTGCATGCACTGGAACCGCTGCAGGGCCGCGTCGACGCTTCACACGTGATTCGACAGGACGACTACTTCGCAAGTGCCTGGGCGACCAATGTCATCGACGGCAGGCTGTACGGGATTCCCTGGTACGTCGACACGCGGCTGTTGTTCTACCGCACCGACCTGCTGCGCGAGGCCGGTTTCGACGCGCCGCCGCGCACCTGGGCCCAATGGCAGGCGCAGATGGATGCGATCCGCGCGGACAGCCACGGCAAGCGCTGGGGCGCGTTGCTGCCGACCAACGAATACGACCAGTTGCTGGCGCTGGCGCTGCAACAACAGGTACCGCTGCTGCGCGACGGCGGGCGCTACGGCAATTTCCAGAGTGCCGGCTTCAAGCGCGCGCTGGCCTTTTACGTGGGACTGTTCCGGCGCGGCGACGTGCCCGACTGGACCAACGTGCAGGTGGGCAATCCGTGGCAGTCGTTCGCGCACGGCACGTTCGTGTTCTACCTTTCCGGGCCGTGGAACATCGGCGAGTTCCGCCGGCGCCTGTCGCCCTCGAGGCAGGGCGACTGGTCCACCGCGCAATTGCCCGGGCCGGACGGTCCCGGCGACTCGGTGGCCTACGGCTCCAGCCTGGTGATCCTGCGTCATTCCAGGCACAAGGACGCCGCCTGGAAGCTGATCGAATACCTGTCACGGCCCGACGTGCAGGTGCGCTTCTACGAACGCCTGGGCGACCTGCCGGCGCGGCGATCCGCGTGGAACGATCCGGTATTGCAAAATGATCCGAAGCTGCGCGCCTTCCGCGCCCAGATGGAACACATGCGCCCGGCGCCGCAGGTGCCCGAGTGGGAACAGATCGTCAACATGATGCAGCACATCGCCGCGCGCGCGATCGCGGGCAAGCTCAGCATCGATCAGGCCACCGCGCAAATGGACGCGCAGGCGGATACGATTCTTGCCAAACGCCGCTGGGTACTGGCGAGGCAGGACAAATGAACGCCGTGCGGGGTACGAACGGGCCGCAACGCCACACCGTTTCGTTTGGCCGCGAAGCAACGGATGCGCCCACGCCAAAAGCCATCCCCCTCGATCCCCCTTCGCAAGCGAAGGGGGAAGATCAGCGTGCCCCCACGCGGCACCCGGTTAATCACCCCCGTACGCAGGAAGGGGGTCGACGCGAAGCGTCGGGCGGATGTGCGCCACGGTATCGGAAAGTTCGTGCAGGATGCGCCACGCCATGAACCGTGCATCGGCCGCATGGTGGTTCCTGGCGCCGGCGCTGCTGGTGCTGGGCGTGTTTTTCCTGCTGCCGGTGCTCGCGGGCCTGGGGCTCAGCCTCACCGACTACGACCTGTACGCACTCGCGGACATCCACAACCTGCGCTTCGTCGGGCTGGCCAATTACTGGGCCCTGCTGCACCGCCCGCTGTTCTGGGCCGCGCTGGGGCACACGCTGTATTTCGTGATCGTCGGCGTGCCGCTGTCGATCCTGGTGTCGCTGGGCACCGCGATGCTGTTGAACGCGCAGGCGGCGCGTTGCAGGCCGCTGTTCCGCACCGCGCTGTTCGCACCGGTGGTGACCACGGTGGTGGCGGTGGCGGTGATCTGGCGTTATCTCTTCAACCCGCAATTCGGGGTGGTCGACTTCGTGCTGGTGCACCTGGGTCTGCCGCGGATCGATTGGCTGGGCGACCCGCACTGGGCGATGCCCATGATCATCCTGTTCGCGGTGTGGAAGAACTTCGGCTACAACATGATCATCCTGCTGGCCGGACTGCAGGCGATCCCGGCCGACCTGTACGAAGCCGCGCGCATCGACGGGGCCTCCGGCTGGCAGCAGTTTCGCCACATCACCCTGCCCGCGCTCTCGCCGATCCTGGTGCTGGTCGGCATCCTCACCGTATCGGGTTACTTCCAGTTGTTCGCCGAACCCTACGTGATCACCGAGGGCGGACCGCTGCAGAGCACGGTGAGCGTGCTGTACCTGATGTACAACGAGGGCTTCAAGTGGTGGAACATGGGCACCGCCTCGGCCGTGGCGTTCCTGCTGTTCCTGGTGATGTTCGCCGCCACCGCGTTGATGTGGCGGTTCGGCCGGGCCCGCGGGGACTTCGCGTGACTCCGCGCGCGGCAAAGTGGCTGGTCAACGGCAGTCTGCTGGCCTGCACCGCGCTGGCGCTGTTTCCGCTTTTCTGGATGCTGTCGGTATCGTTCATGCAACCGGGCGAGGCCAACACGCTGCCACCGCCGATGCTGCCGCTGGATCCGACCCTCCACAATTATCGTGAGCTGTTCGCACACGCCGGCATGGGCCGGTATTTCGCCAACAGCCTGATCATCTCGGTCGCCATCACGCTGCTGTCGCTGGCGTGCAACACGCTGGCCGGCTACGCGTTCGCCAAGCTGCGGTTCGCCGGGCGCGAAAGACTGTTCGGGGTGCTGATCGGCGCCTTGGTGATCCCGGCGCAGGTGGCCATGCTGCCGCTGTTCCTGCTGCTGAAATACGTGGGACTGGTGAATACCTACTGGGCGGTGATCCTGCCGGCCGCGGCCAGCGTGTTCGGCATCTTCCTGGTGCGCCAGTATGCGCGCAGCATTCCGGGCGAACTGCTGGAAGCGGCCCGCGTCGACGGCGCGGGAGAAGCGCACATCTTCGTGCGGGTGGTGCTGCCGCTGCTCAAGCCGATCCTGGTGACGCTGGCGGTGTTCACGTTCCTCACCGCCTGGAACGATTTCATGTGGCCCTTGATCGCCCTGACCGGGCAGGACCACTACACCCTCCCCGTCGGCCTTGCCTCGCTCTCGCGCGAACACGTGCAGGACTCGGGCCTGATGATGGCCGGCGCGGTGGTGACCGTGATTCCGGTGCTGCTGCTGTTCCTGGCACTGCAGCGCTACTACCTGCGTGGCCTGCTGCTCGGCAGCGTGAAGGGGTGAGAAGCGGCGCACGTTCGATGTCAGGGGCTCCGGAACCACTCCAGGCATCCAGACCCATCCCCACCCGGACCCTCCCCTTGAATGGGAGGGCTTGCTGCTCAGGCGGCCTGGATGGCTGCGCCGTGCGTGGCGATCACCCCGGCGTAGAAGCGCGCGCTGTCCTTCAAGGTGCGCTGCTGGGTGGCGTAGTCGACGTGCACGAGGCCGAAGCGTTTGGCGTAGCCGAGTGCCCACTCGAAGTTGTCCAGCAGTGACCACGCGAAGTAGCCGCGCAGGTTCACGCCGCGCTCCATTGCCGCGCGGGCGGCGCGAAGGTGTCCGCGAAGGTAGGCGACGCGCAGCGGGTCGGCCACCGATCCATCTTCCACGGTCGGCGGATCGTAGAACGCGGCACCGTTCTCGGTGATGTAGATGGGCGGGCGACCGTAGCGTTCACTGACCCATTGCAGGACATCGGTCAGTCCCTCCGGGTACACCTCCCAACCGGTTTCGGTGTGCGTGGCCTGTTTCTGTCGCACGCCGGCGGCGCGCAGCGGCCACGCCCGCGGATCGTCCCGAACCACGCTGCGGGTGTAATAGTTCACGCCCACGAAATCCAGCGGCTGGCGGATCCGCGCCAGGTCTTCGGATGGCCATTCGCGCCAGGCAGCGCCGAATACCTCGCGCGACTCGTCCGGATAGCGACCGAGGAACACCGGATCCAGGAACTGGCGGTTCATGTAGGCATCGGCGCGCGCGGTGGCCGCAAGGTCTTCGGCGCTTTGCGTGGCCGGATACTTCGGTTCCAGGTTGACCACGATGCCGATCCGGTTGCGGCCGGTGGCGCGATAGGCCTCGACCGCGGCGCCGTGCGCCAGCAGCAGGTGGTGCGCCGCGATCACCGCCTCGAAGGCGCTGCGGTGGCCGGGCGCCATCAACCCGTGCAGGTAACCGCCGTCGGTGACCACCCATGGCTCGTTGAGGGTTGCCCACAGCCGGACACGGTCGTCCAGCTTGTCGAACAGGACCTGCGCGTAGTCGGTGAACCAGGCCACGCTGTCGGGATTGAGCCAGCCACCGCGATCATCCAGGGCTACCGGGAGATCCCAGTGGTGAAGCGTCGCCATGGGCTGGATGCCGTTCTCCAGCAGGGCATCGACCAGGCGGTCGTAGAACGCCAGGCCCGCGGGGTTGACCCGGCCACGCCCCTCGGGCAACACCCGGCTCCAGGCGATGCTGAAGCGATAGGCGCCGAGCCCCAGTGTGCGCATCAGCGCCACGTCATCGCGCCAGCAGCGATAGTGGTCGCAGGCGACATCGCCGGTGTCGCCATCGCGCACGCGGCCCGGCGTGTGCACGAAGCGATGCCAGTTGCTCACGCCCGCGCCGTCGGCCAGCGGCGAGCCTTCGATCTGGTACGCGGAAGTCGCGCAACCCCACAGGAACCCGTCCGGGAATGGCGTCTGGGCGGTTTCCGGGTTGTCGGGCATCGGCGCGGATTCGGCGGATGTAAACGGTTCCAGCTGCATGATAACGTGCCAAGGTAGCCGTCGCAGGCCGGCAGTTTCCCGGGACTCACATGGCGAGCATCCGCCTCGACAACGTGCGCAAGGTCTACGACAACGGCAAGGTTGCCGTGGCCGGCGCCAGCTTCACGGTGGCCGACGGCGAACTGCTGGTGCTGGTGGGTCCTTCGGGTTGTGGCAAGACCACGCTGTTGCGTGCGATCGCGGGACTGGAAACCATCAGCACGGGCAGCATCGCGATCGACGGGCGCGTGGTCAACGATCTCGCGCCGCGTGAGCGCGACATCGCGATGGTGTTCCAGAACTACGCGCTGTATCCGCACATGACGGTGGCACAGAATCTCGCCTTCGGCCTGAAGCTGCGATCGATGCCACGTGCGGAAATCGAACGGCGCGTGGCCGAGGCCGCAACGATGCTGGATCTTGCCGAACTGCTGGACGCCTTTCCGCGTCGCCTGTCGGGCGGCCAGCGTCAGCGCGTGGCGCTGGGTCGTGCGCTGGTGCGCGAACCCAGCGTGTTCCTGCTGGACGAACCCTTGTCCAACCTCGATGCGAAACTGCGCGCGGCGATGCGCGTGGAAATCGCACGCCTGCACCAGCGCCTCGACGCGACCATGGTCTACGTCACCCACGACCAGGTCGAGGCCATGACGCTGGGCCAGCGCATCGTGGTGCTGCACGACGGCGAGATCCAGCAGATCGACACGCCGATGCGCTTGTACGTGGAACCGGTGAACCTGTTCGTCGCCGGATTCCTCGGCAGCCCGGCGATGAATTTCCTGCACGGAAGCGTGCAAGGCAACGACGGCTGGCACCTGGCGATGCGCGGCGCGGACCTGCCCCTCGGGCCGGCCGATGCGCCAGACCCGGTACCCGATGCCTGCCGCAACCGCGACCTGGTGCTGGGCCTTCGTCCCGAACACCTGCTGCTGGACGACGGCACCGCGCAGGCGACGTGCGCGCACTTCGATGCAACCGTGGAAGTCGTCGAACCGGTCGGCAGCGAAACCTACCTGCACCTGCGCCGCGGCGAAACAGGATTGGTGGCCCGCGTCACGCACCCGGCCCTGCCGGCGCCGGGCGAGACGGTGCGCCTGCGGTTCGATCCCGCGCACCTGCACTGGTTCGATGCGGACACTGGCGCGCGCATCGCCGGCCCGCGCGTGACCGTGGCGTCGGGAAAAAGTTTCCCCGCCTCGCGCAACGCGTTTTCCTGAACGCGATGAACAACGCCTGACACCCCATCGAATTCTTAACGAACGTTGCCGATTGCCGCCAGTCCCACCGGACAAGCGCATGCATCTGCGTGCGCGAATTCCCACAAGTGGAGACAACCATGCGCAACACTGCAATCGTTCTCGCCCTCGCCGCCGCCGGTTTGATCGCGACGGCTCCCGCCCTCGCGCAGGAAGCCACCGGCACCGACAGCGGATTTTTCCTCAACGGCAGCGCTGGCCACAGCTATTTCGGCAGCGGCAGGAACAGCGGCAGCGACACCGGCTACCAGATCCAGGGCGGTTACCGCTGGGCCCTGGCGCCGGGCTTCGCGATCGGTCCGGAGATCGGCTACAACGACCTCGGCAACGTGAGGCTGAAGAACGTGTTCCATTCGCAGCCCGTGGTCGCACCCGGCAAGGCTTCACTGCACGGCTGGACCGTTGGCGCCAACGCGCATTACAACTTCACGCCCAACTGGTACCTGTCCGCACGCGCCGGCCTGTATGACTGGAAGGGTCACGGACTGAACAACGACATCAACCCGGTCAACCGGCACGCCAACGCCGATGGCTACTACGGCGGCGTGGGCGTGGGCTACGACCTCAGCCGCAACTTCGGCATCGGGCTCGGTTATGACTACTACCGTGCCAAAAAGCACGACATCAACCTGTCCACCGGCCTGCTGTCGGTCAACGCCGAAGTGAGGTTCTGACCTTCCTTTCGCCCTGGTGGCACGAAAAGCCATCCCCCTCGGTCCCCCTTCGCAAGCGAAGGGGGAAGAAACCCCTTCCGAAGGAAGGGTCTCGGCGCGAAAGCGCCGGGGGGATGCCG
>CAZAXF010000003.1:0-10442 GCA_964489055.1 uncultured Rhodanobacter sp. | reverse complement strand
GAAGAAACCCCTTCCGAAGGAAGGGTCTCGGCGCGAAAGCGCCGGGGGGATGCCGGGCGAAGCGCAGCACGAGCCCTCATTCGCCGCCGCACGCGAAAGCGATGCGAACCACCCCCTTCCAAAGGAAGGGGGTCGGCGCGAAAGCGCCGGGGGGGATGCCGGGCGAAGCGCAGCACGAGCCCTCATTCGCCGCCGCACGTGAAGGCGATGCGAACCACCCCCTTCCAAAGGAAGGGGGTCGGCGCGAAAGCGCCGGGGGGATGCCGAGCGAAGCGCAAAAGCCATCCCCCTCGGTCCCCCTTCGCAAGCGAAGGGGGAAGGAACCCCCTTCCGCAGAAAGGGGGTCGACACGAAAGCGCCGGGGATGACGCGGTGCGATTCCCGCGCGCGGATGCTCAGTGCCCGCCGCCGGTCGCTTCGTCGATGGCCTTGGCCTGCTTTTTGGCCTGCTGGTTGACGACGTTCTGGACGTTCTTCGCCTTGTTGAGGTCGTGACCGTAGGTGGCCATCGGCGTGCCGGCCAGCGCGTTGGTGGTCGAGGGCGCCGGCGTCGTCGATTCGGCGGCGGTGTCGGACGCGCCGTGCGACGAGCACGCACCCAGCAGGGCGGCGATGAACAGCAGGGCGATGGTGCGGAACATGCGGCGCAGTTTCGCGCGAAAGGCGGCGCCGCGCAAGCTGCGATAAGCTTTGCGCATCGCCCGACGGAGCGTGCGCGTGAATGCAGTCCCCGGCCGCTGGCGCCTGGATGGCCAGACCTGTCTTGTCACCGGCGCCAGCCGTGGCATCGGCCTCGCCTGCGCGCGCGAACTGGCGGGGCTTGGCGCGCAACCGCTGCTGGTGGCGCGCGACGAGGACGCCCTGCAGCAGGCCGCCGACGAACTGGCCGAGGATTTTCCGGACAGCGAGCCGCGCGTGTTCGCCGCCGACGTCGGTGACGCCGAGGACCGGCTGGCGATCTTCGACTGGATCGTGGACCTGGACGTGCCGCTGTCGCTGCTGGTCAACAACGCCGGCGGGAACCTCTTGAAGCCGACGCTGGAATACACGGCCGAAGACCTTGAAGCCATCTATCGCCTGAACGGCGTGGCCGCGTTCGACCTGTGCCGGCTGGCGCATCCGCGCCTGGCCGAACACGGCCACGCGGCAATCGTCAACGTGGGTTCGGTGTCGGGCGCAATCCACGTGCGCACCGGCGCGCCGTACGGCATGAGCAAGGCCGCGCTGCACCAGATGACCCGCAACCTCGCCTGCGAATGGGCCGAAGACGGTATCCGCGTCAACGCGGTGGCGCCGTGGTACATCCGCACGCGCCGCACGGACGAGGCGCTTTCCGATCCCGACTATCTCGACGAAGTACTCGAGCGCACGCCGATGGCGCGCATCGGCGAACCCGAGGAAGTCGCCGCTGCGGTAACATTCCTGTGTCTGCCGGCGGCCAGCTACATCACCGGTCAGGTGCTGGCCGTGGACGGCGGATTCCTGAACTACGGATTCTGAACGCCATGCTGTACTACGACACGCTCGACACCCCCATCGGCCCGTTGCTGCTGGTCAGCGACGGCGACGGGCTGGTTGAGCTCGGCCTGCCCCGGCGCGGCCGGCTTGCGGCGGTGCCCGAGGGCGCAAGGCCGAACAAGATGAAACTGCACGCGGCAACGCGCCAGCTCAAGGAGTATTTCGCCGGCAAACGGTTGCAATTCGACCTTCCGCTGCACCCGTCCGGCACGCCGTTCCAACTGGAAGTGTGGGGCGCGCTGCTGGCGATCCCCTACGGCGAAACCGCAAGCTACGCCGACATCGCCCGCCGCATCGGTCGTCCGCGCGCGGTGCGCGCCGTGGGCGCGGCCAACGGCGCCAATCCGCTGGCGATCATCGTGCCCTGCCACCGCGTCATCGGCAGCCACGGCGACCTGGTCGGCTACGGCGGCGGCCTGCCGATCAAGCGCTGGCTGCTCACGCACGAACGCCGCCACGCACCCGCGCCGACGCTCACCCTCACCGCGTAGGGCGGGAGAAGCGAAGCGAATCCCGCCGAGGAGCGAAGACAATCCCGCCGGCACGGTCACCGGCAATTGCGCAACTGCGCTTCAAGATGCTTCTCGCGCGCTTCCAGCGGTGCCTGCTCGTTGCGCATCGCCATCCTGAGTTTGCGGTGGTTCTCGTCGTATTGCTTGCGGACGAAGCCGCACACCTGCGCGCGTGTCGCCGGCAGGCAGTAGTCCTGCACCTCGGTCATGCCGGTGGCGATGGCGGGACCGCCCACCGGCGGCTTCGACAGCTCCGGCGCCGACGGCCCGGCCCCGCCTGGCGTGCCGTAGGCCTGCGACAGCGACTGCGGCGGATAACCCATCACGCCCAATGGCGCCAGGTACGGCGGTGGCGGACGCCGGGTCAGGTAATGCTTGCCGTTGACCGCGCCGACGCACGCGTACATCTGCGGCAATGGTGGCGGTGGCGGCGGCACGTAGGCCGGCGGCGGCGCATTGGCGCTGACCGGCGGCAGGCTGGTGGCCACCGGCGGCGGCACGTATCCGGGCGGCGCGCGGCTGGGGACATCCATCACCTGTTGTGTCTGGCCGCGTGCGCAGGCGTGATCCTGGTAGGCAACGCTGCCGTCGGCGGACGTGCACTTGTACACCTGCGCGCGGGCAGGCGCGGGCCAACACGCGGCAACCGCCACCAGGGCCATCAGCACGAAAAGAAAGAGGTTCCGGCACATGGGTTGATCTTACGCGCAATGCACGGTTCCCACATGGCGCGATGAACGACTCCCTCTCCCCCAACGGCTTCATCGCTGGGGGAGAGGGCTGGGGTGAGGGGAGATCGGCGCCCCTTGCAAGGCACTGTTTGATTGCGCATCGCGAGCCGGCGCATGCGGCTTCAAAGGGTGGCACATTGCGGGATTCAGTTTCTGCCCCTCACCCAACCCTCTCCCCCGCAACGCGTTGCGGGCGAGAGGACTTCGCGCAACGCCGCGCCTGTACGCTACGAACGCAACCCGACGCCGCGGTTCAGCAGCCACAGCGCCACCACGGCCAGCCCGATCACGAACGCCAGCATCACCACGTAGGCGGTCCATACCGGCACGTCGGAGACGCCAAGCACCCCGTAGCGGAACGCGTTGACGAAATACAGGATCGGGTTGACCAGCGAAAATTCCTTCCACGGCGAACCCAGCAGCTTGACCGAGTAGAACACGCCGCCGAGATAGGTCAGCGGCGCCAGCACGAAGGTCGGCACGATCGCGATGTCGTCGAAACGCTTGGCGAAGATGGCGTTGATGAAACCGGCCAGCGCGAAGATGGTCGCGCCCAGCAGCACGGTCGTCACCGCGATCAGCGGGTGCGCGACGTTGAGCGAGGTGAAGAACAGCGCGATCGCCAGCACGATGACGCCGACCAGCAGACCGCGCAGCACCGAGCCCGTGACATAGCCGGTCAGCACCACCCAGCTCGGCATCGGCGAGGCCAGCAGCTCCTCGACGTAACGCCCGAACTTGGAGCCGAAGAAACTGGAGGTGATGTTCGAGTAACAGTTGTTGATGATGCTCATCATCACCAGCCCCGGCACGATGTACTGCATGTAGGTGAAGCCTTCCATCTGCCCCACCCGGCTGCCGATGACCTTGCCGAAGATCACGAAGTACAGCGTCATCGTGATCGCCGGCGGCACCAGGGTCTGGGTCCAGATGCGCAGCACGCGGTGCACTTCGCGGCGGGTGACCGTGTAGAGCGCAACCAAGTGGGCGCGCGTGCGCGACTCGCCCGCTGCGTAGGCCATCGGCGAGGTTCGGCGGGCGGTGTCCATGTCGTTCATGCCACCATCTCCGCACTTCGATTGCGCACCCGCACGTTGCACGCACGGCAATGCCGGTAAAGCGTCGCACAACCGGTTTTTGCGTACCTGGACATCAGCCGGCCACCTTGCCCTGGTCGTCGTCGCGCTCGATCAGCCGCACGAACAATTCCTCCAGCCGGTTGGTCTTGTTGCGCATCGAAGTCACGGTGATGCCCTGGTCGGTCAGTGCCGCGAACAGCGAATTGATGTTGTGCCCGCGGGGGATCCCGACCTCCAGCGTTTCGCCGTCGATCCGCGTCATGTCAACGTCGGGCACCTCGGGCACGCTGCCGTCCAGGCCGGTCACGTCCAGCACGAACGACTGCACGTCCAGTTGCGCCAGCAAGCGCCGCATCGAGGTGTCCTCGATGATCTTTCCATGATCGATGATCGCGATGTTGCGGCACAGCTGCTCGGCTTCCTCCAGGTAATGCGTGGTCAGGATCACCGTGGTGCCGGCGCGGTTGATGCCGGTGATGAACTTCCACATCGAGCGCCGGATCTCGATGTCCACGCCCGCGGTCGGTTCGTCCAGGATCAAGAGGCGTGGCTCGTTCATCATCGCGCGCGCGATCATCAGGCGCCGTTTCATGCCGCCGGACATCATCCGCGTCGCCTGGTGGGCCTTGTCCCACAGGCGCAGCTCGTTGAGGTATTTCTCGGCGCGCTGCCTGGCGATCGCGCGCGGAATGCCGTAGAAACCGGCCACGTTCACGCAGATCTCGAACGGCGTCTCGAACTGGTTGAAGTTGATTTCCTGCGGCACCAGCCCAATCTGTCGCATGACCCCGCCGCGATCGTCATGGATGGAAATGCCGAACACCCGCGCATCGCCCGCGGTCGGATTGACAAGCGAGGACAGGATGCCGATCAGCGTCGACTTGCCGGCGCCGTTGGGGCCCAGCAGCGCGAAAAAGTCGCCCTGCCGAACCGTCAGGGACACATCCTTCAGCGCCTGGACGCCGGAGGGATAGGTTTTGCGCAGGTTTTCGACTGCAAGCGCCGGCACATCGCCGGCTGGCGTGGCGTGGGGCATTCCGGGAAGCCGCCTCGCGGCGGAAGAGGTCATCACGTTATTATAAGAGACCTTTTGGTCCTGCCCGTGTGCCGTTCGGCACGCCCACCGCCCGCGACGACCGCGAGGCCATCAAATTCCACCGATGATTGAACATTTCCAGATCAAGCTGGTTGAAAGCTACATGCTCGCGCCCACCGTGCGGCACCTTGCATTCGAACGCTCCGACGGTGCGCCGTTCGCGTGCACGCCCGGGCAATTCATCCAGGTCCACTTCCACTACGACGACGGCAAGCCGACCAAGCGCAGCTTTTCGATCGGCACGCCGGTCGACGGATCCGGCGAGATCCAGCACCTGGAGCTGGCCGTGTCATACGTCGAGGGCGGTGCGGCAACCCGGCTGTTCGAGAACCTCGAGACAGGCGAGGAAATCGAGGTCAGCGGCCCCTACGGGCGTTTCTGCCTGATGGACGCCGACGAAAACCGGCGTTACCTGCTGATCGCCACCGGCACCGGCGTTGCCCCCTACCGCGCGATGCTGCCGCGCATCGAGAAGCTGATCGCCGAACAGGGCCGCCGTTTCGTGCTGCTGTACGGCGCGCGCAACGAGGGCGAGCTGCTCTACGGCGAGGAATTCGAAGCCTTCGCCAAGGCCCACCCCGAATTCGTCTTCCACCCCTGCTTCTCGCGCGCCGCCCGCGCCACCCCGCGCCCCCACGACCGCCGCGGCCACGTCCAGGACATGCTGTCCGAGGTCGAGCCGCACCCCGAGCACGACATCGCCTACCTGTGCGGCAACCCCGACATGGTCGACGCCAACTTCACCCTGCTGAAGGAAATCGGCCTGCCCATCAAGCACATCCGGCGCGAGAAATACGTTTCGTCGCGGTAGCGGAAATCGTCCCCCGCCGGCACCCGCCGGCCCCGCCGATCATCCCGTCACACCCGGGTGCCGTTTCGCCGCTTCGCGACGGGTCACGCCTGCCTGAACGGCCGCGAAAGACGGTTGAATCCTTTTGCCCGCTGTCGGCCTCCATGGGATGCCGGAGCCGTTCTGGCTTCGATCCACGGAGATCATCATGAACAGCAATCACATTCTCAAGACCACCCTGGCGTGCGCGGTCACGCTTGGCATGGCGTCGTTCGCATCCGCCGGGATGGCGCAGTCTTCCGGGCACATGCAGATGAAGATGACGCCGGCGATGATGAAGATGCAGCGGCAGAAGACCATGGAGATGATGAAGAAGGAGAAGTTCGTGCCGTGCTATGGCGTCAACGCCGCCTACAAGAACGACTGCCAGTCGCCGGGCCACTCGTGCGCCGGGCAGGATCCCAAGGCGCGCGATCCGAACGCGTTCGTTGCGATGCCCTCCGGCCTGTGCGGCAAGATCGCGGGCGGCAGCCTGAAACCCGCCAAGGCGTGACGCGGTGACGGTGCATTCCGCCACGCGCGTGCATCCGGTGCCGGCCGCGGCCGGCATCGGGTTGCGCGCGCCGCACGTCGCGCGGGTACGCCGCGAACGGCCGCCGATCGCGTGGCTGGAAACCCACAGCGAGAACCTGTTTTCCGCGGGCGGCGGCTTCCGCGCCGCGCTGGAGGACATCCGCGCGGACTATCCGCTCAGCCTGCACGGCGTGGGCTTGTCCCTGGGTTCGGCCGATGCGCTGGACCCAGCGCACCTGCTGCGGCTGCGCGAGATCGTGGACCGCTTCCAGCCGGCGCTGGTGTCCGAACACCTGTGCTGGGGCGCGATCGGCGGACGCCACAGCAACGACCTGCTGCCGCTTCCGTTCACCGACGAGGCGCTGGATCTTCTGGTCGCCCGCATCGGGCAGGTGCAGGATGCACTGGGGCGCGAAATCCTGGTCGAGAACATTTCCACCTACCTGCGTTTCGAGGCCGCCGACTGGACCGAATGGGAGTTCGTGGCCGAGGTGGTGCGCCGAAGCGGCTGCGGGCTGCTGTGCGATGTCAACAACATCTACGTCAACAGCGTCAACCACCGTTTCGATCCGCGCGTCTACCTGCGCGCGATGCCGCGCGAGGCGGTGCACGAAATCCACCTTGCCGGGTTCACCCGCAAGGATGACCTTCCGGTGCCGCTGCTGATCGACTCGCACAGCCGGCGGGTGGATGACAAGGTCTGGGACCTGTACGCCGAGGCCATCACGCGCTTCGGTCCGGTCCCGACGCTGATCGAATGGGACCAGGACATCCCGGAACTGGAAGTCCTGCTCGATGAAGCCGCCCACGCGGAGGAGCTGCTCGATGCACGCCGCGAACGCGCTGCCTGAACTCCAGCGCCGGTTTCTCGCCGCGCTGTACGACGATGCCGGGGCCGGCCCGGTCGACGGGATCGTCGGCAACGGACTGGATCCCGCCGCGCGCCTTCGCATCTACCGCCACAGCGGCGCCGCGATCCACGCCGGCGCGCTGCGCACCACCTACCCAGCGGTGCTGGCACTGGTGGGCGAGGACTTCTTCGAGCAGACCGCGCGAGGATATCGGCGCGAATTTCCCTCGCGCTCGGGCAACCTGCAGGCCTTCGGCGATACGCTGGCCGATTACCTGGCGTCGCTGCCGGCCTCGCACCAATATCCCTGGCTGCCCGACGTCGCGCGACTGGAATGGCTGCGCCAGGAATGCGTGCTGGCGGCGGATGCCCGTGGTGCGGGCACGACCGATCGCGATGCCGCTGCGCGCGTGGCGCCTTCGGTACGGCTGCTGGCCAGCGCGTACCCGGTCCTGACCATCTGGGGTTATGCCTTGCACCCGACCGCGGAAAACCTGCAGCTCGGCGACGCGGGCGAGAACGTGGCGCTGTGGCGCGAGGACGGGGAGGTCGCGATGACGGCGCTGGACACTGCGAGCCTCGCCTGCCTCCGCGCGCTGGTACGCGGCAGCGGGCTTCGAGCCGCCGCGGCCGCCGGCTGCGCTTGCGACGCGCGCTTCGATGCCGACGCCTGCCTCGCCAGCTTCGCCCGCCACGGCCTGTTGCCGGCTTCGGCCGCTCCGGCCCCACCCGATGAGGAGTCTTGGCCATGAATCCGATCGCACCCATCGACGCGGCGTACCGCCGCACCAGTGACTGGCTGGCGGCCTGGCTTGGCCCGGTGACGCTGTTGTTCATGCGCATCTGGGTGGCGCTGGCGTTCTGGCACGCGGGGCTGGTGAAGATCGCCGACCCGGAAGGCACGCGCTTCCTGTTCGAGAACATGTACCACGTGCCGCTGCTGGCGCCCGACTTCGCCGCGCTGCTGGGCACATGGATCGAACTGGTGGTGCCGTGGTTCGTGGGCCTGGGACTGCTGGGGCGGCCGTTCGCGCTGTTCCTTTTCATCTACAACATCATCGCCTTCGCTTCGTTCCCGGGCCTGTGGCCGCATGGATTCTGGGTGGGCCTGTTCGGCACCGCGGCGTTCGCCGACCACAAGATCTGGGGCCTGATGCTGATGGCGCTGATTGCGTGGGGCCCGGGGCGACTGTCGCTGGATGGCGCCATCGACGCCATCCGCCAGCGCCTCGGCCACGGCGTGAAGGCGGCTGCATGACACGCGCACGGGCGCTAAGCTGTTCACGAACGGAACCACGGGCATGTCCAGACAATCCGCCCTGATCGAGGCCGCGCGCCGCGGCGATGAAGCCGCGCTGCTGCGGCTGCTTGAATCGACCCGGCCGAACCTGCACCGCATCGCGATCACGCAGTGCGCGTCCGACGCCGACGCCGACGATGCCGTGCAGGAAACGATGTGGGTGGTGTACCGCCGGATCGGCGCACTGCGAACGGTCGGTTCGTACACCGCGTGGCTGTTCTCGATCGTGCGGCGCGAGTGCCGGCGCCTGATGCGCCGCATGCGCGGGCAGACCGCGCTGCCCGCGGAAGACCACAAGCTGTTTGCCTACTACACCACGCCCGGCCTGCACATGGACCTGGCCGCGGCGATCGAGTCGCTGCCGGAGAAATACCGCGAAGCGATCGTGCTGCGCGACTTCGAGGAATACTCGATCAGCGAGATGGCCGAAGCGCTGCGCCTGAGCCGCGCCGCGGTGAAAAGCCGCATCCACCGCGGCCGTGAGATGGTGCGCGAGTACCTGGCCGACTGACGCGCCGGCGAACGTGGCCGCCGGCGGCAGAAACCTCCACTTGAAGCCTATGCGGGCAGCTTGCCCTGGACGCTGCCGGCGTCGAACGGGCCGGGTGCTGCGATCAGCTTGCGTGCATTGTCGACCTGGTCCCAGGTATTCCACAGCAGCACACCGCGCACGCGGCCGCCGTCGAGGTAATACACCACGCCCTCGCGGAACGGCGTCACCCACTGCTCGACGGTTTCCAGCCGGGAATCGAGCGTGCCGACCGCCTCGTAGCCGAGGTCGAACAGGTCCGAATAGAAGAAGGGCAGCTCGTCGTAGGGTGCATCCTGGCCTGCCATGCACTTGCCAGCGTGCGCACCCATGCTGAGCGCCGCGTCCTCGTGCTCGACGCGGATGCGGTGGCCCAGCGCCGGCGCCGGAAACGAGGCCACGTCGCCGGCCGCGTAGATGTCCGGATCGGAACTTTGCAGGTGTCCGTTGACCACGATGCCGTTCTCGACCTTGAGACCGGCATCCTGCGCAAGCTGCACGTTGGGCGTGATCCCGAGGCCCGCCACCACGGCATCGGCGCGCAGCTTGTCGCCATCGGACAACTCGATGGTCACGCCCTCGCCGTCGGCCGCGCCGCCCTTGACCATGGCGCCGGTGCGAACGTCCACGCCCTTTTCGCGATAATACGCAGTGACCGACTCGGCCAGCGCTTCGGGGTACACGCGCTCACCGATGGCGTCGCCGGGAAACAGCATCGTCACCTTGCACCCGTTCATCGCCATGGCGGCGGCGATCTCGCTGCCGATGAAACCGCCACCGATCACCGCGATGCGTGCGCCCGGCTTCACGGCCTCGCGCAGCCGGCGATAGTCCTCGACGGTGCGGTAGTAGATGAAATCATCGCCGCCGGAAGGCAGCCGGCGCGGCGTACCGCCGGTCGCGATCAGGAGTTTGCCGTATTTCCAGGTGTCGCCCTTGTCGTCCTCGACGGTGTGCGCGGCGGGATCGATCTTCAGCGCGCGGCGTTCCAGCTTCACCTCCGCGCGCGCCTTGTCCACCGGCCGCCAGATGTCGTCTTCCTTGCCGTCCTTCCACAGCTTCTTGCTCAGTGGTGGCCGGTCGTAGGGCGGATTCGACTCGTCGCCGAGCATGGCGATGCTGGCGTCCCCATCGGCTTCGCGCAGCGCCTGCGCGGCGGCCTCGCCGGCCATGCCGGCACCGATGATCAGGTAATCGAACGCGTGTTGCATGGCAATCTCCCGGCAATCGAATGCAGTCCACCGAGGATACGCGCATCGACGTGAAGATGTCGCTCAGGGATGTGTCAAGCGCACGCTGGCGCGCCGTACCCGCCATCCCCCCGGCGCTGCGCGCCGACCCCCTTCCTGCGGAAGGGGGTGACTTGCCTCCCCCTTCGCTTGCGAAGGGGGATCGAGGGGGATGGCTTCTGCGCTTCGCCCGGCATCCCCCCGGCGCTGCGCGCCGACCCCCTTCGTTCCGAAG
>CAZAXF010000002.1:122780-146188 GCA_964489055.1 uncultured Rhodanobacter sp. | reverse complement strand
CCAGCTTCATGAATACTTCGATGGCCTTGTCCGGCTGCTCGTTGAGCAGGTAGTTCAAGCCACGGAAGTAGTGCGAGGACAGCTCGGTGACGCGGGCGCCGGAGCGACGCGCGCTGGTGCGACGACCCAGCAGCCAGCCGGACCATGCCGCGGCGGCCACGGCCACCAGCAGCAACACCGGAAGCAACGGGTCGATGGCCTGGAAATTCACCCAATCCTCCGTTGCCGCGACGGGCACCCGCCCGCGTGGTGCCTTGCCAGGTCAGCAAACGTGCAAAAAACGGGTGCGGCCATCGTCAAACGGCGCGCGCATGGACCGCCTCCGTGCGCGGGCCCTCCTTACTTGCGGGACGCGCCGTCGTTGACCCGCTGACGCAGTTCCTTGCCCGGCTTGAAGTGCGGGACGTACTTGCCGGGCAGCGCCACGGCGGTTCCGGTCTTCGGATTGCGCCCGGTGCGCGGTGGCCGGTAGTGCAGTGAAAAGCTCCCGAAGCCACGGATTTCGATGCGATCGCCGTTGGCCAGCGCGGCGCTCATCTGCTCGATCACGTTGCGTACCGCCAGTTCCACGTCGGCGAACGCAAGGTGCTTCTGGCGCTCTGCGAGCGCTGCGGTCAATTCGGATTTTGTCATGGATGCCAACGCGCCGGTGTTGTCCTGATCCAAGCATGCGAGCCCGGGCACACGCCGTTGGCGTTCCGGATCCGCCCTTGGGCGGACCCGGCGACTCACACCCCAAACGCAAGCCTTTATAAAGGCTTACTCTGACTTGTTCAACTGCTCTTTCAGCAACGTTCCCAGTTTGGTGGTGCTCTGGCCGGGATGATGCTGGTTCTGGTACTCGGAAAGCGTCTCGGCCATCTCGTCCTCGTCCTTGGCGCGGATCGAGAGCTGCAGCATGCGGCCGCGGCGATCCATGCCGACGAATTTGGCCTCGACCTGCTCGCCCACCTTGAGGCGTTGGCTGGCATCGTCCACGCGCTCCTTGGCGATGTCGCGCGCGGCCAGGTAACCCTCGATACCCTCGGCCAGGTCGATCACCGCGCCCCTGGCGTCCACTTCCTTCACCGTGCCGGTGAGGATCGAACCGCGCGGGTGCGCGGCCATGAACTGGCCGAACGGATCCTGCGCGAGCTGCTTGATGCCCAGGCTGATGCGTTCACGCTCGGGATCGACCGCCAGCACCACGGCGTCGACCTCCTCGCCCTTCTTGAATTCGCGCACCAGCTCTTCGCCGTTGCCCTGCCAGGAAATGTCGGACAGGTGAACCAGGCCGTCGATGCCACCGTCCAGGCCAACGAAAATGCCGAAGTCGGTGATCGACTTGATGGCGCCGTGCACCTGGTCGCCTTTCTTGTAGGTGGCCGCGAAGGCCTCCCACGGGTTGGCCTGGGTCTGCTTCATGCCCAGCGAGATGCGGCGGCGCTCCTCGTCGACGTCAAGCACCATCACTTCCACTTCGTCGCCGACCTGTACCACCTTGGCCGGGTTGACGTTCTTGTTGGTCCAGTCCATTTCCGAGACGTGCACCAGGCCTTCGACGCCCGGCTCGAGCTCGACGAAGCAGCCGTAATCGGTGACATTCGAGACCTTGCCGAACAGGCGCGTGCCGCTGGGATAGCGGCGCGAAATGTTGACCCAGGGATCCTCGCCCAGCTGCTTCAGGCCCAGCGACACGCGGTTGCGTTCGCGGTCGTACTTGAGCACGCGAACGTCCAGCTCGTCGCCCACGTTGACCACTTCCGACGGATGCCGCACGCGCTTCCAGGCCATGTCGGTGATGTGCAGCAGGCCGTCGATGCCGCCGAGATCGACGAACGCGCCGTACTCGGTGAGGTTCTTGACCACGCCGTGCAGGATCGCGCCTTCCTGCAGCTTCTCCAGCAGCGCCTCGCGCTCCTCGGAGTGCTCTTCCTCGACCACCGCGCGGCGCGACACCACCAGGTTGTTGCGCTTGCGGTCGAGCTTGATGATCTTGAATTCCAGGTCCTTGCCTTCCAGGTACGCCGGATCGCGCACCGGGCGCACGTCCACCAGCGACCCGGGCAGGAACGCGCGCACGTCGTGGATGTCGACGGTGAAGCCGCCCTTGACCTTGCCGTTGATGCGGCCGGTGACCACCTGTTCCTGGTCGAACGCTTCCTCCAGCTCGTCCCACACCATCGAGCGCTTGGCCTTCTCGCGCGACAGCTTGGTTTCGCCGAAGCCGTCCTCGATCGCGTCCAGCGCGACCTTGACCTCGTCGCCTTCGCTGATCTCGAGCTCGCCCTCCTCGTTGCGGAACTGCTCGATCGGGACAATGCCCTCGGACTTCAGTCCGGCGTTGACCACCACCACGTCGGGTCGGATTTCGACGATGGTGCCGGTGACGATGGACCCGGGCTTCAACTTGTTGAGCGACTGGCTCTGTTCAAACAGCTCGGCAAAACTTTCGGTCATGGGGATTCCAGGTTGGGATTGGATCGCGGTGCCTGCAAGTTCCATGTGTGTTCGATTCCTTCAGGCGACGATCCGCCGGTTGGGGGATGCCATGCGGCATCCGTGAAAGGGAAAAGACCGCGCGAACGCGGCCGAGGGTTGCGTCAATCCTTGTCCACGAGCGCGAGTACGGCTTCGGTGACCGCGGCGATCGACCGACCGGTGCTGTCGATGACGACGGCATCGTCGGCCGCACGCAACGGCGCGACCTTGCGTGACGCATCGCGCGCGTCGCGCAATTCAATCTCGTGCAAAAGGCCCGTTAGTGTAACGTCAAGGCCCTTTGCCTTCAACTGTTTATGCCGCCTTTTCGCGCGCTCGTCCGCGCTGGCGGTCAGGAACACCTTGAACGGGGCATCCGGGAAGATCACCGTGCCCATGTCGCGCCCGTCGGCCACCAGCCCGGGCGGCCGCCGGAACGCCAACTGCTTGTCCACCAAGGATTTTCTTACCTCCGGCAGGGCCGCGATGGCCGACGCCGCCGCGCCGGCCGTCTCGGTGCGGATGGCGCCGGTGGCGTCCACGCCGTCCACGATCACGCGGGTGTCGCCGCCATCGCCGGGGTCGCGGAAGTCGATCCGGGTGGCCGCGGCACAGCGCGCCACGGCCTCGGCGTCGGCAAGGTCCAGGCCCTTCACGCCCGCGGCGTAGCCCACCGCACGGTAGATCGCACCCGAATCCAGCAGGTGCCAGCCCAGCCGCGCGGCAACCGCGCGCGCAATGGTGCCCTTGCCCGAGCCCGAAGGCCCATCGAGCGTCAAGACTGGAATGGTTGTTGGATCGGACACGGGACTCGTTGCAGCACTGCGGCGCAAGGCCGGGCAATCAGGCCATTCTGACTGACCAGCGGACCCACCAGCAATGCCGCGCGGATCGATGGGGTCGATCAATGGGGTCCGATCGATGGGATCAGCGATCGATGGGGTCAGAGTCATTGATCTCCGCAACGCCACCATCGACACGCCGTCATGATCGCTGGTGTCAGGGTAACCCCTCAGGGACCTGCGGCGAGCTGGTTGATTGGCAGGTTGCACATGCCGGCCACCTCGGGAAAACCGGGAAAGGATGTTGCCACGTTGGCGCAGTCACGGATGGTCACGGGCGTGTCCGCGGCCGCGCCGGCCACGGCGAACGCCATGGCGCAGCGGTGGTCGCCTTGGGAATCGACCGTGCCACCATGCAGCGAGCCGCCTTCGATCGCGGCGCCGTCGGGGGTCTCCTCGATGCGGGCACCCAGGTTGCGCAGGCCGGCCGCCATCACGGCGATGCGATCGGATTCCTTGACGCGCAGTTCGGCGGCGCCGCGAATGATGGTGGTGCCGGTGGCGCAGGCGGCGGCGACGAACAGGGCGGGGAATTCATCGATCATGTCGGCGACGTGTTCGACGGGCACCTCGATGCCGTGCAGCGGCGCGTGGCGCACCAGCAGGTCGGCGACGGGTTCACCACCGGTGACGCGGGGGTTTTCCTCGACAATGTCCGCGCCCATGGCGCGCAGCACGTGCAGGAGGCCGGCGCGGCGGGGATTCACGCCGACGTTGCGCAGCCGCAGTCCGGAGCCGGGCACAAGCGTAGCGGCGACGATGAAGAATGCCGCTGACGAGAAATCGCCGGGAACGTCAACGTCGGTTGCACGCAATGCGTGACCACCGCTCAACCGTACATGACCCGGTTCCGATTCGACCGGCCAGCCGAATGCCGCCAGCATGCGTTCCGTGCAGTCGCGCGTGGGACGCGTCTCGGTGACGACCGTCTCGCCCTGTGCGTACAGGCCGGCCAACAGCACGGCGGACTTCACCTGCGCGCTGGCAACCGGCGGGGTGTAGCCAATGCCTTGCAGCGTGTTGCCGCCATGGATTCGAAGCGGCGGCGTACCGCCGGCGGCGGTGTCGATCACCGCGCCCATTTGCGCCAGGGGATCGGTCACGCGCCGCATCGGTCGCGCGGACAACGAGGCATCACCTGCCAGCTCGCTGTCGAACCTCTGCCCCGCCAGCACGCCGCACAGCAGGCGCATCGCGGTTCCCGAATTGCCGCAGTCCAGCGGCGTGGACGGTGCGCGCAGGCCATGCAGGCCGACGCCATGCACGATCCGTTCGCCGGGCCCCGGTGCTTCGATGCGCACGCCCATCTGCCCGAAGATGCGCGCCGTGGCGCGGGTGTCGGCGCCTTCCAGGAATCCGCGGATGCGCGAGCTGCCTTCGGCCAGCGCGGCCAGCATGATCGCGCGGTGCGAGATCGACTTGTCGCCCGGCACCTGCACTTCCCCGTGCAGCGCCGTGGTCGGCGAACTGATCCAGTCGACGCGCGCGATCACGCCCCTGCTCCCGTGAACGCATCCAGCGCACGCAGCAGCCGCCGGTTTTGTGCGCGTGCACCCACGCCGATCCGCAGGCTGCGCGGCAGGCCGTAGCCGCCCATCGGCCGCACGATCACGCCCCGGTCGAACAGGTGGCGCTCCAGCCGGCCCGCATCGTGCCGCAGGCTGCACAGCAGGAAATTGGTCTGCGACGGTGGGCAGCGCAGCTTGCGCGCCAGCAGTTCGGCGCGCAGCCATTCGCGTTCGCGCCGGTTGACGCCGCGCGACCGGGCCAGCCACGCGCTGTCGGCCAGCGCCGCCTGCGCGCCGGCCAGTGCCACCGCATTCACGTTGAACGACTCGCGCAGGCGTTCGAGTACGTCGGCGACGCTTGCATCTGCGACCAGGTAGCCGATCCGCAACCCGGCCAGCGCATACGCCTTGGAGAACGTGCGCGTGACCACGAGGTTGGGGAACCGGCCCGCGAAATGCAGCGCCGTGGTCAGCCCGCTGGCATCGACGTATTCGTGGTAGGCCTCGTCCACGACCACCAGCACCTCGCGCGGCACGCGCTCCAGAAGGCGCACCAGCGCGGTGTCATCGAACCACGTGCCGGTCGGATTGTTGGGATTGGCGAGATAGACGATCCGGGTATCGGGCCGGACCGCGGCGGCGATCGCGTCAGGGTCATGCCCCAGCGGCGCGCCGCGGTGCCGGCGCGCCAGGGCCGGCACACAGATGGGCCGCGCCCCGGCGGCCGCGGTCGCGATCGGGAACACCGCGAATCCGTACTGCGAAAACACGATCGAATGTTTCGCATCGGCGAAGCACTGCGCCAGCAGCATCAGCAATTCGTGCGAGCCGTTGCCCAGCACGATGCAGTCGCTCGCGACGCCGAGATATCCGCCCAGCGCATCCTTGAGCGCGCCGCCGCGCGGATCGGGGTAACGGTAGGTTTCAGGCAAGACGGCACGCATGGCCTCGATGGCGCGCGGGCTCGGCCCCAACGGATTCTCGTTCGAGCCCAGTTCGGCAAGCTGCCTGCCGAAGCGGGCGCGCAACGCCGGCAGGTCGTGGCCGGGATCGTAGGCACGCAACCGCGAAATGGCCGTGTTGGCCAGGCGGGTCGCGTCGAAGTGCGGTGCTGTCGGCGTGCTACCCATGCGTGCGTCGGAATTCGGCCATGAACGCGACGAGTGCCTGCACGCCTTCCAGCGGCATCGCGTTGTAGATCGAGGCGCGGATGCCGCCCAGCGCCCGGTGCCCCTTCAACGCCAGCAGGCCGGCCTGTTCGGCCTCGGCCACGAACACCGGTTCCAGCGCCGGATCGGCGAGGTTGAAGATCACGTTCATGCGCGAGCGCGCCGCCGGCTGCACGCGGTTGTGGTAGAAGCCGCCGGAGCCGTCGATCGCGGTGTACAACGCCTCGGCCTTGGCGTCGTTGCGACGCGCCATTTCCGCCAGCCCGCCCTGCTCCTTCAGCCACTGGAAGGTCAGGCCGGCGAGGTACCAGCCCCAGGTGTTGGGCGTGTTGAGCATGGAATCGGCGGCGGCGTGCTCGGCGTAGCGGAAAATGCGCGGCAGCGGCCTTGGATTGCGCTCCAGCAGGTCTTCGCGCACGACCATCACCACCAGGCCCGACGGGCCGATGTTCTTCTGCGCGCCGGCGTAGATCAGCCCGAATTTCGAAACGTCCAGCGGCCGCGACAGGATGTCCGAGGACATGTCGGCGACCAGCGGCACGGCACCGACGTCCGGAATGTCGCCCATCTCGACACCGTGGATCGTTTCATTGGTGGTGATGTGCACGTAGGCCGCATCGGGGTCGAGATCCCATCCGGCGCGATCGGGAATCGACGCATAGCCGTCTTCCTTCGAGCTGGCCGCGACGCGTGCGTCGGCATGGATCGCGGCCTCACGTACCGCCTTTTCGCCCCAGTGGCCGGTCACGACGTAGTCCGCGCGCTGCCCGTCGGCAGCGAGGTTCATCGGAATCTGCGCGAAATGCTGGGTCGCCCCGCCCTGCAGGAACAGCACCTTGTGGCTTGCCGGCACCGCCAGCAGCCCGCGCAGGTCGGCCTCGGCGCGCGCGGCCATTTCCGCGAAGGCCTTGCCGCGATGGCTGACCTCCATCACCGAGGCGCGTGCGCCGTTCCATTCGGGCAGCTCGCGCTGCGCGCGACGCAGGACGGCTTCGGGCATGCCGGCGGGGCCGGCGCTGAAATTCCAGGCTCGAGACATGCTTTGGTTTCCTGTCGGTCCTAGCCGGCAAAATACAGCGTCAGGGCAATCGCCGCCGCCAATGCCGCGGCCGCCGCGATCAGCCATCCGATCGCGACGTGTGACGTTGCCGAATCGCCGTCGGCTTCCAGCGTTTCAACCGGAACCGGCGCGGGCGGCCGGGCCGCGATGCTGGCGGCGTGTTGCAGGGCCGGGGCCTCGACCAGCAGCCGGTGTGCGCCCAGCACGATCTGGTCACCACACGCCAGCCGCGCGCGCTGGAGGTTCCAGCCGTTGACCTGCGGTTTCGCATTGTCGGCTTCCAGCGCCAGGCCGTCGGCGACCGGGACGATGCGGCAGGCAAAATCGAGTTCCCCGAAATGCCGGCTTCCGGTACCCAGGCGCAGCCCGGCACCGACCGTCAGCGCACGCCCGGCATCGTTGCCCGACACGATGCGCAGGCGCACCGGGTCGGCGGCGGCGGGATCGACAACCGCCAACGGCCCGGGATCCGGTGGCGCCTCGTCCGCCGACACGCGCAACTTGTTGCGGCCCACGGTAAGCGTATCGCCGGCGTGCAGCAACGCGCGCTCGCCCACCGCCCGCGCATTCACGTACACGCGCCGGCAGCCCGGCGTCACCGACAGCACCAGCCCACGCGCATCCGCGGTGATCGACAAGTGGTGTGGAGACACGCCGGCGCCGGCCAGGGCGACGTCGTCGTCCGGCGAGCTGCCGATTCGTACCGGACCGCTTCCACAGGACACCGGATCGCCGGCTGGCTGGATGCAACGAACGCGCATGACGGGTGCTGTCCAAATGCCGGGCAATGTAGCACGCGGCCGCGCCCGGAACGCCCCCGCCGCTGCCGGTCACGGGCACGGTTCGCGATGTCGGTTTGTCGCACCCCCGGCAGCGTCGCGGCCGGGGTGCGCTTTCGCGCTGGGCCGCGTCGTGGCAAAATGTCACGCTTGACCCCCACGACCGGCGCACACATGGCCAAAGACGACGTCATCGAAATGGAAGGCACGGTGCAGGAAACCCTGCCCAACACCATGTTCCGCGTGCAACTGGAAAACGGACACGTCGTCACCGCGCACATCTCGGGCCGCATGCGCAAGCACTACATCCGCATCCTCACCGGCGACAAGGTCAAGGTCGAGATGACGCCGTATGACCTGACCAAGGGGCGCATCACCTACCGCATGCGGTGAGTCAGTAAAGAGTAAAGGGTAAAGAGGAAGAGCCTCAGCGTGAGGTCGCTCTTCACCCTTCACCTTTTACGTTTCACAGGCCGCGCAGCGGCCGACTTTTCCCTTCACCGCATTCAAACCACCGCCGGCAGCCGCTCCGCCGACTCCGTATCCACGACCAGCTCACCATCGCGCACGGTGAGGTTGACCTTGCCGCCCTCGGCCAGCTTGCCGAACAGCAGTTCGTCGGCGATCGCGCGCTTGACCCGGTCCTGGATCAGCCGCGCCATCGGGCGCGCGCCCATCTGCTGGTCGAAGCCGTGCTCGGCCAGCCAGTGGCGGGCGTCTGAATCGACGTTCAGCGCCACGCGCTTTTCCAGCAGCTGCGTTTCCAGCTCGATCAGGAACTTGTCGACCACGCGCAGGATGTGCTCGAAGTCGAGCGCCTTGAACTGCACCACCGCGTCCAGGCGGTTGCGGAACTCGGGCGTGAAGGTGCGCCGGATCACTTCCATCGAGTCGGTGGCGTGGTCCTGCTCCAGGAACCCGATGCTGCGGCGCGAGGCCTGGCGCGCACCGGCGTTGGTGGTCATCACCACGATCACGTTGCGGAAGTTGGCTTCGCGGCCATTGGTGTCGGTGAGCGTGCCATGGTCCATGATCTGCAACAGGATGTTGAACAGGTCCGGGTGCGCCTTTTCGATTTCATCGAGCAGCAGCACGCAGTGCGGATGCTTGACCACGGCCTCGGTCAAAAGACCGCCCTGGTCGAACCCGACGTAGCCCGGGGGCGCGCCGATCAGGCGCGACACCGAATGCGGCTCCATGTATTCGGACATGTCGAAGCGGGTCAGCTCGATGCCGAGCTGCAGCGCAAGCTGACGCGTGACCTCGGTCTTGCCGACGCCGGTGGGACCGGCAAACAGGAAGTTGCCGATCGGCTTGTCGGGGTCACCAAGGCCCGAGCGCGCCATCTTTATCGCCGAAGCCAGGGTGTCGATGGCCTCGTCCTGGCCGAAGATCACCATCTTCAGGTTGCGGTCCAGGCTCTTGAGCACATCGCGGTCGGAAGCCGAGACCTGCTTTTCGGGGATGCGCGCCATGCGCGCGACGATGTATTCGACCTCGCCCACGTCGACCTTGCCGGTGCGTTCTTCTTCGGGCAGCAGGCGCTGGTGGGCGCCGGCCTCGTCGATCACGTCGATGGCCTTGTCCGGGAGCAGGCGGTCGGGGATGTGCTTGACCGACAGGTCCACCGCGGCCTGCAGCGCCTCGTCGGTGTAGCTGACGCTGTGGTGTTCCTCGAAGCGCGACTTGAGTCCCTGCAGGATGTCCACGGTGTCGGCCGCGGACGGCTCGACCACGTCGATCTTCTGGAACCGCCGGGCCAGCGCGCGATCCTTCTCGAACACGCCGCGGAATTCCTGGAAGGTGGTCGATCCGATGCAACGCAGCTCGCCCGAGGCAAGCGTCGGCTTGATCAGGTTGGAGGCATCCATGGTGCCGCCCGAGGCCGAGCCGGCGCCGATGATGGTGTGGATCTCGTCCACGAACAGGATCGCGGCGGGGTCCTTCTTGAGCTCGGCGATCACCGCCTTGAGGCGCTTTTCGAAGTCGCCGCGGTACTTGGTGCCGGCAACCAGCGCGCCCAGGTCCAGCGCCCAGATGGTGGCGTCGCTCAGTACCTCGGGCACCTTGCCTTCGACGATGCGCCGCGCCAGGCCCTCGGCCAGCGCGGTCTTGCCCACGCCGGATTCGCCCACGTACAGCGGATTGTTCTTGCGTCGGCGGCACAACACCTGGATGGTGCGCTCGATTTCCGCGTCGCGTCCGATCAACGGGTCGATCTTGCCCTGCTCCGCGCGGTCGTTGAGGTTGGTCGCGTACTCGACCAGCGCGTTGTCCTTGTCCTTGCCCTCGGGTTCGGCTTCGGTACCGGTTTCCCCGGCCGCGGGCGCCTCCGCGGAATCGTGCCCGATCTTGGCGATGCCGTGCGACACGTAGTTGACCACGTCCAGCCGTTCCACTTCCTGCTGGTGCAGGAAGTAGACTGCGTGCGAGTCCTTCTCGCCGAAGATCGCAACCAGCACGTTGGCCCCGGTCACTTCCTTGCGGCCAGAGGACTGCACGTGGTAGACAGCGCGCTGCAGCACGCGCTGGAAGCCCAGCGTCGGCTGGGTGTCGCGCTCGTCGCCAGTGGGCAGCACGGGGACCGTCTCGGTGATGATCGAACGCAGGTCCTTGGCCAGCTTGTCGATGTCCGCGCCACAGCCGCGCAGCACCGCCGCGGCGGTGGGATTGGCCAGCAGCGCAAGCAGCAGATGCTCCACGGTCATGAATTCGTGGCGCTGCTCGCGGGCCTCTTTGTAGCACTGGCCGATTGTGTATTCGAGGTCCTTGCTGAACATGCTCGGGTCTCCGGATCTCTTGCCCTTGATATGGGGGCGGTTACAGCTTTTCCATCGTGCACAACAGCGGATGCTGGTGGACGCGTGAAAATTCGTTCACCTGCGCCACCTTGCTTTCCGCCACCTCGCGGCTGAATACGCCGCAAACGCCCTTGCCGCGGGTGTGTACGTGCAACATCACTTGTACGGCGCGCTCCCGTGCCATGTTGAAAAACGCCTCCAGAACCTCCACCACGAACTCCATCGGCGTGTAGTCATCGTTCAGCAGTACCACCTGGTACAGCGGGGGCCGCGCGGTCTTGGGGCGGCTGGCCTCGACCACCACGCCGTGTTCGTGTTCGGTCTGGTTGTCGCCGGTCTTTCCTGGTGTCATGGTTGATGCCTTCGACCCGAGTATATGACCTGCAACCGCTGCAGGCGATAAACAAACGTCACGTGAAATGATGGCAGAATGGTGCAATTTCCAGTGTCCACCCGCATGCAGGAAACACAAGCCCCCGCCGGCCGGGAGATGGTCTGGTGCCCGCACGTCACGGTGGCCTGCGTGGTCGCCGATGGCGACCGCTTCCTGATGGTCGAGGAGGACATCCGCGGCGCGCGTCATTTCAACCAGCCCGCCGGGCACCTCGAGCCGGGCGAGTCGCTCGCCGATGCCGCGCGCCGCGAAACGCTGGAGGAAACCGGCTGGGACGTCACCCTGGACTGCCTGATCGGCGTGCAGCAGTGGCGCAGCCCGATCCATGATCATCAGGTCGTGCGTTTCGCGTTCGGCGCCACCCCCGTCCGGCACCACCCGGAACGCGAGCTGGACACCGGCATCGTGTGCGCGACGTGGATGTCCTACGCGCAGATCGCCGCGCTCGGCGCACGGCTGCGCAGCCCGCTGGTGCTGGCCACGCTTGACGACTGGCTGGGCGGTCAGCGCCTGCCGCTCGCGGCGCTGCGCTCGCTGCTGCCGGCGCGGGGTACCTGACCATGCGCATCACGGTGGGAATGTCCGGAGGCGTGGACTCGTCGGTCGCCGCGCTGCTGCTGCAGCGCGAGGGCCACGAGGTTTCCGGCGTTTTCATGGACAACTGGGAGGATCGGGACCCGGACTCGGGTTGCCATGCCGACGTCGACCGCAAGGACGCGCTGGCGGTCTGCGCCAGGCTGGGCATTCCCTTCCACAGCACCAGTTTCGCGGCCGAATACCGCGCCCGCGTGTTCGCGCAGTTCCTGGACGAATATCGCGCCGGTCGCACACCCAATCCGGACGTGCTGTGCAACCGCGAAATCAAGTTCGGCTGCTTTCTGGCCGCCGCGCGCGACGCCGGTGCGGAAAAGCTGGCGACCGGCCACTACGCCCGCGTGGCGCGCACCCGCGGGCGGTTCCGCCTGCTGCGCGCACGCGACCAGTCCAAGGACCAGACCTACTTCCTGCACACGCTGGACCAGCAGCAGCTCGCCGCGGCACGGTTTCCGCTGGGCGACCTGCTCAAGCGCGAAGTGCGCGAGATGGCCGCGGAAGCCGGGCTGCCGGTGGCAGCCAAGAAGGATTCCACCGGCATCTGCTTCATCGGCGAGCGCGACTTCCGCAGCTTCCTGGCCGGCTACCTGCCGGCGCAGCCGGGGGAAATCCGCACCGCGCGCGGCGAGGCCGTGGGCGAACACGCGGGCGCGATGTTCTACACGCCCGGCCAGCGTTCGGGCCTGCACATCGGCGGCCGCGCCGATGGCAGCGGCGAGGCCTGGTACGTGGTCGGCAAGGACGTGGGCGCCAACGTGGTCTACGTCGACCAGGGACACGACAGCCCGTGGCTGCAATCGCGCACGCTGGTGGCCGGCGACGTGCACTGGATCGCCGGCGTGCCGCCGGCGGTGGCGTTCGAGTGCACGGCGATGACGCGCTACCGCCAATCCCCGCGACCGTGCCGGGTCGAAGTCGACGGCGCGACGTGCAAGGTCCGTTTTGACGCGCCCCAGCGCGCGGTGGCGCCGGGCCAGTCGGTGGTGTTCTACCGTGGCGAGGAGTGCCTCGGCGGCGGCGTGATCGAGGCCACCGATGCACCCATGCCCGGGGAAAAGCCGTGAAGGAAACCCGCGTGCTCGCGCTGGCGGGCGTATTCCAGGCGCTGTCGCTGGTGCGCGCGATTGCACGCGAGGGGGATTGCGACGAGGAAGCCATGGAATCGAGCCTGGCCAGCGTCTTCAAGCTGGAATCGGACAGCGCCGCCGACGTGTTCGGCGGCAGTGCGGGCGTACGGCGCGGCCTGCGGGTGCTGGTGGAACAGATCGAGAGCGACCAGCGCGACCTGCCGCTGTTCCACATGCTGGTCAACGTGCTGAAACTGGAACGCAGCCTTGCCCGCAACGGCGAGGTCAACCGGCGGCTCGGCGAAGGCCTGGACGGCATGCAGCGGCAATTGCGGCATTTTCCGGTAACCCACCCCACCATCATCGCCCGCCTCGCCGACCTGTACAGCGAGAGCCTGTCCGGCCTGAAGCCGCGCGTCACCGTGGTCGGCAACCCGTTGTACCTGCAACAACCGGCCAAGGCGCAACTCGTGCGCGCGCTGCTGCTGGCCGCGGTGCGGGCGGCGGTGCTGTGGCACCAGCTGGGCGGGCGCCGCCGGCACCTGCTGCTGCGCGCCAGGCGCGAGGTGATGATCGCCCGCGGCATGCTGACCGGCGTCGCCCTGCGTGGATGAACCGCGCGGCGTCCGCGCCACGCTGGTCCCGACCCTCGCACGCTCCGGGCGACCGGCGCACCGGGCATGCGCGCGCCAATTGCGCGATAATGGACGATTGATTCGATGCCACCGCGCGCAGTACCGGATTTCGCGCGCCGCCACAGCCGCCACAGGAGACCACCATGCAAGACTCTTTCGGGATTCGCGACACGCTCACCGTTGGCGGCCAGTCGTACCAGATGGCCAGCTTCGAGAAGCTGGGCAGGCAGCACGACATCAAGCGCCTGCCCTATTCGATGAAGGTGCTGCTGGAAAACCTGCTGCGCAACGAGGATGGCAAGGAAGTCACGCGCGCCCAGATCGAGGCAGTGCTCAACTGGGACCCGAAGGCCGAACCTTCCACCGAGATTTCCTTCCTGCCGGCCCGCGTGGTGCTGCAGGACTTCACCGGCGTGCCCTGCGTGGTGGACCTGGCCGCGATGCGCGACGCGATGAAGGCGCTGGGCGGCGACCCGAAGAAGATCAACCCGCAGTCGCCCTGCGAGCTGGTGATCGACCACTCGGTGCAGGTCGACGTGTTCGGCGAGGCCGACGCGCTGGCGAAGAACGCCGAGATCGAGTTCAAGCGCAACCACGAGCGCTACGCGTTCCTGCGCTGGGGCCAGAAGGCGTTCGATGACTTCAAGGTGGTGCCGCCGGCCACCGGCATCGTGCACCAGGTGAACCTGGAATACCTCTCGCGGGTGGTGATGACCCGCGACCTCGACGGCGCGACCTGGGCGTTCCCGGACACCCTGTTCGGCACCGACTCCCACACCACCATGGTCAACGGCCTCGCCGTGCTGGGCTGGGGCGTGGGGGGCATCGAGGCCGAAGCCGCGATGCTGGGGCAGGCATCCTCGATGCTGGTTCCGCAGGTGGTCGGCTTCAAGTTCACCGGCAAGCTGCCCGAAGGCGCGACCGCCACCGACCTGGTGCTGACCGTGACCCAGATGCTGCGCAAGCACGGTGTGGTCGGCAAGTTCGTGGAGTTCTTCGGCCCCGGCCTCACCAGCCTGCCGCTGGCCGACCGCGCCACGCTGGGCAACATGTCGCCCGAGTACGGCGCCACCTGTGCCATCAGCCCCATCGACAAGGAATCGATCAACTACCTGCGCCTGTCCGGCCGCGATCCGAAACAAATCGAACTGATCGAGGCCTACGCCAGGGCGCAGGGCCTGTGGCACGACGAGAATTCGCCGCAAGCCGAATTCAGCTCGGTGCTGGAACTGGACCTCGGCGACGTCAAGCCGTCGCTGGCCGGCCCCAAGCGCCCGCAGGACCGCGTGCTGCTTACCGACATGCGCGAAAGCTACCAGGCGGCGATGCAGGCGCTGAACGGCAACGACAAGCAGTGGGACAAGCAGAAGGAGCGCTTCCTCAACGAAGGCGGCAGCACCGCGGTCGGCCGCACCGAGAGCCAGGCCGAATTCTCGCCCGAGGTCTGCCCGCACCACGAACATTGCGAGCTGGAGGACGGCTCGGTGGTGATCGCCGCAATCACCTCGTGCACCAACACCTCCAATCCGGCGGTGATGATCGGCGCCGGCCTGCTGGCGCGCAAGGCTGCCGAACGCGGCCTGGAACCCAAGCCGTGGGTCAAGACCTCGCTGGCACCCGGCTCCAAGGTGGTCACCGATTACCTTGAAGCCACCGGCCTGATGAAGGACCTGGAAAAGCTCGGCTTCTACCTGGTCGGCTACGGCTGCACCACCTGCATCGGCAACTCGGGTCCGTTGCCCGAGGACGTCAGCAAGCGCGTGCAGGAGAACGATTTCGCGGTGGCCGCGGTGCTTTCGGGCAACCGCAACTTCGAGGGCCGCATCCATGCCGAGGTGAAGATGAACTATCTCGCCTCGCCGCCGCTGGTGGTGGCGTTCGCGCTGGCGGGCACCATCGACATCAATCTCGCCAAACAGCCGCTGGGCCGTGACAAGGACGGCAACGACGTCTACCTCAAGGACATCTGGCCGAGCAACCGGGAGATCGCCGACCTCGTCGCCAGCTCCATCAACTCGGGCATGTTCAAGAAGAACTACGGCGAGGTGTTCAAGGGCAGCAAGGAATGGAATGCGGTCGAAGTGCCCGAGGGCGACCAGTACGCCTGGGATGAAAAATCCACCTACATCAAGAACCCGCCCTACTTCGAGGGCATGACGATGGACCTGCCCGGACACGGCGACATCAAGGATGCCTACTGCATCGGCCTGTTCGGCCATTCCATCACCACCGACCACATCTCGCCGGCCGGCGCGATCAAGAAGGATTCACCCGCGGGCAGGTTCCTGATGGAGCGTGGCGTCGAGCCGAAGAACTTCAACTCCTACGGCTCGCGGCGCGGCAACGACGACGTGATGGTGCGCGGCACCTTCGCCAACATCCGCATCAAGAACCGGCTGCTGGACGGCGTCGAGGGCGGCTACACGCTGCACGTGCCCTCGGGCGAGCAGATGACGATCTACGACGCCGCCATGAAGTACCAGCAGGAAGGCAGTCCGCTGGTGGTGATCGCCGGCAAGGAATACGGCACCGGCTCCTCGCGCGACTGGGCTGCCAAGGGTACGCTGCTGCTGGGCATCGAAGCCGTGATCGCCGAGAGCTTCGAGCGCATCCACCGCTCCAACCTGGTTGGCATGGGCGTGCTGCCGCTGCAGTTCCAGGACGGCGACAGTGCGAAGAAGCTCGGGCTGACCGGCAAGGAAACCTTCACCATCACCGGCCTGGACAACGGCGATGCCAGGGCCGCGCACGTGGTGGCCACCGGCAAGGACGGCAAGAAGACCGAGTTCGACGTGCGCGTGATGCTGCTGACGCCCAAGGAACGCGACTTCTACAAGCACGGCGGCATCCTGCAGTACGTGCTGCGCGACCTCGCGAAGAAGGCGGCGTGACATCGGGGCCCGGACAGGTGCCGTGAACCCCATCGCCTGGTTGAACGTGAACGAGTCATCTCAACGGCTGGACCAACTCGCGCTGTAACAGCGCCAGCGTCCGCCCTCGTCGCGCCACGCGGTGGTCATCCCGTAGATCTCCGAGCGATCCGGCAGCAGGCCGCCCGGCCTGCCGCCGCCCAGCACCAGCTTGAACTTCGCGATGATGCGGTCCCCCCTGCGCTCGAACGCGATGGGTCCGACCAGGACGCTGGTCTTGTCCTGCCGCAGTGAGCGCACGACCAGCAGTTGACGCAGGCCGTGGCGATCGAGGTCACCGTCGTTGCCGACGAAATCCTTGCTCACCACATCGAGCACGCCGTGCGTGTCGTTGGCGCGCGCCGCGGCGGCGGCCGACTCGATCGCCTGGCGAATCTGCTGCTCCGCGGGCGTCCGGTGGCAACCGGCCAGCGCCACCGCCAGCAACGCGGTACACGCGACCCACGTGCATGCGTGGCGGCATCGAAGGCGGGCGGATCGACCGTGCATGCTGCGTTCCCGTGCGCTGGATGGATGTGCGCGGCTTGCCGCACTCGCACGTATCGTGCTCCAATGCCCCAAGCCGGCGCAACCGGCGGAATCGAACAGGAGGAACCAGAAGATGACCGATCGCCCCTGGCTCAAGCGATACCCAGCCGGCGTTCCGGCCAACATCGACACCGCGGAATATCCGTCCGTGCTGACGCTGTTCGACCACGCCTGCCAGAAGCATGCCGACCGCCCCGCGTATTCCAGTTTCGGGCGCACCCTGACCTGGCGCCAGCTCGACGAGGCTAGCCGCCACTTCGCCGCCTACGCGGCCGGACAGTGGAAGCTCGGCAAGGGCGATCGCCTGGCCATCATGATGCCCAACGTCCTGCAGTACCCGGTGGCGCTGTTCGGCGCCATGCGTGCCGGCCTGACGGTGGCCAACGTCAACCCGCTGTACACCGCGCGCGAACTGGAACACCAGCTCAGCGACGCCGGTGCCGAAACCATCGTGGTGATGGAGAACTTCGCCGCGACGCTGGAGGAGGCCATCGGCAAGACCCCGGTGAAGCGCGTCGCGGTCACCGCGATGGGCGACCTGCTGGGCTTTCCGAAGGGACCGCTGATCAATTTCGCGGTCCGGCGCGTGAAGAGGATGGTCCCGCCATGGTCACTCCCCGGACACGTGGCCTTCAACGACATTCTCGCCCACGGCAAGGGCATGCAGGTTCCGTCGGTCACGCTGGGCCCGGACGACCTGGCCTTCCTGCAATACACCGGCGGCACCACCGGCGTGGCCAAGGGCGCGATGCTCACGCACGGCAACATGGTCGCCAACACCCTGCAACTGGCGTCGTGGGTGGGCGACCTGTTCAAGCAGGGCCAGGAACAGATCATCACCGCGCTGCCGCTCTACCACATCTTTTCGCTGACGGTGAACGCGCTTTTCATGATGCACGTGGGCGGGGAAAACGTCCTGATCGCCAACCCGCGCGACATCCCGGCGTTCGTCAAGACGCTGCGCAAGTCGCGCTGGAGTTCGATCACCGGCGTCAACACGCTCTACAACGCACTGTTGAACCATCCCGACTTCGCGAAGCTCGATTTCTCGCGCGTCAAGTTCGCGCTCGCCGGCGGCATGGCGGTGCAACGCGCGGTGGCCGAAAACTGGAAAAAGACCACCGGCATTCCGCTGATCGAAGGTTACGGCCTCACCGAAACCTCGCCGGTCGCGACGGCCAACCCGCTGGACATCAAGGACTACACCGGTTCCATCGGCATGCCGTTGCCCTCGACCGACATCGAGCTGCGTGACGACGACGGAAAACAGGTCGCCGTGGGCGAATCCGGCGAGCTGTGCGTGCAGGGGCCGCAGGTGATGAAGGGCTACTGGAACCGGCCCGAGGAGACCGCCCGGGTGCTGGACGCGGACGGCTGGCTGCGCTCCGGCGACATCGCGCGCATGGACGAGAACGGCATGTTCTACATCGTCGACCGCAAGAAGGACATGATCCTGGTCTCCGGCTTCAACGTGTATCCCAACGAAGTCGAGGACGTGGCCGCGCGCCATCCGGGTGTACTGGAAGTCGCCGCGGTGGGCGCCGAGGACGAACACTCCGGGGAAGTGGTGAAGCTGTTCGTGGTCCGCAAGGATCCCAAACTCACCGAAGATGCGCTGAAGGAGTACTGCCGCGAACAGCTCACCGGCTACAAGCGCCCCAAGTACGTCGAATTCCGCAAGGAACTGCCCAAGAGCAACGTCGGCAAGATTCTCCGGCGCAAGCTCCGCGACGAGGACCGGAACCGGACCCGGGGACCGGGAGCCGGGGACCGGACGAACTGACCTCCCGTCGAGGAACCGGGTTGCACCATGCCGAAAATCGACGTCCAATCCCTGCCCCGCCGCACGGGCTCCGGCTACCCCGCGCCGTTTGACGAGCCCTGCCGCAACCGCGTCCGCACGCGGCTCGGTGATGCCGGCGGGCTCACCGACTTCGGGGTGAACCTGCTGGAACTTCCGCCCGGCGCATGGTCGAGCCAGCGTCACTGGCACTCCGCCGAGGATGAATTCGTGTGGGTGCTCGAAGGTGAAGTCACGCTGATCGACGACGACGGCGAGCACGTGCTGCACGCCGGTGATTGCGCTGCGTTTGCCAAGGGCACCGCGAACGGACACCATCTCGTCAATCGCTCGGATGCGAGCGTGCGTTGCCTGGAAGTTGGTTCGCGCAAGCCGGAAGCTGATGCGTGTGATTATCCCGACATCGACATGCGCATCGACCGCGGCCGCAACGCCGGCTATACGCGCAGGGACGGCACTCCGTACCCGACCCGGGGTTGAATCGGCGCCCGACATCGCACGGGCGACACACCGCGGCCTGAAAAAAGCGCGGGGTGGCCGTCACGACCACCCCGCGCCCCCCCACACCCGCTCCTCACACCTGCCCGTCGTCCTCGTCCCATGGTTCGAACGTGTCGGCATAGCCGCCCAGCAGATCCCACAATGCCTGCTCGACATCGGGCGGGATGCGGGCGAACGCCAGCGCGACGTGGGTGCTGGTGACCCGCGCCACCTCGGCCATCACGTGCACGTTGAGCTTGTCGCCGAACAACATGTCCAGCACCCATACCTCGCTGGTCCGGCCGTGCCAGCCGTCCGGACGCGCCAGGCGCACCCCGGTGGCGGAAATGTCGGACAACTCGGTCTGCCAGACGTCGCCACGACGGGACATCAACACCGCGGTGGAACGAATCATGCGCGCGTGCCGCATGCGCGTGGATTCCCCATGCTCCGGATCGTACTCGCTTGCCACTCTCAGCATCCCCTGTCACCTCCGCGCGATCCTGGTTTCGGGCCGTCACGGCGGCGGCCCCTGTCGCGTACGTGAATTGTGGAAGCAATATTCGGGCCAACCGTCCCCGACACGCGGCACTGGACTTGACGCGCCGGCGGCCTTACTCTTTGAGACCAGCCAACCGGTGCCGCACGCGGCCCGGTTCATCCGGACCCGCGATCGGGCGCACCGCGCCGGCTTCACGAGGTCCGCGACGCCGCCCGTGGACGCAACATGTCAGGGGACGCGACGCACGCGGTCGCACGCGTGCACGGCCGGCCAGTCGAAGTTTTGCTGCAGCATGACACGGCCTGCCGCCGTGCCGGGTTACACCATCAACGCGTTCCACGCGCGGCATCCCCGCCGAAACCACGGTGTGGGGATACCGTCCCGCACCATGGCGGCGACGGCACCACGCACCGATTGTTGACGATCGATTTTTGCGTACCATGATTCGCGATCTTCGCGCCGCACGACACAGCCGCACATGAGTGTGGACACCGCAAGCGACACCACGCCCGCGCCCGAAGCACCCGCGTCGACGCCGGCGCAGCCCCGCCAGCAGGAAATTCCGTTGGCGGTGGTGCACGGACAACCGGTACTGCAGATTCCGCAGGACCTGTACATCCCGCCGGACGCGCTGGAGGTGATCCTGGAGGCGTTCGAGGGGCCGCTGGACCTGCTGCTGTACCTGATCCGCCGCCAGAACCTGGACATCCTCGACATCCCGGTGGCCGAGATCACCCGCCAGTACATGAACTACATCGAGGTGATGCGCGAAATGCGCCTGGAGCTGGCGGCCGAATACCTCGTGATGGCCGCGATCCTGGCCGAAATCAAATCGCGGCTGCTGCTGCCGCGCCCGCCGGTCGAGGAAGGCGCCGAGGAAGACCCGCGCGCGGAGCTGGTCCGGCGCTTGCAGGAATACGAGCGTTTCAAGAAGGCCGCCGAGGACATCGACGCCCTGCCGCGCATGGAGCGCGACATCGACACGGCCCAGGCGTTCACGCCCGACCGCAAGGTCGTGAAGCTGCCGCCACCGGTCGAACTGCGCGAGATGCTGCTGGCGCTGCGCGACGTGCTTCACCGCGCCGAGCTGTATGGCCGCCACGAAGTGGAACGCGAACCGCTGTCGGTGCGCCAACGCATGAGCGAGGTGCTGCGCAAACTCGGCGACGGCAGCTTCCACCGCTTCGAGTCGCTGTTCGATCCGGCCGAGGGACGACTCGGCGTGGTGGTGACATTCCTGTCGCTGCTGGAACTGGCCAAGGACCGGCTGGTCGACATCATGCAGGAAGCGCCGCTGGCCGCGATCTACCTGAAGGCCTGCGCCACCGTCGACGCCGTGGACTGACAGCCAGCCGTCCGCGAAGAACGCAAAGAGCGCGAAGGGAACCTGACAACAGGGCAAATGCTTGATTGTTTCTTGCGTCTGTTGCGGACTGATGCCTTGCACGAGGTGAGATTTACGTGGAACAGGACAAACTGAACAACATTGTCGAAGCCGCCCTGCTCGCGGCCCAGCAACCGCTTACCCTGCCGATGCTGGCGGCACTGTTCGAGGAGCGCGACGAGGTCGCGCACGCGGACCTGGCCCGCGCCATCGAGGCGCTACGCGAAGCCTGCACCGACCGCGGCATCGAACTGGTCGAGGTCGCTTCCGGCTTTCGCTACCAGGTACGCGAACAGGTGCATCCGTGGGTCGCGCGGATGTGGACCGACCGCCAGACGAAGTATTCCCGCGCGCTGCTGGAAACCCTGGCGCTGATCGCCTACCGCCAGCCGATCACACGCGGCGAAATCGAGCAGGTGCGCGGTGTGTCGGTGTCCACCAGCATCATCCGCACCCTCGAGGAACGCGAATGGGTGCGCATCGTCGGCTATCGCGACGTGCCCGGCAAGCCGGCCCTGTTCGGCACCACCCGCCACTTCCTGGACTACTTCAACCTCAAGTCGCTCGACCAGTTGCCCACCCTCGCGGAAATCCGCGAGATCGCCGACCCCGAGCCGCAACTTGCCCTGACCCCGGAGGCCGACGCCGACGACGACGCCGCCCCGACGCCCGATCCGTCCGTGGACGACGCCGCGGACGCTGCCGGGCCCAAACCCACAAGCACCACCGAGGATGTCGCATGAGTTCCGCTCCACGCAGCCTGCTGACCCTGAAACGGTCGACCACCGATCCATCCAATGCCATCGAGGAGCGCCTGCACAAGGTGCTGGCCAACGCCGGCCTGGGTTCGCGGCGCATGCTCGAAGAGCGCATCGGCGCCGGCGAGATCCTGGTCAACGGCAGCACGGCGCAGACCGGTTCGAGCGTGCGCGCCGGCGATCGCGTGGAAATCGACCGCAAGCACTTCGTGGTGGCCACCGACCACCACGATCAGGCCGCGGTGCTGATGTACCACAAGCCCGAGGGCGAACTGACCACGCGCGACGACCCTGAAGGCCGCCCGACCGTGTTCGAAAACCTGCCCCGCCTCAATGGTTCGCGCTGGATTTCCGTGGGGCGCCTGGACGCCAACACCACCGGCCTGCTGCTGCTGACCACCGACGGCGAGCTTGCCAACGCGCTGATGCACCCGGCCAACGAAGTGGAACGCGAATACCTGTGCCGCGTGCACGGCGAGGTTCCCGACGAGACGCTGGAAAAGCTCAAGGCCGGCGTGGAACTGGACGACGGCCCGGCCCGCTTCGACCAGATCCAGGTGGTCAACCGCGGCGGAAGCCATTCCTGGTTCCGCGTGGTCATGCACGAAGGCCGCAACCGTGAGGTGCGGCGCCTATGGGATTCCCAGGGCTTCCTGGTCAGCCGCCTGAAGCGCATCCGCTACGGCAACGTGGAGTTGCCCCGCGGCCTCCGCCCCGGCCAGAACGAAGCGCTGCCCGAGGATGCGATCAAGGCGCTGCGCGAACTGGCCGGTGCCGGCCCGGCCCGGCCGACGTTGTCCTTGAAACCCGTCCTGCACCAGCGCCACGCCACGCGCGGCGCCACCGAGATCCGCCCGGCCAGCCATACCCCGCACGCCTGGACCGGCGTGCGCCACGACGAAGCCCGCGAGCTGGCCGCGTTCGACCGGGTCCGCCCGGACGACTTCGGCAAGCGGGGCAAGCCCCGCCGCGGCCCGAAGCGCGGCGACGTCAACGGCAACGTGCTGAAACCCGACAAGCCCGCGCGCAAGAAGCGCCGCAAGGGACGCGGCGTCGCACCGGGCCAGGAACTGCCCTCGGTGCGCACCTGGTTCGCCGGCGACACCCCCGGCAACAAGAACAACCCCGGGAACCGCTCATCCGATGACCGCAAGCGCGGCAACAGGGGTTCGCGCGGACCCCGCGGCGGCCGAGGCCCGAAGCGCGGCAACTGACCCGCGCCCGCCGATCTTTCCATACCCCTTCGGAGCCCTTGCCGACATGTCCGTCACCATCTGGCACAACCCGCGCTGCTCCAAGTCGCGCGGCACCCTGGAACTGCTGCGCGAGCGCGACATCGCGCCCGAAGTCGTCGACTACCAGAAGAATCCTCCCACCGCGCAGGACATCGACCGCGCCCTGAAACTGCTGGGCCTGCAACCACGCGAACTGATGCGCAAGGGTGAAGCGGTCTATGCCGAACTCGGCCTCGACGACGCCAAGCTCACCCGCAAGCAGTTGATCGAAGCCATGGTCACGCACCCGATCCTGATCGAACGCCCGGTGGTTTTCGCCAACGGCAAGGCCGCCATCGGCCGCCCTCCCGAAAACGTGCTCGCAATCCTCTGACGCCCCGCTCCCTCCGGGAGAGGGGTCGGGGGTGAAGGTCCGCGCCCGCGCAATGTTGCATGGCGCCGGGATCCGAACCCTCATCCGCCCCTTCGGGGCACCTTCTCC
>CAZAXF010000002.1:121296-122680 GCA_964489055.1 uncultured Rhodanobacter sp. | reverse complement strand
GCCGGGATCCGAACCCTCATCCGCCCCTTCGGGGCACCTTCTCCCGGAGGGAGAAGGGAAAGTGTCACGTCAATTGGAATGTATCGGCATCCATCCACGCCGGGAACTTTCCGCGGAACGCCGCCAGCGCGTCGTGGTCCAGCGCCACCGTGACGACCTGTTCCTGCGCGCCCAGCTCGGCCATGGGCTGGCCGAGATGATCGAGCACCACGCTGTCGCCCGAATACGCGATGTCGTTGCCGTCCACACCGACCCGGTTCAGCCCGATGCAACAGGCAAGGTTCTCGATCGCGCGCGCCCGCAACAGCGTGCGCCAGGCATGCGCGCGTACGGCCGGCCAGTTGGCCACGAACAACACCAGGTCGTAATCGAACCCGCCGTCGGCATCGTGCCCGTTGCGCGAGAACACCGGAAACCGCAGGTCGTAGCAGACCAGCGGGCAGATCTTCCACCCGCGCCATTCCACCACCAGGCGATCCCGCCCGGCCGCGTAGCGCTTGTGCTCGTTGGCGTAGCGGAACAGGTGGCGCTTGTCGTAGTGTTTCACGTCGCCGTCCGGCGTCACGAACAGCAGCCGGTTGTACACGCCCTCGCCGACGCGCAACTGCACGCTGCCTGTGACGGCGGCACCCAGCGCGTTCGCCTGCTCGCGCAGCCACGCAAGCGTCGGCCCGTCCATGGTCTCGGCCTGGTCGATGGCCTCGTTGGAAAACCCGCTGGTGAAGGTTTCCGGCAATACCACCAGGTCACTCTGTCCCGCCAGCGGCGCCATCAGCGAGCCGTAGTATTCGCGGTTGCCGTCCGGGTCGTGCCAGCGGGTGGCGCCTTGCACCAGGGATACTTTCAGGTTTTGCATTCAATTGCTCGCGTTGATCTTCAAATTTTCTGGTCGCGGATTCACGCGGACAGGCGCGGATCAAACCCTTCGAAGCCCAGCCACTTCATTTCGTCATTCCGGGGCCATCACCGACATCGTCGGTGATGGAACCCGGAATCCAGCTCTTGACGCTTGCCATGTGAAAATCTGGATTCCGGGTTCTGCCCGCACACAGCGCGGGCAGCCCCGGAATGACGGATCCTGTGGGCATGCGCGGCTCACGCCAGGCGATGACCGAAGGTCTGCTCCGCATCATCCACACCGCACGCCCGTAATCCGTGTGCATCCGTGTCAATCCGTGGCAAAAAGCTCTGCCGCAGCCGATTTGTACCAAAACATTTGGCCACGGATCTGCACGGATGTACACGGATCGGGAGAGCTCCGCCTTTGTCCGCGCCATCCGCGTCAATCCGCGTCCAAGGCTCTTGATCCGTGCCAATCCGTGGCAAAGCGCTCTGCCGCAGCCGATTTGTACCAAAACATTTGGCCACGGATCTGCACGGATGT
>CAZAXF010000002.1:0-121196 GCA_964489055.1 uncultured Rhodanobacter sp. | reverse complement strand
GGATGTACACGGATCGGGAGAGCTCCGCCTTTGTCCGCGCCATCCGCGTCAATCCCGCGTCCAAGGCTCTTGAGCCGTGCCAATCCGTGGCAAAAGCTCCTGCATGGACAATCCGCGACCAGGCTCCTCCGGCATTACTTACAACTTGCCCAGTCGTTCGGCCGCAGCTTCCAGCGTGTCGTCATTCTTGGCGAAGCAGAAGCGCACCAGTTTCGCCTCGGGCGCGGTCTCGCAGAACGCCGAGACCGGGATGGCGGCGACGCCGGCCTCGCGCACCAGCCATTCGCAGAAGTTCAGGTCATCGGTATCGCGGATGGCCGAATAGTCGGCCAACTGGAAATAGCCGCCGTGCACTTCGGGCAGCTTGAAGCGCGTGTCGGCCAGCAATTCGCGGAAGCGGTCGCGCTTGGCCTGGTAGAACGCCGAAAGCTGCTGCGCGTGCTGCGGCTCGCTGGCCATGACCTCGGCAAACGCGCACTGCGCGGGATGGAAGGTGCAGAAGGTCAGGTACTGGTGCACCTTGCGAAATTCGGCCGTGAGCTGCTTGGGTGCCACGCAATAGCCTACCTTCCAGCCGGTGCAGTGCCAGGTCTTGCCGAACGAGGAAATCACGAAGCTGCGCTCGGCAAGCTCCGGCCGGCGCGACACGCTGAGGTGCTCGCGGCCGTCGAACACGATGTGTTCGTACACCTCGTCGGACAGCACCAGCAACCCGTGCTTGCCGGCAATTTCCTCCAGCGCGTCCAGGTCGGATTCGGCGAACACCGCGCCCGAGGGGTTGTGCGGGCTGTTGACCATGATCATGCGGGTCTTCGGCGTGATGGTGTCGCGCACACGCTGCCAGTCCACCGAAAAGTCGGTCATGTCCAACGGTACGTGCACGGCATGGCCACCCGCCAGTGCGATCGCCGGCTCGTAGCAGTCGTAACAGGGATCGAGCACGATCACCTCGTCGTCCGTGCGCACCGCGCAGGCGATCGCCGCGAAGATCGCCTCGGTGGCGCCGGAGGTCACCGTCACTTCGGTATCGGCGCTGATGCGGCGTTTGTACAACCGGTTCACGTGCAGCGCGATCTGTTCACGCAGCTTCGGAATGCCGCTCATCGGCGCGTACTGGTTGTGCCCCTGGTTCATCGCGCGCGCCAGCGCGTCGCGCAGGCTGGCCGGCGTTTCGAAGTCGGGAAAGCCCTGCCCCAGGTTCACCGCCTTGTGTTCCAGGGCAAGCTGGCTCATCACGGTGAAGATGGTGGTGCCGACCTTCGGCAACTTGGTTTCGATCTGCATTGCGCGATTCCATGTGGACGGCTGAATCGTCGCGATGGTATCACGCGGTCAACGCGCGTCCTGAACCGCTCCGGAGGGACGGTCCGTCGGCTTCTTCCACCTTGTCCCCGCAGCAATCCGGCACTGGCCTGACCACATGTCGATTCGACAACTGCGCGCCGGCGGGCCACCATCCGGCAAGGCAACGCCACTGAAGGAGAACCACCATGAACGCAGTCGTTCGCGAACGCGCGCGCGGACATCGCCGCGACCTCGGCGGTGGTTTCTTCGTCAGCCGCGTGCTGCCCGCGGCGCACGGACACGGCGTCGGGCCATTCGTATTCATGGATCACCTGGGTCCCGTCACCGTGCCGCCCGACCAGGCGATGGACGTGCGTCCGCATCCGCACATCGGCCTCGCCACCGTGACCTACCTTTGGGAAGGCCGCGTCGAGCACAAGGACGGGCTGGGCAACACCCAGCTCATCGAGCCGGGCGCGGTGAACTGGATGACCGCGGGCCGCGGCATCGTGCATTCCGAACGCACGCCGGCCGCCCTGGGATGAGACGCTGCGCCTTGCGGATGCCCACGGCCTGAGCGTCTAAGGCGCAGCGTACCTGGAATTGGCGCTGCGGCTGCGCTTGCCGCTTGCAAACCAGGACATCGCCCTGCGTGGTGCGGCGGCAAAATGCAACGTACCCCTGCCTGGCACGCGTGCAGACACAAAGCGCGGGTGACGCACCACGCGGGGGTCTTGGCGGACCGCGCGCCCTGCGCCCTGCCCGGCGGCGGCTCCTTTCTGTCCGTCGCCTGACGGAGATCGTCCGGCATCCACGCAAGACCCGCGCCGTACCTGGTCATGTTCGGACCGCGTCCTGCGAGCACGCTGTCCGAAACAAGAGAAAATCAGGTCACCACCCACACCGGCACCCACTTCCGAAGGGATCGGCACCTGCTCGCGCTTCAGGACTACCTTGAGCGACTTCACCTATCCCCAGCCACCAGGGCCCGGATACGGCTCGACCTTCGGCTTGCGCTCGTCGCTCATATCAGACGTCCCGCTCGAACGCGCCATGATCACGGGTCATCCGGTGCTGTTGGAAAGATCCTGCGTTACCAGTTTTCACCAATCATCAGATTGCCGCGGGTAAACATCAAGCGACGGCGATGACGTTCATCCCTATTATTGCAAGCTCCCGATCATCACCGTGACCCCCGACATGCAATCACGCCGACTGCCGGAATGGCTGTTCGTTGCCCTTGCCGCCGCCCTGCTCTCGATGACTCTGCTGTGGCAGATTCCGATGATGTTGTGGGACCACCTCAACCTCGTGCCGATGCTCGAGGCCTTGCGCCAGGGCCGACTGCTGCAATCGGCATTTCCCAGATTCGATGGCGGCCACATCCACACGGCAGCCTACGCCGTATTGCTTGTTGCCGCGAAAGTTTCTTCGGGACGACCGTGGTTGGCCGACACGGTGAGCTGGCTGCTGTTGTTGGCGAGTGCGGGGATCATCCTGTACTTCATTCGCGCGACATTTTCCTTCAACAACCGCGCACGTGTAGCAATGGCTTCGGCGATGGTGTTTCTGGCCCTGTATCCGGGGCACCTCGCAAACCTGCAGTGGGGTTGGCAGGTCGCGGTATTCCTGTGTTTGCTGGGCGCGATCACCGTCATCTGGTCCCTCACCCGGCCCAGGCTCACGGCTTGGCACGACTTCATCGCACTCGCGGGTGCCGCGCTGGCCTGTACCAGCTTTGCCACGGGCTTGGCAGTCTTTCCCGTCGCTTTGCTGTTGATCGCAATCCGGCACGACGTGTCGATACGTCGTCGGCTTTTTTTCGCAGCTCCCTGGGTGCTGGCATGCGCGGGCATTGCACTGGTCTATCGGCGCTTCGCCACGCCGGCCGAAGCCCACGACGTGTGGGGCGAGCTGCACTACCTCCTCAACTTCATCGGCGCGGGCATCGCACGGCTGACTACCGATGTGGCACCGTGGCTTGCCCTGGTGGGCATCGGGCTGGCAGCGTGGGCAGCCTGGCGCAACCGACGAGAGCCGACCTGCCTGCCGTGGATCGGGCTCGCGGCCTTCGGGTTGCTTTCCGGTGTGCTGGTTGCACTCGGTCGCGGCCCCGAGCTTGGCCCCGAGCAGGCGTTTGCCAGTCGCTACGTGAGCTTTTCCATACTCTTCTGGCTGGGCCTTTTCGGGATGCTTTGCTGCATCCACGTGTCCGAACCATCGCGCCGTTTGCGCGTCGCGATGATCGTCATTGCCGTCTTTGCCTTTGGCAACGCGCTACAACTGAGTTCGCGAGCCCGGCACATCAGCATCCGCACCCGCGTCACCGCCCAAACCATCCGTGACACGTGGCCCCACGTAGACCGCGGGTTGCTTGGAAAGATCTACTTCAACCAACCTCAGGTTGCCTACCATCGTCTGAAGCTGCTGCATGCTTGGGGCTATGCGCCTTTTGACCGCGCGCCTGACATACCTACCGATAAACCCAATGGCGCGAAACCAGGAAACTGAGCGCCGCCATGCACACTTCAACGACGGGTTTTACCAGCCAGGCAAATTGCAAACCGAGAAAGTGGGTCAGTAATACGACCGAAAGCGTACTCAAGGCCGTCAATGCAGCCCACAATGACCCATAACGCATGAAGCGACCGCGGCCGAGGCGTGGGGTCCCCCCATGTGCAAAGGTGATGTGCCCATTGAGCCAGAATCCGAGCAAGGCACCGACAAGACGCCCCGCTACGTTCGCGAAGATCGGCATGATCCCGAGCGCGCTCAACGCTACGAATACCGACCAGTCGACCAACACGAGTGCACCACCCACCAGCACGAAGCTGGCGCCCTGCCCGGCCAGCCCCCCCGATGCCGGATACGTCCACCAGCGGGCACGCCGCGTGGCTTGCGAATTGGGTGAGTACCGCTCGTCAGTCGGGCGCGGTGCCAACGTTGATCACTCTGCGGGGCAGGTAAGGCGGCCTCCCCTTGGTCTGGATATACGTACGACCCACGTACTCGCCCAACAGCCCGATGGTTGCAAGCTGCACGCCACCAAGAAAGCACATGCCGCAGAATATGGATGCATAGCCCGGCACGTCCTTCCCGAAAATCAGGGTCTGCAGAACGATCCAAAACCCCAGAATGACGGAGACAACACCCACGAAAATCCCCAGAAGCAGCGCCAGCCGCAGCGGCCGCGCGGAAAAACTGGTGATTGCGCTCGCCGCCAGCCTGAGCCGCTTTGAAAGGCCGAACTTGCTCACACCGGTCCTCCGATCGTCAAAATCGACGTAGACCCTGTCCTGGCGGAATCCTATCCACGAGTACAAGCCTTTCGTGAACCGATCTTGTTCGCGCAGGCGGCACAGCGCCTCGACCACGTCGCGAGCCAGCAAACGAAAGTCACCTTCGCCGTCCACAAGTTCGACCGCGGCCAGTCGATTGAATAGCTTGTAGAACAGCCGCGACAACATTGCTTCGGTCGGCGCATCCGCAGAACGCGAACGCCGCGCGGCCACAACCACGTCGCTTCCCGCCCGCCATCTCGCAAGCATGTCCGGAATCGCCTCCGGCGGGTGTTGCAAGTCGGCGTCCATGAGCACGAGCACGTCAAATGGCAACTTCAAGGCTTCGTCCATGCCCGCGAGCAGTGCCGATTCCTTGCCGAAATTGCGCGACAGTTCCACTACCACCGAACCCGGCAGTCGCTGCAACTGCGCAATAACGTTTTCAACGGTGCCATCTGTGCTGCCGTCATCGACCGCAACGACGGTCAAGCGTCCATCACAAGTGCACGCAATTTTTTCCAGACGGGACACAAGTTCCGGAACATTCGCGGTTTCGTTGTACATGGGGACCACGACAGTAATCCATGGCGCGGCATCGTCCCGTGTAACCGCGATCGAAGCGGTATTTGTCATGACATGATCGACCATCGTCCTGAAAGCCCTGCAACCATCGTGTCCCCTGGAGCTGTCCCATTCCGTTCCAGGCAAAATGGAGTTCGGCCCTTCCCTGGCCTCACCCCTCGCTGCGCTCGGGGCCAGCCCTTCGGCTGTCCGAATTCGTTCCCGACGAATTCGTCGAACCCTTCAATTTGGCGGTGAGGGTGGGGTATGTTCGGCCCATCCTTGGGCCTCACCCCTCGCTGCGCTCGGGGCCAGCCCTTCGGCTGTCCGAATTCGTTCCCGACGAATTCGTCGAACCCTTCAATTTGGCGGTGAGGGTGGGGTATGTTCGGCCCATCCTTGGGCCTCACCCCTCGCTGCGCTCGGGGCCAGCCCTCCGGCTGTCCGAATTCGTTCCCGACGAATTCGTCGAACCCTCGGATTTGGCGGAGAGGGCGGGATTCGAACCCGCGGTGGCATTGCTGCCACGCTGGTTTTCAAGACCAGTGCCTTAAGCCACTCGGCCACCTCTCCTTGATGAATACCCCCTTCCGGAGGAAGGGGCGGGTGGAACGGTTGCGCGCATCCGGCATCCTCCGGCGCGCCCCTTGGCGAGCAAAGGGGGTGTCTCCTGATCAGGTGATTCTATCAACACGGCCCATGTACGGCCGCAGCACCTCGGGTACGGCAATCGACCCGTCGGCGTTCTGGAAGTTCTCCATCACGGCGATCAGGCAGCGGCCGACGGCGAGGCCGGAACCGTTCAGGGTGTGCACCAGTTCGGGCTTGCCGGTGGCGGGGTTGCGCCAGCGCGCGTGCATGCGGCGGGCCTGGAAATCGGTGCAGTTGGAGCACGAGGAAATCTCGCGATACATGTCCTGCGAGGGCAGCCAGACTTCAAGGTCATACGTCTTGGCGGCGGCGAATCCCATGTCGCCGGTACATAGCGCCACCTTGCGATACGGGAGTTCCAGTTGCTGCAGCACCGTTTCGGCGTGACCGGTCAGCTCTTCCAGCGCGTCGAACGATTTGGACGGCTCGACCACCTGCACCAGCTCCACCTTCTCAAACTGGTGCTGGCGAATCATGCCCTTGACGTCCTTGCCGTAGCTGCCGGCCTCGGCGCGGAAGCACGGGGTGTGCGCGGTCAGTTTCATCGGCAGCACGTCGGCCTCGACGATGGCATCACGCACGAGGTTCGTCAGCGACACCTCGGCGGTCGGGATCAGGTAGCGCCTGGCCTCGCCGACCTCGGTCGCGAACAGGTCTTCCTCGAACTTCGGCAACTGCCCGGTGCCCTGCATCACCTCGGGATTCACCAGCAGCGGCAGGTTGCACTCGGTGTAACCGTGCTCGCGCGTGTGCAGGTCCAGCATGAATTGCGCCAAGGCGCGGTGCAGGTGCGCCAACTGGCCGCGCAGCACGGTGAAGCGCGCGCCGGACAGTTTCGCGCCGGCCTCGCCGTCCAGCCATCCGTGGCGGGCGCCCAGTTCAACGTGATCCTTCACCGGGACATCAAAGGTGCGCGGCGAGCCCCACTTCGAGACCTCGACGTTCTCGGTTTCGTCCTTGCCGACGGGCGTGTCGTCGGCCGGCAGGTTGGGGATGCCCAGCGCGATGGCCGACAGCTTGCCCTGCACTTTCGCCAGCTCGGCCTCGTTGGCCTTGAGCTTGTCGCCGATGCCGGCCACCTCAGCCAGGATCGGCGCGGCGTCCTCGCCTTTCGCCTTGGCCTGCCCGATCGCCTTCGAGCGCGCGTTGCGCAACGCCTGCAGTTCCTGGGTCCCGGTGGCAAGGCGCTTGCGCTCGGCCTCCAGCGACTCCACCGCCGCCGTGTCGAGTTCGAAACCGCGGGTCTTCAGGCGCGCGGCCGTCTCGGCCAGGTGGGCGCGCAGCAGTACGGGGTCCAGCATGGGACGATTTCCGGGGAAGCCACGAAACGCGCAATTATCACGGCGCGTGATGGAAGCGCGCAAACGCGCCGGGTTCTGTCGGCAATCTCACTCGGGACACAGCAATTCCAGCGTCGGATAGTACGTGCGATAGCGGCGCGCGTCGCGGGTGAGCAACGGCATGGCTTCGATCGCGGCGTGGGCTCCGATGAAGAAATCGGGCAGCGGCAAGCGCCGGGCGCCCCTGGCGCGCCGATGGCGCAGGAACGCCTTGCCGGCCAGGAATGCCGCTTCCTTCGGCAACGGAAGGTACGTGAAGGGCGGTTCGGTGAGGGTTGCATCCAGGTCTTCGATGCGGGCGAAGCCGATCGACGCTTCGGCATAGATGACCGGGTTGATGCAAAGCTCGCTCCGCGCGGCGCAGGCGTCGAGCTGCGTTGCCGACCAGTCGAACCAGTGGGGGTCCTCCGTCAGGACATCGAGCAGGACGTTGGCGTCGACGAGGGTCCGGTTCATGCGCCGCGCGTGAGGCGCATGATTTCATCGGTGCTCATGCGCGTGCTGGCGCGTCCGCGCAAGCGACCCGCCGGCGACTGCGCGTCGCGCCTGGCTGTCGATGGCTTCGATGCGCCTTCGCCCGCCCGTCCCGCGGCGCGTTTCGATGCGCTGGGCGGCTCCGGATCGAGTTGCCTCGAATAGCGCGGCGCCACGGGTTCGGCGACGGCCGATGCGTCCTGCGACGCGGCGGCTTCGATGATGCACAGCAGTTCGCCCTGCAGCGAGCGGCGGTTGGCTTTGGCGCGCTGTTTCAACCGTCGCGCCAGCGCAGCGGGCACCTGCTTGATGGTGAGGGTCACGGTCATGGTCCAGCCTCCACTGGATGCATTATGGATCCATTATGGATGTTGCGCAACGTTGATGGACATCGTTGCACGAGTTGTCCGCCGGCCTGGCACGGCAACCCGCCCGGCGCCATGACCGTCCGCCCGGGGCATGGAATCCCGGACGTGAGCTGGAGCGTTCCCGCGCCGCGTTGGCGTTGCAATGCACTGTCTGCCCCGTCATTCCGGGGCCATCGCCGGCTGGATCGGCGATGGAACCCGGAATCCAGTTTCAGACAGTTGGAGCGAAGGGCTGGATTCCGGGTTCTCCCTCCGGGAGCCCCGGAATGACGAATCTGGTGAGTATCACGCCAACATCAACCGGCTGGGAAGGAGGCCTGACCAAGAGGGCCGAAGTCGACGGGCTGGCGGGCAAGCGCTTCGACTTCGCTTGCTCGCGCAAGCTACGCTCGGCGCGAACGGGGAATGCTGGCCGCAAACGCACTGGGTCCCGGATATCGCTTCACGATTCCGGGATGACGATGTGAAGGTTTTGCGTGAGGCAGCCCGCTAGCGCTGCGCCTTGGCACGCGCGGCGCGCAAGGCATCGAGCTTGTCCCTGATCTTCGCCTCGATGCCGTTGGCGCTCGGCGCGTAGAACTCGGTGCCGGCGAGCGCGTCGGGCAGGCATTGCTGGTCGAGCGCGACGCCGCCTTCGATGTCGTGGTCGTACTGGTAGCCCTTGCCGTAGCCAAGGTCCTTCATCAGTCTGGTCGGCGCGTTGCGAAGGTGCATGGGCACTTCCAGCGTGCCGGATTCGCGCACCGCACTGCGTGCGGCGCCGTGGGCGACGTAGGCGGCGTTGCTCTTGGGTGCGACGGCCAGGTACAGCGCGACTTCGGCCAGTCCCAGCTCGCCTTCGGGCGAACCGAGCCGCTCGTAGGTATCCCATGCGTGCAGTGCCAGTTGCCACGCGCGCGGGTCGGCCAGGCCGATGTCCTCGATGGCCATCCTGAGCAGGCGCCGCGCGAGGTACTGCGGCGCACAGCCGCCGTCCAGCATCCGCACCAGCCAGTACAGCGCGGCGTCGGGGTCGGACGAGCGCACCGACTTGTGCAACGCTGAAATCTGGTCGTAGAACTGCTCGCCGCCCTTGTCGAAACGGCGGGTGCGGTCGGCCAGCACCTGCTCCAGCGTGGCGGCGTCGATGCGGCCGTCGTGGGCGAGTTCGGCGGCGATTTCCAGGAACGTCAGCGCGCGCCGCACGTCGCCGTCGGCGGCGCCGGCCATCAGCGCGAGCGCATCGTCATCGACAGAAAGCCCTTCCTTGCCGAGGCCCCGCTCGTCATCGGCCAGCGCGCGTTTCAACGCCACGATGATGGCATCCGCGCCCACCGCGTCCATCACGTGCACGCGGCAGCGCGACAACAGCGCCGAGTTCAATTCGAACGACGGGTTCTCGGTGGTCGCGCCCACGAACACGATCACGCCGCGCTCGATGTGCGGCAGGAAGGCGTCCTGCTGGGCCTTGTTGAAGCGGTGCACCTCGTCCACGAACAGCACGCTGCGGCGGCCCTGCGCGTACAGCGCCTCGGCCTCGGCCAGCGCCTTGCGCACGTCGGCGAGCCCGGACAGCACCGCCGAGATGGCCTGGAAGTGCGCGTCGGCGTATTGCGCCACCAGCAGCGCCAGCGTGGTCTTGCCGCAACCGGGCGGTCCCCACAGCACCATCGAATGCACGCTGCCGGCCTCCAGCGCGCGCCGCAGTGCACTGCCCTGCCCCAGCAGGCGGTGCTGACCGACGATCTCGTCCAGCGTGCGCGGCCGCATGCGCTCGGCCAGCGGCTTCAGCGCGTCGGATTCGGGGAACAGCGCGGGCGTTCCGGAGCGGGTGGGTTGTCGCGGCATCGGGCTATCCTGGCGCAGTGCGCCTGCTCAATCGACGCCTGCGCGCACCCGCGCCTGGGCGGTCCCTGGCGTCGGCGTGTTCGCGCGCGCCGCCATGTCCGCGGGCGCGGCGGGCGTTGGTGCGCTCGTCATGCCCGCGTCGACCGGCTGACCGGCATGCCCCGGCCCGCGCGGCGTTACCGGCGCGAATCCGGATGGCCGCGAGGCAAGAAATCCCTCCACGTCGTGCGGGTCGTGCACGCGCACGGGACGCATGTGCCTGCCGGCAAACGCCACGTCGCCCGGAATCCAGCCCGCGCGGCAGGTCACCGCCGCGGCGAAGCGCTTGAAGGCGCCCCACTGCATGCGCAGCATGCCGCGGCCGTTGTCGGCATCGACCACCGGATCTGCGACACCGGTGGCGCGGGTCGGCTCGCCGTACAAGGCGGTGCCGAACAGGCGGTCCCAGACCGAGAAGACCTGGCCGTAGTTGCAGTCGTGCAGGCGCGGCCGTTCGGCATCGACCACCATGTGGTGCAGGCGGTGGAACTTCGGGTCCACCAGCAGCTTGTCCAGCACCCGGCCGAACCCGAAGCGCATGTTGGTGTGCGAAAGGCTCTGCATCACCTCGCCGACCAGCATCAGCAACGCGAACTCGTCGGCATCCACGCCGATCACCAGCCCCACGCCGGCCAGGATGAACGATTGCAGCGCGCCGTCGATCCAGCTGCCGCGGTCGTTGGTCCAGCAGCTCATCTGGCGCTGGCTGTGATGCATGCTGTGCAGCGCCCACCACCACGGCATCCAGTGCTGGGCGCGGTGCATCCAGTAGTAGGTGAAGTCGTAGGCGATGTAGTACACGCCGAAGCGCAGCAGCGGGTGCTCCTGCAGCACCGGCAGCAGCGCCACCAGTCCCTCGGGCCCGGTGCTGGCCGTGTCCGGCCCACCGCCCAGCAGCGCCGCGATCGGCATCAGCACCAGGTAGGCGAACAGCGGGTTGAGGAACAGCAGCATCAGCAGCGTGTAGCGGCGATCGACCGTTGTCAGCTTGCGCTTGTCCCAGCGCTCGGCCGGCCACCACGCTTCCAGCGGCCGCAGCACGCACAGGATGATCAGGATCTGGGTGGCGCCGATCAGCAGCGCACCGGCCACCTCGTGCGGGTCGCCGACCAGCCCGTCAAGATGCAGCAACGACACCATCGGCGCGACGGCGTGCTGCGCCACCAGGTCCACCAGACCGTGGACCAGGGCTGTCAATTGCCTGACCCATTCCATGCGCGGATGGTAGCAGTGCTTGGCCTGCGCGCCTTGGCGTTCGATAATTCCGGCACGTTGCTCTCGGCCGGACGCGCATTCAACGCGCGGCGGCTTCAGGCTGCACGTCCTTCACGCACGACCGGGAGGCTTGAATGCCGGTACTGGCTGCCATTTTCTGGGGCCTCAACGCCCTGCTGGACCTGGTCGGGCATCTGTCGTTCAAGGCCGCGGCCCGCACCGACGATGGGCGGGTAACGCGCGCGTACTGGCTCGATCTCGCGCGCCGGCCGTGGCTGTGGGTGGGCGTGGTCTGCTTCGGTGCGGAATTCCTGGTGTGGCTGGCATTCCTGTCGCTGGTGCCGCTGGCCGAGGGCATTCTGCTGGGGACCGTCAATGTGGTGTTGCTGATGTTCGCCGGACGCCTGGTGTTCCAAGAAAAGCTGACCCGCTGGCGCATCGCCGGGATGGTGCTGGTGTCGGCCGGAATCGTCCTTGTCGGACTCGGGTAAGGACATGCTCAGGTTCTACGTCACCGGATTCGCGCTGCTGATGGGTTTCGACACCCTCTCGCAGCTTTGCTTCAAGTGGGCGGGGCTGCATTCGGGCGCGCTGACGTTCGACGGGCCCTGGCTGCTCCGCGTGTTCTCGGCGCCGTGGATCTACGGGGCCATCCTCGGCTACGTGGGTTCGTTCTTCACCTGGATGACGCTGCTCACGCGCGCCCCGGTCGGCCCGGCGTTCGCGGCCTCGCACCTCGAGATCGTCAGCGTGCTGATCCTCTCGGCGCTGTTGTTCGGCGAGCGGCTCTCGATCGTGCAGATGCTCGGCGCGGCAGCGATCGTCGGGGGAATCGTTTGTCTTGCGATTGGCGAACAGCGTGCCCAGTCCTGAGCCCCGGGGTGAGATCCCGCCCACCGCCGGGTTGCCGGCGCGCTGGTCGGACTGGTGGCCGTGGGGCGCGTGCACGCCACTGCGGCCAGCGGGCATCGATTCGGCACAACTGGAATGCTCGGGGACCGCGTGCCTGGTCGTGGCGCTGACGGCGCTGCGCGAATCGAGCGACCGCCGCGAAGTGATCGTGCCGGCCTACACCTGTCCCCTGGTGCCGCTGGCGATCGTGCACTGCGGCCTCAAGGTGCGCGTTTGCGGCACCCGCGCCGGGCACTTCGATTTCGATCCGGAACAACTGGCCGCGGCGTGCAGCGGAAACACCCTGGCCATCATCCCGACCCACCTCGGCGGCCGGATCGCGGACGTGGTACACGCGTGCGAGGTCGCACGCGCGCACGGCGCGTGGGTGATCGAGGACGCCGCGCAGGCCTGGGGCGCGCGTATCGGCGATGCGCCGGTCGGGCTTGCCGGTGACGTCGGCTTTTTCAGCCTCGCCGTCGGCAAGGGCATTACGCTGTACGAGGGCGGCGTGCTGGTGGCGCGCGACCCGGTCCTGCGCGAGCAACTGCGCGAAACGGGCGCGCGCACGATCCCGTTCCGACCGGGTTGGGAGCTGCGCCGGATCGTGGAGTTGCTGGGCTACACCGCGTTGTACCGGCCATCTGGCCTGCGGCTGGCCTACGGGCTGCCGCGGCGCCGGGCACTGGCGCACGGCGACTGGATCGCCGCGGTGGGCGATGCCTTTTCCTCCGACATTCCGCTGCATCGGGTGAGCCGCTGGCGCCGGCGGGTGGGCGAACGCGCGGCCACGCGCTGGCCGGCCCACGCCGCACAATTGCACGCACAGGCGCAGCGCCGCATTCCGCTGCTGGAAAAACTTCCGGGCGTGCAGGTACTCAAGGATCCGGACGGCGCATCCGGCGCCTGGCCGTTCTTCCTGTTGCGCCTTGCAACGCCGGCGGCGCGCGATGCGGTGCTGGATTCACTCGCCGCATCGCACTTCGGCGTCAGCCGCCTGTTCGTCCACGCGTTGCCGGACTACGCGTACCTGCACGGATGCGTGGATTCCGACGCCGACGTTCCCAACGCGCGCGCGTTCGCCGCCCAGACACTGACGGTTTCCAACAGCCCGTGGCTGGACGATGCGGCGTTTGCGGAACTGCTGGAACGAATGGACGCCGCGTTGGGGTCTCACGCCTGAGGCAGGGCCGCCAGCAGGTTCAGGTTGATCCGGTGCTGGTCGCGTCGCCACGCCTCGGCCTGCGTTGCGCTCACGTCCGGCTGCTGGTCACGCGCACTGAGCCAGCGTTTCCAGCGCGTGGTGTAGGCGTGCGCCGATACCTCGCCGGTGACGTCCATGCCGATGCGGTTGTCGCCGACGGCCTGCAGGGTGCGCGTCAGGTGCGCCTCGCGCAATACGCCCTGGTCCCAGTTGGTGCGTACCACTTCGGGCGCCAGCACGTCCTTGTCGATGGACACGTAGACGGGCAACGGCGCGCGCTCGATCGTCGCCGCGAACGCATCCAGCAACGCCTCGGCCGACCCGAACTCGCGAAACGCCGCGCCGAGCCCGAGATGCCGCGCCAGACGATTGCGCGGGCGGATGCACCAGTAGGTGACGCGCCCGGAATACAGTGGCCGCAGCCGGTTTTCCCACAACGAGGCCGCGGACACGTCGGGCGAGGTGATGCCGACCACGTCCACGCGCGCGACGTTGGGCAACGCGGCGACGTGGCTGACCCAGGAGCCGCAGTGAATGCCGAACGGGAAGCGCATGTTGTCCGGGTGATTGTCGAAGACCACGACGCGGCAGCGCTGCAAAGCACACGCGCGCCGGATCAGCGGCTGGCTCACGTGGTGGAAGTCGCCGCTGCCCGTGAACACCGGTCCGCAGGGCTGCCCGCGCAGCACCCCGTCGAGCGTGCCGTCCAGGCGATCGAGGTCGCGTCGCGAACAACCGAAGCGGATCTTCTCCTGCCAGTGCGCCAGCGGCACCCGGATCTCGTCCGGCAACGGGCCGACCGAACCATCGAAATCAAGCACGATCGGACGCATCACCTGCCTCCGCCCAGTCGTGGTCGAGCGCGAAGCGCCCGGCCATGCGTCGCAGCGCAGCCCGCAGCAACGGGTTGCGCGCATATACCGCGTGCTGCGTCATGGTGAAGCTGGCGCCCAGTTGGGCCTTGACGCCGGGGTCGGTCCAGCCCGCGATGTAGGTCTGCAGGCCGCGCTCGAGCGCGTATTCCAGGTTGCGGATCCAGCTCACGAAGTACAGGTTCATCCGGCGCGCCTCCGGGTAGACGAAGCCGACGAACTTGTCCACCAGCGCATTTCCCGTCTCGAAACAGAGGTTCCAGCCTATCAAGGCGTCGCCGTGGTGGTACAGGAACATCACGCCGCCATTGCCGCCATCGCGCAGCACCGTGGAGAAGAATTCCGGGCTCAGCACGTCGAAGTGGATGTCGCTTTGCTCGTACACGTTGCGGTACATGCGGTAAATGCGTTCCAGGAAGGCAGTATCGGAAAACGCCGCATCTCCCGTCGCCAGCCGCTCGATCCGCAACTGGCGGCGCGTGCGCAGCTTGCGGCGGATGTCCCGGCGGCGCGCACTGGACAGGCGCGCAAGGTACGCATCGATGCCGGCGAAGTCGATCGAAACGTAGGCCAGCGCCTGCCCTTCCACCGCCACGAATCCACGCCGTTGCAGCGCGCCCATCAGTGCACCGGCCTGCGCGGCGAATTCCCGGCCGGCCAGCACCGGAGCACACGGCAGATCCTTGACGATCGTGAAGGCATGGCGCCGCACGTGGTCCTCGACGAGGCATTGCGCCAGCGCACCGGGCGCCAGTCCCCGCGGCAACACCGCATACTCGGACACCGTGGTGCCGACGAAACAGGTCCACGGCTGCAACGCGCGCCGCCAGTGCCGAAACCACGGCAGCCTGCCCACGAACCGCTTCAGGCCCGGCTCGGCCGTGGTGAGCAGGTCGAAGCGCGCGGTGAATGCGGGCACGCCGCCGCAAATGCGCGAGGCCTGGAAATCCAGCGGCGGATGCGCCAGGAACGCCCGCACCAGTGCCGCGGGTTCGAGCAGATGCATCGCATCCGATGGATCATCCGTGGGGACCGGTTGCGATTTGGGCGGACGGGACGACTGGTTCATGTGCCAACACTGGGAACGGAACGGGCACCCACCCGGCGGGCATGGCGACCGCACCGGCGGCCGCGGATCACGTCCGCCGCCCCGCGGCCGGACGCCACGGCAAACGCTGCCCATGGTAACCACCCCCGCGCGCAGCCGGGCGGCGAGCGCTGATGACCCCGGCCCTTTCCGCTACTCTGGCCGGCTGGCGATTCAGCCTGCCCCACCGCTTCACGGAGTATGTGAAATGCATCGTTTGCTGCCCCTGACTGCCCTTTTTGCCGTCACGTTGACCGCATCCTGTGCCGCGCCGACCACGGCGCCGCTGCTGCCCGAGCGCGTGCAAAAGGCCATCACCCAGCGCATCGCGGCCGGCGAGTACCCTTCGGTGGTGGTGGCGGTCGTGGATGGCGACCAAAGCCACATCTACACGTTCGGCACGCTCGCCGACGACAAGGCGCCTGACGCCGACACGGTGTACCAGATCGGCTCGGTCACCAAGACCTTCACCGCGACGCTGCTGGCCGAGGCCGTGGACCGGGGTGAAGTGAAGCTGGACACGCCTGTCGCAAAGCTGCTTCCGGACGTCACGATCCCCTCGCGGGATGGCAAGTCGATCACGCTGGGCGAACTGGCGATGCAGGATTCGGGACTGCCGCGGCTGCCTACCAACCTGAAACCGGCGAACATCCAGGATCCGTATGCGGGCTACGACGCCGCGAAACTCAAGGGATTCCTTGCCGGCTACAAGCTCCCTCGTGACCCCGGCGCGAAGTACGAATACTCCAACCTCGGCTTCGGCCTGCTCGGCTACGCGCTGGCGCGGCACGCCGACATGTCCTATCCCGCGCTGCTGGAGGGGCGCATTTTCAAGCCACTGGACATGGCTTCGAGCAACGCCACGTTCACGACACCCGGACCGCGTTGGGCCACGGGCCACGATGACACCGGCAAGCCGGCGCCACCCTGGCATCTCGATGCGCTGGCCGGTGCCAGTGCGGTCAACAGCACCGGTGCCGACATGTTGAAGTACCTGGAAGCCAACCTCGGACGTGGCCACGGGCCACTGCTGTCGGCGATGCGGCTTGCGCAGAAACCACGACGCGCAATCGGCGGCGACGAGCGCATCGGACTGGCATGGATGACCCGTCACACCGGGGACGGCGACGTCGTCTGGCACAACGGCATGACCGGCGGCTACGCCAGTTTCATCGGACTCACCGCCGACGGCAAGCGCGGCGTCGTGATCCTGACCAACATCGCGCGGTCCGTGGACGATCTTGGTTTCGCGACGCTGCTGCCGGGTGCGCCGCTGGCGCCCGCGGAGAAACAGGTCGCGATGACCACGGAGCAGCTCGATGCCTACGTCGGTGACTACCGGTTGGCGCCGGATTTCATCCTGCACGTCTTCCGCAAGGATGACCAACTTGTTGCGCGGGCAACCGGGCAAGGCGCGTTCCCGATCTACGCCAGCGCCACCGATCACTTCTTCGCGCGCGTGGCGGACATCCGCATCGACTTCCACCGTGACAAGCAGGGCAAGGTGACATCGCTGGTGCTGCACCAGGACGGACACGCCACCCGCGCCCCGCGGATGGATGCGGCCGCGACCGAAAAGGCCGACCAACATCATCCGGTCCAGCTCGACGAGGCGACTCTGCACCAGTACGTGGGCCGCTACCAGCTTGCGCCGGGCGCGGTGTTCGACATCACCCTGAAAGGCTCGCAGTTGATGGCGCAACTGGCCGACCAGCCCGCCTTCCCCGTCTACGCCAGCGCCAGGGACGAGTTCTACTACACCGTGGTCGATGCGCAGCTCAGCTTCAAGCGCGGCCCCGACGGCAAGGTCGACGCGCTGGTCCTGCACCAGAACGGCGTCGACCAGCGCGCACATCGGTTGCCGTGATTCGGTTGCAGGTGCTCGTTTCCCCGCGGCCGCGTCGGTCAGGCCAGGCCCGCGCGCGGCCGCCACGCCACGAGGTGCACGGAGGCGGATGCAACGACATTCCCGGAGACCGTCGGTGATGCGGTGAAGTCGCCTCGGGCTTCGGGACCCCGGCACCGGCCATGACAGGCGCCGTGGACGCGGCTAGAGTGCCGGGGTTTACGGTCATGCAGCCGCCGCGATGTCCACGAACAGACCCGGAGCCGGCTTCAACCTGCAGTTGTACGTCCCCAAGCTGGTGACGCTGCTGCGGCGCGGGTACGGTTTCGGCGATTTCCGCCACGACCTCGTCGCCGGACTGACCGTCGCGATCGTCGCCCTGCCGCTGGCGATGGCGCTCGCCATCGCCTCCGGTGCCTCGCCCGAGAAGGGACTGTACACGGCCATCGTGGCGGGCTTCCTGATTTCGCTGCTGGGCGGTTCGCGGGTGCAGGTGGGCGGCCCGACAGCCGCGTTCATTCCGGTCGTCTTCAACGTCATCGACAAGTTCGGCTTCGGCGGCCTGATCCTGTGCACCCTGATCGCGGGCGTGATGCTGATCCTGGCCGGCGTGCTGCGCCTTGGCATCCTGCTGCGCTACATCCCGCAGCCGGTGGTTACCGGGTTCACCGCCGGCATCGCGGTCAGCATCTTCTCGAGCCAGGTCAAGGACCTGCTGGGGCTGGACCTGGCGAAGGTGCCCGCCGATTTCCTGTCGCGCTGGGAGGCCTACGCACACAGCCTGCCGAGCTTCAGCGCCGTCACGGTGGCGCTTTCGGTGGCATCGATCGCGGTGATCGCCCTGCTCCGCCGCTGGCGTCCGAACTGGCCCGGTTTCCTGATCGTGGTGGTCACCGGGGCGGTGGTCGCAACTTTCGCGAACCTGCCCGTGGACACCATCGGCTCCCGCTTCGGTGGCATCCCGGACGCGTTGCCGGCGTTCGCGATTCCGCACATTCCGTTCGATCGCCTCGGTGAACTGGTCGCGCCGGCATTCACGATCGCGTTCCTGGCCGGCGTGGAGTCGCTGCTCTCCGCGGTGGTTGCCGATGGCATGATCGGTGGCCGCCACCGCTCCAACTGCGAGCTGGTGGCGCAGGGCGTTGCCAACATCGGCAGCGCGCTGTTCGGCGGCCTGCCGGCCACCGGCGCCATCGCGCGCACCGCGACCAACATCCGCGCCGGCGCGCGCACGCCCGTCGCGGGCATGCTGCACGCGGTGTTCCTGCTGGCGTTCATGCTGTTGCTGGCGCCGCTGATCCGCTACGTGCCGCTGGCGACACTGGCCGCGATCCTGGTGATCGTCGCCTGGAACATGGCCGAGTTCGCGAGTTTCCGGCACTTGATGACCGGGCCGTTTGGCGATCGTATCGTGTTGCTGCTCACGTTCGGGCTGACCGTCGCATTCGACCTGACGATCGCGATCCAGGTGGGCGTGGTGCTGGCCGCGTTCCTGTTCATGCATCGCATGGGCAACGTGGTGGCGGTGGGAGCGAACGTGAAGCTGCTCGATTACGACCAGGTCGACGTGATCCACCGGCCCGACCCGGACCAGCGGGCACAACTTCCACCGGGCGTCGAAGCGTTCCAGATCTCCGGCCCGCTGTTCTTCGCGGTCGCCAGCCGCCTGGACGAAGTGCTGGACCACTTCACGCGGCCGCCACGGGTGTTCATCCTGCGCATGCGCCTGGTTCCGCTGATCGACAGCAGCGGCGTGACCGCGCTGGCGCACATGCTGGAGCGGTTCCGGCGCAGCGGTACCCGCGTCATCTTCTCGGGCCTGGATACGCAACCGCGGACCATCCTCGCCGACATGGGGATCCACGAAGACGGCGAGCACCTGTGGTTCGTGCAGGACTTCGCCGACGCGGTGAAGCTGGCCGAGCAATGGGTTGCCCGGTCCGCAGGCGGCGATGACGGGGACAGGCCGCGGGCGTGAACGGGCGGAACGCGCGCCGGATCAGTGCGCGCCTTCCGCCCCGGCCCCGACCACGTCGGTGCCTTTCGGCGGCACGAAGGTGAAGGTATCGGCCGGCAGAGAGGGGTTGCGTTGCCAGCGCGAGAACGCGATGGCGGTACGGTCGCCGAGGTTGTCCTCGAAAACCATCTGCCGCGGGCCGTTGGCATCGAAGCCGATTTCCGCGTACTTGAACTGCGGCTCCTTGCTGCGCGAAACCAGGCGCAGCCATTCAAGGCCATCGCGCGTGCCGGCGTCGGTTGCGTCGAATTCGGTGTCGAGCTGCGAAAGGTCGGTGAGTACCGTCAGTGGGCTGTGCGCTTCGGTGGCGCTCTGGGAGCGCACCGTGGCCTGTTCCAGGTCCGGCTCGTAGACCCACACCTGCTTTCCGTCGGCCACGATCAACTGCTTGTACGGCCCGGTGACCTGCCAGCGGAACAGCCGCGGCGCCTCGAGCGCCAGCGTGCCGTGGCTGCGCCCCGTGATGTTGCCGTGGGCGTCGTACACGATCTGGCTGAATGATCCGCGCAGGGCGTGCAGCCCGTTGGCAAACGCATCCAGGCGCGCACGCGCGCCGCTGGCGGCAAAGGCGCTGCCGGCCAGCAGCAACAGCACGATCGACACGATGATTTTCCGCATGGGCTTCCTCGAACCGGGACTGTTCCCGCACATTGTGCCGTAGCTGCATGAATGGCACCTTGAAGTCTTCCGGCACCCGGGAAAAGCCATCCCCCTCAATCCCCCTTCGCAAGCGAAGGGGGAGGCAAAACACCTCCTTCGGAACGAAAAGGTGAGAACTGACGCTTGCGAACTGCCGGTGGCAGTTCGCGGCAGTTCGAACGCCCGAGGCAGGACGCCGAGGGCCGGGTTGCCTGGCGAGCGCTGGATGCGCGAGCCTGGCAACGGCGCGAAGCGTCGGGGGGATGTCGGGCGGAGCGAAAAAACAGCCCCCTCATGCTCCCCTGGGATGCTTCATTGCCCCGCAAAGACCTCGAAATGCGCAACCCTGGAATGCCAGTCCGGTTTGACGTTCAGGTGCTTGCCGTCAGCGCTGACGTCGACCCCTTCGGCATTGCCAAGCGTCACGCGCAGCGGTCCCGCGGCCCGGTAGCTTCGCATGTCCCCGGGATGCAGGGTCCGCGAATCGATCACACGCCCTTGCGCATCCGTGATCTCGATCCAGGACGTGGCGAAGGCCTGCAGGGTGAGCTCGTGCCGCGAGGCGGCAACGGGGTTTCCGCCTGCATCGGCCGGTGTGCCGAAAACGCCGTCTACGGCACCCGGAGCGTCCGTCCGCAACGCAGCCTGCTGCCGGGCGCGCCGGAACGATGCCTCGCGGGCGTCCAGTTTGTCACGCAGGATGGTCAGCGTGTAGTTGGTGGGCTCGGCCCTGGCCAGAAGTTCGATCTCGCGCCTCGCATTGTCGAAGTCGTTCTGCGCAATGCTGCGCTCGACGTGCGCGGCGGCATACGGGAACGATTCGCGCAAGGCGTCCCTTGCGACGCGATTGCCGGGCTCCTTCCGCAGTACCGCTTCGTAGTATTCGATCGCGTTGTCGTGGGCCGGAGCGACCAGTCGCCCTTTCCTGTACGCCTTGCGCGCAGCGGCCAACAGCTCCTCGACCGTCATGGCCTGCGCCTTTGCGCTCGCCGCGTGTTGTGCCGCCGCTGCCATCGAATTGCGTGCACCCGCCATCGCGGCCGGGGCGACCAGGAAAACGAACACCACGCCCACGCCCGCCGCGCGGATCAGGCGTCGAACCGCGAAGCGTGCCACAACGGTGACCTCATTCATGTGTTGCGCCATCCGGGGGAACAGCAGAGCTTTGCGTCACGAAAGGCTCGCACTGCAGCGTGCATCGGCATTTCGGGAAGCATGCCCCCTGCCCCGCGGCGCTCCCGTTCGCGGGCGATTCGATCGTAAGCAGGTTCGGTTTTCCGGTCAATCGCGCGTGCACGGATGCGCGCGGAAAATCGAAATCAAACGGTCGCGGCAGGCTCAGTGCGGCGGCGGCGGGGCGATCACCTCGCGGTTGCCGTTGTGTTGCGGCGGCGTGACCACGCCTTCCTGTTCCATCCGCTCGATCAGTCGCGCCGCACGGTTGTAGCCGATCCGCAGGTGCCGCTGCACGCCGGAAATCGAGGCCCGCCGGGAGGACGTCACGATGTGCACGGCCTTGTCGTACAGCGCGTTTTCGCCGCCGTCGCCGTCGTCCGCGTCCTCGGGCAGGCCGGCTTCGTTGATCACCTTGCCGTTGCCCAGCGCCTGCACGTCCTCCAGCACGCCGTCGACGTAGCTGGGTTCACCCTGGGTGCGAAGCCATTCGACCACCGTGTGCACGTCCTCGTCGCCCACGAACGCGCCATGCACGCGCTCGGGGGTGGCGGTGCCGGGCGGCAGGTACAGCATGTCGCCGTTGCCCAGCAGGGTCTCCGCGCCCGACTGGTCGAGGATGGTGCGCGAATCGACCTTGCTGGAAACCTGGAACGCGATGCGGGTTGGAATGTTGGCCTTGATCAGCCCGGTGATCACGTCCACCGACGGGCGCTGGGTCGCCAGGATCAGGTGCACGCCGGCCGCACGCGCCTTTTGCGCCAGCCGTGCGATCAGCTCCTCGACCTTCTTGCCGACGATCATCATCATGTCGGCGAATTCGTCGATGAACACCACGATCTGCGGCAGTGCCTCGAGTGGCGGCGCCTTGTCCTCGGGCGCTTCCGGGTTGGGCGTGAACAGGGGGTCGGGCAACGGCTGCCCGGCGGCCGCGGCTTCGCGCACCTTCTTGTTGAACCCGGCCAGGTTACGCACGCCCACCGCCGCCATCAGCTTGTAGCGCCGCTCCATTTCGGCCACGCACCAGCGCAGCGCGTTGGCGGCTTCCTTCATGTCGGTGACGACCGGCGCCAGCAGATGCGGAATGCGGTCGTACACCGACAGTTCCAGCATCTTCGGATCGATCATGATCATGCGCACGTCGGCGGGCCGGGCCTTGAACAGCAGCGACAGCACCATCGCGTTCAACGCCACCGACTTGCCCGAACCGGTGGTGCCCGCGACCAGCAGGTGCGGCATCTTCTGCAGGTCCACCACCACCGGCCGGCCGCCGATGTCCTTGCCCAGCGCCAGCGACAGCGGTGAGCGCGCATCGCCGTATTCGCGCGAATCGAAAATCTCGGACAGGTACACCACTTCGCGGTTGGAATTGGGAATTTCCAGCCCGATCACGTTCTTGCCCGGAATCACGTCGACCACGCGCACGCTGACCAGCGACAGGCCGCGCGCGATGTCCTTGTCGAGCGAGGAAATCTGGCTGCCGCGCACGCCGGGCGCCGGTTCCAGCTCGAACCGGGTGATCACCGGACCCGGATATGCGCTGACCACGTGCGCGTCGATGCGGAAGTCCTTGAGCTTCATCTCGACCTGGCGCGACAGCACTTCCAGGGTCTCCCCGGAGTAGCCCTCGCCTCGCTGCGCAGGGGGCTCCTGCAGCAGCGACAGCGGCGGCAGTTCCCCCTTGCTGGATGCGCCCTTGAACAGCGGAATCTGGGTTTCGCGCCGGGCGCGCTCGCTCTTGATGATGGGCGCGGATGTCGGCTCGATCCGCACCGGATCGCGTTGCGCACGCCGCGTCTGGTCTTCCTTGCGCGCGTTCTCGCGCTCGAGCCGCGCGGCACGCGCTGCGATGGTTTCCGGTGCGCGCTTCAGCCGCCCGCGCAGCCAGGCCGAACCGGCCAGCACCTGCTGGCCGATCCAGTCCATCACGCGAAACCAGGACAGCCCGGTGATCCAGGTCACGGCGATCAGCGCCAAGGCAAACAACAGCAACAACGCGCCGATCGCGCCCATCGCGCGATGCAGGAAAATGCCCACGCCGCATCCCAGCAGGCCGCCGGAGGAGGCCGCATTCACGCACTGGTGGGCGGCGCCGGGATTCATCGTGTGCAGCCACGCGAGGCCGCAGGCGCCCAGGAAGAACGCCACGAATCCCAGCAGCCGCAGGGTCGGTTCCCACTGGCTCGCGCCGGCCTCGCGGCGATACCAGCCGCGCAGGACGCCCACCGCTAGGACCGCCAGCAACAGGGGAAACGCGTACGCGACCACGCCGAACAGGTTGAACAGCACGTCGGCAAGGTACGCGCCGATCACGCCCCCGAAATTGTGGATCGCGGCGCCCGGTTGCGTGGATCGGGACCAGCCCGGATCCTGCGCACTGAAGGTGACCAGGCACACGAACAGGTACGCGGCCAGCGGAAACAGCAGCAGTGCCGCAGCCTCGCGCAGCAGGCGCCGAGCCCGCTCGCTCAACCCCTGTGTCGTTCGCGTTTCGGCTTGTGCTCGTGCGCGCGCCACCCGGCAACCTCGTTTCAGCAATTCAATGTTGCGGAACTATAACGCGGTTCGCCCCGGCTCCAGGGCTGCGTACCGCCACTGCGACCTGCCCTCTCTCCCCTGACCTGCATTATTCACGGGCATTCGCCGCGCGTCCGTTCGAGCGTACGTCCTGGTGGATCTCGCGCTGTCGGCCGACATCGTGCAATGGCATCTTGTGCACTCCTGGATACAGGCAGCAATATGCGGCGGGCAAGGTCCCGGGGTGAAGCCTCATGAATGACGCCGGCCCACAGCAGCATCGTGGGAGGAGAGGCGGCCGCAGGCCGAGCGCGTGGCCCTTGGTGAATGGTGGGACATCCGCATCGACCCCGCTCAATGCTCACGCCAGTAGTGTGCCTGCCGCAGGCGCTCCCGGGAAGCGACGTGCGGCAGCGCATGCGCCGGAAACGCGATCCGCACCGCCCCCGTGTCGGGCGTGTTCAGCAGCGGAATCCCCAGCGCGCGGTAACGCTTGACCACGACACTGGACGGATGGTGGTAGCCGTTGAGGTACCCGGTCGAGGCAATCGCGAAGCGCGGGTCCAGGGCTTCCAGGTAGGTTCGGCTGGACGAGGTCTTGCTGCCGTGGTGGGGCGCGACCAGCACCAGCGGCGGGCCGCGCGGCACCCCGCGTGCGATCTCCGGCTCGACCCTGGACGAGGTGTCGGCGGGCAGCAGCAAGCGTCCACCTGCACCCGTCACCAGCAGCACGCAGCCGGCGTCGTTGTTGCTGCTGGTGGTGATGGGCAGGTGTGGATACACGACCCGGAATGCAACGCCATCCCACCGCCAGCGCTGCCCCGCGTGGCACTGCCCCATCGGCACCGGCCCGCGTGCCGGCTGACCGCCGATCACCGGCGTGCCGCGGTACGCGGCCAGCACCGAGACCGCGCCGCCGGCGTGGTCGATGTCGCCGTGGCTGATGATGAGCTGATCCAGGTGCTGTACACCGAGCGCGTGCAGGGTCGGCACCACCGCGGCTTCCCCGAGGTCGAAGCCGGACGGGTAGCGTGCGCCGGTGTCATACAAGAGCGCGTGTCCGTGCGTTCGTACCAGCACCGAAAGCCCCTGCCCCACGTCGATCACGGTGGCGCGAAAGGCGCCCGGACCCGGCAGCGTGATCCGCGGCCAGCACAACGGCAGCAACAGCAGCGCGCCCAGCGCGCGGGCCGGTACGCCGCGCGGCGCCAGCAGCCACACCGCGCCGATGCAGCCCAGCGCGAACGCGAGCAGTGACGCCTGCGGCAGATACTGCATCGCCGGGGGCCAGGCCGCCATGTGCGCCAGCAGCCACCACAGGCCGTCGACCAGGTGTGCGCACAGGTGCAGCAAGGCGCGCCCGGCGGCGGGCCAGGCAAACAACAAGGCGCACGCGCCAAGATCCAGCGGCACGATCAGGAAACTGACCACGGGCACCGCAATGAGGTTGGCCAACGGCCCGACCAGCGAGGCCTGTCCGAAAAACCACACCGTCAGCGGCAGCAGGGCCAGGGTCATCAGCAGCGGCGCCAAGCCGATTTCCTTGAGGTGTCCGCGCCAGCCGCGATCGTGCGCCAGCGTCCAGGCCAGCAGCGCCACGCCCGCGAACGACAGCCAGAATCCGGCCGACAGCACCGAGAGCGGATCGACGATCAGGATTGCCGCCAGTGCCAAACCAAACCCCTGTACGAACCCTCCACCGCGCCGCAGCAGCCGCCAACCGGCCACCACCGCGATCATCACCAGCGTGCGCGTGGTCGGCAAGCCGAATCCGGCCAGCGCGCCGTAGGCCAGCGAGGCCGGAAACGCCACCGCGGCCTCGGCCAGCGGCCGCGCCAGGCGCACCCCCAGCGCCGGAAACAGCCACCACGCCAGGCGCACCAGCAGCGCACCGAACACCGCGGCAAGGCCGACGTGGAATCCGGAGATCGCGATCAGGTGGCTGATGCCGGTGGCACGCACCACCTGCCAGTCGTGTTCGTCCAGCGCGCGCTCGTCGCCGACGCTGAGTGCACGCAGCAGACGCGCGGCGTGGCGGTCGTCGGGAAGGGCCGCGACGATCGCGGCGCCGATCCGGGCGCGCAGGCCATCCACGCACGCACCGCGGCGCAGCAGCGCGTCGGCCGGGTCCTTGCGCACGTAACCCGTGGCCACAACGCCCTTCTGCAGCGCCGAACGCTCGAAGTCGTAGCCGCCCGGATTGATCATCCCGCGCGGACGCTTCATGCGTACCCGGATTCGCCACCGCGAACACGACCTGATGACCGGCGGCGCGTGCCGGCGCGAGGCGTACCACGACAGCCGCACGCGACCGTGCACCGGTACGTCCCGGCCGTCATACCGGGCATGGTCGATGTCGAACTGGAATCGCGTCGAGTCCTTCCCGGCCTGCGGCAGGCCGGCCACGGTGCCGGTGACCAGGATGTCCTTTTTCTCGAGTGCGTGCGGCAGGCGCGCGGAAAGCGCAAGATCGGCCCGCCACGCGGTCCAGCCGAACGCCGCGGCGACCAGCGCCAGCCACGCCAGCCGCCGCAGCGACCGCCGCTTCCAGCAACATGCGGCGACCAGCAATCCGCCGCCCAGCAATGCCACCTCGGCCCAGCGCGGCGGAAGCCGGTGCAACGCCTGTACCAGCACGCAACCAGCCAGGATCGCCAGCGCGATGCCGGGAATTCCCATCCCGTGCCGTTTCGTGTCGCGATCCCTGCGCACGTTCATGCCTGCTCAGGATCCGGGTGGAATGGGCCGCAGCACGCCTGCACTCAATTCCATCGCGCGGTCCATGCGGCGTGCAAGCGAATGGTCGTGCGTGACCAGCACGATGCTGGTGTGGATCTCGCGGTTCAGTTCCAGCATCAGCTCGTACAGCGACGCGGCGTTCTTTTCGTCGAGGTTTCCGGTCGGCTCGTCGGCCAGCACGCAGGCCGGCCGCGTCACCAGTGCACGCGCCATCGCGCAACGCTGGCGTTCGCCACCGGACAGCTCGCCAGGCTTGTGCTCCAGCCGATGCCCAAGGCCGACGCGTTCCAGCAGCGTCGTCGACTGCGTGCGCGCCTCAGCGATCGGCGTGCCGCGGATCAACAGCGGCATCGCGACGTTTTCCAGCGCCGAAAACTCGGGCAGCAGGTGATGGAACTGGTACACGAATCCCAGCGAACGATTGCGCACCCGCCCGCGCTCGGCATCCGCCAGTTTCGAAAGCTCGCGGCCCTCCAGCACCACGCGGCCCCCGGTCGGCGTGTCCAGCCCGCCCAGGATGTGCAGCAAGGTGCTCTTGCCCGAACCCGACGCCCCCACGATCGCCAGCGTCTGCCCGCGCCCCAGCTCGAAACTCACGTCGTGCAGCACCGGCGTACGCAGCTTGCCTTCCTTGTACGTCTTGGCGATGTGACTTGCCTGGAGGACAACCGCGGGACCGGGGACCGGGGACCGGGGACCGGGGGATGGCTCGATCGTGCTCATCGTGTGGCTCCCGGGGTTGTTGGGCTCATTGCGGTAGTGGCAACCGTCGGGGCGGGACCGGGGACCGGGGACCGGGGACCAGCTTTCGATGAGGAGTGGTTTTCCAACTGGACCTTGCGCGGTTGCCCGCATGGCACGACACCGACACCGCGCAACGCCGACTGCGCGATCCGGCCGCTGCATGACGACCATGGCGATGCTGCCGCCCGGTCCCCGGTCCCCGGTCCCCAGTCCCCGAAATCACTCATACCGCAACGCCTCCGCCGGCTGAGTCCGCGACGCGCGCCACGCCGGGTAGATCGTCGCCAGCAGCGAGAACAGGAAGGCCATGCCGGCGATCCAGCCGACGCTGCTCCATTCCAGCTTGCTGGGCACGTTGTTGATGTAATACACCGACTCGGGAAGCAGTTGGTATCCGGTGAGGTTCTGGAACGCATTGGCGATGTCGGGCACGTTGATTGCCAGGGCCACGCCGCAGACCACGCCGATCACGATGCCCATCATCCCGATCAGCATGCCCTGGATCATGAACACACCCATGATCGAGCGCGGCGTTGCGCCCAGCGTGCGAAGGATCGCGATGTCCGAGCGCTTGTCGGTCACCAGCATCACCAGCGAGGACACCAGGTTGAACGCGGCCACCGCCACGATCAGCGACAGGATGATGAACATCACCATCTTTTCCATCGCGATCGCCTTGAAGAAATTGACGTGCTGCTGCATCCAGCCCTGCACGCGGTAGGCCGCGCCCAGCTCGTTGGCCAGCGTCGTCGCCACCCGGTTTGCCGCGAACAGGTCATCCAGCTTCAGCCGGATGCCGGTGGGACCGTCCAGGCGGTAGAGTTTTTCGGCGTCATGCATGTTGACCACGGCCAGCCCGGAATCGTATTCCTGCATGCCGGCCTCGAAGATGCCCACCACCGTGAAGCGGCGCAGGCGCGGCATGGCACCGATCGGCGTGACGCTGATGACCGGTGCATACACCACCACGCTGTCGCCGACGTTGACGCCCAGCGTGAGCGCGAGATCGCGTCCCAGCACGATGCCCCACGAACCGGGCGTGAGCGCAGTGAGCTTGCCGGCGATCATCTTGGAACCGATGTCGGCGACCTTCGGTTCCTGGTCGGGCAGGATGCCGCGCACGATCGCACCCTGGCTGGCCGCGTTGCCGCGCAGCCAGGACTCGCGCTCGACGTAGGGCGCGGCACCCTTCACGTGCGGATTCTGCTCGGCGATGGAAAGCGCCTTCTGCCAGTCGGGCATGCTGCTGCCGACGCTGGAAACGGTGGCCTGCGAGACCATGCCGAGGATGCGCGAGCGCAGTTCGGTATCGAACCCGTTCATCACCGAAATCACCGTGATCAGCGCGGTGATACCGATCACAAGGCCCAGGATCGACGCCACGCTGATGAAGGAAATGAAGTGATTGCGCCGCTTGGCGCGGATGTAGCGGGTGCCGATGAACAGTTCTAGCGGTCGGAACATGGGAAAGGCCGGGACTCGGGACTCGGGACTCGGGACTCGGGACTCGGGGTCAAATTCGTGCTGACCACCGCAGATCCAAGCCACGGCTAAGCGTGAAGGGAAAGGCCGAACGCGACAAGCGGTTCAGACCGCTATCCGGTGTCGGCGTTCCCTGACAGAGGCAATCCCGCGCCCAGCCGCGCGCGCAGGCGGCGGCGGGTATCGGCGTCGAGGTTGTCGGGCAGCAACCACAAGTGCGCGCGCTCGCGCGGCGGCCAGCGGATGGTCAGAACGATCAGCGGGCCCATGACCCGTGCCGTCTGGATCGCGCCCTGGACCTCGCGACCGTCTTCCAGCGCGGTGTCGCGCAGGCGGATGTCGGCGCCGCCATCGGAACGCCAAACCAAGGACGTGATGCGTGGCCGTGCGCGGCCTACAGCTGTCGAGCCCAACACCAGCACCAGAATAAACAATGCGTTGCGCACCCACCCATGGGCGCCGGTCAGCGACACCGCAATCAAGGCAAGCACCATGACCAGCACAATCGCGGCAACCAGTATCCCGGACACCCGCAGGCTGACTGCAATGGTGGGGGCATCCTTCATGGCACCAGTCCCGCCCGCTGCCGGATATCCGTCACGATCACGCGCCAGTCGTCACGCGGCGGCTCGGCATGTCCCATGAACCAGTCCCACAACTCGGGATCCTGCTGGTCGAGCAGGGCGTCAAACGCTTGCATTGTTTCGCTGTCCATATCTGCGCCGTGACGATCCAGCCAGCCGCCGAGCAGCGCATCCAGCTCGCGCGTACCCCGCCGGCAGCGCCAGCGCAGCCGCTTGATCCGCGCGTTGGATGGCGGCAAGTTTGTCATGGGGTGTCGTGAGCCAAGATCGGGATAGACAGACTCGCCACCCTCCTGTGGCTCGCCCTTCGGGCCGTCGGCTATGCCGACGTTCGCTTCGGCGTCCCTGCCTCCGCAGTCGGGTTCCGCACCCGATGGGGCCGGGTGCGGCCCCGGAATGACAGCGGATGGTTATGCTTTCCTTGGTCCTTGGTCCTTGGTCCTTGGTCCTTGGTCCCGGCTCTTCATTCACACCGTCCGGTTCACCAGCATCTGCTTGATCCCGGAAATCGCCTGCGCCGGGTTCAGGCCCTTGGGGCAGGCGTTGGTGCAGTTCATGATGGTGTGGCAGCGGTACAGCTTGAACGGGTCGTCCAGGTCGTCCAGCCGTTCGCCGGTCATCTCGTCGCGCGAATCGACGATCCAGCGGTAGGCCTGGAGCAGTACTGCCGGGCCGAGGAAGCGGTCGGGGTTCCACCAGTAGCTCGGGCACGCGGTGGTGCAGCACGCGCAAAGGATGCATTCGTACAGGCCGTCGAGTTTCTTGCGGTCCGCGGGCGACTGCAGCCGTTCACGCGAACCGGGCGAACTCTGGGTCTGCATCCACGGCTTGATGGAGGCGTACTGGGCGTAGAAATGCGTGAGGTCGGGTACAAGGTCCTTGACCACCGGCATGTGCGGCAGCGGATACACGCTGACGTCGCCGGCGGGCAATTCGTCCATGCCCTTGGTGCACGCAAGCGTATTCTCGCCGTCGATGTTCATCGCGCAGGAGCCGCAAACGCCTTCGCGGCACGAGCGGCGCAGCGTCAGCGTGGGGTCGATCTCGTTCTTGATCTTCAGCAATACGTCAAGGACCATCGCCGAGCCGGTGACGTCGACCTCGTAGGTATCCACGCGCGGATTGCCGCCGACGTCCGGATCCCAGCGGTACACCCGGAAGTTGCGCACCTTCTTGGCGCCCGGCTTGGCGGCAAAGCGCTTGCCCTTCCGGACCCTGGACATCTTCGGTAGTGTGAATTCGGCCATTTCAGAATCTCGGGAATGGAGAATGGGGAATCGGGAATCGGCAAGTCAGGGCAACGCGAACGCAACAAGCGGGTGCCAAACCCGGCATGCGATTCCCGATTCCCGATTCCCGATTCCCGTACATCAATACACCCGTTTGGCGGGCGGGACGGACTTCACCTCGTCGGTCATGGGGTTGGAATGCACGGGGCGGTAGTCGAACGAACAGGCGCCCTTGTCATCCACCTTGACCAGCGTGTGCTTCATCCAGTTGGCGTCGTCGCGCTCGGGAAAGTCCTCGCGTGCGTGGCCGCCGCGTGTCTCCGGGCGTTGTTCGGCCGAGTGCATGGTGGCGACGGCCTGGCCCAGCAGGTTGGCCAGCTCGAAGGTTTCGACCAGGTCGGAATTCCAGATCAGCGAATGGTCGCTGACACGGACATCGGCGAACTGGGCGTAGACCTCGTCGATCCGTTTGCAGCCTTCCTGGAGCGTTTCGGCGGTACGGAACACCGCGGCGTCTTCCTGCATCGTCTTCTGCATCTTCACGCGCAGCTGCGCGGTCGGCGTCCCGCCATCGGCGTGCCGCAACTTGTCCAGGCGGGTGAGCGCCGGCTCCAGCGCGTCCGATGGCAGGTCGTGATGTGGCGTGTCCGGTTCGATGATCTCGGCGCAACGGTTGGCGGCGGCACGTCCGAACACCACGATATCCAGCAGTGAATTGGTACCCAGGCGATTGGCCCCGTGCACCGACACGCACGCGGCTTCGCCGATCGCGAACAGGCCCGGCACCACGACGTCCGGATCGTCGCCGACCTTCTGCACCACTTCGCCGTGGTGGTTGGTCGGGATGCCACCCATGTTGTAGTGGACGGTGGGCAGTACCGGGATCGGCTCCTTCGTCACGTCGACGCCGGCGAAAATGCGCGCCGTCTCGGAGATGCCCGGCAGGCGTTCGTGCAACACCTCGGCGCCCAGGTGCGCGAGGTTCAGCAGCACGTGGTCGGCCTGGTCGCCGACGCCGCGGCCCTCGCGGATTTCCATGGTCATGGCACGGCTCACCACGTCGCGCGAGGCCAGGTCCTTTACGTTCGGCGCGTAGCGCTCCATGAAACGCTCGCCCTTTGCATTGGTGAGGTAGCCGCCTTCGCCGCGCACGCCCTCGGTGATCAGGCAGCCCGCGCCGTAGATGCCGGTCGGATGGAACTGGACGAATTCGAGGTCCTGCATGGCGATGCCGGCGCGCAAGGCCATGCCGCCACCATCGCCGGTCTGGGTGTGCGCGCCGGTGCACGAAGCGTACGCCCGCCCGTAGCCGCCCGTGGCCAGCACGATCGCGTGGCCCTTGAAGAAGTGCAACGTGCCTTCGTTGAGGTCGATCGCGAGCACGCCCGCGATGCGGCCACTGGCCGGATCCTTCACCAGGTCGGTCGCGAAATACTCGACGAAGAACCGGGCATCGTGCTTCAGCGCCTGGGTGTACAGTGTGTGCAGGATCGCGTGACCGGTGCGGTCGGCGGCGGCGCAACTGCGCTGCGCCAGGCCTTCGCCGTAGCGGACCGTCATGCCGCCGAACGGCCGCTGGTAGATCCTGCCATCCTTCGTGCGCGAGAACGGCACGCCGAAGTGTTCCAGTTCGATGACCGCCGGAATCGCCTCGCGGCACATGTATTCGATCGCGTCCTGGTCGCCCAGCCAGTCACCGCCCTTGACGGTGTCGTAGAAGTGGTAGCGCCAGTCGTCCTCACCCATGTTGCCGAGCGCGGCGGCCATGCCGCCCTGCGCCGCGACGGTGTGTGAGCGGGTCGGAAATACCTTGGTGACACAGGCCGCGGACAATCCCTTCGCGGCCAGCCCCATGGTGGCGCGCAGTCCGGCGCCGCCGGCGCCCACCACCACCACGTCGTATTCGTGGGTTTCGACCTTGTAACTTTCAGCAGCCATGCGGGCCCCTTTGCAAGCGATGGAAGTTCAGCTACCGCGGGGCGCCGCCCAGCCAGACGGCCAGCACCGCCAGCACGCACGCCAGGGCGCCAAGACTGGCGCCGAAACGCAAGGCGACCTGCAGGGTCAGTCCCAGCCAGCGCGTGTGCACGTAGTCCTCGATGATCACCTGCAGACCCAGCGCGCCGTGCCAGAACATGCACACCGCCAGCACGATCAGGAAAATCGCGTGCACGGGCTGGGCGATCGTCGCCAGCACCGCCGGGTAGCCGGCACCCATCAGGCCGCCGAGCAGGAACAGGAACCAGATCGTCAGCGGAACCAGTGCGACCGCGGTGACGCGCTGCAACCACCAGTGGGGCACGCCGGTGCCCGACGCACCGTCGCGTCGCGCCACCTTGAGCGGCGTGCGCAGTCCCTCCTGTCCCGGGTAGGCGCTCATGACGTCACCCCGCCAACGTGCAGCATCAACAGGATCCACACCAGCACCGTCAGCGCCACGCTGATGGCGAGCACGATCCAGCCGGTCGACCAGTACACCGGATTGTGGGTACGGTCGCGTGTCGGCGGGCCGAAATTCGCACCGGCGTCACGGACCAGGTGCTGGATGCCGTTGACCAGGTGAAACAGCAGCGACCAGGTCCACAGGAACAGCAGGACCAGGCCGATCCAGCTGGCACAGAATCCGGCGAACACCTGCCACGCTGCCGGCCCGTCCGCCGCCGCGATCAGGCCCCAGGTCACCAGCAACGCCCCGAGGCACAGGAACAGGCCGGTCAGGCGGTGCAGCGTCGACTGCAGCATGTTGACGCGCCAGCGGTAGATGCCAAGGTGCGGTGACAACGGTCGGGATGTTGACATGTCGGATTTCCTGGTCACGGCTGGCGGAACATGGACCCCACGATCGGCGTTCGCGACGACGATCATTTTCCATTGTTGCACGAAACGCGCACGGCTTGCGATGCATGCGCGGGGTGGCGCGCGTGCACGGACGTCAAAAATCGATGCAGCGTCCGTTCTTTTCCCAGTCGCCGTAGCGCGTCGGATCGAGGCCGTCGCCCTCCGGCGTGGGCCGCTCGCGTCGCGCGTCGTCATCGGCCGGCTGCGGCCTGACGGTGTCGGAACCGGGAACGGGTTTGTCCTTGTCGTTGTCAGTCACTTGCCTGTACCCCCGAATGCGAATCGATGAAGAGCGCATTGTTGCACCGATCGAACCGCCGCACACAGAATCGTCGAAGTCCATGCACCACGCACAAGCCACCACCGGGTCTTCCATGCCAACGCTTCCCGTCATCGGCCAGGCCGACTGCATCACGATCGAGGGCCCCGACGCGCGCGCGTTTGCGCAAACGCAATTCTCGGGCGACGTCGAACGGCTGGGGCCGATGCAATGGCAATGGAACGCGTGGCTGACGCCGCAGGGTCGGGTGCAGGCGCTGATGCAGTTGGTGGATGCCGGCGAGGGACGGCTGCTGGCCCTGCTGCGTGGCGGTGATGTCGAGGCTGTACGCACTGCACTGGCGCGCTACCTGCTGCGCAGCAAGGCCACGCTGGGTGCGTGCCACTTCACCGTCCGTGCCGGCGGCGCGCAGGCCATGGGCTCGCTGCACCGGGATGGCGACGCGTTGCTCCTGGGGCTGGGACCGCGCAGCCTGCGTCTCGAGGCACCGCAATCGCAGCCAGCCATCGATGCGGCCGCGCGGGACACATGGCGCCTGCATGACATCCGCGCGGGCTGGCCCACCCTGCCCCGCGACGGCCAGGCCCGCTTCCTGCCGCAGGCGCTGGGCCTGGAGCGCCTGGGCGCCATCTGTTTCCGGAAAGGCTGTTATCCGGGCCAGGAAATCGCCGCCAGGCTGCATTTTCGCGGCGGCCACAAGAGTCGGCTGTGCCATCTCCAGGGCAGCGCCGCGCTGGCGCCGGGCACGTTCCGGGGCCAGGACGGCCGTGTCGAGGCGACCGTGCTCGACGCGGTGACGGACACGGGAACTTGTGACGCCCTGGCCATCGTGACTACAGATATTCACAATGAAATCAATATCATGGAAAATGTTTACAGAATTAACGCAAGTTTCGATACCTAACTGCCATCTGAACGCCCGATTTTTGGCACACATTGTTCACATTTGGGCACTTGCGCGGGCAGCGACCAGCGCTTACCCTGCGCGCAGTTTTCGCAACCCGGCCAGCAAACGCCGGGGCTTCGCGTGGTCCGGAGGTTCCGCACCACGTGCAATGTCGGCCATGCCGATTGCCTGAAACTGTTGGTGTTGTGCAGTACCGGGGTCCCGGCGCGACGTGCCGGTGACCGTTCGCGGTTTTCCGCCAACGACTGTCAACCTGCGGTGCGGCAATGTCCGCCCACCGTGTTCCATCGCCAGATGCCGGCCCGGTTCGGCATGTGGCGCCGTGCATGCAAGGAGAAGACTCGATGACTCTGGGCTTTCTGCTCGGCATGATCGCGCTGCTGCCGCGGCCGGTCGCCGATCAAACCTGTCTGGCAGCCACCGTGTACCTGGAGGCCCGCAGCCAGCCTACCCGCGGCCAGTTGGCCGTGGCCGAGGTGGCGCTCGACCGTCTGGAAATGGGCCGCTACGGCAAGACCGTATGCGAAGTGGTCACGGCACCGTACCAGTTCGCGTTGACCACCACCCCGAAGGATTACCCCATCGACAACCTGTCGGCATGGAACAAGGCCTGGAAGATCGCCGGCGAGGCCATCGCGATCTGGAACGAGCCCGCTTCCGAGCGCAAGCTGGTGGTGCCCGGCGCCAACCACTTCATCCGGCTGGGCTCGACGGCCGCCTGGGCCAAGAACCCGATCGCGACCATCGGCGACCACGAGTTCTACGCCGTCGACTGACGCCCACCCGGGCGCGACCCGAAAAACAACGGAGCCCTCCGGCCGGAGGGCTCCGTGGGTGCGGCCGTTGCGTGACGCCGCTCAGTAACGGTAGACGCGGTCGTTCCGGATCATGACGTAATCGCCGACGCGTACCTGCGGCCGCTCGCGCTGGGTGACCGTGGCGTAGCGGCCGCTCTGCAGCTGGACCACGATCTGCCAGCCGTCGCGCTGGCCGCCGGCGCGTTCGCCGACCGCATGCCCGGCGAAACCCCCGGCAACCGCGCCGGCCACGGTGGCGGCCTTCTTGCCCTTGCCGCCGCCGACCTGGTGTCCGAGCACGCCACCGACGACGGCGCCGATCACGGTACCCAGCACCGCGCCCTGCTCGTTGTGGCCGCGCAGGCGCACTTCCTGGATTTCCCGGACGTAACCGCAGCCCTGGTAGCAGCGGGCGTCGCCGCGCCCCTGGTAGCCCGGGGGTTGCCCGCCGTAGTAACCGCCCGGCCGGCTGTTGTACGCCGGTGCGCAAGCCGCCAGCAGCAGTGCCGCCGCCGCGATGCACACCAGCAGTGCCGCCGCGCGCAGCGCGCCGCCTGTTGCAGGAATTGGTCTGGACATGAGGCTTCTCCTTGACCCGTCGTTGCCGCAGGGTCTTACCGGTAGTAGTTGCCCTTCTGGGTTCCGCCTGCAACCACGACCCCGTCCTTCACGGGCAGGCCGGTGCCGACGCCGGGGTTGTGGTCCATGCGCACGTGGCCGGTCTCGCCATTGAGGCTGTAGGTCACGTCATACCCGACCGTGGTGGTCTTGGTCGTCTTGTCCTCGACCGTGTGGCACACGTTGCGGGTTTCCATCCTGGTGCGGTTGTTTTCCTGGTGGTGTTTCTGGATCTCATGGCCGGCATAGGCCCCGCCGGCCGCACCGGCGATGGTCGCGAGCGTCTTGCCCTTGCCGCCACCAACCTGGTGGCCAGCCAGTGCGCCAACCAGGCCGCCGACCACGGCGCCGCCGATCTGGTTCTTGTCCTTGTAATGTTCGGGTACCGCGACCTGCTCGTCCCGGCACACCTGGCGCGGCTTGCTGGTGGTGGTGGTCCGGGTCACCGGGGTCACCGCCACGACTTTCGCGAACTGCGGTTGTGCCGCACCGGCCTGCTGGGCCGGTGTCTGGCCATCGGCGCCGTTCTGCAGCGGCTGCTGCGCAGGCGCCGCCGAGGTCGTCAGCGCCAGGTTGGCCGGGGTATTGGCACCCTGCGGCTGGCCCTGGTTGTTGCCGTTCGAGCATGCGGCCAGCGACACGGCCAGCAACACGCCCAGCGAAACACGCACCGCGTTGGTCAATGCTGTATTCCCGTTCATGCTGTTCTCCCGATCCGTTCGATCGTGTGGCGATTCGATTCAATCAACCCGACAATGAACACAGCGTCAACGGACGCCGGCCATCCAGTATTCCCGTTCAGGCTACTACAATGTCCGCCACCTGCCCGGATCTCCACCTGTTCGACAGCCACGCGCATCTTGACGCGTCGGCATTCGATGCCGATCGTGAACAGGTGCTGCACGATGCGCGCGCGGCGGGCGTCCGGGAAATCCTGGTTCCCGCGGTCAGCGCGGCATCGTGGCCGAAGCTGCACGCCATGTGCGCGTCCCGGTCGGGCCTGCATGCAGCCTACGGGCTGCACCCGTGCTACCTGGACGAGCACGCGGACAGTGACCTGGAACGGCTCGAAGACTGGCTCGGCACGCACCCGGCGGTGGCGGTGGGCGAATGCGGGCTGGATCATTTCGATGCAGGCCTCGACCGCGGCCGGCAACTGCGCCTGCTGCGCGGCCAGTTCGGCATCGCTTCGCGTTTCGACCTGCCGCTGGTCCTGCACGCCCGGCGGGCGTTCGAGGCGATGATCCTGGAGCTGCGCCGGTTTGGCAAGCCGCTGCGCGGCGTGGTGCACAGTTTTTCCGGCAGTGCGGAACAGGCACGCCAGCTTCGCGAACTCGGTTTCCATGTCGGGATCGGCGGGCCGGTGACCCACGAGCGTGCACGACGACTGCGGCGAACGGTCGCCACCCTGCCCGTCGAAAGCCTGCTGCTGGAAACCGATGCCCCCGACCAGCCGGGTGCGGCGCACAGGGGGCAGCGCAACGAACCGGCATTCCTGGTCGAGGTTTTGCAGCACGTGGCAGCCCTGCGTGGCCAGGATCCGGCCGAGCTCGCACGGGCAACCACCCGCAACGCACGGCGGCTGTTCCTGGACGAGGCGTGACCCGCGGCGCCGCGTGGCCAGGGTTGATCCCGGGCAACCAGGTGCGACGCGCGCCGATCAGGCCCTGGCCTTCAACAGCATCTGCAGTGCGCGCGCGACGGCCGCGAACGCGAAGGCGCCGGTGACGTGGGTGGCGGCGCCCAGTCCGCCGCCGCAATCGAGCTTCAATGACTCACCGCCCGCGGGACGCGTGCCGCATACGCTGCCATCGGCCTGGGGATAGCGCACGTTTTCCAGCGAGTACACCGCCGGCACGCCGAAGTAGCGGTCGCGATTGGAAGGAAACCCGAATTCCTGGCGCAGCTTGCGGCGCATCAGGCCCAGCAGCGCGTCGTGCTCGGTGCGCGAGAGGTCGCGGATCCGGATCTGCGTGGGATCGGTACGGCCGCCGGCCGATCCGCACACGATGAGTGGCAGCTTGTGGCGCCGGCACCAGGCGGTCATTTCCACCTTCACGCGGAAGGCATCGCAGGCATCGAGCACCAGGTCGAAGCCGCGCTCCAGCGATTCGGCAAGGTTCGCCGGCGTCACGAAGCGTTCGACCGCCTCGACCACGAGGTCGGGACCCACGCCGCGCAGGCGGTCGGCCATCACCGCGACCTTGGGCTTGCCGAGCGTGTCGACCAGCGTGTGCAGTTGCCGGTTGGTGTTGGTTACACACACCTCGTCGGCATCGATGAGGGTGAGACGGCCCACGCCGCTGCGCGCCAGCGCCTCGGCAGCCCAGGAGCCGACCCCGCCCAGCCCGATCACCGCCACGTGCGCGTCCGCCAGGCACGCCAGGCTGCCGGCGCCATACAGCCGCTCGATGCCGGCGAAACGTGGATCGGTCATCGCCGAAGGATAACGCAGCTCAAAACCTGATCCGTCCACGCAGGATCTGCGCGAACATCACCCAGTCGCCCATGAAGCTGTAGACGGGATGCCGGAAGGTCGCGGGCTTGTTGCGCTCGAACATGAAATGCCCGATCCACGCGCAGCCGTAGCCGCACAGCGGGGCCGCAATCAACCACCACGGATTCCAGGTGACGATGGCCACGACGAAAGACGCGATCACCAGGCTGGAACCGAGAAAATGCATGCGCCGGCAGCGGCGGTCGGTGTGCTCGCTGAGATAGAACGGGTAGAACTCGCGGAAGTTCGCGTACATGGGCGCATCATCGCACCCTTGGCGGTTGCCTGCCACGCCCCGCGGCGCGTGGCTTCGGATGCACAAAGAAAAACCCCGCATCACCGCGGGGTTTTTCCTGTTTCGATGACAACAATGGTTCAGGCGGGCTGGACCTGGTCGGCCTGCAGGCCCTTGGGACCCTGGATCACGTTGAAGGTGACCTTCTGGCCTTCCTGCAGCGACTTGAACCCGGTGCCGACGATCGCGCGGAAATGCACGAACACGTCTTCACCGTTTTCACGGCTGATGAAACCAAAGCCCTTTGCATCGTTGAACCACTTTACTGTGCCGGTTTGACGCTCCGACATGACTGACTCCTTGCTACTCGATTGGTTGACAAAAACAGCGCACTCGCGTGCGCAACGTGAAGCACTGACTAGCGAGAGTGAAGACAGCGATGCGATCGTCAAACGGTCAGCAACCGGCCCCAAACAAACCACCCCCCGACGGTTTGGCTAACTCAGCGGTCGGGATCGTACAGGAGTTTTGCCCCGCGGCGCCAGTGCTCCCGCCGAGGCCGGACCGGGCCCGTTCACGCAGCCGGGCCGTCGCGCTCGTTGCCGCGGCGCAGGTTTTCCTCGATTCCGACCAGGGCGGCCAGGGCCCCGCTGACGACCAGCGCCGCCAGGCCGTAGCCGATCAGGCCGATCACCATGCCCAGCGCCAGCGTCACAAAGCCGCCCGCGGGGCCCTTGATGGCCGAGGCGATTCCGTAGGCGACCCCTGCGGCGACCAGCAGCATGCCGATCCACGCGATCACCCGCGCGGTGGCCAGCGCCAGCCCCAGGTGGCGACTTTGCATGTGTCGATAAGGCAGCCAGCGGCGTGGTTCCATATGCGGATCTTCCTTTTGTGAATTGCCGCATGCGGAGCGGCTGTGGTGAACAGTCAGGCCGGGGAAGACCGTTCCGGACTTCCATGGGCGGGGGACGTCGCGTCAGCACGCCGGCCCCGGGGCGCCGCGATCAGGGACGATCGCACGAACAATGCGTGATGGCGTTGAAGAACATCCGGTAGCTGCCGATGGTTTCGCCACGCCAGACCGGGTTGTTGGCGAACAGCAGCACGTGGCCCTTGCCGTAGCTGGCATCGACCACCGCGGCCCTGCCCGCCATGCCGCCGGCGTTCTCCAGCAGCCCGGCGATCAGCAGCTTGTCGGCGTCGGCCCAGCGCACCAGCACCTTCGGGCGGGCGCCTTCCGGAATCAGGAACGGGTTGTTTCGGGCCTGCTCGGCGTTCAGCGGCACCGGCTGCCATGGTTTCACCTCCGGCAGCGGCGGTGGCGCGTGGTAGGGCCGCCCTTCCGGGACATCCGGATCATCGGGACCGCCGCGACCGGTCGGGCGCTGGTAGTCCTTCGCGGCAACCAGGCCGCGATTGCCGATCGTCTGGTCGGCGACGTCAAAAGCCATGCCCTGCGAGCTGTACAGCGCGAAGGAATCGCCGTAGCCGGCCAGCGCCGGACTCGCCTTGTCGACAGGCTCGGCGCGCAACACGCTGCCGACCACACGCAGGTTGCCGGGCCTGGCCACCGACACGCCGGGCGCAAGCCCGATGTCGATCGCGAAGCGCGCGGTGTCTTCCGAAGTCACCAGCAGGCCGCCTTCGGCCACGAATTTCTTCAGGTTGGCCACGCCCGACGGGCCGAGGCCCGGGCGGACATCGGGCGTCGAGTCGATCACGCCGAGGTTGGGCGTGAGTTCGGTCTTCTGCCATGGCATCGGGTTGCCGTACATCGGCAGGCCGTCGACGATCATGCGGGTGTGGTCACCGACGCCGACCGGGCCGAACAGGATCACGTCGTACTTCGAACGCAGGTCGGCTTCGCGCGCCACGTCCTGGGTGCTGATGTAGGCGTAGGGCACGTGCAGCTTGTCCAGCGCCATGCGCCACCAGCCTTCGGTCTGGGTCGAAAGCCAGGTGTGCATCAGCGCGATGCGCGGCACCTTCCCGGTCACGCCGAGCGATGCCAGCGAGAATGCGGGCTTGTCGAAGCCGGCCTGCACTTCGCGCATCGGCACCTTCAATACCGAGGTGTCGACCACCCGTGCCACGTCCACACCGAACAGGTCGCCGAACGACCAGCCGGTGTCGTCGTAGGGATGCTTCTGTGGATCGTCGGGCGCCCAGTATTGCCGGTCCAGCAAGGCGTCGGCGATGCGCGAATAGGGTTGGTCCATGCGGATGATCCAGCTGCCCGCCGGGAAGCTGCGCTTGACGGTCGCGACCCGCGGCGGCACCGCATCCGGCGACTCACCGGCCTTCGCAGCTTTCCCGGATTTGTTGCCCGTTTTGCCCGCGGCATGCCCTTCCGTGTCGTCGGCGACTTTCACGGTGAACGGCGCGGTGGCGCGGCTGATCTCGACGTGTTGCAGGTGCAGGGTGTGCAGCAGGTGCATCTGCGCGCCCTGGTGCTTGTCGCTGGCGGTCAGCACGTAGGCCGCGGGCCCGGCAAGCTGCGGCTTTTCGACCGAACGCTTGGACTTCAGCCAGAAGTTCTCCAGGAAGTGCTCATCGTTCTGCGCGAAGTAGTACAGCGCCGTCAGCAGGCCCGATTCCTCATAATTGTTGTTGTCACGCTGCGACCACAGCACCTTCGGCAGCGGCGGATTGGGCTTGTACCAGGCGCGCGCGTATTCGTCCGGGTCGAGGATGCGTTCCTCGGTGTCGGCGCCGCCGTTGCCGAAGGTCTCGTAGAGGCGGCTGATGCCGTTGTGCATCGCCGCGATGAACATCAGATAGCCGGGGCTCCAGGTGTCGAACTTCCCGTGGGTGAATACGCCCGGCAGGCCCAGCCTGGTCAACTGCTCGACGTTGTTCCAGCCGATCTGCTGCCATTCGCTGGTGAGGATCGGGTCGATCCAGGCGTTGTAGGGACCGTCGCCCACGGTGTTGTCGTACAGGAACGGCACCGACTCGTGAAGGTCGTGCAGCACCTGCGCGTGCCAGCCGACATAGGTGTCCATGACGTGCTTGGTCAGGTCCAGCGTCACCGCCATCGCATCGCGGTTGTTGTCATGCGCGACATAGTGACCCCAGTACATGAGGCGCGGGTAATTCTCGCCCGGGTGCGCGCGGTGCCAGCGGTACAGGTCGACCATGCGGTCGCGCCCGTCGACCTCGACCACCGGCGTGATCAGGGTGATGACGTGCGAACGGATGGTCTTGATGTAGGGCGCGTTGTCGACGGCAAGGCGGTAGGCAAGCTCCATCAGCGCGGTCGGCGCGCCGGTTTCGGTGGAATGGATGGTGCCGGTGATGTAGTAGACCGGATGCGTCTGCGGGATGAGTGCGGCGGCCTTCGTGTCATCCATGTCAAGCTTGCGCGGGTCGGCCAGCTGCGCGAGCCGCGCCTTGTTGGCGTCAAGGTCCTTGATCAGCGATTCGTCGGCGATCGCCACCGCGATCATCTCGCGGCCTTCCTCGGTCCTGCCGATCGAGAAGACCTTCACCCGCGGGCTGGCCTTGGCCAGCATCCGGAAGTAGCGGTACACGTCCTTCGAATACGGCAGCATGTTCGGTGCGCCGGCCACGTCGCCCAGCACGGCCTCGGGCGTCGGCACCGTATCCGAGGCCGGCAGGTAATCGGTCAGCGGGGTGTTGAACCAGGGCTCGGTGGTGTATTTCGCGATCTTCGCGGTGTAGGCCTTGTCAATCGCCTGGCCGGGATCGCGCGCGTACGGGTTTCCGGCGGCCGCGAGCGCCGTGCCGCAGACCACCAGGGCCAACCCGGCCAGTCCCGCGCGTGTCAGTCGCATGTCCCCTGCCCTCACCTTGCCCCGATCGGGCAAGCGTAGCGAATTTCAGATTTCGATGCGGGTGTCGAAAGACACGGGCGGGGATGGCGCCCGCGCCTCAATCGCAGGCCAGCCACTGGACGCTGAAGCGCTCATCGGGGTCGGTCCAGATCCGGACCACCTCGAGGCCCGCCTTCGAGGCCAGCCGGGCAAAGCTTTCGGGCGTGTACTTGCAGCTGTATTCGACCAGCATCGCCTCGCCCCCGGCGAAATGGAACGTTTGCTCGCCGATGTGGACGTCCTGGTCGCGGGTACTGACGATGTGGGTTTCGATGCGCCCCGCCAGTGGGTGGTACCGCGCCCGGTGCCGGAATCCGTCCAGGTCGAAATCCGCGCCCAGCTCGCGGTTCAGGCGCACCAGCAGGTTGAGCGTGAATTCCGCGGTGACGCCGGCGGCATCGTTGTAGGCGGCTTCCAGCGTTGCCGGATCCTTGACCAGGTCGACGCCGATCAGGACGCCGCCATCGAGCACCCCGCCGCCCTGCCGGGCCTCGTCGCGCATCTGCCGGAGCAGCCGCAGGGCCTCGTCCGGCGCGAAATTGCCGAGGGTGGACCCGGGGAAATAGACCACCGTCTGGCGCGGCGCACGCGTGGCGCGCGGCAGGGTGATCGGCCGCGTGAAATCGGCACACACCGGCAGCATCTCGATGTCCGGAAACGCGCTTTCGAGCTCGCGCACGCTGTCGGCCACCGCGCTGCGCGAGATCTCCACCGGCACGTACGCGACGGGCGACTCCAGGTGTTCGAGCAGCAGCCGCGTCTTGACGCCCGCGCCACTGCCGTATTCGACCAGGCGCACGTCCGGGCCCAGCGCCGCGGCGATGTCGGCGATGTTGTCACGCATGATCGCCAGCTCGACGCGGGTCGGGTAGTACTCGGGCTGCTCGCAGATGCGCTCGAACAGCTCGGACCCGCGGGCATCGTAAAAATACTTCGATGGCAACCGCTTGGGGCTGGCCGAGAGGCCGCGCAGGGTATCGGCGAGGACATCGTCCCGGTCGGGGCGGCGGTCGTCGAGGTGGATTTCGCTTGCGGCTGGCGTGCTGGTCATGGATCCCTCGCAAGCCGCAACCCGCTGAACTGCCAGCGCGCCGCGGGATAAAAGAAGTTGCGGTAGGTCGCGCGGACGTGTCCCGCGGGCGTGGCGCAGGAACCCCCGCGCAGCACCCACTGTCCGCACATGAACTTGCCGTTGTACTCGCCGATCGCGCCCGCGGGCGGCCGGTAGCCGGGATAGCCGACGTAGGGACTGGCGGTCCATTCCCACACGTCGCCGAACATCTGCAGCGGATGCATCGGCGGTGCGTCGCCGGCACGCGCCGGCAGCGGCCGCAGCACGCCGGAATCGACGAAGTTGCCATCGACCGGAAGATTTTTCGCCATCGCTTCCCATTCGAACTCGGTCGGGAGCCTGGCGCCGGCCCAGCGCGCGAACGCATCGGCCTCGAAGAAGCTGACGCTGCAGACCGGCGCCGCCGGGTCGATCGGACGTCGACCGGCCAGCGTGAACGTGGTCTCCAGGTCGTCGCTCCAGTACGGCGGATGCGCCCAGCCTTCGCGGCGCACGGTGTCCCAGCCCTCCGACAGCCACAGCGCCGGCTTGCGGTAGCCGCCGTCGTCGATGAACTCGCGGAACTCGGCGTTGCTGACGCAGCGGTTGGCGATCAGGTGCGGGTGCAGCAGCGCGCGATGGCGCGGGCCTTCGTTGTCGTAGGCGAAGCCCTTGCCGGCGTGGCCGATCTCGACGATGCCGTCGCTGCCGTGGATGAATCGCAACGGCACCGGGTCGGCAGCCGGCACCGGCGGCGATTCCCGGAATACCGGCTGCAGGGGGTTCAGCGAGAACAGGTGCGCGATGTCGGTCAGCAGCAGTTCCTGGTGCTGCTGCTCGTGGTGGAGTCCGAGCACCACGCGCGTGCGCAATTCGGCATCGTCGCCGCGCCGGGCGATGAGGTCGGCCATCGCCGCGTCCACGTGCGCGCGGTAGTCGCGGATCTCGGCCACCGTCGGGCGAGTCAGCAACCCGCGCTGCGGACGCGCATGCATCGGTCCGACGGTCTGGTAGTAGGAATTGAAGATGAAATCCCAGCCGTCGCGAAAGCGCCGGTAACCGGGCACGAAATGCGACAGCAGGAACTGCTCGAAAAACCAGGTGGTATGCGCAAGGTGCCACTTGGCCGGGCTGGCGTCCGGCATCGACTGCGCCACGGTATCCTCGGGTGCCAGGGTCTTGCACAGCGACAGCGTGGCGTCACGCACGCGCTGGTATTCGGAAACCGCGGCGCCGGATGCACGTCCCTCGCTGCGCGGATGGGGCTGTGCTGACATCTGCAAAAGTTCCTTGCTGCGCGCGCTCGCTTGTTACCCTACACCATGCACGCGGATTTAATCATTTCGCGTGTTCACTCGGCGTGACGGTGGCGGCGGGCCACCGGCGTCGTCAACAGCGTTCGGGATCGTTCATGTCCGCACAAGGTGACACCGCCACACAGTCGCTGGAACGTGCCTTCGCGCTCCCGGCACAGTTCTACGTGGGTGCACAAAGCGCCGAACGCGACCGCCGCGCAGTGTTCGCGGGCGGCTGGCAACTGCTGGCGCGCGCCGACCAGGTCTCCGGTTCGGGCGATCACGTGGTCGGCGAAATCGCCGGCGTGCCGCTGCTGTTGGTGCGCGGCGACGACGGCGTGCTGCGCGCGCTGCACAACGTCTGCCGGCATCGCGCCGGGCCGCTGGCGCTGTGCGACGGCCGCGGCGCGAAGCGGCTTCGCTGCCACTACCACGGCTGGACCTACGCGCTGGACGGACAGCTGCGCAATGCCACCGAAATGGACGACGCGCAGGACTTCGACGTCGCCAGCGTGCGCCTGCCCGAAGCGCGTGTCGCCGAATGGCGCGGGCTGGTGTTCGCGGCGCTGGACCCGACCGCCCCGTTCGAGGAGCTCATCGCGGGCGTCGACGCACGGCTCGGCACGCGCCCGATCGATGCCTACGCCTTCCATCGCCACTACGCCTACGACATCGCCTGCGACTGGAAGGTGTACGTGGACAACTACCTCGAGGGCTACCACATCCCGCACATCCACCCGGAACTGAACCGGATGCTGGACTACCGCGACTACGTGGTCGAAGCCGGCCGCTGGCATTCGTTCCAGCACAGCCCGCTGGACAGCGGTGCGGACCTCTACGGCGACGGGGAGGCCTTGTACGGCTTCCTGTGGCCCAACACCTTGCTCAACGTGCTGCCCGACCGCATGCAGACCAACCGGGTGATTCCGCTCGCGCCGGAACGTTGCCGGGTGACGTTCGACTACTTCTATCCGCCCGATGCCGCCGATGTCGAGGCACGCCACGCCCGCGACCACGCCTTCAGCGACCTGGTGCAGCGCCAGGACGTGGACATGTGTGAAATCGTGCAACGCGGCCTCGCCTCGGGTTCGTACCACGCCGGTCGCCTGAACCCGAAGCGCGAGGACGGCGTGCACCACTTCCACGAACTGCTGCGCGAAGCCTATCGCGCGGCCGGTTGATGCCTGTCTCCCGCCGTCCGGCGGCGCAACACCACGTCGGTCCGGCCGCTCGCGTCCGGGCCCAGCGCGTACAGGTAGGGGCCGACCACGCGCGCCGGCGCCGGGTGCTTGTCGACCGGTTCGCCCGGCCAGTGCCGGCGGCGTTCGGCGGTTGCGACCGGCCCGGTGTCGATGCCGAAAACGCGCACGGGGGCCTCGCTGTCGAGGTGGTATTCGTCGGCCAGGATGTGCAGCAGGGCTTCCTGTCCCGCCTTGGCGACGCCGTAGGCGCCGCAGAATGCACGCTGGCTGTCGTGCAGGGAGAACACCAACGCCGGATCTTCGCTCTTTTTCAGCAACGGCATGCACCACTGCGTCAGCAGGAACGGCGCCGCCAGGTTGATGGCCATCGCGCGACCGAACACCTGCGGCTCGACGTGCTCGAACGGTGACAGCGCGCCGATCCACCCGGCGTTGTTCAAGAGGCCGTCCAGACGCCCGGACTCCCGGTCGACTCGCTCGGCAAGTTCCCGGTAATCGACCGTGGTGGCGGTGGCAAGGTCCATGACTTCCGCCACCGGCGCCGCCGCGCCGGCGGCAACCAGTTCCTCACGCAACGCATCCAGGCCGCGGCGGTCGCGATCGATCGCGATCAGGCTGGCACCGAGCTGCGCGGCGGCGACCGCCACGGCCCGGCCGATGCCGCCCGCCGCGCCGGTGATCGCGATCACGCGTGCGTCCAGCAATCCCGGCGCAGGCTGGTATGCCAGCAGCGATTCGAAATCGGGCACAGCGGCCATGCCCTGTCCTCCCGCTTGCGCGGACCGGCTCAACCGGCCGACCCTGCCATGCGTTTGGACATGCCCAGCGGTCGGCCCAGGGCAAACCACACGCTGCCCTTCACCACCCGGTACGCGTACCAGAGCCAGGCCGGAATCAGCACCAGCCAGCCGATCCCGAACGGCAGCGTGAAGCCGCCGAGCACCGACCAGATCAGGAACACCAGTGCGCTGCGCATGCGCCAGTGCCGGTGGCCCTCCAGGTACGCATCCGGCGCCACCTCGCGCGTCTTGCGGGTATCGATGTAAACCTGCGCCCAGATGGCGATGATGTACAGCACCAGTCCCAGTGCCAGCGCGGCATAGGCATACACGTTCAAGCGCGTGGCATTGGCAGGCGCCGCGCCGCGTTCGTCGGCCGTGCGCCGGGCAACTCCATCGCTCGTCGACGATCTGAACATGCCTCAGCGCTTCCAGTAGGACCACCAGCGCGGCCCGTGCGGATGCTCGACATCGCGCCAGTAGAGCCGGTACACCAGGTACGCCAGCACGATCCAGATCGCGATCACGATCAGCACCCACTTGCCGATCGCGTGGCTCTGCTGCTGGTGCGGATGGCCGACGTAGTAGAGGAAGGTCACCAGGTCCCTGGCCACGCCGTCGAACTGCGCGGGCGTCATGGCGCCTTTCGTCAGCGGCTTGACCCCGACCGCGACCTGCACCTTCTGCCCGGTGCGGTAGCCCGGTTTCGTGATCGGCGCCTGCAGGCCCTGCAGGCCGGCAAAGACGTCGGGCATGGCCACGTTGTGGAACGCGACGTTGTTGGCGCCGGTGGGCCGGCTGGGGTCGACGTAGAACGAAGTGAGGTAGGTGTAGAGCCAGTCGACGCTGCGGTGCCTGACCACGTCGGTCAGATCCGGCGGCACCACCCCGAAGTAAGCCTTGGCGAACCCGGCGGGCATCGGCGTGGTGATGGTGTCGAGCACGCCCAGGCCGCTGAGGTTGATGCGGTCCTGGATCTGTTTCCTGGTCAGCTTCAGCGGCGCGGCCAGCTCGTCGAAGCGCGCGCCCTGCAGGCTGTGGCAGGCCGCGCACTGGTGCATGAAGTACATCGCGCCGGTACGCAGCGCGGCGGTGTCCTTGAGGTTCACCTGCATGTGCTTGAGCGGCGGCCTGGTGTCGGGATGCACGGCAAGCGCCGGCACGGCGAGCGCGGCCAGGCACAGCGCCAGCGCCGCCGTCCAGTGCTTCGTGTGGATCGAGAGTCGCTTCATGAGCACGCGCCTCAATGCGCCAGTCCGCCGGCGGTCAGGCGCTCGGGCAGCCTGGGCGCGTCATGCGCCAGGCGCGGGAACGCCAGCGCGGGCAGCAGGATGATCGCCAGGTACGCCGCCGGTATCCACGTGGTCTGCAGCATCAGGCTCCAGTCGTGGGCGTGGGTGTAGAACATCCAGTAATCGATCAGCCACACGCACGCCTGCAGCACCACGAACCACAACGCGGTCACCCAGCGCGGCCGCGGCCGGTTGAAATACGGCAACAGCCAGAACGCCAGGTAGAAGCCTTCGGCCACGTGCAATCCGTACACCATGTTCGGCTCGGTCGCGCGGCCATAGGCGATCAGGCCCAGCCAGATGAACCCGCCGGCGATGGCCAGCAGGTTGACCTTGTAGAGCAGCGAGCGGTAGCGGATCGACTTGATCGGGTTGCGGTCCAGCAACGGCAGTGCCGCCAGCATCACGAACACGAACACGAACGCCAGCACGCCGTAGAACTTCTCCGGCACGCCGCGCAGTACCGCGTAGAAGGGCAGGAAAAACCACAGCGGATGGATGTCCGGCGGGGTCTTGATCGCATTCGCGGGACTGTAGTTGAGCTTGTCGATGATCAGGCCGAAGCCGTCCGGCCGGAAGAACACGAACCAGAAGAACACCAGCAGGAAGATCGCAACCCCCACCGTGTCCTTGACCGTGTAATAGGGCTGGAACGGAATCGCGTCCACCGGCCAGCCGGATGCGTTGGTGCGCTTGTGGATCTCGACGCCGTCGGGATTGTTCGAGCCGACCTGGTGCAGCGCGATGATGTGGATCAGCACCAGCGCCAGCAGCAGCAGCGGCAGCAGGAACACGTGGAAGACGAAAAACCGGTTGATGGTCGGCAGTCCGACCACGAACGAGCCGCGGATCCAGGTCGCAATCGCCTTGCCGACGACCGGAAAAGCCGTGGCGAAGTTCACCACCGCCGTCGCGCCCCAGTACGACATCTGGCCCCACGGCAGCAGGTAACCGAGAAACGCCTCGGCGGCCAGGATCAGGTAGATCCCCACGCCAATCAGCCACAGCAGCTCACGCGGCTTCTTGTACGAGCCGTACAGGATGCCGCGGTACATGTGCAGGTAGATCAGCACGAAGAACGCCGAGGCGCCGACGATGTGCATGTAGCGGATCAGCCAGCCCCAGTGCGAATCGCGCATGATGCCGCGCAGCACCGACCAGTAGGCAAGGCTCGGATTCGGCTGGTAGTGGATCGCAAGGAACGTGCCGGTCACGAATTGCAGCACCAGCACCAGGATCAGCAACGATCCGAAGAAATACCAGACGTTGAAGTTCTTCGGCGCCGGGTAGCCGCTCATGTGCCTTTGCCAGGTCTCGCTGATGGGCAGGCGCTCGTCCCACCAGGCGGCGAACTTATGCAGTGCCGCGTTCATCGACATGCGCCCTCCCCGCGCGTGCGCGCCGGGCCGTGATCCTGGCGGGCGTGGCGTGTGACATTCATTTGTGGGGCGCCTTGGCGAGCGCGGACGCCGGCACGCCGGGGACGGGTTGCTGCGCAACCGCCTTGTCGTAGGCGGCGTAGTTCTTCGGGCCGCGACCGGGCAGCAGGTCCGGGCGCATCACGTGCAGGTAGCTGGCAACCGCCTGGATTTCCTTGTCGCTCAGCCGGCCGGCGATCTTGCCCATCACGTGGTCGGGGCTGGTCTGGCGCGCGCCCGAGGCGAAGGCCTTGAGCTGTGAGACCAGGTATTGGGCGTTCTGGCCCGCCAGCCGCGGTACCGCCATCGGCGCATCGCCCATGCCGCTTGCCAAGTGGCAGGCCGCGCAGGCGGGCACGTGGGTCTTGCGGTTGCCCTGGAAATACAGCTTGTAGCCCGCCTCGGCCACCGCCTTCGCGGGCTTGGCGCCCGCCGCCCGCTTGGCGTAATCCAGCGGGTGCTGCGAAAAATATGCCGCGACCTGCTTGAGGTTGCGGTTTTTTCCGGCAGTCGGGATGGTCGCCACCAGCTCCTTCATCGGCGTGGTGTTCCACGCGCCGCTGCGAAACGCCTCCAGTGCCTTGAGCAGGTAGTTGTAGTTCTGTCCGGCCAGGTTGGGAAACGTCGGTGCGGTGGCGATGCCGTCGGGGCCATGGCAGGCCGCGCAGGTCTGGATCACCGCCGGCGCCTTGTGCACCGTGGGCGGTGTGACACCCAGGTAATCGGTGGCCGCCAGCGTCACCCCTGCAACGCCGGCACCGGCAATCGCCAGCAGCGCAAGAAGCATTCGAACGGGCCGTTGCGGTTTCACCAGATCGCAGGCTCCCAATCCTGTTTTGCGCCCTTGCTGTTGTCCTCGCCGACGCGCGCCACGGTCTTGCTCTTCCAGAAATACGGCGGGATCGGAATGTTCAGCGGCGCGGGTGAGCCTTCGATGACCCGCGCCGAGAGGTCGTACATCGAGCCGTGGCAGGGGCAATGGAACCCGCCGAACCACCATGGCGTCACGCTTTTCGGCTGCGGACGGTAGTCGGGAATGCACTGGAGGTGGGTGCACAGCGCGACCGCGATGAAGTACTCGGGGACAAGCGCGCGGTAGTTGCCGTTGATGAACCTTGCCGCTGGCTGCTGTGGCTGCCTGCTCTCGGGATCCTTCAGGCGCCGCAGCAGGTCCGGCTCATCGAGCGTGGCCAGCATCGACTTCTCGCGCCGGACGATCCAGATCGGCTTCTTCTTCCACTCGATCAGGATCAGTTGCCCCGGCTCCAGCTTGCTGACATCGACATCCACCGGCGCGCCCATCGCCGCCACCGCCTTGCCGGGATTCATGTTGTCGACCAGGATATCGGCCAGGAAGCCAACCCCCGCGGCGCCGATCAGGCCCACCGCGGCCCCGAGGAAACGGCGCCGGCGCAGGTCCGCACCCTCCGGCGTCTTCACCGAGTCCATGACGCGCGGCGGGGTGATCGATGATTCGCTGGAATGGCTCATGGCGGCCCTGGTCACTCGTGGAATGCCTCCGGCGCGCCCGCTCCGGAACGACATTTGCCCACCACCGTGCCTCCGGTGGAGATCGGCCATGCGTCAGGGAGTTTCCGGTGCGTCCGCCGCGTTCGTGCAACGGGCATCCTGCGTGGCGGACCGCGCTGACCGCTTCCTGAGGTCATGCCGCCAAACCGTGCACCGCCTGCTGCGTGGGGCCGGGTTTTCTTTCGGACCGTGCCATTGGCATGGCAGGCGGTGAACGGAAAACCGGCGATCACGGGCAACGTACTTGCCCGGTTCGACCCGGCGCACGCTACGCGCCCCACCGTGAAGCGTGCGTCAATGCACACGCCGCACGCGCACGAAAAAGCCCGGCCACCAGGGCCGGGCTTCGTGCTTCGCGTGCGGCGGGTCGATCAGTGCCCGCGATGATGCCTGTAGTAACTGCCGCCGGAATGATGGCGGTGGCCACGGTACGAATGGTGGCGATGGCCACGCCAGTTGCCGCGCTGATGGCCATGGTGACGATAGTACCCGCCACGCCGGTAGCTGCGTCCGTGACGGTAGTGACCGTGGCCACTGGAATACACCACGCCGATGTTCACGCGGCCACGGTACCCGTAGCCCGGCTGGCTGCCGTAGTAGCCACCGTAGTAACCCACCGGCGCCGGATACGGTTGCGGAGAGGCGTAACCGTAGGAGGCATACGGTCGTGCCGGGTAGTAATACCCGCCGCGGTAACGGTCATGGTGGTGATTGCTGGCGCTGACCAGTACGCCGCCGATCACAGCGCCGACGACCAGCGCCCCCAGCACATCGGCCGAGCGATCATGGCCGCCATGACGGTAATGATGGTCGCGCGCCATCGCGGTTGGTGCCGCCAGCACCAGTGCGAGGATCAGGACACCGGCCACCGCGAGCTTGCTGCGCAACGATGTGGATTGCCGTTGCATGGCTTGCCTCCCTCGTGAGTGTGGATCCAGTATCCCGGGTCGACCTAAACCTGAACTGAAAAGTATTGTAATTAAAGCGTAAACCGTTCAGGTTCGCGCAGGGACTGTCCGGGCCACAACGCAACACCCCCGGCGATGCCGGGGGTGTTCGCGAGCGTTCCAGGGATGCGTCAGGCGTTCTTGGAAGCGCTGTCACTGCCGCGGCGATCCTTGCGCTTGCGCGATTCCAGCAGCGCCTTGAGGTTCGCCACCGCCTGCTCGTGGCTGATCGCCTTGGGCTTGGGTGCGCGCGGTTTCGGCGGCTTGCGGGTCGGCGTGTGTGCGGCAGGCTTGGGCTGGGGCGGCAATTCGGCCGGTCCCGACAACAGCCAGTCGTCGTGGAAGTGCGACCGCGGGATGTACGAGGGCGCACGCCGCTTGCTGGCACTGGCGCGTGCCGCCGCCACGGCCTTCGCGGCGGTCTTCACCGACGCCGGGCGCCGGGCGGTCTTGGCCGTCTTGGTCGTTTTGGTCGTTTTGGTCGTTTTGGCCTGCCTGGCCGTCTTCGTCGCCTTGGCCTGCCTGGCCGTCTTCGCCGTCGTCTGCTTGACGGTCCCGGCCGTCTTGGCCGTCCTGGACGTCTTCGACGTCCGGGATGCCTTGGATGCAGTCGTCTTCGGGGCCTTTGCCCTGGCCGCGGCAGCCTTCGTCACCGGACGCTTCTTCGCGACCGTCGACTTTTTCGCACCGGTCGCCTTGCGCGCGGCCGACCTGGTCGCGGCAGACTTGCTGGCCGGCGTACCCGGCTTCGCCTTGACGGATTTGGGTTTGACCGCTGCCTTGCGTACCGTCTTGCGGGCACTCTTGCTTGCAGGCTTGCGATTCCGAGTTGTAACCATTGCAGCATTCCTCTTGTTGTCGCCCCGACGTCCGTCACGGGACGGGACGTGGGTGCGGATTTTCCGGGTACGGACCTTCCCCCTCGCGCTTGCAGGTTTCACGGGCCTCGACGCCGGCGGTGCCGGGTGTCCAGACCGGAGCGTTCGACAGCGGCGCGGCAGCGCTCGCTCATCGGCGGCGGCCGGCAGGTGTCGTTTCCGCCGTCAGTGCATGACGGAACATCGACCAGCAGGCCCGGATCGGACGTGGCCGCGCGCGACGGGAACGGGCCGGTCACGCCGGGTCCCGCAACGCGCTCCGACAGGCGGGCGCGCGCTGCCGTCACGGTACCGATTTCGCCGTCGGGCAGGCAGGCAATCTGCCGCCGATGGCATCCACCACGCCAAATCGTCATGCGCGTGTCACGAGCGTCCAGCACGCGCTATTATCGCATGTTCGGCCTCTCGCCGCACGCTATCCCATTGATCCGCAGTCCGAACCGGAGCCCATGCGCAGTTTTGACGACAACCAGGGCGGCCACTGGCAGGCCGCATTGATGGAGGCATCATTCGGCAACGTGCTGATGATTTTCAGCCGCATCGGCGGCGAGGGCGCGCTGGCCCGGCCGCTGGACGCGGCCAACCTGCACGAAGCCGAACAGCAACTGGCCGCAGCCGACGAAGCGGCCCTGCGTCACATGCTGGAGGAAGCCAGGCCCTGGAACTGAACGGACCGGCTCATGCCGGGCCGCGGGATGCGGCCGAAATCACCAGTCCGATGCACGCGCTCGCCAGGATCAGGCCCAGCAACACCCGGTAGGCAATGCCCCAGCCACGCCGCCGGCTGCGACGCACGCCCACCAGGAACCACGCCAGCGCCGCCACGAACACCAGCGTGCCCATCGCCACGATGTCCGTGCGGGCACCCAGCGTCCCGCCGATCACGCCGGCGTTGCCGAGGTTGAACAGGCACCACTGGCCCCAGGTGACCGCACGCGGCGGCGGGGACTCGGCCAGCCACGCCTGCCCGACACCGAAGACCCACTGCATCACGCCGACCACCAGCACCAGGTAGGCCACCATCCAGACCAGCGGCTGGGTCGCGTGGTAGGCAATGGCGGCCGCGGTCGCCCCGCCGGCGATGATCGCCGCGGTGCCGAGGATCGCGAACGGCGCCGCCGCCGCGCAACGCGCGTTCAGCACCGAAGCCCCGCCCCGGCCGACTGGCGGATGCCGTCCAAGACGGCTTCATCCAGTCCCACGTTGTTGTGTTCGAGCACGCGTTCGGCGCGGTAGCTGGAACGCACCAGTGGTCCGGACACCACTTCCAGGAAGCCTTTCGCGAGCGCCATCTCCCGGTACTGGTGGAACTGCTCGGGCGTGACGAAGCGCTCCACCGGCAGGTGGTTCTTCGTGGGGCGCATGTACTGGCCCATCGTCACCACGTCCACGTCGGCGGCGCGGATGTCGTCCAGGGCGCGGTCGATCTCCGCGTCGGTCTCGCCAAGGCCCAGCATCATGCTGGTCTTGGTGACGGTCGCGGGCGCGTAGCCCTTGGCGAACTTCAGCACATCCAGCGTCTGGTGGTAGCCGGCGCGCGGATCGCGCACCGGGTGGGTCAGGCGCTCGACGGTTTCGATGTTCTGGGCGTAGGTCGCAAGCCCCGCATCCAGGACCGTCGCAACATGTTCATGGTGGCCCGCGAAATCGGGGGTGAGCGCTTCCACCGCCGTTTCCGGCTTGCGGCCGTGGATCGCGCGGATGCAGGCCGCGTAGTGGCCGGCCCCGAGATCGGGCAGGTCGTCGCGGTCGACCGAAGTCAACACGACATACTTGAGACCCATCAGCGCGACCGCGTCGGCGACGCTGGCCGGCTCCATCGGATCCAGCCAGCCGTGCGGGTTGCCGGTGGACACCGAACAGAACTTGCACGCACGCGTGCACACCGAACCCATCAGCATCAACGTGGCGGTGCCGCGGCCCCAGCATTCGGCGATGTTGGGACATTTCGACTCGGCGCACACCGTGGACAGCTTGTGGGTGCGCACGATGTCGCGGATTTCCTCGTAGTTCGCGCCGGCAGGCAGCTTCACGCGCAGCCACGGCGGTTTGCGCGCGGCATCGGGCCGCTTGCTGATCGCGCTGGGGCGGATGCCGTCCTTGACCGCGCGGGTACCCTGGGGGCTGGTGAACTTGCTGCCCGGCGCCGGGCGCAGCGTGCTTGTCGGTTCGCTCATCGAAGCTCCGGATGTCGGTTGCAGCCGGGCGATCGCGCCCGGCCCGGTCGCGGCCATTGTAACGTTCGTGGCAACCGCCCTGCCCCGCGCTCATATCCCGAAGTGCGGATTGGCGAGCTGCTGGATGAAATGCGCCGCCACGCGCGGCTCCAGGATCACTGTGACGATGATGCCGTAGGCCGCCCCCCAGGAATGCGCGCTGTGGTTGACGTAGCCGCCGCCACGGTGATCCATCCAGATGGAATACCCAAGGTAGGCCACCGCGAACAGGATCGCCGGCACCGGCACGAAGAACACGAAGATCAACGACCACGGCGCCAGCAGGATGTAGGCGAACAGCACCGCCGACACCGCGCCGGAGGCACCGAGGCTGCGGTAGTTCGGATTGTGGCGGTTGGCGATGTAGGTCGGCAGGATCGATACGATCAGCCCTCCGAGGTAGAACCACAGGAACCCGAACGGGCCGAGAAGCCCCGCGTACACGCCCTCCATCGCACGCCCGAAGAAGAACAGCGTGATCATGTTGAACAGCAGGTGCTGGAAATCGGCGTGCACCAGGCCGTAGCTGATCAGCCGCCAGTATTCGTGCTTCTTCTCGATCGCCGGCGGCCACAGCAGCAATCGCTGCAGCAGCCTGCCGTTGTTGAACGCGATCCACGACACGACGCAGGTGACGGCGATGATGGCCAGGGTCAGCAGCATGGTGGTTCCTTGCGGTGCGAAACGGCAGGGTACATGGACACGCACCCGGTTCCGGGTTCCGTGCGCCGCGGCCGCCTGCGCGGGGCATGTGGGCCGGTGACTTTCCTTTCGCGCCCGCGGACGGGTATGCTCGGGAGACGCGGAGCGCCGGTCCGGACGGCGCCCGTCCCCGTCGCGCGGTTGGCGCGACTGGCACATCATGCGAGGGCCCTGCCGATGCCACGTTACCGTTCATTCCGCCCGCTCGTGATTGCGCTGGGCATCGCGCTGGCCGCTGCCGTGCCGCTTGCAGCCACCGCCGATGCCCCCATCACGGTGACGTTCCAGTCCAGCAACCCCTGGACCCAGGAACTCGGCACGCTCAAGCACTTCGACACCTCGCTTGACTACTCGGTTTCGGTGGAAGCGGGCAAGACGTTGCAGATCAACCTGGTCACCCGCAATCCGAACATCTACTTCCGGGTCAAGAACGAAACCACCGGCAAGACCCTGACCGACACCTTCAAGACCGGGGCCACCACGTGGTCCACGCCGGTCGCCAGCGCGGCGACATTCGGAATCCACGTGTATGTTGAACGCGGCGTCATCGCGCGCGGCGAGTCGGCGAAGTTCGCGCTGCAGATCGGCCGCTACGGCGCCTCGGACATGCAGGCGGCGACGACCGAGGTGACCTTCCAGCCCGGCAACCCGTGGGCCCAGCAAGTCGGCAAGCTGGACGCCAATGCCACGGCGCACGACTACACCGTCGCCGCCACGCCGGGAAACACCTTGCAGGTGAACCTGGTGACGCGCGATGCGGGCGTGAATTTCAAGGTCGAGGGTCCGGACAAGACCGTACTGGTCGACAGCGCGAGCAGCGGCAAGCACACCTGGTCGGCGCCGGTCACCACGGCCGGAACCTGGACCATCAGCGTGTACACCGATCCGGCCAGCATGCCCCCCGGCAAGGCCGTCGGCTACGCATTGCAGATCGGCCAGTACCCCACCACGCGGGCCGCTCCGGCCGCGGCCGGCACCGCCGCCGCCCCCGCCGCGGCAGCAACGGCGGCACCGGCCTCGTCCTGACCGGCGTGACCATGCGCGGCGCGTGACCGTGCCTTTCGGCACGCGCACGCGGCCGTGCGCGCGCCTAGGCTGGTGCGCTTTCGCACCAGCCCCGGGGGACCCGACGATGAACAAACCGTTGCTTGCCGCAGCCCTTGCCGTGGCCGGCCTGCTTGCGTGCGCGGCGATGCCCGCGGCGCACGCCGCCGGCAAGGACGACGGCACCAGCCACGCATCCGCCGATTTCAACCTGCCGGCGTTTCCCGCCGACGCGCACGTTTCCCGCTCCACGGTGGTGGACGGGCATACGCTTCGCTACAACGTCACGGTGGGCTGGCTGCCGGTGCGCGACGCCAAGGGCAAGACCATCGCGCAGGTCGTGTACACCGCATACACGGTACCCGGCAAACACCGGCCGGTGACCTTCGCCTTGAACGGCGGCCCCGGGGCATCGTCGGTGTACCTCAACTTCGGCGCGATCGGCCCGAAAAAGCTCGCCTTCGGCGTCGCGGGCGATTCACCCTCCGAACCGGCGAAACTGCACGACAACCCCAGTACCTGGCTGGGGTTCACCGACCTGGTCTTCATCGACCCGGTCGGCACCGGCTACAGCCGCGCGCTGGTGGCCGACAAGCAGGCCACCAAGGACTTCTACTCCACCGACGCGGACATCCACTACCTGTCGCGGATCATTTACGACTGGCTGGTGAAGTACGGCCGCATGGAATCGCCCAAGTACTTCGTGGGTGAAAGCTACGGCGGCTTCCGCGGCCCCCGGATCACCTACTACCTGCAGACCCGGCTCGGGGTGGCGATGAACGGCGTGGTGCTGGTCTCGCCCTACCTCGACCCGCGGGCCTGGAGCGACAAGTACGTCTCGCCGATGGCCTGGATGACCACCCTGCCCTCGATCGCCGCCGCACACCTGGAGCGGGAAGGCAAGCTCAGCGCCGCCAACATGGCCCCGATCATCGCCTATACCCGCGGGGCCTACGCCGAGGCCCTGATGAAGGGCCGCAGCGACCCGGCGGCACAGGCGGCGATGATCAGGAAGGTCACCGAACTCACCGGCCTGGACCCGACCTTCGTCAAGAACTCCGGCGGCAGGCTCGACACCCAGGCCTACCTGCGCGAGGTGTACCGCAAGGAAGGCAAGCTCGGCAGCCGCTACGACTCCAACTACCTGGCGTGGGACCCGTTCCCGTACGCGCCCCACCAGCGCTCCGGCGATCCGATCCTCAACAGCATCATCGCGCCGACCACCACCGCCATGGTCAACTTCGTGACCCGCACGGTCGGCTGGAAATTCGACGGCCGATACAACGCACTCAGCTACGAGGTCAACCGGTTGTGGCACGACGATGACGACGCCGAGGACGGCTCGATCACGCAACTGCGCATGGCGGTTGCCAACGACCCGCGCCTGCGGGTGCTGATCGCGCACGGCTGGGACGACCTTTCCTGCCCGTTCATGGTCTCCGTGCTGGCGGTGGACCAGATGCCGGCGATGGGCGATCCGACCCGGGTACAGGTGAAGGAATACCCCGGCGGCCACATGTTCTACGCGCGCGCCGCCAGCGACGCGCTGCTGGTCAGGGACGTGCACGCGATGTACACCCGGCGCGAGGGCAAGTGACGCGCCGGCGTGCGTGATGCGCCCCGGCCCGCGGGCCGGGGCCAGTGAAGCCAACCCCTACGATGCCACCACCGCATCGCGTCGGGATTCGTGCGCGCGCCTACTTCGGCTTGCGGAAGCGGTAGATGAACTGGCTGGTGTGGCCGCGGATGGACGGGTCGAACACCTTGATGTCCAGTGGATCGTTCGGGTTCAGCAACGCGTCGCTGGACCCGTCGAACACGAAGCCCGCGGACTCGACTTCCTTCCTGACCACAGCCGGGTCGATGCGGTGCAGCGTGTTGGTGTCGCTGGTACCGGAACCGGCCGGCGCGATGTGGTCGATCACCACGAACACCCCACCGGGCTTCAACGCGTCGTAAACTTCGCGGTCGAATTTCTTCATGTCCACCGGCCCCATGAACGGGTCGTGGTAGTCGTGATAGTTCTGCGCGGTGAACACCACGTCGACCTTCTGCGGCACGGTCAGTTTCGCGGCCGGCTCCTTCAGCAGGCTGACGTTGGCGTAGTGCGGCGTCTTCACCAGGTCCTGCCACTTCGCGAAGCTCTTGGCGGAAAACTTCATCATCTGCTCGGGCCACACCGTGTACACGTGCCCCTTGGGCCCGACGATCTGGCTGAACACGCGCGTCCAGTAGCCGCTGCCGGGCACCAGTTCGAGCACCTTGTCACCGGGCTTGACGCCGGTGAAGGTCATCACCGCGGCCATCTGGCGGCGCGCATCGTCCTTGCGGTCGGCGGCACGCGCCGGATCGTTGATCGCACGGGTGACCCAGGCCGGGACCGCGGGGGCCTGCATCGCCTGTTTGGCGTCGGCATCCGGCGGTTGCGCAGCCACGGCCGCAACGGCCGGCACGGCAAGCGCGGTTGCCAGGATCAGGGTCGAAATTCGCATGGCATCTTCCTCCAGTCGGGGGAGTTGCCATTGTGCACGGAAACGGTGGCGTGCGCCGGTTCCCGGTGCGTCACTGCGGCGGCTGCCGGTCTGTGCGCGGCCGGTAACCCGACAACCACTCCAGCGCCCGCTCGCGGGTCGTGAACGAGTTGCTGACGAAGCCCTGGTTCAAGCCGAAGGCGATGCCGAAACGTTCCTCGGACTCGAACTCGGGGCGCAACACCAGCGCCACCCGCACCGAACCGCGGCCCGCCTTCGCCCATTCGTCCATCAGCCACAGCCGCATGTCCACCGAGGGCACTTCCACGCCCTCGACCGCGGTGATGTCGACCAGCAGCTTGCCCAGCCCGCGCGCCTTGGTGTCGCGGATCGCCTCGGTGATCTGGTGCACGCCGTCAACGAACGCCTGCTCGCCGCTGAGGCAAAACCATGCGACGTCCCCGATCACTTCGTAGGAGGACTCACCCATCGGCAACGCCGCCGGAACGTGGGGCTCGCGGCGGATGGTACCACCGGATCACCGCCGCCAATGCGCTCCCGCCATCCCGTGCTGCCGGCCGCCACGGGCAGGCGCAAACCGGCGCACAAACCGGTGCAGGCATGTCAATTGGCCAAAGCGAGGCGGTTGCGCCCGGCAAGCTTGGCGCGATACAGCGCGGCATCGGCCTGCTCGATCCATGCGCTGACGCCGCTGTCCACCGCCGGGCGCGCGGCAAGCCCGATGCTCAGGGTGCAACGCAGCCCCGGGGCCAGTTCGAACAAGGCCCCCTCCATGCTGGTGCGGATGCGTTCGGCCACCCCGGTTGCAACCGCCATGTCGGCCCCGCACAGCACCACCGCGAACTCGTCGCCGCCGTAGCGCCCGGCAAGGTCGCCTTCGCGCAGGCCGCGCCGGATCACCTCGCCGACCTTGCGGATGACCTCGTCGCCGGCGGTGTGCCCGTGCTGGTCGTTGACATGCTTGAAGTGATCGATGTCCATCATCAGCATCACCGCGCAGCCACACCCGGATCCGGAAGGTTCCGTTTGCGATGTCATCGCTTCCACGGCGGCCTCCCAGTGGCGGCGCGTCATCAGGCCGCTCAGGGCATCGGTGCTGCTGATCTTCAGCAGCAGGCGGTTCTGCCGGCGCACCTGCTCGGCAAGGCGGTAGGTGATCCAGCCGAGGGTCACCGGAAATGCCACCAGCAACGGCAGCGACGCCAGCACCTCGACCATGTCCGCCACCGGCGCGAACGCGAACCCCGTGGCGGCGCCGGCGACACAGCAGGCCAGGACCTGCAGCGCCAGCGCGCGCAGCAGCATGCGCGCGCCATCGACGGAGATCACCGTGATCGCGAACATCGTTGCCAGCAGCACGCTGGGCAACACGCTGAACTGCATCGCCGCGATCCACACCCCGCCCATCACCACGTCACCCATCAGCAGGCGCTTGTCGAGGGCGATCGGTGTGCTGCTGCGGCGCAGGATCCACCAGGCAACGTGCGGCCATACCAGCCCGTACGCCACCAGCAGCGCCCACAACGACGCGTGCGCGCCACGCTGGTGGAACACCGTTCCCACCATCACCGCACCCAGTCCCATCCCCAGCGTCCGCAGCCAGTGCGAACGCGCGACGATGCGGCGCATGCCGGGCGTGCGCGGAATTTCGACAGGTTTTGCGCTGTGGACGGCCATCGAGGGCATCGTGTCTTCAGGAACCCGGGCATCGGGAAGCAAGACCGGTGCCAGCACGACGACATTCCCCGTCACGCGCGCCCGATCGCGCGCAAAGCGTGACCGCGCGCGCATGCGGTAACAGTTGTTCACCCGGCGCGCGCGTTGCACGCGCGCCGCCGCCGGACGCGGGAATCTGGCTCAGCGCAGCTGGCTGTCCTTGCTGCCGCGGCGGTTGTAGCCGCTGAACGCACGTTCCTCGTGGTCACGCGCCGACTGGCAGGCCACGCACAGGCGCACGCCGGGCACGGCCTTGCGCCGCGCCGCGGGGATCGGTTCCCCGCACTCCTCGCAGTGGCTCAGGCCCGGACCGGTGCGCTGCCGGCTGCGCGCACGGGCGACCGCATCGGCGACGGTCGCGTCGATCTGTTCCTGGACTGCATCATCATTGACAAAGCCCTTGGCCATGGCCACAAGCTAAGGCCGGGGACGGTGGCTTGCAAGCCGTCGGCCGGTTCCACGTGGACCCCCGCTGTCCGATCCTCAGGTATTACCGGAGAAGCAATGCACAATTCCGCGTCCCGGCGGCCCTTTTTGTTCACATTTCGGTTCCCATTCGACGCATTTGGCGGTACGCTCGACCTTCCCCTGACCCCAACCGGAGCACCGCCATGGCCCTGTGGAAAGAACCCGCAAAATCCCCCTCGCCCGACCCGGTGAGCCTGTCCCGCTTCGACTCCACCGAGGGAGCCGACACGGCAACGCCGCCCAAGGCGGCCTTCAGTGCCACCGACGCCGCCAGCGCACCGGCCAAGTCGGCTTCCGAATCGCACATCGCGCCGGATCTCGTGATCGAAGGCAAGATCGAAGGCGCCGGGCACGTTCGCATCGCCGGTCGATTCAAGGGCGACATCAACGTCCGCGGCGACCTCACCATCGAAAACGGCGCCAAGGTCAACGGCAGCGTGCACGCCGAGCGCGTCACAGTGGCCGGCGAACTGATCGGCAACATCGAGTCGGCCGAACACGTTGAACTGCTGCAGACCGGCGCGCTGACCGGCGACGTGAAGTCGCATACCTTCAGCGTCGCCAAGGGCTCGCGGATGCGCGGCCAGGCCGAGTTCGGCTGGGAAGGCGGCAAGGCTTCCGGCGCAAGCGCCACCGATACTTCGAAAAAGACCAGCGCCAACGGCAACGGCAGCGGAAACGGTAACGGCAGCGCCAAATGAGCCCGGTGAACGCGGGGACGGCAGGTGCCACGCGCACCTGTCCGCACTGCCGCGAGACCATCCTGGAAAGCGCCACGACGTGCCCGGCGTGTCACCACCGGCTGCGCTATGGCGGCCCCGCCAGCAGCGAGTTGGCGGAGCCCGCCGCGCTGGTGCCGCTGCGCGTGGAGGGCAGTTTCCGCAATCCCGCCGACAACGCCGCGTGGGAATACTCCATGGTGCTGACCATTCGCAACGAACGCGGCGAGGAAATCGCCCGGCGCCTGGTCGGCGTCGGCGCGATGCAGCCCGGCGAGCAACGCTCGTTCACGCTCAGCGTCGAGATGAACCCCGGCGGCAGACGCACCCGCCATTGAGGGCGGATGCCCATCAATCGCCGGACTCATCGTCCGGCGCCGGCGCGAAGCCGCGCGGGATCGCCGCCACCACCAGCACCATCACCAGCGCGACCACGGCCATCCCGGCGAACAGGTCACGCGTGGCCAGCGCGATCGAGCCGCGCAGGTACGCACCCACCGCGGCGCTGGCGCCCTGCAGCGCATGGATCACCTGGTCGACACCGGCCGGCAACCGGCCGCGCAGGTTTTCCGGCGCCGCCGCCAGCCGCGCGGCCAGCGCGGCATTGAAGATGGCACCGAATATCGCCGCGCCGAGGCTCTGGCCGAGATAACGCGAAAACATGTTGGCGCCGGTCACCACCCCACGCTGCTCCCACCCCACCACCGATTGCACGCCCACCAGCAAGGGCGTGGACAACAATCCGAAACCCGCGCCCAGCGCAATCTGGTCCAGCACCACCGCCCACACCGGCTGCGGCAGCGGCATCAGTGCGAAGCCCAGCGAGGCCGCGCCGATCAGCACCGCGCCGCCCAGTGCGGTGTCGCGAAAGCCGATCCGCATGTACAGACGGCCGGACAGCGCCGAGGCGGTGGGCCAGCCGATGCTCATGCTGGCAAGCACCAGACCCGCGGCGATTGCACCGAGCCCCTGTACCGACTGCAGGAGCGTCGGCAGGTAGGCGCTGGGTGCCATCATCGCCACGCCCATGCCCACCGTCGCCAGGTTGGAACCGGCCATCACCCGCCGCCGCCACAGCCAGCCCGGCATCACCGGTTCGGCGGCGTGGCGTTCCACCCAGACCGCCGCCGCCAGCAGCAAGCCCGCGACCACGCCCACCACCAGCGTGGGCCGCGACAGCCACGGCCACGCCTGCCCGCCCTGCAGCAGGCCGAAGATGAACGTACCGATCGCCGCCAGCAACAGCGCCGCGCCCGCATAGTCGATGCGCGGACGGCGGCGTTCGAATGACTCGTGCAGGAACATCCCGATCAGGCCCAGCGCCAGTGCACCGATCGGCAGGTTGACCAGGAAGATCCAGCGCCAGGAAACGTACTCGGCGAAGGTGCCGCCCAGCAGCGGCCCCACGATCGCGGCGATGCCCCACACGCTTGACAACCAGCCCTGCACGGCCGCCCGCTCGCGCACCGAATACAGGTCGCCGGCCAGGGTCGCCACGGTGGCCATGATCGCGCCGGCACCGAATCCCTGCACGCCACGAAACACGATCAGCGCCAGCATGTCCCAGGACAGCGAAGACGCCGTGGAACCGGCCAGGAACACCAGCATGCCGGCGACCAGCACCGGCTTGCGCCCGAACTGGTCGGCGAGCTTGCCATACAGCGGGATCGTCACCGTCTGCGCCAGCAGGTAGATCGAGAAAACCCAACTGAACAGGCGAAAACCGCCCAGCTCGCCGACGATCTGCGGGATCGCGGTGGACACGATGGTCGTGTCCATGGCCGCCAGCATCATCGTGCACATCAACGCCGCCAGCACCCAGCGCCGGGAATCGTTGCGTTGCGCATCCACCGAACTGCGCCGGGAGTCGGACATCGAACAAGCATCCGCCGCAGCGCAGGCGGCGTCAACACGGCGCCGGGCGCGTTGCGCATTTGCAATGCCCCCGTGCATCCAATACGGTGATGGTTCAGCGTTGCGCACCTTTGGCCTGCGCGCGGGGGAACGCGAAGTCCCCGCGCAGCGGCCGCTCCGTCGCGCCCACAATTCCAGTCACGCACACCGAAATCGCATGCGAGTACCGCGTTACCAGATCCGCTTCCCGCCCGACAACCTCACCAAGGTTTCACAGAGTGACGCGTTCTTCACCATCACCGAAGGCGGCAAGGAGCGCCGCATCCTGTTCCACGACTATGCGGACATCTACAACCACCCCGGCCTGTACGAACAGCTTTTCTACCAGCGCCTGAAGTGCACCTCGCCCGCGAAGCTCACCGAACTGTTGCGCGATGCCGCCACCAAGGCCGGTGACGATCCCACCCAGATGCGCGTGCTCGACGTCGGCGCCGGCAACGGCATGGTCGGCGAACTGCTGGTCAAGCACGGCGCCGCGCGCGTGGTCGGCGTCGACAACATCGAGGAAGCCGAGCGCGCCGCCGAGCGCGACCGCCCGGGCGCCTACGACGCCTACTACGTCGTCGACCTCACCAAACTGGATCCGGAGCTGCATGCCGAGCTGGAGAGCTGGAACTTCGACGCCATGACCACGGTTGCCGCGCTCGGTTTCGGCGACATTCCGGTGCAGGCATTCGCCGCTGCCTACAACCTGGTCAAGACCCATGGCTGGATCGCCTTCAACATCAAGGAAACCTTCCTCGATACCGACGACGCCAGCGGCTTCTCGCGGCTGGTCAAGCGCATGGTGCACGATGATTACCTGAAGCTGCACCGGCTGGAACGCTACCGCCACCGGCTTTCGATCGAAGGCCGCATGCTGTATTACTACGCGGTGATCGGCCGCAAGCGGCGGGACATCGATGATGCCTGCCTCAAGGGACTCTGACGCGGCATTCGCGCTGGATGCGGCAACCTGCGCATTCGGCGCCGTCCGCGCCGTCGATGACGTCAGCCTGCACTTTCCCCGCGGCCGCACCACCGTGCTCATCGGCAGCAGCGGCTCGGGAAAATCCACCGTGCTGCGCCTGTTGATCGGGCTGGAATGGCCGACGGCCGGCACCGTGCTGCACAACGGCCAGCCGCTGCAACGAGAATCACTGCTCGAGGCGCGGCGCAGCGTCGGCTACGTGATCCAGGAAGGCGGCCTGTTTCCGCATCTCACGGTGCTTGGCAACCTTGCGCTGCTGCCGCGACACATCGGCTGGAATGCCGGGCGCGTGCGCGAACGCGCGCTGCAACTGGCCGAACTGACCCACCTGCACGCGAACCTCCTGGTGCGCTTTCCGGCCGAACTTTCCGGCGGCCAGCGCCAGCGCGTGGCGCTGATGCGCGCGCTGATGCTCGACCCGCCCACGCTGCTGCTGGACGAGCCGCTGGGCGCGCTCGATCCGCTGGTGCGCCACGGCCTGCAGGACGAATTGCGCGAAATCTTCCGGCGCCTCGACAAGACCGTGATCATGGTCACCCACGACATGGCCGAGGCCGCGTTCTTCAGCAACCGCCTGATCCTGATGCGGCGTGGTCGCGTGGTGCAGGACGGCAGCCTTGACGACTTCCGCCACGCGCCGGCCGACGACTTCGTGCGCGAATTCCTGGTCGCGCACCGCGACCTCCCCGGGAGTGATGCATGAGGTGGTTGCCGGCACTGCTGCTTGCATGCCTGCCGCTGCTGGCGATCGCGCAATCCGCCGGCACCCCGACCGTCCCCGACCCCGGCTCGCCGACGGTGGTCATCGGCTCCAAGAACTTCACCGAATCGGTGGTGCTGGGCGAAATCGCGCGACTCGCGGCGCGCGAGCACGGCGTGCGCGCGCAGCACCGACGCAGCCTCGGCGGCACCCGCATCCTGTGGCGCGCGCTCACGGAAGGCGACATCGACGCGTATCCCGAATACACCGGCACCATCACCCACGAACTGCTGCGCGACATGCCGCCCGACGCCGACATCGGGCAACTGCGCAAGCGGCTGGCGACGCTCGGCATCGGCATCACCGATCCGCTGGGCTTCAACAACACCTATGCGATCGGGATGCGTGAAAGCGAGGCGAAAAAGCTGCACATCCGCGACATTTCCGATCTCGCCAGGCATCCGAACCTGAAGCTGGCGTTCTCCAACGAGTTCATGAACCGCGCGGACGGCTGGCCGGGCCTGAAAAAGGCCTACCACCTGCCCCAGCACGCAACCGGCATGGATCACTCGCTGGCGTATCGCGCACTTGCCTCGGGCTCGGTCGACGCAATCGACCTGTACAGCACCGATGCCAACATCGCCTATTACCACCTGCGCGTGTTGAAGGACAACCTGCACTACTTCCCGCGTTACGACGCGGTGTACCTGTACCGGCTGGACCTCGACAAGCGCGCGCCGGGTTTCGTGGCCGCCCTGAACAGCCTGGCAGGCACCATCGACGCAGGGCAGATGCGCGCCATGAACAAGGCGGTGAAGATCGATGGCGAAAGCGAGGCTGCCGTCGCCGCGCGATTCCTCGGCGTCAAGGCCAATGCCGCCAGCGGCACCGGATTCTGGAGCCGCATGGGCCGCTACACCGTGCAGCACCTGGCGCTGGTGGGGATCTCGCTGACCCTGGCGATCCTCCTGGCCGTGCCGCTGGGCATCTTCGCCGCGCGCTACCGCCGCCTCGGCCAGGTCGTGCTGGGCATGACCGGGATCCTGCAGACGGTACCCTCGCTGGCGCTGTTCGTGTTCATGATTCCGCTGTTCGGGATCGGCGCCGAACCGGCGATCGCCGCGCTGTTCCTGTACAGCCTGCTGCCGATCGTGCGCAACACCCACGCGGGCCTCACCGGCATCGAGCCGTCACTGCTGGAATCGGCCGCGGCACTCGGACTGCCGCCGCGCGTACGCCTGTGGCGGGTGGAACTGCCGCTGGCGCTGCGCTCGATCCTCGCCGGCGTCAAGATCGCCGCGGTGATCAACGTCGGCACCGCCACGCTGGGTGCACTGATCGGTTCGGGCGGCTACGGCCAGCCGATCCTCACCGGCATCCGGCTGGACAGCATTCCGCTGATCATGGAGGGCGCGATCCCGGCAGCGCTGCTGGCGCTGGTGATGCAAGGCGTGTTCGAGATCATCGAGCGCGCGTTGACCCCCCGGGGCCTGCGCCTGCGCGCGATGGAGTAAGCGGCGACGCGCTCCACCCGGGGCCCTTTCGCGGCAGGCGGCTTGCCCGCCCGCCGCGAAGGGCCAACCTCATGCGATCACGCTTCTTCTTCGCCGTGCGCAATGCCCGGGCAGTTCATGTTCGGGCAAAGCGATCCGGCCGACACGTAGAACGCAACCAGTGCGGCCGCCAGGCCCAGGGCACCGCCGACGCGGATCAATACCCAGAAACCGAAGAAGTCACGCAAGCCGAACGCCAGGAACGACAGCCACAGCAACAAAACCGTGAACGAAACCGCTCCACCCAGCTTGCCGCTCTTCCACGCGGCAACCCACAGGTAAAAGTTCACCAGTGCGAGGGCCATCAGGAACCAGCCCGAATACCGCATCGCGCCGGCGGCCATGCCTGTCGACTGTCCCATGCCGTACGCGGCCCCCCAGAACAGGCCCGACCACAGCAGGAAAAAGAATCCGAGCCAGCTTTCCCTGCGCAGGAAAGCGGCGATGCCGGCGATCAGCAGGCCGAGCATCGCGATCGTGCCGACCGCGTGCGTGACGTGGGGATCGAAACCCATCGGACCGGCAATGCCGGCGTGGACAACCGAAAACATCCACACCGCGATCGCCAGCACGCCAAAGCCCAGCGCCCTGGAATTGGCAATATTGTTGCTCATGCAGCACCTCCTGCGATTCAGGGAATCGCATCAACCACTCGCATCGTCCGGGACGGGCGGTGCCAAGCGACACCGAGTGCCCGTCGCCGGACGGAGACCGCGGCGGCAGGTACCTTCCGACTCCCCAACCTAGTCCCGGGCGTGTCAACGTGCTGTCAAGGATGCGCGGATTCCCGGATCCGCAGCAGACGCGCTTCGACCGCGAATACGTGCGGATCGGCGGCGCCGAGTTCGCGCAGTGCATCGGCCAGCCTGAAAACGTACTCGCTGTTGCTGCCGCTGGGGCCGGCCGATCCGGCGATATGCCGCGCAAGCTCATCGACGCTGGCCGGACCCAGCCACGCCGCGTTGTCGGCGGTTGCGATGTAGACCAGGCCTTCGGCCGTGGCGCCATCGCCAAATTCCAGAGTGGTCGCGAAACGCAGGTAGCCGTTCTTCTCGCGGAAATCGAGATGCTCGAACGTTGCCGGTGCCACCCGGTAGGCCATGCCCGCGCATGCGGTACCGCGCTCTGGAACCAGCGTCACGACCCGTCCGGGATGCTCGGTGGTGCCGCGATGGTCGTGCGAACCCTGCCAGAAGCGTCGCACCCAGCCGTGGACCGTCGCGGGACGGCGCTCGAGATACGGAAAGTCAACCTTGTAGATCAGCGATCCGTAACCGAACAGCCAGACGCTTTCCGTGCCGGCAAAGTCCTGTCGCGAGCGGTTTATGCGGGTTGTGTCATGCGTCGCGTCCATCAGCGCGACAGTATCCCACGGGGCGTGCGGCGCCTGCAGCCAGCCGTGCCCCCGTCACGCGCCCGGCTCTGAACGGCGCACGGCGGGCACCAGTTTGAGCCGCGCACCGCCGGGCGGCTGCTTGGGCCGCAACATGCGTTCGAATTCCCTGGGCTGCAACGGGTACGCATACAGGTAACCCTGCCCATGCGTGCAACCCGCACGCTGCAGGAACTCATGCTGGGCCTCCGTTTCGATGCCTTCGGCAACGGCCACGAGACCCAGGCTTTTCGCCATGGCCAGCATTGCCGTGGTGATGGCCGCATCGTCCGGGCTGTCGGGCAGACCCGTGATGAACGAACGGTCGATCTTCAGATACTTCACCGCGGGCAGTTTCAGGTACGCCATCGACGCATAGCCGGTGCCGAAATCGTCGATTGCCACGGCCACGCCGAGCTCCTTCAACGCGCGCATCGTGTTCCGGGTTTCCTCTCCCAGGCGCAGCATCGCGCCCTCGGTGATTTCCAGCACGATGCGCCCGGGCGCGACGGCGTTGACCTGCAGGGCATGCCGAAGGCTCTGCACGAAACCCGGGTGACCGAACCAGCGCGCCGACACGTTGATCGCGACCTCGACCTGCGGCACTCCCGCTTGATCCCACGCGTGGATCTGCTCGCACACCGCGTGCATGACCCACTCGTCGATTCGATGGATCAGGCCGATGCCCTCGGCAACGGGAATGAACTCACCCGGCATCACTTCGCCGCGGTCGGGATGGTCCCAGCGCAGCAAGGCTTCGGCACCAAGAATGCGGCCGGTGTCCATCTCCACGCCGGGCTGGAACGCAATCCGGAACTCCGATTCCTGCAAGGCCCTGCGCAACTCGGTCGCCAGCAGCATGCGCCGATGCGAGTCGGCACGCATCGTCGGCACGTAGAACCGCCAGGTATTGCGTTCCTCGCTCTTGGCCGCATACATCGCGGCATCGGCATTGGCAATCAGCATCTTCGCGTTCTCGCCATCCAGCGGATAGCCGGCGATGCCGATGCTGGCGCTGACCACGATTTCGTACTCGTCGATGCGGAACGGTTCGGACAACGTGGACAGCATGCGCGATGCCAGTGCGGCGGCGTCCTCGCGCATCGCAAGCTGCGGCAGCAACACGGTGAATTCGTCGCCGCCGATGCGCCCCGCGACATCGCCGTCACGCAGTTGCCGCGTGATGCGTTCGGCCACCAGCTTCAGCAGGCGATCGCCCACGGCATGACTGTAGCTGTCGTTGACGAACTTGAACGCATCGAGGTCGATGAACATCACCGCGGCGGCGGCATGCCGGTCCCGGGCGCTCGCGATGGCAGCTTCGCACTGGCGCTCGAAGGAGGCGCGGTTTGCCAGCCCGGACAGTGCGTCCTGCGATGCGAGCTGTTCCAGGCGGCGGCGGTCCGCCTTGGCCACCGTGATGTCGTTGAACACCGCCACGTAGTACAGCACGCGGTGTTCGTCGTCACGGATCGTGCTGATCCGCAGCGCCTCGGGGTAGGTGCTGCCGTCGACGCGGTGGCTCACGACTTCACCCGACCAGTGGTCGGTGGCGATGACCTCGTCCCAGACTGCCGGCGGCAACAGGTTGCCATCGGCCAGGGTGCGCGTGGCATCCAGACGCCGGCCTGCCAGTTTTGCCTGGGTGAAACCGGTCATCTTGGTGGCAGCCGCATTCACCGAAAGCACGAGTCGTTTTGCATCGGCGATGATGACGCCTTCGGCGATGCTGGCCAGCGCCTCGGCCGCGATGCGGCGGGCGCGATCCCGTTCCACCCGATCGGAGATGTCGCGGATGACGGACTGGCGAACCAGCTTGTCGCCCCACACCACCGTGTTGGTCAGTGTCTCGATCGGCCGCGTTTCGCCGTCGCGGCCGCGCAGATCGCCGCTGCCGGACGAGCCCCTGCGCGTGAGGCCGTGTACGAACAGGCTTTCGTAGTCGACGCCGATCAGCGACTTGCGGTCATGCCCGGTCCAGTCACGCGCCGAGCGATTGGCGTCGACCACGCGGCCACTGTCCTCGTCCACCATCACGATCGCATCGGGCGCGCTGTCGAACAGCAGGCGGTAACGTTCCTCGCTGCCGCGGATACCCGCAAGTACGCGACGCGCCATCAGCATCCACAGCAACAAGGCGGCGGTTGCCGCCCCCAGTACCAAGACGAAGAGGATGTGCCCGACCCAGGCCGCACCACGCGCGATCTGCAGGGAAAAATCATTGGACTGCGGCTCGATGGACTGGTTCAGCTGCCGGATGCGCTCGCGCATCCGCGCGATCGTGGCTTCCGAAGGTGGCGATGTCGCGTACAGCGCCTGCAGGTGCGTGGCGATGCGGTCGAGCTCGGCAATCTGCGGATTCACCGAGTACCACGCACGCAACGCTTCACCCATGTACGGCGCCGAGCGGAAATGATCCAGAATGAAGATCATCCCCGGAATCGCCTGCGGAATCACGCTTGCATTCCGGAAGTCGCGGGCAACCTGGGCGGCATCGTAATCACCCGAGGCGATCGCATCGCGCGCCGCGGCATCGGCCTGGACGATCGCGTAGTTTCGCCGGAAGTCCTCCAGGTCGGACGGGTTTCCGCTGCTCGCGTAGCCTTCGAGGTCGATGACCGCCTGCTTCTGGGCCTTGGACCAGATGCTTTCACCGTTCAGGAACCCGGCGAGGGTGATCTGCACCTGCAGCGCACCCCAGGTCAGGCCCAGGATCAGGGCAATCACCAGTACCAGGCCGTACACCAGCGGCAGCAGGCGCTGGGCAAGCGGGGTCAGCCAGGGGATTTTTTTGGCTTCCATCAGCCGGGTGCCGCAGGTTGGGGGAGGGTCAGCGCGTCACGCGCTCACTGACCCTCCTTGCACATTGCGTACCAACCCGGGCCGTTGGCGGCAGAAACGTTCCCGCCTGCACAAGCGCCTGCGCGGTCCATATTGCCGCCAATTCCCGGCCCATGGAGCCGTCAGGCGCCGGAAAATTGTCGAAAATCCGTCCAGTCGCCTTTTCGGCTCGAAAGCTCCTTCCGCCCACGCCCCTAGGCGGCGACAACGGCTCCCTGCACCGGTTCGCGCGCGGACACCTGGCTGCAGCAGCTCTCCAGGCTCACCCGCATGCCCACGTAGCTGCGCTGGATGCACTCGGCCAGGTGCGCCACCTGGTCCGCCGTCGGCGCGGTGCCCAGGAGCGTGCACACGATTTCCAGCGCCTCCCACGGATGCGTGTCGTCATAGGCCGCGTGCAGCTGCAGCCAGCGCAGGCTTCCCACGCGGCGGTGCGCGGGAAAGCTGTCGGCGTATTTCTGGCTGTCGAACACCCGCTGCGACCATTCCCCGGTAGCGCCCTCGATCGCGTAGTTGACGGCGGCCACGCTCGCGGCGAGTGAACCGCGGCTGGAGATCTCTTCGCACCAGTGCGCCAGCGTCTGCGTGCCCACGGGCGCGGACCCGTGCAGCACGTCCTTGCGTGGCACGCCGGCGCCCTCGGCCCAGTTCAGCCAGTACTCGGCATGGTTCTGTTCCACGCGGATGTTGCGTACCAGCCAGCGTCGGGCCAGGTTGTCGCCATCACTGCGCCCGAAGCGCGTCTTCAACAGGCTTTGCGCCATGTAGGCGGGAAACCGCTCGATCACGGGCCAGATGCCGATCATGAAATTGGCCGTCGATGTCGCGTCCAGCGTGCATTCGCGCATCGCATCCCAGAATTCATGCTCGACGACGGTCCGCTTCACCGGGTCGCACTGGGCCACCACGTCCTGCGCCCATTGCGGGTAGCTGCTGATTTGGGTCAGGGGGCCGCTGCGTTCGAATCTTGCGTTCATTGTTGTTTTCCTCGAGTCAGGTCAGGTTTTTGTCACCAGGGGTTGTGCCGATCGAGAGCTGTCGTTGGCAAAGCCGATCCATCACGACTTCCAAGCTCGGCCTGCCACCGGCCGTGGCACGAGGAAATTCGATACGCGATCTCCGGTACGGCGTGCGTTTCGGGGCCGTCGAGGAAACCTCGACAGCCCCGGGAACGTGGTCGCAGATCCACCCGAATTTCCACCGCAATACGGTCGGCAGCACCTGCGAAGCTACGCGAAATTCAAGGGCGAACTGTTGCACATGTTCACAATTCGGCGAATCCGACCGGAAAATTCGAACAAATGTCCGTGCACGGCCGGAACACACACCGGAGTCCAGCCACGTTCACGTCAGGACCTGGATGCATTTCCACTTGCAATATATTGTTTAAACTTGGGTTCCATGCGCAGCATGCCGAAAGACGCTACCCGGGGCCAAGTTTCTGCAACGCCTGCCGGGCTTGCTTGAAGCCGGGATCCAGTTGCAACGATTGCCGGTACTCGCTTCTGGCTTTCGCCCGGTCGCCGAGACGCATCCAGATCTGCGCCAGGCGGTAGTGTGCCCGGCAAAATGGTGGATTGCCTTTGGTCCAGTCGATGGACATGCCAAGGTAGGTCTCGAGTGCCTTGATGCCCGCCTGCGGATCCGCTTTTCCCGTCGCCGCCAGCTTGCCGACCTGGTAGTAGGCGTCCGGATCGTGGGGGTAAGCGGTCATGGCCTGCCGGAACACCGCAAGCGCCTGTTTCGAACGCTGCCGGGACAGCAGATACGCGCCCAGCACCATGTAGCCGCTGTCGTCCTTCGCGGCGGCGGCCGCCTTGCGCAGCAAGCCTTCAACCTTCGCATCCTGTTTGTCCTTGGTCGCCCGGCGCGCCTGCGCCAGGTCAGCCATCCCGGGGTCCAGCTTCGCAAGTGTCCGTATTTGTTCGGCTGCCTTGTCGTCGCTGCCACCCGCAATGCCGGGGGCCAACAGGTAAAACATGGTCAGCGAAAAATGTGCGTCGGCGTTGTCCGGATCAAGTTGTGTGGCCTTCTGGTATGCATCCCGGATCTTGTGCGCCACACCCAGTTTCCTGAAAATGCTGACGTCGTTGACGTAACTCGTGTACGCGTCGCCCAGCAGTATTTGATAACGCGCGCTGTGCGGTGCAAGCGCCACGCTCTTCTTCGCCCAGTCGACTGCTTGCTCGGGCTTTCCCAGCAACAGATCCAACCGGGCCAGCCTGGCCGTGATCGCCGCGTCGTGCGGTGATTCGGCCTGAAGCTGCGCAAAGGCCTTTGCGGCGGCCGCGTAGTTGCCGTCATTTGCCAGCCTGTCTGCCCGGGACGTCTGCGTCGTTGCGGCCGCACAGGCGCACGAAAACAGGCTGACAAGACCCAATATCCATGCCTGCGCGGCAGGCGAACGCAACGAACGTCTCGACAATGGAAAACTCCCTGGCGTGGTGAATGGGCGACGCAACCTACGGTTGCCGGGCGCGCGCGTGTGCCAGCGCGTATTCGATCGCCGCACAGGCGGCCGCGGCCTGGGCCCGGTTGCACTCTTCGGGCGTCGCCCGCGGGCTGTCCGGATACACCTCGGTGGTGGTGCGAAAGCGCGCAGCGGTGATGCCGGCGCAAAGGCCCCACTTCGCCAGTGGGTACTCGATGACGCCGGGCGCGACCACCGGCGAACCGATGATGGTGCCGTCCGGGTCCGCCGGCGCGATGTGCGTCACCTTTTCGACCCCCGCGATCACCGCGCGCTGGAAGTCGGGTTCGGGGCGTTCGCTGTCGCCGCACAGGTAGAACCCGTCCGGGATCGTGCCGGGCTCGAACGGCTTGCCGTCGCGCGCGGCCAGCGCGGGGCGGAACTCGGATTCGTCGGTGTCGGTGGTTTCGTGCAGGTCGATGTGCATCGCCACGCGCTCGCGGATCGGCGCCAGCAGCTTCCACAGCGCCGCACATTCGGGCGCCGGGCTGTCGGCGACGAAATTGCGGTTCGGATCCAGCGCCAGGGGGTTCCAGCGATGGATGCGCTCGTAGCCCCAGGGGCTGACGCACGGGATGATCAGGAGGTTGGCGCGATCGGCGTAGTCCGCGGCATGCAGGTCGGCGAACCGCAGCGCCCCGTGCACGCCGCTGGTCTCGTAACCGTGCACGCCGCCGGTCACCAGCATGGTCGGGTGCGCATCGTTCCAGTCGGGGGTCTTCAACGCGAACAGCGGATAGCGCCCGTCGGGCGTGTAGTCCAGCTCGTCGTACTGCAGAACCTCGAAGCGCGGCCGCAGCCGTTCGATCCCCTGCAGCACCTCGTCGGCGTAGCTGCGCTGCCTGCGCTGGCGCGCGCGCCATTCACGCTTTTCCGCCTCGCCCCACGGCTTGCCGGGGGTACCGATGGGATGGAACGCCGCGCGGGTCGTCGCCTCGCTCACCATGGGTCACTCCTGCAAAGCGCCCACTTTACACCGTGACACCGGGCGCTTACCAATGGCACATGCCGTCGCCGGCGGGGCACGGGATCATGGCCCGCTCAAGGCGTGGACAACCGGCACGTACGTCCGCGCGACCATCCACGAGGGGAACCACCCGATGAAATCGATTGCTTTCGCCTGCGCCCTGCTGCTGCTCGGCGCAACCGCCAGCGTCCACGCCGCCACCCCGAAAAAGGGCGCCTCGCACAGCGCGCCCGCCCACGTTGCGCCGCCCACGGACCAGAAGTCGGTAACCCATGGCAGCGTCACCGTCGGCGGCCGGACCATTCGCTATACCGCAACCACCGGCGTGCTGGTCCTCAAGAACAAGGACGACAAGCCGATCGCCAGCATGTCCTATGTCGCCTACACGAAGGACGGCGCAAGCCCGGCCACGCGCCCGGTCACGTTCCTCTACAACGGCGGACCCGGCTCCTCGACCATCTGGCTGCACATGCTGGCCTTCGGCCCCAAGCGGGTGGAAGTGGGCAGCGGCACGCTGACGCCACCGGCGCCGTACCGGATGGTCAACAACAACGACAGCCTGCTCGACGCCAGCGACCTGGTGTTCATCGACGCGCCCGGCACCGGATTCGGGCGCGTGATCGGCAAGGACGATGGCGGCGTCGGCAAGGCCAAGGACGTCTATGGCGTGGATGCCGACGCCAAGGCGTTCGCGCAGTTCATCACCCGCTACATCACCCTCAACAACCGCTGGAACTCGCCCAAGTTCCTGTTCGGGGAAAGCTACGGCACCACCCGTTCGGCGGTGCTGGCCAACATCCTCGAAAACGACGACAGCGTGGGCCTGAACGGCGTGATGCTGCTTTCGGCCATCCTCAACTACGACATCAGCGTCGACTTCCCGCAGATCAACCCCGGCGCCAACAACCTGTCCTACGCGCTCGGCCTGCCAAGTTACGCAGCCACCGCCTGGTACCACCACAAGCTGCCGAACCAACCCGCCGACCTGCCGGCCTTCCTGAAACAGGTCGAACGATTCGCGACCACCGAGTACGTACAGGCGCTGATGCAGGGCTCCCTGCTGGACTCGGCGACCAAACAGAAGGTCGCCGCGCAACTGCACCAGTACACGGGCCTGCCGACCGCCTACATCCTCAAGGCCAACCTGCGCGTCAGCGGCGGCCAGTTCGCGCACGAACTGCTGGGCGCCGAAGACGACGTCACCGGTCGCCTCGATTCGCGCTACAGCGGCCCGGCCATCAATCCCATGGGCGAATCGGCCGACTACGATCCCATGGATTCGGCCATCGACGCGCCGACGGTCTCGATGTTCAACGCGTACGTGCGCAACACGCTCGATTTCGGCAAGCACATGACCTACAAGCCGCAGATCAACGTGTTCATGAAATGGGATTTCAAGCACAAGCAACCCAACGCACCGTTCCCGCTGCCGGCCCTGCCCAACGTGATGCCCGACCTCGCATCGGCCATGAAGCACGACCCGCAACTGCACGTGCTGCTGCTGGGCGGCTATTTCGACCTCGGCACCCCGTTCTATTCGGCCGAATACGAAATGCACCACCTGCCGATCCCGAACCGCCTGCAAAAGAACATCACCTACCAGTTCTTCCCCTCCGGACACATGGTGTACCTGAACCCGAAGTCGCACGACGCGCTGCACGCCGCCGCTGCCGACTTCATCAACGCGCACTATCGGCACTGAGGTACCGCCCGCGGAACCCGGCGCCACCGGAGTCGGGTTCCGCGGCGATTGAGATTGCGGCGGTCGCCTCCATCTCGGGGGTATCCGCAGCCGCGATCCCGGTGTACCCATGCCCTCCCCCACCCCGCTCCGCATCGACTTCGTCTCCGACGTCGCCTGCCCGTGGTGCGCGGTCGGGCTTGCCGGGCTGCAGCGGGCGCTGGCCAACATGGACGGCGAAGTCGCGGCCGAGATCCACCTGCAGCCGTTCGAGCTGCAGCCGGACATGCCGGCCGCGGGCGAGGATGCCCTCGAGCACATCATGCGCAAGTACGGCATCAGCGAGGCCCAGTCGGAAGCCAACCGCAAGGTGTTGCGCGAGCGCGCGGCGGCGGTGGGATTTGATTACAACGTGCAGCGCGGCAGCCGCGTGTGGAACACCTTTGACGCCCACCGACTGCTGCACTGGGCGGGCCGGCACGACCACGGGCGCGCGCTGGCGCTGAAGCAGGCGTTGTTCCGCGCGTATTTCAGCGACGGCGAGAACGTCTCGGACCACGCCGTGCTGGTGCGCCTGGCCGCGGAGGCGGGACTCGATGCCGAGGAAGCACGCCGGGTGCTGGATGCCGGCGACTACGCCGATGAAGTGCGTGCACAGGAGCGCCACTACCAGCAGGCGGGCATCAACTCGGTACCCGCGACCATCGTCAACGGCACGCAACTGATTCCGGGCGGGCAGCCGCCGGAAGTGTTCGAACAGGTGCTCAGGCAGATCGCCGCACAGGCCGCCACGGCCTGAAGTCGCGCCAGGCGCACACATCGCGCTCACGCGCCCGTCACGGCCCGTGCATACCCTGAGGATGACCGCAAAATCCCCGGGCCATGACCGCAATCGCATCCAATCCGGGCTGGCGCCGCGAAGGCGACTCGCGCATCGCGTTGTCCGGTTCGTGGAACCTGATTGTCGACGCGCGGCGTCGCCGGCGCCTGCTGCGCGAGTTCGCCGCGCTCGGATCGCCCAGCGACTACCGCTGGGACATGCAGCAGGTCGAGGCGCTGGACAGCACCGGCGCGCTGGTGCTCTGGAAGGCCTGGAACGGTCGCCTGCCCGAGCGCCTGGACTGCAGCGACGACCAGCGCAACCTGTTCGAGCGGCTGGCGCACACGTCACCACTGCATGAACCGTCGGTCGGCGGCGTGGCGGGGTGGCTGGAACGCTTCGGCCGCGGCATCCGGCTGGTGTTCGCGGCTGCCGGCGGCATGCTGCTGCTGGCCGGACAACTTCTGCTGGACGTCGCGTATTGCGTGCGCCACCCGCGGGTGACGCCGTGGAAGGAAATCTCGGCCAACGTTTACCACATCGGCGTCAGCGCGATGCTGCTGCTGGGCAGCATCGGTTTCCTGGTCGGTGCGGTGATGACCATCCAGATGGGGCTGGTACTGAAACAGTTTGCCGCGACCAGCCTGGTGATCGGCATGATGGCCACGGCGGTGCCGCGCGAACTGGGCGCGGTGGTCACCGGGTTGCTGATGTCCGGGCGCAGCGGCTCGGCCATGACCGCCAGCATCGGCGCGATGCACATTACCGAGGAATATGCGGCGCTGCAGGCGCTGGGTTCCACGCCCAGCCTGCGCCTTGCGCTGCCGCGCGTGGCGGGCGCGGTCATCGGCATGCCACTGCTGGTGGTGTGGACCAACTGCACCACGATGCTGGGCAGCGCGCTGGCCGCGCACGCGGCGCTCGGCATCAACTTCCGGCTGTTCCTGATGCAGGCCGTGCAGCAGGTGCAGATCGTCAACTTCTGGATCGGCATCGGCAAGGGCGCGCTGTTCGGATTCGTGATTGCCCTGGTGGGCTGCTGGTTCGGCATGAACGCGTCGCCGGATACCGAAAGCCTCAGCCGCCACACCACATTCTCGGTGGTCACCAGCCTGACCGCGATCCTGCTGCTCGACGCCTCGCTGGGCGCCGCGCTCACCAACGTCGGCCTGATGTGAGGCGCGTCATGCAACCGGCCAACGGCGAAACCGTCATCGAGATCCGCGACCTGCACAAGCGCTTCGGCCGCCAGAGGGTGCACGACGGGCTGGACCTGGACGTGCGGCGCGGCGAATTCCTGTCGGTGATCGGAAGCTCCGGTTCGGGAAAATCGACCCTTCTGCACCAGGTGATCGGCCTGCTGCGACCCGATGCCGGCTCGGTCCGGGTGCTCGGCGAGCCGGTGCACGAGATCGACGGTGCGGCCGCGCGCGCCCTGCGCCGACGCTGGGGTGTGCTGTTCCAGCGCGGCGCGCTGTTCAGCGCGTTCAACGTGTTCGACAACATCGCCTTCCCGATGCGTGAACTGCGCAAGGACGGCTGGACGATCGACAAGTCGATCCTGCGCGAAAGCGTTGCACTGAAGCTGCACATGGTCGGCCTGGAACCCGACGCGGCCTGGAAGTTTCCGGCGCAGCTTTCCGGCGGCATGCTGAAACGCGCCGCGCTGGCGCGCGCGCTGATGCTGGAAGCCGAGCTGCTGTTCCTGGACGAGCCCACCACCGGCCTCGATCCCGCCTCGGCCGCGGCCTTCGACAGCATGCTCGGCCAACTGCACAAGGAACTGAACCTCACGGTGGTGATGGTCACCCACGACCCCTACACCATGGCGGCGCTCAGCGATCGCGTCGCGGTGCTCGACGACGGCCGGCTGGTGGCCGCCGGTACGCTGGAGGAAGTCACCGCCACCGGTCATCCATTCGTGCGCACCTTCGTCAACGCCCGGCGCAATGAAGCGCGACTCGCACGCACCAGCCACGCCGGAGGCGCCGCCTGATGGAAAACCGCGCCCACGCCATCCTCGCCGTAGCCTTCCTTGTCGTGTTCACGCTCGCGGCGGTGTTGATCTTCTTCTGGCTGACGTCGGGTCCCGGCGAGCCGCTGGCGTACCGCATCGTCACCACCGAATCGGTGTCCGGGCTGGCGCCGCAATCGAAGGTCGAGTTCAAGGGCCTGGAAGTGGGCCACGTCAGCCGCATCCGCTTCGATCCGAAGGACCGTTCCCGGGTCATCATCGACCTGCGCCTGCGCCGCGACACCTACATCACCCACGCAACCTACGCGGTGGCGGCGATGCAGGGGCTGACCGGCGGCGAAGTGCTGCAACTGAAACTCGGCGAGGGCAGCCGCGAGCCGCTGCCGACCAGCCCCGACCATCCGGCCCTGATTCCCATGCGCAAGGGCCTGCTTGCGGGCCTCACGGATTCGGCGCAAAAGAACCTGGAGCAGCTCCACGCAGTGCTGGCCGATGCACGCAAGGTCCTTGGCGCCGACAACCGTGCGCACCTCGCCGCGACCATCCGGCAACTGGACGAGGCCACGGCAAGACTGGTGAAAATCGAAGCCGCGCTGACGCCCGCCATGCAGCGCATGCCCGCGCTGCTCGCAAGCGCCCGGAAGAGCCTGGACGAAAGCCATGCCCTGATCGCCAACGCCAACCAGCTTGCGCTGGCCGCACGCGCGCCGGTGGCGAAGGTCGGCAGCGTCGCGGGCACCTACCAGCAGCTTGGACGCCGCCTGGACACCCAGACGGCGCCGGACCTCGGCGCCCTCACGCAGAGCCTGACGCGCACGTCACGCCAACTGGAGCAACTGGTCCGCCAGTTGCAGGCCAGGCCGCAAAGCGTGATCTTCGGCCCGGCACCGAAGCAACCTGGCCCCGGCGAGCCCGGCTTCGACGCGCACGAGAAGGACCACGGCAATGACTAGCCTGCCCCGTTCCCGCCCTGGCCTCACCTGTGCGTCATCGCCGTTGGTTGCGCGCACCCTCGGCGCGGTCCTGTGCGGGTACGCGCTGTTGCTCGGCGGCTGCATGCACGCGACCCGCAATGCGCAAGTGCATCACTACGACCTTGGCACTCCCGCCGCGTCGTCGACCCAGCCGGAATCGGCGCACGGGAACTTCGTCCTGCGCATCGCGCACATCACCGTCCCGCCGTGGCTTGACGGCAACGCCATGCACTACCGGCTGGCCTACCAGGGCAGTGACCGTCTGGCCGCGTACGCGTATTCGAACTGGGCCTCGCCCCCGGCCAGCCTGCTGGAATCGGTCATCCAGCGCAGCCTTGCCGACGGTGGCGCGTGGCGCGCGGTACTCGGCCCCGGCAACCCGGCGCCCGCCGACCGCGCCTTGCGCATCAAGGTCGACGACTTCAGCCAGGTCTTTTCGCGGCCGGACCAGAGCGCCGGCATCATCGACGCCACGGCCACGCTGGTCGACGGGCGCGACGGGCACGTCATCGCCCAGCGCCACTTTCACGTGGCGGTTCCCGCGCCAATCCCTGATGCCCCCGGCGGGGTAAAGGCGTTGTCCACGGCGGCCCGCCAATTCGCCCGGGCGCTGCAGACCTGGATCAACCCGGCGCAAGCGCCAGTCAACCAAGCGCAAGCGCGGTAAACGACTCCCTCTCCCCCAACGGCTTCATCGTTGGGGGAGAGGGCCGGGGTGAGGGGGAAGCACCCGCAAACCGCTTGAAACGCCGTCAGAAGAACCGCCCCAATCCGGTCCCTTCGCTTGCACCGTTGGTGCGTGCAACCATGGAACCTTGCCCCCTCACCCAACCCTCTCCCCCGCGACGAGCGCGGGGGAGAGGGCCGGTTCCCGCGTGGCGGGCACGCCGGTACACGCATGGCAGTTTCGCTCCGTAGCCCCGGTGCAGGGTGCCTTCAAGCTCCGTTCACACTTCGCATGCAGCTACGCGTGTTACAATGGTGGTTCTGTCGTGCGTTTCAACGCACAGTGAGTCTGCCTACCGCCTTGCCGCACGTCTGATCCCGGCCTTCACCAGATCGGCCCGCTTCACCGCGTCGTGTACTGCCCGGCGCGGATTCTGCAACGCCCGTCACGGATAAACCTTGCGCGCGCGCAGGCTTTGCGCGATGCCGCCAGGCGGGTTGCTGCAACTGGTTCGATTCTTGCATCTCCACCGGGTACCGCGCTCGCGCACCGTTGCCGGTCGCCGTCCGCGTACCTTGCCACCACGATTTCCACGCCACACGGTTCCACCACGCCCATGAAAAGCTTTTTCCTCACGCTCGTCGCCGCCCTCCTGCTTGCCGGAGGCGCGATCGCTTCGGCCGCCATCGCGCCGCTCCCCGCGGGCATCACCGCCGTGCCGCTGGCCTCGATCACCAACGACCGCGATGCCAGCGTCAGCGACATCAAGCTGATGCTGAACGACCAGGGCAGCGTCCGCGGCATTTACCTGGAAACCCGCGCCAGCGCCACCAGCGATCCGGCACAGGGCCAGGCGGAGGTTTACCCGCTCGCCGGCATCGAGAGCGCCGACGGGGTGGTGCTCGGCCAAGGCCAGGGCGTCAAGGCCATCTACCTTCGCGGCAACATTCCGCCGCAGGGCGACCATGGCTCGCTGGTCATCCGCTACCTGACCAACGGCATCTTCCGGCATTACTCGGAATGCCGCATCAGCCTCGAGCGGCAGGGCCCGGACAGCTGGCAGCTGGTCAACGCCTACAACGGCCACACGATCACGCAGATCGAAGTGAAGACCTGGGCGCTGGGCATTTCCACCATCGGCAACGTCTGCCCCGCGCGCTCCGCATAGGAACACGACAGGGGTCTGGCCTTCGTCTGCGCCGCAAGCGCTGCGGCGCAGACGGTTGACGCATTGATCCCGCCCGCTCCGATCGGGCGAACGGTCAACGCGCCAGTTCGAGTTTGGTCGAAACCACCCAGCCGATGTTGCCCAGCTCGTCGGTCACCTTCCACCAGACTCCGACCTTGTCGCCGGTCGGATACAGCATCATGCCCGGCTTGAGACTGCGCACGACCGCCGAATGCAGGTTGGCTTCCGAGTACAGGCTGGTCGCCTCGGTCAACCGCACCGCCTGCTGCACATTGTCGGCCTGCGCATTGGGCGCGTTGCGCTGCAGGTCGCCGACGAGCTTGGTATAGGCATCCAGATAGGCCATCGCGATCACCTGGCCGATCTCGGTGTTGGCATATCCGCTGGCGCCACCCGCCGCGAAACCGCCGAAGAATGCCCCGCCGCCCCCGCTCCAGCCGAGGTCGGTCTTTTTCGCGTGTCCCTCTTCCAGCGCGACCTGCTCGGTAGAGCGAATGTCGGTCAGGGTCAGCACCACGTCCGCGGTTTTGCTGGAAATGTTGATGCCGCCAAGGATCGCGCCGGCGCGGTGCCCGACCAGACCGCCGAGGATGCCGCCGATGCGGTTGCCGCCTGCGTTCGCGTTGCTGTTGGCGATGTCCGGCACCAGCACGTAGTCGGCCGCTTTCATCTGGCCCTTGCCGATGTTCGAACCCACGCGCATCTCGCCCTCACCGGCCATTGCGCGTTCGCTGCGCGCAACCTGCAGGCCCTTGCCGCGATCGACCAGCGTGAAGCAACCGGATCTGGCGACATACACCTTGATCAGCGCCGCCGGCGATTCGAGATTCATTGACGTCCACCAGCGATTGCCGGTACGCGGTTCCTGTACCGCCAGCGTGCCGATCTTGTGGCTGCACCGGGGAATCTGCGGCGACGCCTCGGAAGCAGCCCAGCTCGCCGGAGCGAAGCACATGCCGGCAGCGAGCATCAGCAAGCCGGCCCATGGATTGGTACCCAGAATGCGCGTCTTCATCTTGAATTCCCCCGCTCGTGCTGCAGGAACACCGCGGCCATGGGAGGAGAGCCGATCGCGCCACGGTGACGAACAGGCCTCCAGCGAATCGCACCAACATCCCGTCGATCAGTGGATCACATTATGTGATCTACGTCACACTTGCAGCACGATACTACCGCTTCGCCGGAGTGGCAACAAACGTGGTTTGACGGCCCGTCGTCGACCGGCCGCGGGGCTGTTTCATGACGGTCGCGGGCGGGGTTCGCAAGGCACCGCACATGCGGCCCCGGGTGCAACTGCCGGGCCGCTTCACCCGGTGGCCGACGCGCTGTCGGCCTTGCGCGCGCCCAGCAATTCGATGATCTCGGGGCCTTCCAGGCTTTCCTCTTCCAGCAGTTTCTGCGCGAGGGCTTCCAGGCTGTCGCGATTCGCTTCCAGCAGCTCGCGCACGTGGTCGGCGATTTCCGCCATCAGCTGGCGTACCTCGACGTCGATCTCGTAGCCGGTGCGCTCGCTGTAGTCCCGCGGCTGGGCCAGTTCGCGGCCCAGGAACACGTGTTGCTCGCCCTGGTTGTAGGCGACCAGCCCGAGCTTCTCGTTCATGCCCCAGTTGGCGATCATGCGCCGCGCCAATTGCGTGGCCTGCTTCAGGTCCTGCTCGGCGCCGGTGCTGACCTCGCCGAACACCAGCTTTTCCGAAACGTGGCCGCCCAGCATCACCGCGATGCGTTCGCGCAGGTAGCTCATCTGCATGTTGTAGCGCTCTTCCTCGGGCGTCTGCTCGGTGACGCCGAGCGCGCGCCCGCGCGGGATGATCGTCACCCGCTCCAGCGGATCGGCCGTGGGCAGCAGGTGTGCCATCAGCGCGTGGCCCGATTCGTGGTAGGCCACCACGCGCTTTTCGTGATCGGACAGCGCAACCTCGCGCAGCGCGCCCATCACGATCCGGTCGCGGGCGCGGTTGAGCAGCGCCATGTCGATCTCCTTCAGGTGCTCGCGCCCGGCCAGCAGCGCGGCCTCGTTGAGCAGGTTTTCAAGGTCCGCCCCGGAAAACCCGGCCGTGCGCCCGGCCATCGCGGCCAGGTCCACGTCGTCGGCCAGCGGCTTGCCGCGCGCGTGCACGCGCAGGATCGCCTCGCGTGCCTTGCGGAACGGCTTTTCCATCACCACCTTGCGGTCGAAACGCCCCGGACGCAGCAACGCCGGATCCAGCACGTCGGGACGGTTGGTGGCGGCCAGGATCACCACCGCGTCGTTGTCCTTGAAGCCGTCCATTTCCGAGAGGATCTGGTTCAACGTCTGTTCGCGCTCGTCGTGGCCGCCGCCGAGGCCGGTGCCGCGCGAGCGGCCGATCGAATCGAGTTCGTCGATGAAGATCAGCGCCGGCGCCTCGGCCTTGGCCTTCTCGAACATGTCGCGCACGCGCGCCGCGCCCACCCCGACGAACATCTCGATGAACTCCGAGCCGCTGATGCTGTAGAACGGCACGCCCGCCTCGCCCGCCACCGCCTTGGCCAGCAGGGTCTTGCCCACACCCGGCGGACCGATCATCAAGATGCCGCGCGGAATCTTGGCGCCCAGCGCGCGGTAGCGTTCCGGCTCCTTGAGGTAGTCGACGACCTCGAACAGGTCGCGCTTGGCCTGCTTCGCGCCGGCGACGTCGTCCATGCTGACGCCGGTGCTGCTCTCGCGGAAACGCTGCGCGCGCGAGCGCCCCATGCCGAACAGGCCGCCGGGACCGCCCGAGCCCATGCGCCGCTGCATGTTCCGGTACAGCAACCAGAAAATGCCGATGATCAGGATCCACGGCAGCAGGCCGACCAACAGGCGCTCCCACAGCGGCGTGCCCGAGGACTTGGCGCTGATTTCGACGTGATGGGCCTGCAGCAGCTCCATCAGTTTCTCGCCACCGATCGGCGGGCGCGTGGTGGCGAAGGGCCTGCCCGCCGCCTTTTGCGCGCCGTTGCCGGCCGGTTTGCCGACACCGTGTTGCTGCGCGGCCGCGGGAGCCTTGCCGGGCTTGAACGTGCCGTGTATCGCCTGTCCCTGCAAGGTCACGGCCGCCACGCGATCGTTGCGCACGGCCTGCTCGAACTGCGTGTAGCTGAGCTGCTGCACCGGGCTGCCGCGAAAACTGCTGACCCAGTAGAAGCCCAGCAGGATCGCCAGCATGATCCACATCAGCGCCAGCCAGCGACGGCCACCGGGCATGCCGGGATGCGGTTTCATTCCATCGGGGAGATTCGGCGATTGTCGTGGCTTCGGCATGCTGTCAATTCTCCAGTGCCTGCGTGATGATGACGCAAACGCGCGGTGGATGTTTGCCGCCTGCGCGCCGCGCCGCCGATGAACCTGCTCCCCGGCTTGTTGTCACAGCATGCAGGACGTTGCGCGTTGTTCCCGTGAATTCGAAAAGGTGACCCATGATCCGCATCCTGCTGCCGGGCTTTGCAGTGCTGGCCCTCATTGCCCACGGCACCGCTGCCGCGCCGCCGGAGCAAACGGGATTGACCCGTTTGCCCGACGTGCGTTTCCCCGCACCCGACCGGATTGCCGCGGGTGCCTTGCACGCGGACGACATTGCGCTTCTGCGCGAGGCCGGGGTCCGCGAGGTGATCAACCTGCGCGCCCCCGAAGAAACGCCCGGCTTCGACGAAGCGGCCGCGGTACGAGGGGCCGGCATCGCCTACCACGACCTGCCCATCCGCGGCGCCGCCGACCTGACCCGTGCCAACGTCATGCGTTTCGACCGCCTGCTCGACCGGGCCGGTGACAACCCCACGCTGGTGCACTGCGCCAGCAGCAACCGCGTGGGCGCGATGATCGCCTTGCGTGCAGCCCTCGTGGAAGGGCAATCGGCCGAAGCCGCGCTTACCGAGGGCCGGCGCTGGGGTCTCAAGGGCCTCGAGCCCGCCGTTCGTCAGCGCATCGATGCGTGGTCGGCGGTTGCCGACCCGGCGCCGGCGACCACCCGCTGACGCCGCACCCGCGCACGCCGCGGGTGCGGGTTGCGCGCGCGATGGCGTGATCGGCAGCCCACGACGCCATGCAACCCTCCGACAGTTGTCGAAGCGGCTCGCGCGCGCAACGCGCGGAGAGCGGAGACGTCGCGGTCCGGGCCCCGACTTTTTCGACAGGATGAAGCCGACGCAACCAAGGGGGCACGATCGTGGCGAGCGCGCACGGTATCCATCAGCCCCATGTCGCGCGTGCCATGCCCGCTGGGTAGTTCGTGGAGCGCACGCGATGGCACCCAATCGTCCTTGGCACGGGCATCCGAGGGCCTGGCCAGCGTGCGGTTGCGCAAGCGACCCGGCCGATGCCATCCCAAGGCATCGACGGCGCGAAACCATGGTGCACGGTAGCCGGCATCGGTAACCAGAATCGGGGTGACGCCTTCCGGAACGATTTGTTGCAGCCGCTGCAGAAACTGCTTTTCTGTCTTGGGTGAGCCCACCTCGCTGCCCGGAAACACCGTGTCCAGGATGGGCAATGTCCGACCCCCGACGGGAACCGCCGCCCGCAGCAGACCCCATGACTTGTCCGGCTTCAGGTCAGACCAATCAATGACGATCACCGGTTGCTCGCTGCGCAACAACCAATGCGCCATGTCCGCATACACCTGCTCGCGCTCGGCGTGCAGGTACGGGTTGCCCAGCAGGCGATCGAACGCCTTCCACGGTGCCCGAACCCGCTCGGCACCCGGCCAGCTGCGCGCGACATCCATGAGCGTCAGCCTCCGGCCCGCGACAAGGGCTCGCACCGCACGCAGCAACCCGGGAGCGTGCCCTGTGCATGGAGGTGAGTGAACCGGACAGGCACTTCCGCAATACTCGGCTGGCGCGCATGACTCCGCAATCCTTGTTGGCTTCGTCACCTGCAAGACTGCGCCATGCGCGCGCTACTTTCTACCCACGGCGATGCCAAGCCGTTGATCCAGCTGCCCTATTCGTGGGGAAACCGCAGACTCCGACGCCTGTTTTTACCAGCGGAACAGGGATTCGTAGTCGACGCCGGTGCGGCGGCAGGCGCGCCATGCGAGGCCGCCTCTGGCCATGGCGTCGCGGATGCTGGGGGCGATCAACTGCAGTGCGTGCGCCGCGCCGTGATCGCGCAACCGCCGCAGGCGTGAGCGTTGCATCAGGTCCAGCGCCCAGTCCGGCAGCAGCGTGGCGGCCGCACCGAGGAACATGTCGCGGCTGAACCCGGGAAACGGAATCGGCAGGCGGATGGAAGCAAGGATCCGCAGCGTCTCGCGCGTGCGTTCGTCGAACGTGAGTTCCGGGCGGATGTCGGCAAAGAAGGCTTCCAGCGCATGCACCGATTTGGGTACCTCGCGCGCGCCCAGTGCCTCGGCGATCCGCGCCACCTCCGCCAGGTACTTATCCTGCATCGCGGGAGGAATGCGCGTGCAATAGGTCTCGTACGCACGCAGGAAACACCAGCACTCGGCGGCGTGCACCCAGGTGAGCAGGTGTGGATCGTCCGCACTGTAGGCGCGCCCGTCGGGCGCGGTGCCGCGCACGCCGTGGTGGATGGAAAGAACCCTCTGGATCGCAGCCTCCGCGGGTGCGCGTGGTGCATAGGTCGTGCGTCCCACGAACGCGGTGGTGTTGCGCAGGCGCCCGAGCGTGTCGGTGCGGAAACTGGAATGGTCCCAAACGCCCGCCAGCGCCAGCGGATGCATCGCCTGCAGCATCAGCGAGGCAAGGCCGCCCGCCATCATGCTCGGAAAATCCGCGTGGACCTTCCAGGTGGCGCCACCCGGCTCGAACAGGCCGGGATCACCCTTGGGCGCGTCGTAGTCGGGTACCGGGCCATCGTGGCTCAATACCGCGAGCACCTGCCGGTTGAGCATTCGCCGCGCCGACCGCGGCAGAAGCTTCACGCCCGGCAAGCGCAGGCGTGCCGTCTCCCTGCCCCGGCGCGTCGCGCGCCCGTCGGGCGTTGTGTCGTCGGGACTTTGCATGGCTCCACTGTACGTCAACGGCGCTGGTCCGGGAACCGCACGCGGGTTCCGCGCCTGCCCACCCGCTGCACGCAGCCGCTCTCGTGCCCACAGGGTGCAACCGTTGCGCCCGGGCCAGGCCTCAGCCCATCCCGCCGCGACCGCGCCGGTTCCGGGCCCGGCGCGCATCGTCACGCCAGCTCCACGCCGCCAGTCCCGACCAGACCAGGATGTAGGCAACTCCGATCAGAATAACGGCCATCCCCGGAATCGGGCCGATGTCGGCGCGCTCGATGAACTGCCCGAACGAGTGCACGGGCGTCGGGTGCACGATGAGTTTTCCCGCGTAGGCCGCGGTCTGGATGCCGAGGATCCACAGATAGTTGCGGCGCACGCGACGGCCGATCGCCACCAGCTCGCTCACGTGGTAGTCCGGCGCGTAGTAATCCTCGGCCAGGCGCTTCTCCCAGCCGTCCATCCTGAGCTCGCCGGTTTCCAGCAACGGCGCGAACATGTGGGTTTCCATCCAGCGGCAACGCGCCCGCCAGACATTGAAGTAACGGTATCGTCGCGCTTCCAGCACCAGGAAGAACAGGATCAGCACGCCCACCAGCAACAACGGAAGCGGCGAAGCTTCGGGTGCGGCGAAGGTGATCGAAAGCGCCACGCCCAGCGTCACGACGGCCCAGTTGGTGGTCGTATCCAGACGCGTGCGCCACACGGTCGAGCGATAGACCTCACCGCGATAAAGGTGGGCCATTGCCCCGATCTCGCCCGGATCCATCGTCCTCGGCTGCCGCGGTTCGTCCACCATGCCTCCGCGAAATGGCCTTCCGGGCCGATCATGGCATGCGGCCGGCAAGCGGTCAAAAGCCAGCACCCGTACACGTCGGGGATTTCCCGGGCAACGCCAATCGATCGCCGGTCTTGTTCAGATCGCCTCCATCGTGGCACGCATGCGCTTTCGCATGGCCGCATCCGGCAGTGCACCGTATCCGGCCTGCATGTTGTCACGCAGATGCTCGGGGTTGCCGGTGGCCGGGATCACCGTGTTCACCGCCGGAACGGCGAGCACGTACTTCAACGCAAACTGCGCCCAGGATCGGCAATCGAATTCGGATGCATACTCCGGCAGCGGCTTGCCCTTGACCCGGCCGAAGAAACGGCCGTCTTCGAACGCACGATTGACGATTACCGCGATGCCGCGATCGGCGGCCAGCGGCAACAGGCGTTTTTCCGCATCCGGCGTCAAAACCGAATAGTTGAATTGCACGAAATCCATGCGTTTGGCTTTCATCTGCCGTTCCAGTTCGTCGAAGGCGCTGGTCAGATAGTGGGTGATGCCGATGTAACGGACCTGCCGGGCGGCCTTCATCCGCTCGAGCGTCTGCCACTGCGTGTCCAGGTCCACGAAGTTGTGGATCTGCATCAGGTCGATGGGCTTGCCCAGAAGCCGCTCGGACTCGCGCATCTGGTTGATGCCTGCCCGCCGGCCGCGAATGTGCACCTTGGTGGCCATGAACAACTTGTCGCGCAGTCCCGTCGAACGGGCGATCCGGCCGACGTTGGTTTCGGCGTTGCCGTAAGTGGGCGAGGTGTCGACCATCTGCCCACCCATGGCCACGAATTCGCGCATCACCGTGCCCAGTTCCGCCAGGGTTGCCTGGCTGCGGGTAGAAAACGTGCCGGATGTGCCAAGGCCCATCACCGCCAGGGTCTCGCCGCTGGACGGAATCGTGCGCTTGCGCATGGTTCTCGCGACGTGGTCCGTCGCCCGGCTTGCCGTTGCCGGCGACGCGACCTGCGCCAGCAGGCGCTGCCACGGAAGCAGGGCCACGGCTGCACCGGTCACGGCGTACTGCAACAGGCGGCGCCGTGGCCAGTTTCGTGGTGCGTTGTTCGCTTGTTGATTCATGCTCTTGCCCTCGTTTGCTCTTCGTCAAGCCGCTCGCCATTCGCCAAGCCCGGGTCTCGCGCACGACGCTCGCGCGATCGACCCAACGCAAAGCCGAAAGCCGCCCAGATCAGCGCCAGCGGCACGGCGGCGAACGCCAGCGCCGCCAATCCGAGGCCCAGCGCGGCCAGCCCGGTATACAACCAACCGCTGGCGGCATCGCCGCCGCGATAGATCACGGTGTCGATGAAATTCTTGGCCTTGTACTTGTCCTCGCGCGAAACCACGCCGAACAGCATTTCCCGCGACGGCCTGGTGATGGCGTAGTTGCCCGCGCGGCGCAATACCTGGAATACCACCAGCACGGCCAGTGTCGGCACCAACCCGAGCATGCCGAAACCCGCGGCCACGGCCAGCGGAATCGCGGCCAGTGCAAGTGGTAGGCCAAGCCATGCGACCAACCGGGCGGTGGCAAAAAATTGCAGCCCCAGCGTCAAGACATTGGTGGCCAGGTCCATCCCGGCAAATACGCGCGTGCGTTGCGCGGAGTCGGTGAATGCGTTCTTGACGATATGCGCCTGTTCGAAATACAGAAACGTCGACAGCGACGAATACAGCACGATGAACACGCAGATGCCCAGCAGGTACGGGGAACGTGCCACGTGCATGGCTCCCGCCCAGACGCTTTGCGTGCGCGTTGCCAGCGGTGGACTGGCACGTCCGTCGCCGGCACCCGGCATGCCCATGACCGTGAGCGCCAGCACCGTGGCGGCCACGAACAACACCGCCGAGATCGGCAACAGGTTCACCGGCCCGAGCCGCTCCACCAACGCTGTCGTGACCGCCGGTCCCGCGATCGCTCCCAGACTGCCGCCTGCAGCGATCACGCCGAACAGGCGCAACGCCTGGCGCGGATCGAACACGTCGTTCACCACGCTCCAGAACAGCGAAACCGCGAACAGGTTGAACACGCTCAGCCATACGAAGAACGCCCGCGCCACCCAGGCCGGCGCGACGCCGGCGCGCATCAGTACGAAAAAGATCAGGAGATTGACAACGAAAAAGCCGTAGCTGGCGATCACCAGCCCGCGGCGCGAGAAGCGCCGCACCGCCCAACCGAACGCCGGCACCACCAACAACATCAGCACGAAGGTGGCGGAGAACACCCACGCGAGCGCGTCGATGCCGCCCTGGATGCCCATCTCGTCGCGCACGGGGCGCAACACGAAATAGCCGGCCAGCAAACAGAAGAAACAGGCGAACGACGCGGCCACCGGCGCAATTTCGCCGGGTTCGAGCGTCAACAGGCGACGCAGGATGCGGTCATCAGCCATGGCGATGCAAAACCGGACCGGCGATCGGCCCGTCCCGACGGATCGGGTGCAGGGCATGCATCATCGTTGGGCTGATGTCACCAAATCGTTTCAACAACGTTGCCGGCATATTGTCCGGTTGCGCGAGCGTCACGGGATCCCGGCTTTCCTCCTCCGCAAAGCGAGGCCGCCCCTGGCCGCTTCCGCGTCACCGGAATGACGATTGGTGGAGTTGGCAAGCGCTTGCGCGGGGCGGTGACAGGCCGTCGCACATCAACCGCGCAAGCGATTGATGTGGCGGAGCCCGGTCCGGGGCACGCACGTGCCGGATCCGGCGCGGCCTGACAAACCCGCGACGGGCTTGTTCAGGTCGTCCGCAACCCGATTCGGCGAGTGCTCCGGATCGCGGGGCGTGCCTGCGCGTCGTCGGCCCCTCTGCTATGTTGCACACCACCTTTCGGGCAGTGTGTGCAACCACGCAGGGCGAAGACATGAACGGAGCGCAAATGCGCGCCGCCATCGCGGAATGGAACGAACGCGGCGTCCTGGTCCTGCCCGGCTTTTATGCCGACGCGGAGATCGACGAGGTTCTCGCCGACTATCGTGCACTGTGGGATGCCGGACGCGCCCGCGTAACCGTGGACGACATGGACACGGGCCGCCGGATGCGGCTGCGCGACGTATCCCCGGATGCGCGCACGTCGCACCGATTCAAGGTCAACGACCTGTACCTGGAACAGGCCTCCGTCCGCCGGCTGGCATTGAACGATCGCCTGGTTCCCCTGCTGCAGCGCCTGCTGGGCGACCGCCCCGCACTGTGCAACTCGCTGAGCCTGGAATACGGCACCGAGCAGGAGGACCACGTCGACTCGCTGTTCATGACGCCGCGTACGCCCGCCCACCTCGTCGCGGCCTGGATCGCGCTGGAGGATTGCTCGCCGGAATCCGGCCTGCTGCGATACTGGCCCGGCAGCCACCGGATCGCGCCGTATGTCTTCTCCAACGGCGAGCGCCATTTCCTTCCGGAAGAGCTGGATGCCTGGGGCGCCTGGATGCGGGCCCAGGTCAAGCAACACGGACTGCGCAGCGAACTGTTCCAGGCTCGCAAAGGCGACGTGTTCATCTGGAACGCGCAACTGCTGCACGGCGGCAGTCCGATCGCCGGGCGCGGCCGGACCCGCCGCAGCCTGGTGTTCCACTACTTCTCCGAATCCGATTGCCGCGCGATGGGGCACCGCCTTGCGCCCGCCTCGGGCGGGTTCTGGATCCGCCGCTCCCCGCAACCGATCCCGGGCAGCCTCAATGCGCGGATGCGCAACCGCGCACGCCGCACGGTTCGCCAACTGCGTGGACTGCTGGCGCGCGGGCAGCACGGAGACCGCGCCACATAGCCGAACAGCCGGGATCGCTTCCGCGATCCCCGCGCATCAATCGATCAGCCCGCCAACGATTTCCAGTGATCGCCGGCGCGCCGCGTGCTCGTACATGTTGCCGGTGATGATCAATTCGTCGGGCCGGGTGCGCTCGACGAACGCGCGCACCGCATCGGAAACCGTGTCGGGTGCACCGATGGCGGTACACGCCAGCACGTGTTCCAGCATCCGGCGCGACTGCGGCGACAGCGATTCCACGTAATCTTCCACTGGCGGCGGCAGACGCCCCGGCCTGCCCGAACGCAGCGCCACGAACGACTGCTGCCAGGAGGACGCGAGGAAGCGCGCTTCGGCATCACTGTCGGCGGCGAACACGTTGTAACCCAGCATCACGTACGGCTTGTCGAGGTGACGAGACGGACGAAAGCGCGCGCGATACAGCGCAATCGCATCCATCATCTGCGCCGGCGCAAAGTGCGAGGCGAACGCATACGGGCGCCCCAGCGCCGCGGCCAGTTGCGCGCCGAACAGGCTGGACCCGAGGATCCAGATCGGCACGTCGTGGCCCGCGCCCGGCGTCGCGCGCACCGGTGCCGTGCCCTCGAAGTATGCCGCCAGTTCCTGCACGTCGGCGGGAAACGCATCCGGATCGGCATCGAGGTTGCGACGCAGCGCGCGCAGCGTTGCCCGGTCCGAGCCGGGTGCGCGTCCGAGGCCCAGGTCGATGCGGCCCGGATACAACGCATCCAGCGTGGCGAACTGCTCGGCGATCACCAGCGGCGCGTGGTTCGGCAGCATCACCCCGCCGGCGCCCACGCGGATCGTCGATGTCGCCCCGGCCACGTGGCCGATCAAAACCGCCGTCGCGGCGCTGCCGATGCCCGGCATGCCGTGGTGCTCGGCCATCCAGTAGCGCCGGAAACCCCAGCGCTCGGCATGCTGCGCAAGGTCGACCATGTCGGCAAACGACTGCGCCGCCGAGCCGCCCTCGACGATCGGGCAAAGGTCAAGGAACGACAGCGGGATCATCAATTCCCGACCACCAACGTTGACGACCGCCACGGTTCAAATCCGACGGCGAACAGCTGGATTCCGGATTCTGCCCGCGAACAGCGCCGGCAGCCCCGGAATGACGAGATCCCAGGCAACCCGTGACGCCCGTTCTGGTTGAGATACGAGGCCATCTGGATCACTTCAGTACCCGATCGAACAGCGAGAACATTTCCGACCAGCCGCGCTCGGCCGCCGCCTCGTCGTACACGGGAAGGTCGGGCTTCATCCAGCCATGCGAGGCGCCGCGATAGAGTTCGCAGCGATAGCTGACGCCGGCGTCATCGAGCGCCCGCTTGAAGCGCTCGACCATGTCCGGCGGACAACTGTCGTCGTTGTCGGCGACCGCGATGTACAACTCCGCGCGGATCTTCGGTGCCAACCGGTGCGGGCTGGCCGCATCGTCGGTCGCCAGACGCCCGCCGTGGAAGCTGATCGCCGCGGAAACGCGATCGGGATACGCGCCGGCCGCCGCGATCGCCATGCCGCCACCCATGCAGAAGCCGACGGTGCCGATTGCGTTGCCGGCGACGTCATCACGCGTGTCGAGATACGCAAGGAACTCGCCGGTATCCTGCGCCACCCTGACGTTGTCTGTGCTCGCCATCAACGGCCCGATCGTGGCACGGAAATCACCGCGCAACACTTCCTTCGGATCCAGCGGCCCGTACGCCCCGTGGCGATAAAACAGGTCCGGCACCAGCACCACGTAGCCGCCGCCGGCGAGCCGCTCGCCCAGTTCGGTCAACGCCGGGCGAATCCCGAACGCATCCATGTACACGATCACCGCCGGCCACGGACCTTTACCGTCGGGGGCAAGAACGTGTGCCGGACACTCCCCCTCGCGGGTACGGATGTTCACTTGCTCGTGCTTCATGGTGCCTGCTCCACTTCGGCGAATGTACGCGACGGCGTCTCCATGACACCCCGACACGCGTGCGTGCCCCGATGATAACGCCACGCGAAACTGCATCGAAAACGCGCAGGACAAACTTTCGTCGACCGCGCGGGAAATCACGCGAAAATCCCGGAGCCCGGAGACGCCTTCAGGCCAATCGAACCCGGTCCCCGCAATCATTTTCCCGACTGGCGCTCAAACTCAGCCGTGCAAATCCCCTCTCCCCCGGGAGAGGGTGTCCCGCAAAGGCGAGTGAGGGTCCGGGATTGCCTGGAATCAGACTCCCGTCGAGGTATCCCTGACGCGCGCGGTGGCGGACCCTCATCCGGCGGTTGCTCGCGCCATCCCTGGCGCTCGCCCCCGGATCAAGTCCGGGGCAGGCTCTTCGGGCCGGCCCAAGCCGTTCACGGCCGATTCGGTCGGCCGTAGCCGCGCCAGCCCCGGTCAGGAGCGCTTCGGGGGCAGGCTCTTCTCCCAGGGGGAGAAGGGAAAACCTGGCCGAGGATCAGAGCGAAACAGGATTATTTTTGCCTTGGCACGCGCGCGCCGGCCAAATCCCGGTTATGCTTGCCCTGCAGCGCTTGAGGCAAATTCGGATGCACTGCACAACATTGCGGCGAGTTCGCCTCACTCCATGCCGTATTTCACCCACAGTTTTCAAAGGTCATGTGTAATGTCGGATCGACAGAGCGGTACAGTCAAATGGTTCAACGATGCCAAGGGCTTCGGCTTCATCACCCCGGAAAGCGGTGACGACTTGTTCGTCCATTTCCGCGCCATCCAGGGCGAAGGCTTCAAGTCGCTGCAGGAAGGCCAGAAGGTCACCTTCGTCCCCGTCAAGGGTCCGAAGGGCATGCAGGCGGACCAGGTGCAGGTGGCGTAAGCCTCCCTCCCAAGCTTGTGGAAAAGCCCGCTTCGGCGGGCTTTTTCATGTCCGGGCGTTGCCCAGGATTTCATGCGCTCCGCGCGTCGGGCAGGCCGCGCGGTTCGAACCCCGGGCACCGGCACGTGCCATGAAAAGGGTACTCTGACCCCGGTTTTCTCACCCGCTGGTCGGCACCGCGCGATATTCGCCCCGGTTTTCGGTTGCCAGGCTGACCAGGTAGATGGCGGCCCACGCGGCCGCGAAGCCCGGGATGATTTCGTACACGCCTGCCCCGCCCAGGAAACTCTCGTTCCAGCCCAGCGCGATCCACGCCGCCACGGTCAGCGCACCGACGACCAGGCCGGCGACCGCTCCGGTACCGGTCATCCGCCGCCACAGCAACGCCAGAATGATCAGCGGGCCGAAGGCGGCGCCGAAACCGGCCCACGCGTGGCTGACCAGCCCCAGCACCCGGGATGCCGGATCCCACGCGATCACCGCGGCGACGACGCCGACCAGCAACACGCTGATCCGGCCGATCAGCACGGTTTCCTTTTCGCTGGCATTCCTGCGCAGGAACAGCCGGTAAAAATCCTCGGTCAGTGACGACGACGCCACCAGCAACTGGCTGGAAATGGTGCTCATCACGGCCGCGAGCAGGGCCGCGAACAGGAATCCGGTCACCAGCGGATTGAACAGCAGGTCGGCGAGCACGATGAAGATCGTCTCGGCATCGGCCACCTGCAGCCCGTTGCGCACCGCGTAGGCGCGGCCGAATATGCCCAGGCTGATCGCACCGATCACCGAAACGATCATCCACGACATACCGATGTTGCGGGCCGTGGAGACTTCCCTGATCGAGCGGACCGCCATGAAGCGAACGATGATGTGCGGCTGTCCGAAATAACCCAGGCCCCACGCCATGGCGGACAGGAAGCCAACCACCGACAGCCCGGCAAACCATGACAGAAAGTGCGGGTCCACCATCGCCAGTGTTTCCGAGGCCTGGGATACGCCACCGCCGCCCGGCCCGAAAAGCACCACCAGGGGCATGATTATCAGCGCCAGCATCATGATCACGCCCTGGCAGAAGTCGGTGAGACTGACGGCCAGGAATCCGCCGATGACCGTGTACACCAGCACCACCGCAAGCGTCAGCGACACACCCAACGCGTAGTCGCTCATCGCGCCGAACCCGAGCACCGAGCCGAAAGCACTTTCGGCCAGCTTGCCGCCCGCCACCAGCCCCGACGCGGTGTACACCGAGAAGAACACCACCACGACCACCGCCGACACGACGCGCAACGCCATCGCCCGGCTGGGAAACCGGGCGGAGAGGAACTGCGGGATCGTCAGGCTGTTGTCGTAGCGCTCGGTCTGCTCGCGCAGGCGCGGTGCGACCACGATCCAGTTCACCAGCGCGCCCATGGTCAGGCCGATGCCGATCCACGCCGAAACCAGGCCACTGGCGAACAACGCCCCCGGCAGACCCAGCAGCAACCAGCCACTCATGTCCGAAGCGCCGGCGGACAGTGCCGCCACGGCGGGGGGAAGCTTGCGTCCACCGAGGATGTATTCCTCCGAGGACGAGGTCGAGTTGCGGTAGGCGTAGAAACCGATCGCAAGCATCAACGCGAAATAAAGACCCAGACTGATCCAGACACCAGTCGCCATGAAGCTCCACTTTCGACAGTCATAAACGCCCAGTCAATCACATCACGTGTTGTCGAAGCAACCGGCGCCAACGTGCGGCCGGCATTCCTCGCCGACGACCACCGGGGCACGGGCGATGCGGTGAATTCAAGCCCGGCGGGACTCGACGCGAGCCGGATGGACGCACGGGCCCGTGACTCGGCATGATACCCACCCCGTACGCCATTCGGAGCTCCCGGAGCGAGAACCCGACTGCGGAGGCAGGTCGCCGGAGCGAACATCGGCGCAGCCGATGGCCCGCAGGGCGAGCCCCGGGATGGGCGCATCTATCCATCGGTATCGCGGATGGAACAGCCGCCGGCCCGGCCATGACCGGGGCGGAGAGAGCATTGCAACGCCAACGTGACCGGGGAACGGTCCCGATCCGGCCCCGGGATGGAGACAGGGAACCAGTCAGGCGACAAACACGGATAATCTGGATTCTCATACCCCCGACCATCGTGGCCCGAAAACCATGTCTTCCCTGAACGACTTTGATGCAGGCAGTGAGTGGCTTCGCCCATCGCCGCAACTCTGGCGCATGCGGCGCGTGCAGGTCGCCATCGTTTCCGTGGTCGCGATCGTCGCCGCGGGTACGGCGGTCGGCATGCACACGACATGGTGGCTGGGGCTTGCCGCTGCCGCCGTCGTGTTCTGCCTGGCGCTGGTCGCGTTGCGCGTGGTGCGTCGGCGGGTCCATTCCTGGCAATACCTCGAACGCGACGACGACCTGATGGTCACGCGCGGCCTGATGATACGGCGGCTTTCGGTGGTGCCCTACGGACGGATGCAGTTCGTGGATGTCGTGGCCGGGCCGTTCGAGCGCATGTTCGGCATCAATACCTTGCACATGCACACGGCGGCGGCCGCCAGCGACGCCGTGATTCCAGGGCTCGGCCGCGAGGAAGCGCAGCGCCTGCGCGATGCCCTGAGCAAACTCGGCGAAGCGCGCCTGGCCGGGCTGTGAACGCACCGGACCTGCCACCGGCCAACGCCGATCCGCATGCGACCACGCCGTGGCAACGCCTGCACCCGCTTTCGCCCGTGGTGCGCGCCGGCCAGCACCTGATTTCGGTCGCCATCATCATTTTCGTGGGTTTCATCGGCAGCCAGCAGGCGCATGGCGATCGGCGCTGGGAGCTCATCGCGATCGCCGTCGCGATCGCGGCGGGCGTCGTGACCTGGCTGGTGACGCGCTGGCGCCTGGTCGACGGCGTCCTGCACATCGAAAGCGGCCTCCTCAAGCGCAGTTCCAGCCGCTACCCGTTGAATCGCGTGCAGGCCATCGACATCGCGCAGAGTGGACTCGCGCGGGTGCTGGGCCTGGCCGAGCTGCGTCTTCGCATGGCCGGCAGCGGTGGCGACACCGGACGCCTTGCATGCCTGACGCTGGCGCACGCCACGCAGCTTCGCGATGAACTGCTCGCCATTGCCCGGGCCGAGCGCGAAGAAGCCGGCGAAACCGCGCAGGTGGCTGGAGCGGTTGCGGCGCCGGCACCCGGCATCGGGACGGACGAGGTGCTGGGAACGGGCGAAGCGCTCGCGGTCACGGGCACCATCCGGCTGGTGCTCGGCACGCTCACGGCCGGCGTCGGCCTCGCCGCCGTGGTGGTGTGCGCGGCGTTCGCCATCGGACTCACGATGTATCCCGCGGCGGCCCGGATCATCGCCGCGGCCGGCATCTGGCCGATCATCGGCCTTGCCGGTGCGCTGTGGAAGCGCTTCAACGGCGACTACCGGCTCACCATCCACGCCACCGACACCGGTTTCCAGCTGCGCTCGGGACTGGTGCAAACGACCTCGGAGACCATCAGTCGCGACCGCATCCAGCTCGTGCGGCTGCACCAGCCGCTGCTGTGGCGTCGTTTCGGCTGGTGTCGCGTCGAGGTGGAGGTGGCCGGAGGCAAGGTGACCAGGGAAAACCGCGCAGAAGGCGCCGTGTCACGCCCGCTGCTTGCCGTCGGGCCTCTCGAAGCGGGCAAGGCCATCATCGCGAACGTGGCCCCCGAGGCTCCGCAGTGCTCGTTGCGACCTCCGGCACGCGCCGTCTGGAAGGCGCCGCTGAGCATGCGCCTGCTCGCCATCGGTACCGACGAGCGCTACGTCGCGGCGCGCCGCGGCCGCCTTCGTGCAACCACCACCTGGGTGCCGCTGGCCAAGGTGCAGAGCATCCGCGCCACCGAAGGACCCGTCCAGCGGCGCCTTCGCCTCACCACCGTGCACCTCGACGTCGCCGGCGCGCACGCCTGCGCCACGCTGCAGGATCGCGACACCGGCGAGGCGCTGGAACTGCTCGCCCTGCTGCCCGCCCAATGCGCGGCGCAAAGGAGCAAAAGCCACTGACATCCCTTCGACAACGTCGGAGCGCAAACCCGTCGCAAAAACGTCGGCGGACAATGTCCGCCCTACATTTCAGGGCACCTGCTGGCGCAGGGCGGGCACCGCCCGCCGTGGATTCAACGGCGGACGGAACCCACCCCGCAACCCACGAGCGCCGATCCATGCATCGAAAGGCAAGCGCGCCCGCAGGCCCACCTCCCGCAAACTTCCATCGGACGCAACGCACGCGTTCTCCGGCTCCGTTGCATCACGCGCGATCCGTAGCGTGCGCTCGGCGCACGAACGGGCCCTGACCCGCGGGTGCAATCGAGGCGTCCTCGCTCCGCGCCTGGTCAATATGCATGGAAAAGTGTCGAGATTTCTTACATTTTGTCCGGGTTGACTCCCAGTCAAATTTTGTAACCTGTTGTATTCATGGACATTCGTATGGTTGGCCCGAATCCTGCTTCCATTCCATGGCAACGTTCCGCATCTCCACAGGGGAGTTCTCATGCACAAGCTGACCATCTACGCCATCGCGACCGTGATGGCGCTGGCCTTCGCTGCGCCCGCCGGGGCGACCATCGTCAACCTGCACGGCCATGACAACGCCTCGACGGATGGTTCGACCGCCGAGAGCCTGAACCTCGATGCAGGCACGTATCGTGTCACCTTCGTCCAGGACGAGTACACGGCGTTCAGCCGCTGGAATCACGAGTCCGGTTGCGATGACGACGGCACGCACTGCAGGCAGGGTTGGGAAAACAGCGCCGTCATCGTCGTCGGGTCGGAAACCTTCTACTTCGGCGACTCGGCCGGCAACGGCGGCTATGGCCCCAACCCCGACGGCAGCTACTTCGCTACCGCGGCCCAGTCATTCGCGCATGCCGGGATCTACTCCCAGCTGTTCACGCTCGGTGCCCCGGGCGACGTCCTGTTCTACATCTACGACGACCACCTTGGCGACAACCGCGGCGGTGTTTCCCTCGGCGTCAACCGGGTCGACGTGCCCGAACCGGCCGGCTGGCCCTTCCTGATGTTGGGCCTTGGCGCGATCGGGGTGCTGGTCTGGCGGCGCCGGAAGGCCACGTCCGCCTGAGGTGCGCACCTGACACGTTCGGTGTCAAGGACGCGAGACGATCCCGGGGCCGCAGCTTCCACTGCGGCCCCTTTTCATTGTCGATCTGGCTGCCCCGCCCCTCTGCGCCCGCCCCGCCCGGTTCCGGCGGTCACGAATCGCAAGGCGCGCGGAACGAATGGCTCGACGCCCGCAACACCAGCGAATGACGAAGCCCGTGCCCGCACGAATGAAAGCCACCGCGATCGGTGCGCGGGGTTTGTGGCGGACAATGTCCGCCCTGCCCGAAGCTCGCGATTGCCACCGCACGCGATTACGCGCATGGCGTAGGGCGGGCACTGCCCGCCGTGGACCTCGCGACGCGCAGCGACCCTCCTTCCGTATCTTCCGTATCGCCGATCGTGCCCTACCCGTTCGTGCCTTGGCGGTCGAGCCGCTCGGCGGCCAGCCGCGTGCCTTCCATTCGTGCCCGGATCTTGGCAAACGCGGTGTCACGCGCGGTCGAGGTATCGTCGCCGAACGGCGAGAAGCCGCAATCGTCGGTGGTTCCCAGCCGCGCAAGCGGCACGAATTCCGCCGCTTCCAGCACGCGCTCCATCACTTCGTCGGCGGTCTCGATGCTCGGGTTGTTGGGGTCGATGACCCCCACGAACACGCGTTGGTCGTCGCGCGAAGTCTCGCGCACGATCCCGAGCACGCGGCGCCGGTCCTGCTCGCCGGCCAGCGCCATGTAGAAACGGCCGGCGCGGATCCGGAACAGGTCGGGCAGGAGCTCGGCGTAGTCCACGTCGCTGCTGTGGGCGGCGTCCTCGTCGGCGCCGGGGCAGGTGTGGATGCCGATGCGTTGCCGTTCGGCATCGGAGAAGCGCTCGAGCACCCGGTTGTTGATGTCCACGAAACGCCGCAGCAACGCCTTGGATGGATCCAGCTTGACCGCCAGGCGGCCCTCGGTGAAGTCGAGCTGCACCACGTACGCGCCCGCGTCGAGACAGGCGCGGATCTCCGAGCTTGACTCGTCGACCAGGTCATCGAGGAACTGTTGCTCGTCGTAATCCGGTACGCCCTGCTGCGGGTACAGAAGACTGAGCGCGGAAGGCGCGATGACCGCCTGCTTCACCGGCGCACGCGCGATTTCGATCGCCTCGCGCAGGAAGCGGTCGGCCTTGACGCCGTATCGGAACGGCCCGCTCGTCAGCCGCGGCAACTGGCGCACGTGACCATCGGCGAAGGGAATCGTCACCCCGTCGGCGGCGAGGTTCTCCAGGCCTTCGAGTGGATACGTGGCGAAGCTGGCCTTGCGCTGCTCGCCGTCGCTGACCACCGGGGATCCGGTTTCCTCGAAGCGGCGGATGGTGTCTTCAACGGCCCGGCGATATTGCTGCTCGAGTTGTTCCGGCGCCAGATCGCCCGCCTGCGATTCGCGCAGCGCGGCAAGCAGCTCGGGCGGACGCGGGATGCTGCCGATGGGTTCGGTTGCGATCGTCATGGTTTTCCCTCCGGTGCGCAGGGCCAGCGCCACCGAGGGGCCGGACAACGCTTTTCATGGGTGAACAGCCAGCGTAGGAGCCCGGTTCCCGATGGTCAAACCAGAAAAGGGGACGGAGATGATCAACAATCCCGTCACCAGCCAGGTGCCGATAGATGCATACACGGGTGACAATTCCCGATGTCATCCCCCGGGTTCTGGCCCCGAATTTGCCCCGGAACGGTGCAGTACCGGCACGTTTCGTGCGGGCAAGTGACTGGCGACCAATCCGGCAAGGCTCAATGAACCAACCCCGTCCCCCTTTTTCGGGACCGCTGGTTGCGATCCAGTTCGTGCAGGAATCGTCGCGCATACCCCGGCATCGCCACCGCGCGACCCTTGCAGCGTCGGATGCCGCCAACGGCCAAGGTGTATAGTGTCCCTGCAGCAGGTCATTGCATGATACGGACCGGCTGCGGAGGCACAGATGAAAGCCTTCATGCGGTCGCTGTGGGTTGGCGTCACCCTGTCCGTGGTGTCACTGGCTGGTTGCGCACATCTGCCCACCGCCCGGACCAGCGACGTTGAGCCGCTGTTCCAGGACGCCTTGTTCAAGCCACCGGCCGAGCCGATCGACAGCCGGGCGATTTTTGCCGTCGACACTTCGATGCGGCACTTCCTTGACACGGAAATCGTGCCCGATACCCGTCGCCACGATCTGCGACTGACGCTCCTCGACGCATTGCGTGGAACACTGCGGATCGATTACGACTCGGAGATGACCCGGACCGCGTCGCAAACCTTCGCGGTGCGCGAGGGCAACTGCCTGTCACTGGTGATCATGGCCGCCGCGCTGGCCAAGCAACTCGGCATCCACGTGACATACCAGGACGTATATGACCTTGACACCTGGTCGCGCGATGGCCGGTTCAGCATCTTGAGCCAGCACGTCAATCTGGTGCTGGGTCCCTACCGGCGCAGTTCCAGGCTCCTGCCCAGCAGTGGGACGCCGCTGATCGTGGATTTCCTGCCGCCACCGGAGGTGGTGAACACGGCGTCGCGGCCGATTCCGGAACACACGATCGTCGCGATGTACATGAACAACCGCGCGGCCGAGGTGATGGTCAATGGCTACCTCGATCGTGCCTACTGGTTCGCCCGCGCGGCACTCACGGCTGATCCCGGATTTGCGAACGCCGCCAACACGCTCGGCGTCATCTACCTCGAGCGCAAGCTCCCGGCGCCCGCCGAACGCGCCCTGCGCTACGCCCTGCAACGCGAGCCCGACAACATCTCGGCACTGTCCAACCTGTCGCAAATACTCGCCGCGCACGGCCGCACCGCGGAAGCGCGGCAACTGGAAAAAAGGCTGGCCCGGATCCAGCGACATCCGCCGTTCCACTTCTATGACCTCGGCATGAAGGCAATGCAGGCCGGCCGGTTCAAGGAGGCAGCACGGTGGTTCGAAAAGGCGCTCTCGCAGCGTCCCTACGATGTCGCGTCGCACTTCGAGCTGGCCAGGGCCGCCCTGCACCTCGGCGATGTACGCCGCGCCCGCAAGCAACTGGAACTGGCGAAGAAGAACAGCACCACCCCGGAATCGCGCGCGATCTACGCCGCCAAGCTGCGGCACCTCAACTCGCTGCAATGATCTCCACCCGGGCGCGCCCTCCCCGCTTGGCCGCGTACAACGCCGCATCGGCCCGCTGCACCAGGCTGTCTATGCTGTCGCCCTTGCGGGCGAGCGTGACGCCGCAACTGATCGTCAGGGTCCGGTCGTCCGTCTTCGCGGCAGCGGCGATACGGGAACACAACGTCCGCGCGAGGCGTTCTGCCGCGGCTGCATCGACATCGCGCACCAGCGCCATGAACTCGTCACCACCCCAACGCGCGAGCGCGCCCTTGCCCCGCAGCACCTCGTTGGCAGATTCGGCGAGGCCGACGAGTGCCGCATCGCCCGCGACATGCCCGAGGCGGTCGTTGATTTGCTTGAAGTGGTCGATGTCAAGCAGCATCACCGCGAAACGGCGCCCTTCGGCGGCAGGTTCCAGCGCGGCGCCGATCATCGCCGCCATGTGGCGTCGATTCGGCAAGCGCGTCAGGTCATCGGTGTTGGACAGCCGCGCAAACTGCTCGGCCTTCACCTGCACCAGCCGCAGGCGGTGCTGGTAGGTGGAAAAGAAATACAGCGTCGCGATCAACGCGGCCGAGACCACGTGCAACTGGATGGTGAAGTTGGCATGGCGGCCATCGAAGTGCAGCACCAGGTACGGCAGGCTCACCAGCACGAACAGGCCGAAGATGCACAGCGAAACGACCAGCCCCAGCCGATGGTGCGTCAGCATGAACGCGAGCACGTACACCATGGGAATCCACAGGTACAAGGGCTCGAGGTCGATGGCTGCGCCCAAGGTCGGCGAATACATGCGCAGCGCCATGCAGGTGATGCAAACCGCCGCCGCGAAGACCAGGCACGACAATTCGAGCAAACGCTGCGGCAGCCATTTCAACCATGCCGTCAACAACAGCGTCAGCAGCACCACGCCGCTCGCCACCTGCACCGCTTCGAGCGTCGCCGAAGACAGGCCGCGCGCACGCATGATCGACCAGCCGGCGAGCGTGCCCAGCAAGGCCACCGCGATGACCACCATCAATACGCTGCGCCGGAAACGGTCGGCGAGCGGCAGTGCCAGGCTTTCCTGATCCATGGGTTTCATGTATCGACAACGCGGTGCAGGGGCGGACCGGGGCATTGCACCGGACGCGTCATTCTATCCGCCCGCGCTGGTTCAGGGCCGGCGACGCGATGGCCTTCACGCTCACGCGCCACGACGGGCTGAGCGTGGTGTTCCCGTGCCACCGCCCGGGCAACGCCTGCGTCAGCCACCCGCCGCTGACGGTGCATGGCCAACCCATCGGCTACGATCCCGGGTATGCGGCAAGCGACGCGCGTTGCGCAACGGGACGGCACGGGCCGAACGGATCGCGGATTGACGCAAGGGGCGCAGGCGTCATTGCCTCCCCCCCCCCCGGTATCGAGCACCCCGCTCTTACAGCTTGTCCGGCCCACCACTCAGCCATCGATTCAGCAGCGCCTTGTCGTAATACAGCGGCTCCGCCTTCGCGGCCGGCGTGGCCAGGGAACTGTGCAGGTAGTTCAGGTCACGCAACTCGCGTTTGCCCTGCCGCAGCACTTCGCCGTCCTGGTCGGTCAGCTTGAAGTCCAGGTCGATTCGCGGCGGATAGAGGTCGCGCATCATGCGTATATAGGTCCACTGCGGACCGCGCCAGGGCTCGTACGCACCAGCCAGCCTGATGTCGGTGATATTCACGTGCAGTGTCTGGCCCGGCTCGAGGATGGCCTGTCCCCGCTTGATCAGGTAGGCCTTGAGCTGCGCCAGGTAATCGATGTGATTGAAACGGTCCTGCCTGCCGAACAGGCGGTTCTCGGTGAACTGATCGGGATTGACGAACGTCACCGATACGGACGGCTCGGCCCGCGCGGCCGGGGCAGCAGCCAGCGGCGCGACGCTGCCCAGCCACAGCACGAGCGCGGCAAGTATGACCACGGTCCCCTGACCGGATCCGGCCATGCGTTTCATGTTCCACCTCGTTTGCGATCTGCCACCGGCCCAGCTTGGCATGAACGGTGTTGCGCTTCCGTGTAGTTGCAACGGGCGGTCAGGGCTTCAGGTTTCGTCATGCTTTTCACGCGGCGTCGGAAAAGGCCCTCTCCCCCGCGCCGTTTGCGGAGGCGAGGGTCTGGATGAGGGGTGGGGCTGCATCGTTCAACGTACCCGGACCCGGGGCGGAGTGAGCCGGTCCGCGCCTGGATTTCCCGTTGTCCCCCCGACCGGCGTGCACAGGGCAAGTGGAAACGAGCGAGCCTGATCCCGCGGTTGTCCTACAACAACAGGATGAACGGAAGCGCCACCACGCCCAGCACGATGAGTATGCCCAGCAAGGTCATCACGACGTGCAACGGGTCCTCCCGAAGGACGCCGAGGAACGTCTGCGCCGTGCCCGCCCGCCTGGCCTCGGCGTACTCGGCACGGACGCGGGCGCTGCGCTGCTGTTCGTAGTCATCGAACGCGCGCTTGGCCTCCGCGAAATCCGCGTCGTTTTGCACCCAGATGCCACCGGCCGAAATGCCGAAGGGGCTCGGCGTGGTCTCATAGAACGCGATGCCCTTCTCCTCGAGCAGCGCCCGCACGTCATCGGCCTCGTCATCAGGCACGTGGCGCAGGTTCAGGAGCAGTCTGGACATGGGGCGATGGTAGCGGGCCCCGGCAGTTTCCACATGCCATCGGACAGGGGCCGACGTGGCAGGCAAGTCCGGCCGTCGTTCGTCGTGAAATTCGGGTGGATTGGCCTTCTTCCGGAAGATGGGGACTCCTGATCAGGGCTGTTTCTCAGCCCGTTGATGTTGGCATGATACTCACCAAGTTCGTCATTCCGGGGCTCCCGGAGGGAGAACCCGGAATCCAGCTCTTCGCATTGACTGCTGAGAGCTGGATTCCGGGTTCCATCGCCGATGAAACCGGCGATGGCCCCGGAATGACTGAAGTAGAGAGTGCATCGCAACGCCAACGTGGCTGAGGAAACGCCCTAATCAGGTGGGGGACTTCCGGGGAAACACCGATCGGCTGGCTGCTGCTCGCGGTCCTTGTCGCGGGTACGGCCTCGGCACAAGCGCCGCAGGCCACTTCCGTGCCGCCACCACAAGCGCAAACCACCACGTCCCGGGCGACGCACTGCAATGTCGACGCCGCGGCACCGTGCCTGCGGTCAGCCGGCGTCGACCGCGACGTGCACGCCCGGGACCACACCAGCGACCACGCGCCGGTGTGGGTCACGCTCAATGTACCGCGACCGCCGGCGAGGACGCTTGATCCGAATTCGAGTCCGACCGTCCAACCGCATTTCGCCGCACCATGTCGGAAGTCAGGGTGCCGTGTGGGCGAGTTCCGCGACGGCGTCGCCTGATACATTTTCCGGCCCCGAACCAAACAAGCCCGTATCGACATGTCCGCCATTCAAACCGAGGGCCTGGCCCGCACCCTGGCCGCCGGCAAAGGCGTGCACGGCATCGACCTCGACGTCCCCGAAGGCAGTATCTACGGATTCCTGGGCCCCAACGGTGCCGGCAAGACCACGACGATCCGACTGATCCTGGGTCTGTTGCGTCCGGACGCCGGAGAGGTCCGGCTGTTCGGCGAGCGGCTCGACCGCTCGCACCGCAAGCCGCTCGCCACGGTCGGTGCGCTGGTCGAAAGCCCGTCGCTCTATCCGCACCTCAGTGCGCGCGACAACCTCGACGTGACGCGCAGGCTGCTTGGCGTGCCTCGCGCGCGTATCGACGAGGTGCTCGCACGGGTCGAGCTGACCGCGGACGCCGATCGCCGGGTGGCCACGTTTTCCATGGGCATGCGCCAGCGGCTCGGGATCGCGCTGGCGCTGCTCAACCGCCCGCGCCTGCTGATCCTCGATGAGCCCACCAACGGGCTCGATCCCGCCGGGATCGCATCGATCAGGCGGTTCATCAGGCACATGGCGCGCGAGCTGGGGCTGACCGTGTTCCTGTCCAGCCACCTCCTGACCGAGATCGAGCAGGTCGCCTCGCATGTCGGGGTCATCGGCGCCGGGAAATTGCTGTTCCAGGGGCCGCTCGCGGTATTGCGCGCGAAGTCGCGGCCCCCGCTCGAGATCGGCTGCATCGATGGCGCCGCCGCATGCGCCGACCTGCGCCGCGCGGGTGAATCGCCGCAGCTCGTTGATCCGCGCACCGTGCGCATCGCCGACACGCGCAGATCCGACGATGCACTCAACCGGCTGCTCATCGAACGCGGGCACAACGTCTTTCACCTGGCTCGCAGGAAACGCTCGCTCGAAGAGATGTTCCTGGGCCTGACGAGCCCCCTTGCAGAACCGACCCGGGAGGCATCGTGATGGCCTGGTGGCGCGCCCTGCGGGCAGAAAGCCTCAAGCTGAGGCATACGCTGGCATTGAGGATGGTGGTGTTGTCGCCGCTGGCGATCGCTGTGCTGACGGTGCTGCAGTTCGCGTTCGTCGCGCGCCGCATGCCGCCGGGTCCCGCCGCCCCTCCGGCCGCGGCGTGGCACTCGCTCGGCGAGAGCGTGTTCGGACTGTGGTGCCTGTTGATGCTGCCGCTGTTCGTCACGCTGGAAACGGCGCTGCTCGCGGGGCTCGAACACAACAACGGGCAATGGAAGCACCTGGAGGCGCTGCCCGTGCCACGCCGTGCGCACTATCTCGGCAAGGCAACCGTGGCGACGCTGATGGTGGCGTGCGCCTACCTGATCCTGTTCGCATTGGTGCCGCTTTCTGGATGGGCCCTGGAATGGGTGGCGCCCGCCCTTGGCATCGCCGGAATGCCCGTCCTTGCACCGCTGGTCGTCCCGGTCATCGGCAGCTTCATTGCATGCCTGTTGATGACCTCGCTGCAGATGTGGATCGCGCTGCGTTGGAAAAGCTTCACGGTGGCCGTGTCCGTCGGAATCGTCGCGACAATGATCGGGTTCATCCTGGGGCGCTCGGACTCCTACGGCATGTTCTATCCCTGGTCCATGCCGCTGCAGGCATTCAGCGAGACGGGAAACAATGCATCCATCGCGATCGGCCTCGGCCTGTTCGGGGGCGCGCTGGTGGCAGCGCTCGGTCTGCACGACTTCCTGCGGCGCGACAACCGCTGACCGGGAAGCGCTCGACTGGCGATACCGGCGGTGCATGCGCGGCCGGGAGCGCACCAGCGACCACGCGCCGGTGTGGGTCAAGCGCGAACACTGAGCGGGCGACAGCCGCCCGTCGGGTCCGGGCCGCGTCCGGATCCTTCACCCGTGCAGCAGGACCACCGGCAGCGCCACCAGGGCCAGCGCGACGAGTATGCCCAGCAGCGCCAGCGCGACGCGCAACGGGTCCGATCGCACGACGTCGATGAACGTCGCCGCGGTGCCGGCGCGCCTGGCCCCGGCATATTCCGCCCGGACGCGGGCGCTGCGCGCCTGCTCGTAGTCATCCAGCGCGCGCTTGGCCGCGGCGAATTCCGCGTCGTCCTTCACCCAGATTCCACCGGCTGAAATCCCCCACGGCCCCGGCCGGGTTTCGTAGTACGCGATGCCCTTCTCCTCGAGCAGCGCCCGCACGTCGTCGGCCTCGTCATCGGGCACGTGACGCAGGTTCAGGAGCAGCCTGGACATGGGGCGATGGTAGCGGGCCCGGCCCGTTTCCACATGCCATGGATCAGTGGCCTACCCGCAGGCAAGCCCCGCCACCGTTCGTCCTTGAATTCGGGTAGATTGGCCTCCTTCCGGGGCATGGGGACTTCCATGAAAACACTGATCGGCTGGTTGCTGCTCGCGTTCCTTGTCGTGGGTACGGCCTCGGCGCAGACGCCACAGGCTTCGCCCGCGCCATCACCACAAACACAAACCGCGGCGGCCCCGGCGGCACACTTCGATGTCGATGCGGCAACGAATGCCTACATGGCCGAACTCTCGCCCGCGCAACGCGCTCGATCCGACGCGTATTTCGAGGGCGGCTACTGGCTGATCCTGTGGGATCTGCTGGTCGCGCTGGGCGTGGCGTGGCTGCTGCTCGGCACCCGGCTGTCCGCGCGCATGCGAAACCTCGCCGAACGCCTCACGCGCTGGCGCTGGCTGCAGACGGCAATCTATGCCATCCAGTACATCGTGCTGACCGCCCTGCTGACCCTGCCGTGGAATCTGTACGAAGGTTATTTCCGCGAGCACCAGTACGGGCTTTCCAACCTGAGCCTGCCCGGCTGGTTCGGCGAGCAGGCCAAGGCGTTGCTGGTGGGCCTGATCCTCGGCAGTATCGCGCTGGTGATCATCTATGCGGTGATCCGCAAGGCCACGCGGACCTGGTGGTTGTGGGGTGCCGGCGTCGCGCTGGTGTTCATGATGTTCATCGCCACCATCGCGCCGGTCTACATCGCGCCGCTGTTCAACACCTACAAGCCCCTGCCCGACACGCCGCTGAAGGCCGAGGTGCTGTCGATGGCGCGCGCCAACGGCATTCCCGCCACCAACGTGTACCAGTTCGACGCCTCGCGCCAGAGCAAGCGCATCAGCGCCAACGTCAGCGGCATGTTCGGCACCACCCGCATCAGCCTCAACGACAACCTGCTCAACCGCGGCTCGCCGGCAGAGGTCAAGGCCGTCCTGGGCCACGAGATGGGCCACTACGTGCTGAACCACGTCTACAAGGGCATCGTGTTCTTCGGCATCATCATCGTGCTGGCCTTCGCCTTCGTGCGCTGGGGATTCGGCTGGGCCCAGCGGCGCTGGGGCGAGCGTTGGCAACTGCGCGGCGTCGGCGACGTGGCCGGCCTGCCCCTGCTCGCCGCACTGTTCGCGATCTTCCTGTTCGTGATGACGCCGGTGACCAACACCATCACCCGCACCATGGAAGCCGAGGCCGACGCCTTCGGCCTGAACGCCGCGCGTGAACCTGATGGTTTCGCGCAGGCCGCCGTGCAACTGTCCGAATACCGCAAGATGCACCCCGGCCCGGTCGAGGAATTCATCTTCTACGACCACCCCAGCGGCTGGCAACGCATCCACCGCGCGATGGTCTGGAAGGCGGAAAACCTGGACGATCCCGTGGTGCGCAGCGGCGCGGCGACTGCGCCGGTGGGGGCGCGGTGAATGACGGGCCTGCCGAATGTCAAGACAGCGGAGGCGCTGAAACGATCAATGGCATACTTGCTGTCGATCGAGGATGGCGATGCGCTCGACGTGGAGATCGTCGATTACCACTGACCATCGAGGACGACATGAAGACCCTGCCCAATATCCATCCCGGCGAAGTGCTGCTGGAGGAATTCCTGAAGCCGCTCGGCATCAGCCAGAATGCCTTGGCGCGCGCCGCCGGCGTGCCGCCGCGCCGCATCAACGAAATCGTGCTGGGCAAGCGTGGCGTCAGTGCCGATACTGCCGTGCGCCTCGCCGCTGCACTGGGCACCACCGAGCGGTTCTGGCTCGGCTTGCAGGCGGACCACGACCTGGAAGAAGCCCATCGCGCGCTTGGCAAGGACATCACGCGCATCGAACGGATCGCAGCCTGATTCGACAACCGATCCACGCGAGTCGACAGCCGCGGCGCGTTTCCCCAGCCCCGCAGCAGGCTGACCAGGAGCCCAGCCGGCCCAACGCAATCAGAATGTCCGGCAAGACCAGCGCGACGCGCAATGGCTCAGCACGCAGCATGCGGACGAAGGTTTCTGCCACGCCCGCGCCGAGCCGCGGCCTATCCGGCGCGCACCCGCACGCCGCGCTTCCGCTCGTCGTCATCCCGTGCGCGCTTCGCGCCCGCGAAGCCCGCGTCTTCGCTCACCCGCATTCCGCTGGCCGAAATCCGCCGGGAACCGGCCGCGGTTCGAAGTACGGGATCCGCCTCCCGTCTAGCATGCCGCGGGCCGGCGGATTCGGCCTCCGGCACGTCGCGCCTGTCCAGGCACGGTCGGAACATGCCGCCAAGGCAGCCGCCGCCGCCCAGCCTGTCGCATTCAACCCGACAGCCATGCCGAGCACCGTCACCGCGACACGAATTGTTGCATCCTGCGGCCCCGGAAGGTGACGCCCGTCCCGGTCGCGCACGCTCGACGTTGGGTAACATCCGCACCGGGGGCCGCCTGCGGAAACCAGCCGACCACGAGCGCATACGCGCCCGCGTGGTCAAAGGCTGCCCGCGCGGTCACGACACCACTGCAAACCAGCGGGAACAACCGTCATGAAGGCACTGAAACAGCTCTGGATTTTCACTTGTTGCATGACGATCGCGATCATCGCGCTGCCGGCGTCGGCGCAGGCTGCCGGGGCCGTCGAGGTGTCCTCGGGCGTGAGCTACGAGCTCATCGGCCGCTGGGACGCGGACCGGCTCAACCGGATCCTGAAAACCGAAATGCCGGAGTTCGCCCAGCTCAAGGTGCACTACACCCCGGCCCGGAACGCGGTGCGCCTGTACCGGGTGACCTACCAGTCCGCGATTCCCGAGCGCGCGAACCGCCCGATCACCGCGACCGGCCTCGTCGCCGTTCCGGATACCGCGGGCACCGCCTTCCCCGTCGTTTCGTACCAGCACGGCACGGTGTACGGCAAGGATGAGGTGCCATCCATCCCCGAGAAGTCGCCGGAAACGCAGTTGATGCTGGCCCAGTTCGCGGGCCAGGGCTACATCGTGATCGGCGCCGACTACTTCGGCATGGGCACGTCCCCGGAACCCGAGGGCTACCTCGTCAAGGCCAGCCACCAGCAGGCGACCTACGACATGCTGCGCGCCAGCAAGGCGGTGTTGCGCGACCTCAAGCTGCGCCCCACCAAGCTGTTCCTCGCCGGATGGTCGCAGGGCGGCTTCGTCACCATGGCGTTCCTCGAAAAGCTCGAGCAGATCGGAGTACCGGTGCAGGCCGCCGCGATTGCCAGCGCGCCGCCGGACCTGTATGCCGCGCTGAGGGGCGCACTGTATTTCCCGCGCGCTATCGATGCGCCCTGGCTCGGCACCATGTTCGTGATGACGGCGTTCTCGTTCGAGCACTACTACGGCGTACCCGGACTCGCGCACTCGGTCATCAATGACCAGTACTACGACATGGCCCGTCGCGCCTACCTGCGCGAACCGTTCGATGTCGCGAAGTTCCCCACGGACCTGCACAAACTGATACGCAAGGAATACTTCAACCCGACGTTCCTCGCCGAATCCACCTACGGCCGGCTGCTGGCGCGAACCCAGGCCTACCGCTGGGTCATCCGCACGCCCGTGCGCAACTACTACGGCGAGAAGGACGAAGCCATCAGCATCGGCGTCGCCCGGATGGCCATGGACTACCAGCGCGCCATGGGCGCCGGCAACGACAAGGTGGTCGCCATTTCCACCGGCGACACCACCCATCGCGGCACCTACGCCAAGGCCGTGCCGGACTGGAAGCGCTGGTTCGACGAACAGTTGTAGTCAACGTCCACCGTGTCACAACAATGAAGCTGTGGCGTGACGACGGTCCAAGGTCGAATACGTCGTCGACAAGTTCGCGTCCCGGTGCACGAGCGGTCGAATGACGGCGTTGCGCTATTCGCGAGACATGACTTCTGCGCGATAGGAGACCGGATCAAGCCGACAGTTTGCGTCCAGCGCTCCGGGGAGCGTGAACATCTGCGGGCGCTTGCGGAAATTGAACAATCGATACAAATGAAACTTCTCCGCCTTCTCGGTGGAAAACGATAATTCGTTCCGGCTCACGTAGAATGGCGTCTCTGCGACATAAGCTGTTGTTTTTACTTCAATGAAGCGTTCTCGCCCATCCGTTTCGAAGGACAGGACATCGAAGCCTGCGCCATCGCCTTTCGTCCGGGAAACGTGCTCGATCCGATTCGCCAACGCGCGCGCGCCAGCTGCGTGGAGCCGTTGTGCCTCATAGAGCATGACCAGGTCTTCGCCCGCCGAGCCCAATGAGCGGTTGCGCGCCTCCCGCTGAAGATAGTCGCGGACGATGGTGGGCCGATCATGCACTTGTTCCGCGCGGTCGTATGTGGGCCGCCTTTGTCCCTCGGGCCGCGCCACCACAAATCGCTCGAAGGAATCGAGCAACGGTACCTCCGCAGGTGTTTCGACCTGGCGCAACGCAGCGTCGTCCAAACGTGCGTCATTCCCGATGGCTTCCAAAACGATCGGCACCAGCAACTGTTGGTAATTGAATAGCGGTTTGTAGCCAACAAGGGGCGGAATGCCAAGCTCGACCAACACGGCACTGATGTTGCAGTGCTTGTATTCAATCGACGCCTTCGAACGAGCCGGAAGCATGGCTTGCAAGCGTCGATTGTGCTCGGCCTTGTTCGGCATCTGCTCCATGAGCTGCATTCGGAGCATGTGCAAGTACACTCCCACGACCAGTTCCACTTCATGCCGTGTCCATGCCCTGCCTTCGACGCCCGCTTCGACTTGGCTCATTACCTTCTCCGACCCTGCCAGCCAGGATAAGACAAACTGCGGTCAAGCAAAAACCGGAAAAACCAGGGTCAGGGTCGACTTTCTCTGGCGCCTGAGTCCGATGATGGTCCGCAGTCGCACCTGCGCGCGGCAGCCAACCAGGCTCGCCACTTTTCCTACACCAGGAGCGATCGAATGACCTGGAGCGTTGTGAACCCGCCTTCGCTACAAGTCGAGATGGCTTGTGACTTGTACAACATCACCAAGCCAACGGATCTGCCCGACCCCAAGGGTCGATGGGGCATAGATACCCATGTGTGGAACGCATTGATTGATCTCACCTATGCCAAATGCGAGACCCTGGGAATCCCGACCGCGCGCGATGGCCTGAAGGGGATGTGCATCTGGGCGTCGGTCGTGGCTGCCAAGTTCTATGTGCACAAGTTCGCCTACATCGACACTCGTGTCATCCGGGTCCAAGCGAACGCCGACCACTATTTTGTATCCATCAGGCGCCAACCACAGAACGGCATCTGCGACATCACGTGCAACCAGTTCGGTGGACCGAAATACCTGACCGGAACCTTGTCCGAGGTGCATGGTATTGCGCAGCAGGTGCACATATCAGGGCAGACGCTGTTCGATGCGTATCAGCTGGGGTCAAGTTCAGCCACCTGCGTGATCTGACCCCGGTTTTCCGCGCTTCAGACGATCTGCACGGCACCAGTGACGGGGCCTCTGCCCGCTGCCACCTTCTGGGCATAAAGATGCCAGGTGCCACCGGTGCGGATGCCAATCACGTGGGCGCGCATCGGGTAGTCCACGCCGGGGCCAAATACATGGGTCACGCGACCGTAACCGTTGAACCGTCCCATCAGTTTGATGGTCTGGCGAAGCGTGGTGCCGGTCTGGCGCGCGCCGCCGGGCTGGATGTGGGCAACAACCAGTCCGCCCGGGATTGTCTGGACGGCCAGAACACACGCGCTCAACTGGCCGGTCACCATGAGGTCGGGGCCGCCGGCACCCAGGACGTAGGCCTCGATGCTTGAAACATCGAAGTCCTCTGCGTTCGGAATCATCCGAAGGTTGTGGACCTGAAGAGCGGTGGTGCTCATGTGATCGAGTCCCACCTTTGCGGACTGGACCACGGCCCGCTGCGCGCCGAACTTGAAGCCTTCGTTCGTATTGTGGTTCGCAGCGAAATTGTCGTGGTAGCCAAAGTAGTACATGCGTACGCCCGACTGATTGTGGCCGGCAATGGATACGAGGTTGTGCCCGAGGAAATTGACCGGGTCGGACTTCAACATCTGCAGCGCTGTCGTGAGCTTCATCGAACCTCCTCGTGGAAAGGAAGGGCAGGAACAGGGCCAAGCCGCCAAGGCAGACGCTTCGACGGGCGTCTTCACCGCCAGCACCAGAGGGCTGGCGCCGGTCGCTGTGGAAACTCAACCCCACCGCCAATCATGCCGCATCCAAGCTGCTGCGTCTCCCGGATGACCCGCACCATCCGCCCGCATCAACAACGTCAACGCGTTGCAGGCCTGGCAGCTCCCGTCTTGCGGTCGAACGCCGTACGGGACGGAAACTCGGGCCGAAGAAGCTCGGCCAGCCGAGAAAGGCCGTCACCGAAGCCGTCGGCCTGCTGAAACGTTGACTCTGACCCCTGTTCTCCTGTCTTTGCTTGCTTTCCTTGTCTTCGAAAGACTCAACGGTTGGAGCATTCTGCCTCGGCTTGGGCGAAGGCTTGACGGCCTTTCGCAATCATGTGCTTGTAGAGGTATTCGCGCGCCGCACACACCTTGAGTGCGTGCGGATCCTTGTGCTTGAGCGCGGCTGCCATGGCGAGCTTGCCAACGGGGGCCTTGCCGTTTGGGCAAGTGTAGTATCGAGAAGCATCACCCCTGGTGACGAGCGTGGCGTGGTGCTTGCCGCACCAGACGGAGATGTACGGGTCACCGACATTCAAATCCCAGGGCCGGACATTGAACAGGGTCATGCTGTCGGCCAGCACGGTAATCGGTTGGAAGAAACCGTCGGCGTCGGTTTCCGGAGCACCCGTAAAGCCGCTCTTGTTCGCGGTCGTCGGTACCGGGCGGTTGGCCTCGTGACACGCCGTGCAGTGGCTGGTCATGCGAAACCGCATGATTGACCTGTTGGCCTTGGCCGGCTGGCCGGGAAAGTACAGCCTCACAAGCTGGGTGGCGGCGAGGTTGTCATCCAGATTCGAGGCGCGTAGCCATTCATAACCCTTCAGCCACTTCGAAGACCCGCCGGGAACGGGTTCGTAAACGTGCCACCAGGTTCTGCCTTTCGCATCGATTCTTGCACCACGTACATCGGAAATGCCGTTGACCACCTGCATCGGCCCTTTCTCGCCCTTCACGGTTTCGATGCGATCGGCTACCGTACCGGGTGGAAACTTCAGCGTGTAGCGTTTCTGATCCGGGAGCCAGCTCACGCCGATCTTTTTGCCCGCTGGGATACGCAGCCAGACCATGATGTGCTCATGGATCGATTTGTTCTGCGGCAACCGCACGGGTGGCACCATCTCCACGAATCCCGATTGCGGCCAGTGGCTCAGCCGGTCGGGCACCCGGACTGCATGCAGGTGGGCATCCTGGGCAAAGACCGCCATCGGCGACAAAAGTGCCAGCACAATCGCAGCGCCCAGCAGACGAAGTGCACTGCGCTCCACCAGCCGGTCATGAGGTGTCGTTTCCCGAATTGTCGTGGCGACCATTGTCTTCAACTGTCTCTCCTCTTGTTGGCATTCCCTGGTAATCCGTCAAGGCCGACGATTGTTAGAACGTCCCCTCTGACCCCTGTTTTCGCCTGTTTTCGCGAGCCCCGCAGGGCGCGCCATGACGCGCGCCTACCGCACCGGGTGCATCAAAGTTAGACCTGATCCCATGCTCGCCATGCTCGTGCGCGAACACCCCATTGAGCTGGCGCATGCCCTTGGACAGATTCCCGTCCAGGGTCGCTATCACCAGGTGATAGTAGTGATTGGTCATCCGACAGTAGGCGTGGCATTGGCAGTTAAACCTCGAGACGACCTTTCCCAGCACACGGAGAAACTGCTCGCGATCGACATCACCCTCGTAGCTTGCCTCACGCCGATCACCACGTGCCGTCACGTGGTACATCGCACCGGAAATTCAAGCCGTGCAGGGCGCGCCATGATGCGAGCCTACGGCATCGAGTGCGTCAAAGCTAGACCTGACCCCGTGCTCTTCCTCGTGCTCTTCCTCAAAGCTAGACCTGACCCCGTGCTCTTCCGCGCTCACGTGTCCGTACTAGGCGTTAGCGATAAGATCATCTATCTCGGAGATACGTGAACGAGTTACATCGATCTCCTTTGCCCGTCGTCGATAAAAACAAGTCGCTACGGACTCAAATAGTGAGTCAAGAACCTTTGCAAGTAGGCCTACCTCAGAAATCGTTACCAAAACCACTAGAATTAGCCCGGGTACACTTTTGACATGCCCAAGGAGGATCGTCGTCATTATTACGACCACTGAAATAACCGTCCACAACACTTTCAACTTAAACACGAATTGCGAGCGCAGACGTTTAAGCATTTCGGTCTTAGTCTTCAGTGTCCTCCTGTAACCCTCGCGCTTCGCGCTCAGTGCTTGTCTCATACGCTCTCGACCGGCGACCTGACCGTCTAGATCCAACTTGAGCTGAGCCAGCTGTATTTCGTAAGAATTACGGTTCCGAGCAATCACGTCTTGCAGTTCCGCGGACACGTTCTGACGTTGATGAAGGGCTCCTTGTAACCCACGCTGATCTTCTAATGCTTGCTCCCGTTCGGCCGCAGCTCGCTCAAGTATAGGTGCTGCGATCTCTTCCCTCATGGATTCCAGTATCCTCATAGAGGAGTCATTATCGACCTGATCAAGCAATCCGGCCGTAACCCTCATCGGGCACATACTGGCCCGTTTATCCCTCATAAGCACCGTAAACTCGTCCTTTAGCTTCGGGTCCATTTGATCCAATAGGTCGGAGATACGATGAATAACCTCACGTTGAGGAACTATTGCTGATGCGCAATTAGCGATTAGACGGTGACGCGATAGTTTTAAGTAGCTATCAGGTGACGCACCTAAACTAAACCAAAGAACCCCGCCGAGCTGACTATCCGTAACTATTGTAAATCGAGGATCTGGGTCAGGCTTATGTAGCGATAAAACATGATTAACCTTTTTGAATAGGGCCGAGTTTCTAGTTAGAAAAGTTGTCCCTGATTTAAAAATTGAAGATGGGTGACGATTATTTTTTTTCAACCTAACTACGGTTGCCACACTTTTTGTATCACGTATCCTCCGCTCAACTTGCGTATGAACCTCACCAATAGCATTTCTCATCGAATCAAACGCAGCGTCGTTAAAGTAACGCTTAAAATCAGAACGTTCATATTTACCACTAGGGAGAATAAAGATACCCAACTCCTCCATTTTGTCTTCAAGGGAATCCGCAATACTGATGGCGAGTTTCGAAAAGCCCTTCGTTGAGCGGAGACGTTCACCGAGTGGCCCATACTCATTCCCCGCCTGAAAGGCCTTAACCACCGACCGTATCGACTCGCGTACCTCATCGACTATATGGTCGAAGGTAGCGAGTCGCAGCTTGGCCTCACGCATTATGTTGAATAGACCATCGGCATATGTTTTATGAGAGGAATCATTCAGATCCAGGACGTCGAGGATAAGCGGCCCATCGATTACAACTCTGAGAGCTGGGTCGGGCATATCCTTTATGCCTGGCTCAGCGAGGCCTGCAATTGCGTCGGCTATAAGAGAGCCGAACGCTATGGAGGAAAGTGCCTCAAAGACATCCGGCGCCTTCTCGCTCGCAGCAAGAACAAAAGACGCAACCAAGTAGTCTAAAAGAGCGTCGGTTGCACGTAATTGATCAGGCGCACCCTGTCCCAGCAGCTCCTTAATCCGCTTGCTATCTCTTTTGTCTCCAGCATCTAGGAATGCCGTGGCAAATTCTGGCCTCGCTAGCCGGCTGAGTAATGCCTCATCGAGCTCCTCACGAGAGATGCTTCGACCAAGGCGCACGGTTTCACGCTTAGCCCATTTTGCGAATACCTCCAATATTTCAGATACTTTGTTCTCGTCGAATGCGCTCCGAGAGGCGCCGCCTGTGACTTTAGGGACAGTGTACTGGTCTAATGGTCCATGTACTTTTGCCAGCAAGCCGATCTCAGCCATCCGTTCGCGAAGTGCGCGCGCGACGAATTCAGCCATTTTGAGGCCATAATAGTTGCCGAACTCCCTCGCGAACGCAGCTGGATCAAACCTTTGTCCGGACTGCTTATCTAGCAGTGGGCGAAACAGTGGGGCGAGCCCTTTAATTGGATCACCGGAGTTTTCGTATTCTTCGGCGACAAGGGCAAATGCGATTAGTGGATTTGTCATATCCCCCCCCCTGCTGCGTGGACGTTACATGTTCCGCCTGTACTCCCCGCCCACATCGTACAACGCATGGCTGATCTGGCCCAGCGAGTGGGTCTTCACCGCTTCCATCTGCGCTTCGAATACGTTGCGGCGTTCGCGGACCGTCTCCTAGAGGTAGCGCAGGCCGTGGGTCTGAGCGTTGTTGGCGTTGTCGCCCTGCCCTTCGACTTCGCTCGCCTTCGGCGAGCTACGCCCAGAGCCTGCCCCGGACTTGATCTGGGGACGAACGGTATCGGTATCATCCGAATTGACTTCGCGGGTGTGGTCGGTCGCGCCTGACGGCGCGAACACGTTCCGGGCTTTCTGGAATATCTGCACGTTTTCGATCTGCTGCTTCTTTTCGGCTTCGCTCGAGCGGATCAGTTCGATGGTGGTCTTGATCTCACCGGCGCCTTCCTTGGGCAGGAAGGTGTTGACGCCGATCAGCGGGAGCGAACCGTCGTGCTTCTTGTGTTCGTAGTACAGGGATTCTTCCTGGACTTTGCGGTGCTGGTACATGGTGTCCATGGCGCCGAGCACGCCGCCGCGGTCGCTGATGGCTTCGGATTGATTGTGTGCACTCGCTCCCATACGGCAGGCACCTACGCGGCAATCTGCTCGTAAGAGAACCCCGGTATGTCGGTGCGTTGGCTGGCGTGTTCCATGGTCATGGCGCAGATTCGCCCCTGGTCGTCCAGCTCCAGCAAGGTGTTCTCGTCGAGGTCGCGCGTTTCGGTGATGTCGCCGGCGCGGAACTCGATGTAGAGCGTGTCGGTGTCCTGGAAGTATTTGACCTTCATGGCACGAAACCTCGGTCGAAGAAGGCGTTGTGTACGGTCTCGCCATCGGACAGTAGCACGACGCGGAGATACCGACCATCTGCCTCCGGAACCCGCGCCCAGCAGCGAATGCGGTCGTCGGCCTGGACGAATCGCTTCTCGGGATGGGCTATTGTTCGCTCGATCCATTCATTGCGAATCGAGGCGCGATCAGGACGTGAGCGGGTTGCCTGGAAGTACCGCGTTGTTTTCATCGCGCCTACCGTACCTGCTGAGCAAAGCAAAGGCACTGGGTTCCGGATCGCCGCTGCGCGGCGTCCGGAATGACGAGGGGGTGTTACATGTTGCGGCGGTATTCCCCACCCACGTCGTACAGCGCGTGGCTGATCTGGCCCAGCGAGTGGGTCTTGACCGCCTGCATCAGCGCTTCGAACACGTTGCGGCGTTCGCGGGCGGCGTTCTGGAGATAGCGCAGGCCATGGCCTTTGGCTCCGTTTCCGTTCGTTCCTTCGACTTCGCTCGCCTTTGGCGAGCTACGCTCAGGCCGAACGGACTCACTGGAGCTACGCTCAGGGCGAACGGATTCTGTAGCGGCGCTCGCATTCGTGGCGGAATTCGGATCGTCGGCGGAATCGACTTCGTGCGTATGGTCGGTCGCGCCTGAGGGCGCGAACTGGTTGCGGGCTTGCTGGAAGCCGCGCACGTTTTCGATCTGCTGCTTCTTTTCGGCTTCGCTCGAGCGGATCAGCTCGATCTTGGTGTTGATTTCGCCGGCGCCTTCCTTGGGCAGGAAGGTGTTGACGCCGATCAGCGGCAGCGAGCCGTCGTGTTTCTTGTGTTCGTAGTACAGGGATTCTTCCTGGATCTTGCCGCGCTGGTACATGGTGTCCATGGCGCCGAGCACGCCGCCGCGGTCGCTGATGGCTTCGAATTCCTTGTACACGGCTTCCTCGACGATGTCGGTGAGCTGCTCGATGACGTAGCTGCCCTGCCAGGGGTTTTCGTTGAAGTTGAGGCCGAGCTCGTGGTTGATGATGAGCTGGATGGCGACCGCGCGGCGCACCGATTCCTCGGTGGGCGTGGTGATGGCTTCGTCATAGGCGTTGGTGTGCAGGCTGTTGCAGTTGTCGAACAGCGCGTACAGCGCCTGCAGCGTGGTGCGGATGTCGTTGAACTGGATTTCCTGCGCGTGCAGCGAGC
>CAZAXF010000001.1:131598-151476 GCA_964489055.1 uncultured Rhodanobacter sp. | reverse complement strand
CGGCCATCAACAGGCTGCCGAGGTAGCTTGCGAGGATCACGCCGTTGTCCGGCTGCCCCAGGTAGTTCACCGTCAGCCACATCGGAAAGGTCAGCGCCAGCGCACAGCCGATGAACAGCCAGGCGGCGAAGAACTTGGCCAGCACCGCCTGCCAGGGGTGGATGGGCAGCGTCAGCAACAGTTCCAGGGTGCCGCTGCGGCGTTCTTCCGCCCACAGCCGCATCGCCAGCGCCGGCACCAGCACCAGGTACAACCACGGATGGAACCGGAAAAACGGTTCGAGGTCGGCCTGGCCGCGCTCGAAGAACGCACCCAGGTAAAACGTCAAGGCGCCTGCGGCCAGCAGGAAAACCACGCTGAACAGCCACGCCAGGGGCGTGACCAGGTAACCGCGCAACTCGCGCAGGAACATTCCGGCGAACGGGTGACCGCGCGCGGGCGCCGCCACGTTCATGCGCGCCCGTCCACGGCGACCGGCACGATGCAGTGCGCCGCAGCCGGCGCGCGCGGTGGCAGTCCCCGGCGCGCCGGGCCTGCCTGGATGCTCGGTACGATCGCGGCGTTCATGCGGCGCGCGCCGCCTCTTCCCCGTCGGCGGCGGTGACGCGGCGGAACACGTCTTCCAGGCGCCCGCGTTCCAGTTGCAATTCCTCGATGCGCACACGCTGGGCTTCCAGCAGCTTCGTGACCGGGCCGAATACCGGTTGGCCGTCGCGCGGAAACACCGTGACCCGGCCATCCACGGAATCGACCTCGACCGACTCCACCTCCGGCAGGCGCCCGATCAGCTCACACGCCAGCGCACTCGCCGGGGCGCGGAAACTCACCGCACGGTGATAGCGCGACCGTCGTTCCAGCTCCGCCGGAGTGCCCTGCGCGCGCAGGCGTCCGTGCGCGAGGATCACGACCCGGTTGCAGATGGCGCGCACCTCGTCGAGCGCGTGGGTGGACACGACGATCGCGCGCTCGCGCGCGATGCTGCGGATCAACGCGTGGACCTGGCGCTGCTGGTTCGGATCGAGGCCGTCGGTGGGTTCATCCAGCATCAGCACCGGCGGGTCGTGCAGCAGCGCCTGGGCCAGGCACACGCGGCGCCGGAAACCCTTGGACAGGGTCTCGATGCCCTGCGCCAGCACCGCTTCAAGCTGCAGGCGCTCGACCACGCGGTCCACGCGCCGCGCGCCGGACACGCCGTCCAGGCCGCGCACGCGGGCGGCGAAGCGAAGGAATTCGGACACCGTCAGCTCGTCGTAGGCCGGCGCACCCTCGGGCAGGTAGCCCAGCGCGCGCCGCGCACGCAGCGGTTCGCGCACCACGTCGTGCCCGCACACGCGAGCGAGACCCGAATCGGGCCGCAGGTAGCCCGCGATCATGCGCATGGTGGTGGTCTTGCCGGCGCCGTTCGGGCCCAGCAAGGCCAGCACCTGCCCGGGCGTGACCCGCAGGTCCAGGCCGGCAACCGCGTCGAGTGCACCGTAACGCTTGCCCAGGTTTTCGGTTTCGATCATCGCCGCCACGGCATGGCATCCGATTCCGCACGGACCCGCGGCGCCCGCGGGTTGCCCGATCCGCTCCTGCCGGGGCAGGCCCGGCCGGACCAAGCCGGTACGTTAGCCGTTCGCGTCGGGCTTGTCGAAGGGATCCGGGCGCGAGCGGCAGGCGGCCACCAACCGGCCGGCATGCCGACAACGCCGGCAACGCGAAAAGGCCCGCACGCGGCGGGCCCCTTCGCATCCACATCCGCCCGTGGCGGCGTGCCGGGCTTCGCTGCGCTCAGTGCTTGTTCTTGTCCGAAGATCCCTTGCCGCCGGACGATTCACTCTCGCCGTTCCACAGCGCCGGATCCAGCGGCTTGAGCGGTTCCGCCTGGCCGGAGGCCTGCTCCGGCGTCTGCGCGGGTGCGTTCTGCACCGGCAGGAACACCCGGTATTCGCGCTCCTGGTCCTGGACGCCGGGCATCGAGACGAGCTCCTGGAACATGCGGTGGTCGCCCACGTCGTAGTCGTAGCCGTGCGTGGCCGCATACGCCTGCAGGGCCTTGCGCATCAAGGGCACCCCCGCCTCGCCGGTCCAGGAAGCTTCCAGCACTTCCTGCGCGGGAAGCATCACCGCGCGCACGTCGTCGTTGACGATCAACTGGTTCAGGCGGTTCAGGTCACCCGGTTCCGAACCGGCCTTGGGCCCCTGTTCCGGCCCGGTCGCGGCCTGGCCGGCGGTGGAAGCCGAGGCCGGCTGCCCGGCGGTGGAGGCGGACGCGGCGCCGGCGGCGGTAGACGCCGCAGCCGCGGTACCGGCAGCCGCGGGCTCGGGCTCCGTGGCCAGTTGTGCGACGGTCGGCCGCGGCGGCAGCCTGGTCAGGTCATAGCTCTTCTTGTCGATGGTGAGCGTGGTGGTGTCGATCGGCACCGCCACGTCGAAGGTGTAGGTGGTATCGCCGTAGTTGGTGGTGATGTAGGTGGTCGGTCCCGCCGCCTTGACGCCCAGCTTGTCCATCGCGGCCTGGATCTTCTTCCGGCCTTCGACCTTGGCTGCGTCGATGTCGTCGATGGTGCGTTCCGCCTTGGTGGAAACCAGCAGGACCGGCGTGGCGTTCGTCCGGTACAGGCCGGCGCCGATCTTGCTGTAATCGACGTTGTTGATGCCGGCCAGCATGGTCTGCAGCGACTCCAGCCCGTACTGGATCAGCGCCGCGGGCTTGCCGTGGATCCACAACTGCGAGTAGCGGTCGATCAGGTTCCAGCCGTAATCGACATCGTATGACCAGGTCACCCGGCTGACGCGCTGGCTCTGGTTGGGAACGACATCGATGGTGAAGGTCTTGTTCTTGCCGCGCCAGTCGTTGGTGAGATCCCAGACCACCGTGCTGCGGTTGGAAATGTCGATGTTGCCGGACTCGTTGACCAGCTTGCCGTTGCCGATATCGGCGTTGCCGGTCCAGCTGATGGTGGCACCGGGACCATAGGCGGGGCCGGACAGCGTGAACTTCACGTTCGGATCATGCAGCTTCAGCTCGCCACCGGCGTAGTCCGGAAACCGCCGGAAATTGTTCAACACGTCGTAGATGTGCCGCGGGTTGTGGCTGATCTCGATCGAACGATCGATGTGCGCATGGCTGGGCAGGAACAGTGCCACGATCACGGCCAGGACGAACACGATGATCAGGGCTACGACGAATTCGAGCACACGGGTCATGCGAGGAATCTCCGGACGGCTTGTTCGCAGGGTCGACAAGGCTCCTTACCAGCGCTTCCGGTCGGAGCGGTGCCGATTTGAAAAACATGAATGCCGGATGGTACTTGCTTCGCGGCTTTCATGCCACGTCCGGCATGGTCCGCGGCGCGACGCGGGCCGGCTGGTTGCCGGGCGGCGCTCAGACGATCCCCAGTTCCAGGGCCTTCAGCACCGCGCGGGTCCGGTCGCGCACCCCCAGCTTGGAAAGGATGTTGGAAACGTGGTTCTTGACGGTGCCCTCGGCCACCTTCAGCGAGTTGGCGATTTCCTTGTTGCTGTAGCCACCGGACATCAGGCGCAGGATCTCGGTTTCGCGCTCGGTCAGCGGATCGGGCTGGCCCAGGCTGCTGAATTCGTTGTGGATGCGGTTGACGCCGGCCAGCAGCCGCTGGGTCACCACCGGCGCGATCAGCGAACCGCCGCCGGCGACGGTCTTGACCGCGTCGACCAGTTGTTCGAGCGAGACATCCTTCAACAGGTAACCGCGCGCCCCGGCCTTCAGCCCCGCCAGCACCAGCTGGTCGTCATCGAAGGTGGTCAGGATGATGGTGGGCGGCACCTTGCCCTGGTCGGCAAATGCCTTCAGTACATCCAGCCCGCTCTTGCCCGGCATGCGCATGTCCAGCAGCACCACGTCGGGCTTGACCTTGGGAATGGTTTCCAGTGCCTCGGCGCCATCGGCGCACTCGGCCACCACCTCGATCTCCGGGGCCAGTTCCAGCAGCGAGCGGATTCCCTGGCGCACCAGCGTCTGGTCATCCACGAGACACACAGAAATCATGCCGTTTCCCCGACTTGGAAGAATCTGCTGGTCAACGCCAGCGCATGCAGCCGCCGCCCGCGCCGGACGCCGCCACCACCCCACCCATCATGCGGGATTTTCCGCCGGCAATGAAGCCTCCAGCGTGAATCCCTGCTCGGGCCGCGTCTGCACCACCAGGCGGCCACCCAGTTCCGCCAGGCGCTCGCGCATGCCGGAAAGTCCGTTGCCGACCTTCAGTTCGCTGGCACCGCGGCCATCGTCACGCGCCTTCAGCACCAGCAGGCCGCCCACACCCTCCTCGAAGCGCAGCCACAGGTTGCGTGCGTGCGCATGGCGCACCGTGTTGGTGATGATTTCCTGCGTGCAGCGCAGCAGTACCTGGGCGCGACGCGAATCGCCGACCGCGAAGCGCGGCGGCAGTTCAAGGTGCACCTCGAGGCCCGGTACGCCCTCGGTCAGGTCGCGCAGCGCGTCGGTCAACTGGATGCCCTCGTCGTCGCGAAGTTCGCTGACCACCTCACGCACGTCCGCCAGCAACTGCTTGGCGGTGGTGCGGGCGCGAGAGACGTGCTCGGACGCGGCCTGGTCCTCGACCAGGTGGCCCGCCACTTCGAGATTGAGGCTGAGCGCGGTCAGGTGGTGCCCGACCAGGTCGTGCAGCTCGCGCGCGATGCGCATGCGTTCGGACAGGCGCGTCGATTCGGCCAGCAGCGCGCGGGTCGCGCGCAGCTCCGAGTTGAGCCGGCGCTGCTCCTCGCGCGCATCGGCCTGCTGGCGCGCGACCTCCGAGGCGATGAAAACGATCACCGAAAACCCCAGGTACAAACCGGCCTGCAGCGTGGCGGTGCCGATGTTCATGTGCGGATAGGTGATCGCCATCACCGGGATGCACGCCACGTTCTGCAGCACCAGCCACGCGACCGCCACGGGAAACCGCAGCAGCCAGGGCAACACCATCCCCACCACCATCAGCAGCAGCGCGCCCAGGCCGCTGGCGCTGAACCATGAAATGGCCAGCGCCGCGCAGGTGAGCACCAGCAGGCCCAGCAGCTTGACGCCCGAGTACCGGCGCGAACCCAGGTCGCGGGTGAGCACCCAGTACACCACCCCGAACACCACGTAGCTGAGCGCCCACAACAGGATGTCGGTGTGGTTCTGCGCATGCAGGGCACGCACCACGTGCACGCCGTTGCGTGATTCGGACAGGTTGCTGAGCATCCAGTCGCGCTGGATCAGCGGCACGCCGACGCAGGCATACGTGATGAGTCCCGCATACCGGAGCAGGGAAATCGGGCTGAACGATGGGCGCCGCACGCGCCGATCATAGCGCAAGCGGCGGGGCCGCGATGGGTCCCGTGGGCGACCCGTGGCCGATGACATGCGATAATCGCCGGCCGAGGTCGGCGACGGCCGGCAACGGATTCCGGAATTCCAGAGAAATGACGCACTCCCCGAACCTGATCCTCCGCGATGTACGCGCCGGCGATCTCGCCGCGGTCATGGGGCTCAACAACACGGCCGGTTCCTCGATCCTGCCGATGGACGCCCGTCAACTCGACTGGTTCTACCACCATGCCGACTATTTCCGGGTCGCGGAAGTGGACGGCAACCTGGCCGGATTCCTGATTGCGCTGCGCGACAGCACGCCCCATGAAAGCTCCAACTTCCGCTGGTTCCGCGACCACTGCGAGGCCTTCGTGTACATCGACCGCGTGGTGATCGGCGACCTGCACCGCGGTCACGGCCTGGGCCGAGCGTTCTACAGCGACGTGCAAAGCTACGCCGAGGTGCGCTCGCCGGTGCTCGCCTGCGAAGTGTTCCTGGAGCCGCGCGATGACGTGTCCCTGCTCTTCCACGGCACCTTCGGCTTCCACGAGGCCGGCCAGCACACCATGCCCGAGTCCGGCCTCAGGGTGAGCCTCTTGACCAAGGACATGTGCAGCTACCCGTTCGTGCGCGACACCTACCCCGACGGCCTGCCCGAGGTGCCCTGGCTGGCATCGCGCACCCTGCCGGACGGCCAGCCGCTGCGCGCGGCGGGGCGGGCATGAGCGCACGCGCGGCGGGAATCCAGGCCGACGTGCTGCAGGCTGCCGACGTGCGCTTCGGCCAGGTCGGCATCGCCAGCGTACGCGTGCGCGACCCGGACCCCGCGGCCCTGCGCGCGGCGCTGGAGGTACGCGTTGCCGAGGCGCCCGCCCTGTTCGCCCGCGCGCCGGTGGTGGTGGACCTGTCGTTCCTGTCGCCGCAACCGGATGATGACAAGGTGCGTGCGCTGCTGGACGCGGTGCGCGCGGCAGGCATGCTGCCTGCCGGGCTGGCCTGGGGCGACAGCGCCACGGACGAGCTTGCGCAACGCCTCGGTTTGCCCCTGATCGCGAAGTTCCGCGCCGCGTACGAGCCGGCGGCGAAAGCCACCCCGGCCGCGCCGGAACCGCAGGCCCCGCCCGCGGCACCGGCGGCCGGCGCGGCGACCCTGCAACACCTGCACCCGGTCCGCACCGGGCAGCAGGTCTACGCGCAGGGCTCGGACCTGGTCGTGGTCGGCACCGTTGCCAACGGCGCCGAGGTGCTGGCCGACGGCAACGTCCACGTCTACGGCAGTTTGCGCGGGCGCGCATTCGCCGGGGCCACGGGCGACAAGTCCACGCGCATCTTCTGCAGCGCCTTCCATGCCGAGATCGTCTCGATCGCCGGCCACTACCGCGTGTTCGAGGAACTGCCGAAGGAATTCACCGGCCGCGCGGTGCAGATCCGGCTCGACCAGGACAAGCTGAAGATCGAACACCTGTGAGCATTCAGGCGCCGCCGGCATAATCGGCAACCGTTGTCATCCACGCATCGTTTTCGCCACCACCAACCGGAGTCATCCCTTGAGCGAAACCATCGTCATCACGTCCGGCAAGGGCGGCGTCGGCAAGACCACGACCTCCGCCTCGCTCGCCACGGGCCTGGCCCAGCGCGGCCACAAGACCGCGGTGATCGACTTCGACGTCGGCCTGCGCAATCTCGACCTGATCATGGGCTGCGAGCGGCGCGTGGTCTACGACTTCGTCAACGTGATCCAGGGCGAGGCCAACCTCAAGCAGGCCCTGATCCGCGACAAGCGCACCGACAACCTGTACGTGCTGGCCGCCTCGCAGACGCGCGACAAGGACGCGCTGACCCAGGACGGCGTCGAACGGGTGCTGGGACAGCTTGCCGACGACGGCTTCGACTACATCGTGTGCGACTCGCCCGCCGGCATCGAGAAGGGCGCGCACCTGGCGATGTATTACGCCGACCGCGCGGTGGTGGTGGTGAATCCGGAAGTCTCCAGCGTGCGCGATTCCGACCGCATCCTCGGGTTGCTTTCGTCCAAGACCCGCCGCGCCGAGCGCGGCGAGGAACCCGGCCCGCAGCACCTGTTGCTGACACGCTACAACCCGGTACGCGTCGAGGCCGGCGAAATGATGAGCGTGGCCGACGTGGAGGAAATCCTCGGCATTGGCGTGCTGGGCGTGATACCCGAATCGGAAAACGTGCTGGCCGCCTCCAACGCCGGCGTGCCCGTGATCCACGACGCCGGCTCTATCGCCGGCCAGTCCTACGCCGACGCGGTCGCGCGCCTGGTCGGCGAGGAGGTGCCCATGCGGTTCCTGGAAGCCCCGCGCAAAGGCTTCCTCAAGCGCATGTTCGGAACCTGAGGAGGACGCCATGGGTCTGCTCGATTTCCTGCGCCCGCGCCCGAAGAACACCGCCAACCTGGCACGCGAACGCCTGCGCATCATCGTGGCGCAGGAACGCGCCACCCGCGGCGGCCCCGACTACCTGCCGCTGCTGCGCAACGAACTGCTGGAAGTGATCCGCAAGTACGTGCACGTCGACCCCGAAGCGGTGCAGGTCAACCTGGAACGCAACGAGGACGGCGAAGTACTGGAACTGTCGGTGGCGCTGCCGGAGGGCGACAAGGCGACGGGGACCGGGGGCTGAGAGTCGGGACCGGGGACCGGGGACCGGGGACCGGGGACCGGAAAAGCGTAATGGCCGCGTGTCGCTCCCAGGGGATCGTTACCCGGCGCGGCCATGCAGTTTCGCGCTCCGTCCCGGGAAAAGTCAGATCTGGCCACGGATGAACACGGATTTTCACGGACAGAGCATGATCCGTGTGCATCCGTGCAAATCCGTGGCAAATGCTTTTCCCGCAACCCGACGTCAACTTTCATGCAGCCGGTAACCACACCACACGATTCCACCCACGTGTTGCGCATTGCCGACATCGGCTTCGAGGCGCCTGCGGCGCTGCTGGCGCGGCACGGCCTGGAGCTGGTGTGCATCGCCGAGGGCGATCCGATCCCGGGCAGCTACTGGGGCGAACCGGAAGCCGGGGTGATCGCGTCGCAGGTTTTCGCGCGCGCCGACACGCCGGTGCATTCACTGCTGCACGAGGCCTGCCACCTGCTGGTGGCCGATCCCGCGCGCCGCGCGGCGATCCACACCGACGCCAGCGATTCGCTGGAAGAGGAAGACGCGACCTGCTACCTGCAGATCGTGCTGGCCGACGCCCTGCCCGGCTTCGGCCGTGATCGCGCGCTGGCCGACATGGACGCCTGGGGCTATTCCTTCCGGCTCGGCTCGGCACGCGCCTGGTTCGACCGCGACGCCGAAGACGCACGCGCGTTCCTCACCAGGCGCGGCTTGCTGTAGGAGCCTGCGCGCCGCCGACCCGGAGGCGACCTGGCATCTCGTAGCGTGCGCTCCGCGTACGAACGGGACCCGCCGCACGCACTCCCCATCGTGCGCGAAGCGCACGTTACGGCGCCACCGAGCCAGCGCATTGCAGGGCGGACACCGTCCGCCGCGGGATCCACGGCGGACGATGTCCGCCCTACACGCCCAAACGTCGCGGATGCCTCAGCGCGGTGCTTCCGGCAGCGTCCCGACCACTTCCGCGAGCCGTGCACGCAGGCGTTCGGACAGGCCCGCCAGCTCTTCGGCCTCGGCTTCGCCCAGTTCGCCGTAGCCGCGCAGGTGTCGCGGCCCGAGTTCGGCCGCCTCGACCATCGCCAGCGACAGCCGCGCGTTGGCGGCGTGCCGCGCGGAATGATCCGGCGGCGGCACCTGCATCGCGTGCTTCACCATGAACGCCCGAAGTTCCTCGCGCGTCGCCTCGATCGCCGCCTCGGCGCGGCGACGCGTATCCGCATCGACGTCATCCACGCGCGCGGCGAACAACGCACCCGGCGCGGCCGGTTGCAGCAACGCCGACACCTCGCCGAGCACGGCGTCGAGATTGCGGAACGCCACCATCAGGTGCTGCCGGTGATTCGAGCTGAACATGCGTACCCTCACGTCACTTGACACCGATCTGCGCAACCAAGCTATCATTCGCCGCGACACAAGGGAGATGGCATTCCTCCCCGAATTGCCGCAAGGCTGATGATGCCTGCCGAACCGGGCAACCCGGTGTGTGCAGGCGTCGCCGTTCGACGACGGCCCCGCGCGCGCATACCGGTTTCCCGCTTCGGACGACATCAGTGCAGACCGAATGGTCTGCTGTCCTTTCGTGCGGGACCGAGGATTCGACATGGGTATTGCGGCATTGTTTGCCACCGGATTCGGCGCCTTCTTCGGCGCCTGCCTGCGCTACGCATTCGGGTTGTGGTTCAACCCGATCTTCCCGACCGTTCCACTCGGAACGCTGGCGGCCAATCTGCTCGGCGGGCTGCTGATGGGACTGGTGATGGCTCTGATCGCGCAGTTCCAGGTGCTCTCCCCGGAACTGCGCCTGTTCCTGCTCACCGGGTTTCTGGGCGGCCTTACCACGTTTTCCACCTTCTCGGCCGAAACCGTGACGCTGTTGCTGCGCGGCGAATACGCGTGGATGCTGGGCATCATCGGACTGCACCTCATAGGCTCGCTCGGCATGACCTTGCTGGGCTTCTTCCTGGTGCAGGGCATTGCGAGGGCGATTGCATGAATACACGCACCGAAGGCATCTACCTGCGCTTCTTCGTCCACGAGAACCGCCGCCACCACGGCATCCTGCTCTACGAGTGGCTGCTGGAGCAGGCCCGGAAATCCGGCATCCGCGGCGGCACCGCATTCCGCGCCATCGCCGGCTTCGGCCGCCACGGCGTGATACGTGAACAGCACTTCTTCGAACTGGCCGGCGAGGTCACGATCCGCCTGGACTTTCTGGTCTCGCGCGCGGAATCGGAAAAACTCATCAAGCTGGTCGAGGATGAAAAACTCGTGATCCCCTACGCCGAGCTGCCAGCGGTATTCGGCGTAACCGGCAAGAACGATTGAGCGCACGCCGCCGATCACGATCCATCTCGTGGTCGACCTGGACGCGATCGTTCCTGCTGGTGACCACCACATTCCTGGCGCCGACGCTGGCCGACGTCGTCACAACCCCCAATCATCGCGCCAGCCGGGCGTGTCGGGCACCGGCAACGCGCCCGACGCCGCCAGCGCCAGCAGGCCGCGGTGGGTCAGCGCGATGTCGGGCAGGGCGTCGGGGGTGCGGGCGAAGCTGCCGTTGTCGGTCTGGCAGGCCAGCACGAAACCAATCGCATCGGCGGCGTGGCGCAGCGGCAGTGCCAGCAGCGCGCAGGTGCGCAGGCCAGCGTGCACCACGTCGAGCTGCGCGTAACTGGAATCGCGGGTGTCGGTGAATCCGAACGATGGCACCTGCAGCGCCTCCACGAATGCGCGCACGTGCGCCGGAACTCCGCGCGCGCCGCAGGCATCCAGGATGGCCAGCGCCAGCCAGGTGTCGGTGAGGCTGGGCTTGTCGCCCCAGCCGTCGTCGCCGGCCAGCGCGCGTACGCCCTCGGCGATCGCCTGCGGTGTGCGCAGCATCCCGAAGCGCCGCTGCAGGCCGACGATGCGCAGCGCGCGTTCGAGGCGTGCGTGCAGCGGCACGGAACTTCCGCTGAATGCCGCCGCCGCATCCAGCGCGCCGATCCGCCGGCGCAGCGCCGGTCCGGGTTCCACGCCGAGGCGGTCCAGCGCCAGCGTGCGATGCAACAGGTCGTCGAGTCCTTCCGCATCGAAAGCGCGCAAGAATGCCTCCACGTCCCGGTGCCGCGGTACCTCGACGCCCAGCAGGGTCAGGGCCGCGATCGCGTGCCAGGTGTCGTGCAGCGTCGGCTCCTCGATTCCCTGCCAGCGGTAGAAACAGAACCCGCCGTCCGGCGACTGGCGACTGCGCAGGTAGTCCGCCGCACGTGTTGCCGCGGACCCGGCCTTCGCGCGCAGGGCAGTGGGCAAGTCGACCCGGCCCGGCCGCGAATCGTCCGTGGCATTCACTTCGTTCATTCGGGATCCGTCCCGCGCAACCGTCGCTGCAGCCAGCCGCGCTGTTCCGATGACAGCGGATGCAGCGTGCCGTAGAGGTCGGGCTCGGCGTTGCGCGCAAGCGCCCGTTCGGCGGGCGCGGTGATGCCGGGCCCCGCGTCATCGAGCGCCCCGCGGCAGTCGTCGGCCAGGCCCGGGTCGAATCCGAGCGCGCCGTGCAGCAGCGCGTCGATGACCTCGGCATCACGCCGCACGGGCGTCGCAACCAGTGCCGCCGCACCGGCGACCGCCGGGTGCTCGTCGGCCAGCGCGCGCCGCATCACCAGTGCCTCCGGCTGTACCTGCGTGTGATGCAGCACCCGCAGCGCGCGGACCAAGGCCAGCCGCCGGCGCGCGGAAAGTGCCGCCGCACTTAGCCAGGCGTCGAGTCGTGGCACAATCGCGGCACCCGCACCCTGCCCGATCGCGACCAGCGACTCCATAGCGGCTTCGGCCAGCACGTCGTCGCCGAGAACGTCCACCAGCGCATTGGCCAGTTCGTGCAATCGCAGTCGCCCGGCCGCCACCACGGCCACGCGCAGGCGCTCGTCGATGCCGAACGCGATGTCATCGGCGCGTTCGGGATAGTCACGCGCCGCCAGGGCCTCCAGCGCGTCGCTCTTGACCACGTATTCGGATTCGGCGTACGGCGGCGCGAGCGATTTCAGCGGGTGCATGCGCAGGACCTCGCGCAGTGCGCCCGTGGCCGCGCGTGCATGCAGCCGGGCCAGCATCGCCACCGCGAAGCAGCGCGCCTGCGGCACCACCTGCGGCCCGCGCGCAAGGTACTCGTGCAGCGCCGGGATCGCAGTGTCACCCAGCGCGGCGATCGCACGCTCCGAACGTTCATGGCCGGCAAGGTCGTCCACCCATCCGGCGACCCGGCGAAACAACTCGATTTGCGCATTGGCGGCCATGCCGATGGACAGCTTAGCGCGCGTTTTCCGTAGCGTGCGCTCTGCGCACGATGAGGGCATGGACCGGACGTGACGTGCACGGAGTGCACGCTACCCATTCACAATCAGCCTGCAACGTGCACTGTGGCCGCGGCGGGACGTCATGCATCGGCCGGGTCCGGCCCACGACCACGGCCTGGCTGTATAATCCGGACTGAATTCGGACCGGAAGACTCGACATGACCGACAAAGCCATCATCAGCCTGAGCGAATTCAAGAACGATGCCGCGGGCTGGATCAAGCGCCTGCAGAAACAGCCGCCGGTGGTGCTGACGCAGAACGGGCGTGGCGTAGCCGTGGTGCAGAGCTACGAGGAATTCGAACGGGCGCGCTTCGAGTCGGCCCTGCTGATGCGCCTCAACCAGGCGCTGACGGACGACCGCGCCGGTCGCAGCATTCCCCATGCGAAGGTCAAGAAGCAGATCCGGTCCGCACTGGAAAGGCACACTCCCGAACGTGGCTGAGTGGGCCGTACACTGGTCACCGGGCGCACGCGACGACCTGCAAGGCATCGTCGAATTCATCGCCGCCCGCGGAGACGTGGAAAATGCGCTGGCCGTTTTCGAACGTATCGCCGCATGCGTGGATTCGCTGGCTACCATGCCCGAACGCGGACGTGCGGTGCCCGAAGTGCATCTGGCAATGAAGCCCGTGCTTCTGGAATTGATCGAAGCGCCGTGGCGCGTCATGTACACGTGCGAGCGCAGGCGCGTGATCATCACGGCGATCATCGACAGCCGCCGCAACGTCGACGCCATTCTTGGAAACCGGTTCCGTGCCGGTCCGGGCGTGCATGAGATCCACGCCACGTATGCCGAGTCTGATTCGTAGCGTGCGCTTCACGTCCGTTTCATCGAGGTTTGCGGTAAAATGCGCACACACGGAGATGGCACCCCTCCGCGCCCGCTGCAACGGGCAAACTGCCACGACGGCTGATGATGCCTGTACACCCGGAGCCGGGTGTGAAGGCGCACGTCGTGGTTCCTGACGTGACCGGCACCCGTGCTCCCGCGATGCAGGAGCATGGCCGTGAGCACAGCCGCCGGCGGGACTTTTCGCAGCATCCTGTGGCCGGATGGTCCGGACGATGCGGTGCGCGAGGACGCGCCCGAACCCGCCTGTTTCCATGACCTCAACCTGGACCAGGTCGTCGCGGCGGTCACCACCGATTGGGAAGCGGAAAACCTCGCGCCGTTTTTCCGGGTCCCCGCAAGGGATCCGGAAACCATCCGCTGGCGCCAGGCGGTCCTGAACGATCTCGAACACGCGCCGCTGCGACAGGTGGTTACGGCCTTCGTCGAGCGCATGCGCGCCACGCACTCACGCTTGCGCGGGGCCGAAAAACTCCGCTACGACCACGAAAGAAAGCGCGCGCTGCTCGGCGCCGCCAACGAATACTGCGACGCGACGCGGGAGCTCACGCACGCACTGCAGCGCCTGGACCCGACATCAACGGGCCTGCGCGCGCTGCGCGATCATCTGGCCGCGTACATTGCATCGGATGCCTTCGGCAAGCTCGCCGGCGACGCCGCCGCCTACCTCCGGGGGCTGGATGCGATCCGCTATGACTTGCTGATCCGCGACAACAGCGTCACGGTGCGCCCGTTCCGGGACGAAGCCGAAGCCAGCGGCGCGGTCGAGGCGACCTTCGCCAGGTTTCGCAGCGACACGGCCACGCAGACGCACACGCCCGCCCGCGGCCCGATCGGCGTCAACGGCATCAACCACATCGAGGCGCAGGTGCTGGACCGGGTCGCGCTGCTGTTTCCGGACGCGTTCACGGCGCTGGATGCGTTTTGTGGCGAACATGCGGATTTCATCGACCCGACCCTCGCGCGCTTCGCCCGCGAAGCGTGCTTCTTCCTTGCCTGGCTGGCGTACACCCTTCCGCTGCGCGCCGCGGACCTGCCGCTGTGCCTGCCCGAAATCGACGCGGCATCAAAGCACGTGGAAGCCACGGATGCCTTCGACATCGCGCTGGCCGCGCAGCTCGTCGCGCAGCGGCAAGCCGTGGTGCGCAACGATTTCGCGCTGCACGGCGACGAGCGGGTCCTGGTCGTTTCCGGCCCCAACCACGGCGGCAAGACCACCTTCGCACGGATGTTCGGGCAGATGCACTGGCTGGCGACGCTGGGCCTTACGGTGCCCGGCAGACGCGCCGCGCTGTTTCCGTTCGATCAACTGTTCACGCACTTCGAGCGCGAGGAACGCATCGAATCGCTGCGCGGCAAGCTCAAGGACGACCTGGTCCGCATCCACGGCATCCTCGAGGCGGCCACGCCGCGCAGCGTGATCATCCTCAACGAGATCTTCGCCTCGACCACGCTGGACGACGCGCTGCGGCTGGGCCGGCGGGTCCTGGCGCGGATCGCGACGCTCGATGCGCTGGCGGTGTGCGTGACGTTCCTGGTCGAACTCGCCAGCTTGGATGAAAAGACCGTCAGCATGGTGGCGGAAATCGACCCGAACGACCCGGCGATCCGCACCTTCCGGATCGAACGCCGGCCCGCCGACGGGCTGGCCCATGCGCTGGCGGTCGCGAACAAGCACCGCGTCACGCGCGCGCAACTCATCGAGAGGATCGCGCCATGAAGGTCCGCCTGATGCATCCCGGGCGACCGTTCGACGCCGAGCATCCGTTGCCGCGGCAGGCCGAAGCCGTGCGCCACGACCTCGCGCTCGACAACCTGCTGGCCGCGATGGCCGACGGCGACGCGTTCATCAGCGAGGTTGCCGCCCACGCATTGCTGGGCGCGTCCGAGGCGGATCCCGCGGCCGTGCGCTACCGGCAGGCGGCCGTTCGCGATGCCATCGCGCATCCCGGGTGCGTGCGTGAAATGTACGCACTCGCCATCGCCGCCCTGGAAGACCGGCGCAAGAGCTACTGGGGTTTCATGGGCCGCCACCCGTCCTCGATCCTGTACAGCGCGATCCAGGTGCTCGAGATGTTCATGCACCGGCTGCGCGCGCTGCGCGGCATCGCCGAAGCCAACGCCGCACAGTTCGAATCCGAAGGCTTTCGTGACCTGTTCGCGATGCTGCAGCACGAATTCGACGACGCCTGGCTGGCGCGCGTGGATGCGCAGCTTGCCGAGCTGAAATTCCCGGACGGCACCCTGGTCAGCGCCCGCCTCGGCCCCGAATGCGAGAGCGAAGGCTACACGTTGCGCCGCCCCAACCAACGCGACCGGCACTGGTGGAAGCGCCTGCTGGAGCACACCCCCTCGAGCTGGACCGTGCGGATCGCGCAGCGCGACCTGACCGGCGCGAAAACCCTGGGCGAGATGCGCGATCGCGGCATCGCCCGCGTCGCCGACGCGCTGGCGCGGGCGGTCGATCACATCCAGGCATTCTTCGAAACCCTGCGCGCCGAGCTGGCCTTCCACGTCGGCTGCATCAACCTGCACCAGCAGCTGGCCGCCCGCAGGGCACCGACCTGCTTTCCCGAACCGCTGCCGGCGGACGATGCCCCCGCCCTGCGCGCCCGCGACCTGCGCGATGCCAGCCTCCTGCTGGCGATGGACCGCGAAGTCATCGGCAATGACGTTGATGCCACCGGCAAGCACCTGCTGGTGATCACCGGCGCCAACCAGGGCGGCAAGTCGACCTTCCTGCGCGCCCTGGGCCTTGCGCAGGTGATGCTGCAGGCCGGGATGTTCGTGACCGCGGAAGCGTTTGCATCCACCTCGTGCAGTGGTGTGTTCACGCACTACAAGCGCGAGGAAGACGCGGAAATGCAACACGGCAAGCTGGACGAGGAACTGGCCCGCATCGGCGACATCGCCGACGCGATCCGGCCCGGTGCGCTGCTGCTGGCCAACGAATCGTTTGCCTCGACCAACGAGCGCGAAGGCTCGGAACTTGCCCGGCAGGTCGTCGGTGCGATGCTGGAGCGCGGCATCCGGGTGGCGTTCGTCACGCACCTGTACACGTTTGCACGCAATGCGTACCAACAACACGACGACGATGCCCTGTTCCTGCGCGCCGAACGCCTGCCCGACGGTACCCGCAGCTTCCACCTGATCGAGGCGGCGCCGCAGGAAACCAGCTACGGCGAGGATCTGTACCGCGAGGTGTTCGGCGAAGATGCGACATCCCCGCCCGCCGGCAACGTCGTTTCGATCGAACGCGCAACCCGCAAGGCACGGGCCGCCCGATGAACGATCAACTCGCCACCGCACCCGAGACCCGCGCGCAGCTTGAAGACCTGCGCGCGCAACTGGCCGACGACGTCGAGGAAGCCGCGTCGCTCCCCGGCATCGACACCGCCGCACTGGATGCGCTGCGTGCCAAGCTCGAAGGCCGCATCTTCAACCTGGTGGTGGCCGGCGAGTTCAAGCGCGGCAAAAGCTCGGTGATCAACGCGCTGCTGGGTGCGAACGTGCTGCCGACCGGGGTGGTGCCGCTGACCTCGATCGTGACCTTGCTGAAGCACGGCACCGCGCCCTCGGTCGACGTCGCCTTCGAGGACGGCCGCCGCGAAACCGTGGCACTCGATGCCCTGCCCGATTACGTCACCGAGCGCGGCAACCCCGACAACACGCGCCACGTGCGGGTGGTCGAGGTGGCGTTTCCGGCGCCGTGGCTGCGGCGCGGATTCCGGCTCGCCGATACGCCGGGCATCGGCTCGGCCTACCACCACAACACCGACGTGACGCGCGACTACCTGCCGCAGGCCGACGCGGTGATTTTCGTGGCTTCGGTCGAGCAGCCCGTCAGCCGTTCCGAGCTGCAATTCCTCGCCGACATCCGCGGCTACGCCGATCGCGTGTTCTGCCTGCTCAACAAGACCGATCATCTTTCCCCGGCCGAGCTGGCCGAGTCGGTGGCATTTTCAACCGCCACGCTGCGCGAGGCGCTGGACGGGGAGGTGCCGGTGTTCCCGGTGTCCGCGCGGCGCGCGATCGAGGCGCGCGCATCCGGCGCCGACGATGCGCTTGCGGCCAGCGGCTTTGCCGACTTCGACCGGGCGCTGCGGCGGTTCCTGGACGAGGACAGCGCCGGGGTCTGGATCCGTTCGGTGCGCCGCCACCTGGCCCGGCTGCTTGCCGAGTGCCGGCTGGCCGCCGCGCTCGAACGCAAGGCGCTGGCGGCGCCGCTGGCCACGCTGGATGAAAACCTGCGCAAGTTCGCCGTGCGCCGCGAGGAAACCTTGCGTGCGCGCGACGACTTCGACGCGCTGCTGTCCGCCGACGTGCGAAAACTCATCAAGGAGCGCATCGAGCCGGACATCATCGCGTTCAAGCAGAAGCTGGTGCGGCAACTGCAGGCGACCGTCCCGGACTGGCTAGTCGAGGCCGAAGCCCAGCACGAGGTGTCGCGGCAATCCGCGCTGGAACGACGCTCGGTCGCCGAAGTGCGCCGCGCCTTCGACACCTGGCGCAAGCGCGAGGACGACGCGGCCAACGATGCCTTCGAGCACATCTGCGACCGCTTCCGCGAACAACTGCAACGGCAGGTCGACGACCTGCTGCAGTTCTCCGCCGGCCTGTTCCAAGTGCCGTTCGCGGCCATCCGGACCGCACCGTTGCGGCAGGCGCGCTCGCGCTTCTACTACAAGTTCTGGCAAGAGCAGGACAGCATCACGTTGATGCGCGATGCCGCGGTGGGCCTCGTGCCCGGCGCGCTGGGCCGCGCCCTGCTGCGCAAGCGCACGCTCAAGCGCGTGGCCGAACTGGTCGAGATGCAGTCCGGGCGCGTGCGGCACGATTTCGAGCAGCGCATCACGCAGGCCGAACGCGCCGCGCGGGACGACCTGCTGGGGCGCATCGACACCACCATCGCATCGATCGAGAACGCCATCGGCAAGGGCCGCACGCTGCAATCGCAAGGCCGGGAAGCCGCCGCCGCGCGCCGGCAGGAGATCGACGCACTGCTTGCGAAAATCGAAGCCATTGCATCACGCAACCACGACCCCGAAAGACGCCCGGCGTTGCAAGCCGCCGCCCAGAGTCCCTTCCGTTCGCGCTGAGCGCAGCGCCCGCAGGGCCGAAGTCGAAGCGCCGCGGATCTTCACCCCACCGTACCGATGCAGCGCGGGCGTCAACCCGAAGGGGAACGGCTTGCTCGAACCCGAACAACGGTCAGGAAGCCTGGATCAAATGCACCTCGCGTTGCGGGAACGGAATTGAAATGCCCTCGGCGTCGAAAGCCTTTTTCACCTTTTCCAGCATGTCCCAGTTGAACGCCCACAGGTCGCCCGACTTCGTCCACGCCCGCACCTTGAGCTCGACCGCGCTTTCACCCAGGGCACCCACCACGATCATCGGCGCCGGTTCGGCCAGCGCACGCTCGTCTTCTTCGATCAGGCGCTGGCAGACCGCCTTGGCCTTGTCGATATCGGCGCCATAACCGATGCGGAAGATCATTTCGCAACGGCGGGTATCGTGGATGCTGAGATTGGTGAGTTTCTCGTTGGAAAGCTGGCCGTTGGGAATGACGACGCGCCGGTGGTCGAAGGTGTCGAGCGTGGTGTAAAGGATCTGGATCTTGTCGACGGTACCGAGATAACCGTGGGCTTCGATCACGTCGCCCACCTGGAACGGCTTGAAGAACAGGATCAGCGCCCCGCCCGCGAAGTTGGCCAGGCTGCCTTGCAGGGCCAGCCCGACCGCCAGGCCCGCGGCACCGATCACGGCGATGAACGAGGTGGTGGCAATGCCCACCATCGACGCCACCGAGATCAGCAGCAGGACCTTGAGACCCAGGCTGACCAATCCGGACACGAAGCCGCCCAGCGTCGCATCCCTGGCATCCAGCCGCCTGCCGAGGATCACGACGAACCGCTTGATCAACCACAGGCCCACGATCAGTACGACAATCGCGAGAATCAGCCGTGGCACGTAGGTCATGGCCAGACCGATACCCTGGTGCAGGTAATCCGCCAGCTTGCCTTCCACGCCAGCTCCCAAATTCTCATTCATCGTCTGATTCCTTGGTTCGTGTACGGAGAACCCTTGATGATGGAGCATGCTTTGGATTGTCAACCATGCGACCCGGTCCGCGTAGCGAACGCGCGTGGGAAAAATCACAATCCAGGTCTGCCGGGACGCCCGGTTTTCCTGTCATTCGGGGGCCGCCGCAGGCGGAACCCGACCGTGTTGCTGGACTGCAACCGCGAACGCCGCAGGCGGCCCGAACGGCGGGCGCCATGGATGGAGGCAGTCTATCCGCAGCTCCCCGACTGCCGGCGATACCCCCAACAGCAGGCCGGACCAGGGGCGTTCCCCAGCCACGTTGGCGTTGCAATGCACGCTCTACCCCAGTCGTTCCGGGGCCATCGCCGGCTCCATCGGCGATGGAACCCGGAATCCAGCGCTCGGCCGTTGATGCGAAAGCCTGGATTCCGAGTTCTCCCTCCGGGAGCCCCGGAATGACGAATTTGGTGAATATCATGCCAGCGTCAACTGGCTGAGAAAGAGGCCTGATCAGGAAAGCAGATTCCGGATCGCCGCTGCGCTGCGTCCGGGATGACGACGTGGGGCTACGCGGCGTCCGGAATGACGACGTGGGGCTACGCGGCGTCCGGAATGACGACATCCATCACCAACCCGTCATTCCGGGGCCGCCGGAGGCGGAACCGGGAATCTGCTTACGAACCGCTGG
>CAZAXF010000001.1:0-131498 GCA_964489055.1 uncultured Rhodanobacter sp. | reverse complement strand
GTCGGCCGCCTTGGGCGTTCGCGTTTGCGCTCCCCGGATCAAGTCCGGGGCAGGCAATGCAATCGCAGTCGGATCGCCGTTGCGCGGCGTCCCGAATGACGACATCCATCACCAATCCGTCATTCCGGGGCCGCCGGAGGCGGAACCGGGAATCTGCTTACGAACCGCTGGCGCCGCGCTCCAGGAGCAGATTGACTCGCGCCATCCATGGCGCTTGTCCGTCGGCCGCCTTGGGCGTTCGCGTTTGCGCTCCCCGGATCAAGTCCGGGGCAGGCGCTGCAAACGCAGTCGGATCGCCGCTGCGCGGCGTCCGGAATGACGACATCCACCACCAACCCGTCATTCCGGGGCCGCCGGAGGCGGAACCCGGAATCTGCTTTCAAACTGCTGGCGCCGCGCTCCAGGAGCAGATTGACTCGCGCCATCCATGGCGCTCGCCCGTCGGCCGCCTTCGGCGTTCGCGTTTGCGCTACTCGGATCAAGTCCGGGGCAGGCAATGCAATCGCAGTCGGATCGCCGCTGCGCGGCGTCCGGAATGGCGGCCTGGGAGAGCTGCGCGGTGTCCGGAATGGCGGCGGCTTGCATTTCGACGGCAAAATGATTCCCGGGATGAGAACAACACGAACACGAGCCATCACCCAATGACCACCCGATCGCCCGCCGCACGCCGCGCCCTCGCCTTCGTGGTGCTGATCGGCGTGGTCAGCCTGTTTGCCGACATGACCTACGAAGGGTCGCGCTCGGTCTGGGGCCCGTTCCTGGGCACGCTGGGCGCAACCGGGGCGATCGTGGGCATCGTCGCGGGTGCGGGAGAACTCCTGGGCTACGTGCTGCGTCTTTTCACCGGCGCGCTCGCGGACCGCACGCAGCGTTACTGGACCATCACCATCGCAGGCTACGCGATCAACCTGCTGGCGGTGCCGGCATTGGCGCTGGCGGGCAACTGGCCGGTGGCGGCGGGGCTGGTGATCCTGGAACGCACGGGCAAGGCCCTGCGCACGCCCGCGCGCGACGCGATGCTCTCGTATGCCGCCAGGGACATGGGCGGCGCCGGCTGGGCCTTCGGCCTGCACGAGGCGCTCGATTCGACCGGCGCGGTGCTGGGTCCGCTGATCGCCGCCCTGGTGCTGTTCCTGCACGGCGGCTACCGCCATGCCTTCGCGTGGCTGCTGCTGCCGGCGCTCGCCGCGCTTGCCACGCTGGCGATCGCGCGGTGGAAGTTTCCGCAGCCGAAGGAACTCGACCCGTCGCCGGCGCCGCAGGTCTCCGACGCCCAGGCGTTGCGCGACCTCAAGGTGTTCCTCATCGCCACCGCCCTGATCGCGGCGGGCTACTCCGACTTCGCGCTGATCGCCTTCCACTTCGCGCGCGACCACGTCGTTTCAAGCGACGTGATCCCCACGTTGTTCGCGGTGGCGAGCCTCGCCGGCGGCCTCACCGCGTTGGCACTTGGCAGGGCCTTCGACAAACGCGGCCTGTCGGTGCTGCTGTGGTCGACGCTGGTGCCGGCCCTGTACGCGCCGCTGGTGTTCCTGGGCGGCGCCTGGGCCGCGCTGGCCGGCATGGCGCTGTGGGGCATCGGTTTCGGCGCCCACGATTCGCTGTTCCGCGCCGTCGTGGCACAACGCATCCCGCGCGACCGGCGCGCCACGGCGATGGGCGTGTTCAACGCGATCTACGGCACCGCGTGGTTCCTGGGCAGCGTCCTGCTGGGCGTGTTGTACGATAGGGATCCGCTCTACACCGTGATCGCCGCGCTGGTGCTGCAGCTGGCCGCGTGTCCGTTGTTGTGGAGCCTGCGAACCCAGCACAGGAGCGCGTGATGAACGACCTTGCGACGTCCACCGAACCTGCCGCGCCGTTGTCGCGCCACGATCGCGCGCTGCGCGAGAAGGCGCAAAACCTGCTGGACCACGCCGACGTGCGCATCGACGGTGATCGGCCCTGGGACATCCGGGTGCACGATCCGCGCGTGTTCGCGCGCGCCTTCGCGCACGGCTCGCTGGGGCTCGGCGAGGCGTACATGGACGGCTGGTGGGATGCCGAATCGCTGGACCAGTTCTTCCACCACGTGCTGGGCGCGCACCTGGACGAGCACCTGAAGGATTTCGCCGCCCTGCGCGCCCACCTGCGCGCGCGCTTCATCAACATGCAGCGCGGGCGCAAGGCCTTCAAGATCGGCAAGGCGCACTACGACATCGGCAACGACCTGTTCACGAAGATGCTGGGCCGGCGGCTGGTGTATTCGTGCGGCTACTGGGCCAACGCGGACAACCTGGACGACGCCGAGGAAGCCAAGCTCGACCTGGTGTGCCGCAAGCTGCAACTGAAGCCCGGGATGAAGATCCTCGACATCGGCTGCGGCTGGGGCGAGGCGCTGCAATATGCCGCGCAGAACTACGGGGTGTCCGGCGTCGGTGTCACCGTGTCCGAAAAGCAGGCGCAATACGCACGCGAGCTTTGCAAGGGTCTCCCCGTCGAAATCCGCCTGCAGGACTACCGCGACGTTCACGAAAAATTCGACGCGGTGTTTTCCATCGGCATGTTCGAGCACGTCGGCTGGAAGAACTACCGCACCTATTTCGAGGTCTGCAAGCGCTGCCTGAAGGACGACGGGCTGTCGGTGCTGCACTGCATCGGCACCAACGGCGAGCCCAGCCGCCCGGACCCCTGGATCGAGAAATACATCTTCCCGAACTCGATGATCCCGGCCGCCTCGCAGGTGGCGCCGGCGCTGGAAGGCCTGTTCGTGGTCGAGGACTGGCACAACTTCGGCGCCGACTACGACAGGACCCTCATGGCATGGCTGGCCAACTTCGACGCCGCCTGGCCCGAACTGTCGGCCAACAACCCCCGCTACGACGAACGCTTCCGGCGCATGTGGCGCTTCTACATCTGCAGCTCCGCCGCCACCTTCCGCACCCGCCGCGACCAGCTCTGGCAGCTCACGTTGTCGCCCCACGGCGTGCCGGGCGGCTACCGCGTGCCGCGCTGACGCCGCGCCGCCGCGCGCGTCAGTTTCCGGCGACCCGCTTCGCCTCGGCGTTCTGCCGCGCGACGTATTGCTGCACCAGGGCCAGGTAACGTTGCCGCAGGCGTTCGAACCCGACGTTGCGATACTCGGGAACCTGCGTACCGATACCGAACAGGATGCCGATTTCACGCCCGGTGAAGTTGTCGCGCACCAGCCGGTTCAGGGCATCGCAGGCGCGATTGCCGGCCACGTTGGGAGGTGGACACTCGGTGATCGCCGACCGGGAGACGATGGTGGTCTGCAACACGGCGTCAGGCTGATCCGCAGCCGCGACGCCGGCGCATCCGGCCAGGACGATGGAAAGGAAAATGGCACGTCGTTTCATGATCGTGCTCCTCGCTGGAATGACAAGGCGATGCGTCCATGCCGTGACCGGATCCGCCCGACGCCAGGTGCCCGGGTTCCGGTGGGCACGATGGTTCCATCCACGGGCTCCAGCCTGCGCTTCCGGCGCCGGCACGGGCAGTGAAGCGGGGAGACTTCACCGTGAACGCGCGGTTCGGGATCCGGGCATGCGCACACCCGATCAGGCCATCGACTTTCATCCGCGCACAGCACAATCCATTGCATGCACAAGAGAAAGGCATCGACATGAGGCAATCAAACAAATGGTTTCTGGCGGCACTGGTCACGTTGTTCGTGTGTTTGCCCGCAACCGCCGACCCCGCGCTGTGGGTCGCGAAGAGTCCTACCGCGACGGTGTACCTGTTCGGCACCGTGCACGTGCTGCCGAAGGACGTGCACTGGCATTACCCGGCGCTGGACAAGGCGCTCACGGCCAGCGGCAAGCTGTACGTGGAAGAGGACGACGACAACCCGCTTGCGATGCAGATGCTGGTGATGAAGTACGGCATGGACCTCAAGCATCCATTGTCGGACAAGCTCGATGCCGCCGATCGCAAACGATTGGACGCGGCGGCCAGGGCGGCCGGCATCACCGGCGGCATGACCACACTCAATGCCATGAAACCGTGGTTGGCCGCGCTGACGATCGCGGTCGTGCCCATCGTCAAGGCCGGCTACGACCCGAAATCCGGCGCCGACAAAAAGCTGCAGCGCGCCTTCAAGGCCAAGGGCAAGCCGATCGGCGCATTCGAGACCGCCGAGCAGCAGATCAGGTTCTTCGCCGACCTTTCACCGAAGCTGCAGCTGGACCTGCTGCACAACGCGCTGGACGACTACGCAAAGGGCCCCGATGAAATCAAGGCGCTGATCGAGGCCTGGCAGGCGGGCGACGTCGCGGCCATCGCCAAAAACGTCAACGGCGGCATGCGCAAGCACTACCCGGAGCTCTACAAGGTGCTGCTGGTCGATCGCAACCGCGACTGGGCGAAACAGATCGCCGCGTTGCTGAAGGGCCACGGCACGATTTTCGTCGCGGTCGGCGCGGGACACCTGGCCGGGCCGGACAGCGTGCAGGTGCAGTTGCACAGGCTCGGGATTGCGAGCGAACGCCTGCATTGAGCCAACCGACGAAAGCGTAAGCAGCCCGCCCCGCACACCAAAGCACGATGTTGATTCACGCGGACCTTCAACCAGATCGTCATTCCGGGGCCGCGCATGGCGCGGAACCCGGAATCTGCCTTGCAACCGGCTGCAGCTTCCGGCAACAACATGGATTCCGGACCACGACTTCGCCGTGCCAGAAATGACTGCAAATCCAGGCTGGTTGCATTTCCGCGCCGATGCACCGGACCGGCGCCACTTCGCGCGACCGGTCGCGGGCACGCCCGCTCCTACAATAGGCACGCGCTGCATCCCATTGACCCAACCGATCAACCCTGAACCATGACTTCCCTCGAATCCGCTTTCGAACAGATCCCCCTGCGCGAATACGCCGAGCGCGCCTACCTCGACTACTCGATGTACGTGGTGCTGGACCGCGCCCTGCCCTTCATCGGCGACGGCCTGAAGCCGGTGCAGCGGCGCATCGTGTACGCGATGAGCGAACTGGGCCTGGCCGCCACGGCCAAGCCGAAGAAATCCGCACGCACCGTGGGCGACGTGATCGGCAAGTTCCACCCGCACGGCGACAGCTCGGTGTACGAGGCGATGGTGCTGATGGCGCAGTCGTTCTCGTGGCGCTACCCGCTGATCGACGGCCAGGGCAACTTCGGCTCGGCCGATGATCCCAAGTCCTTCGCCGCGATGCGCTACACCGAATCGCGCCTGACGCCCTTCGCCGAACTGCTGCTGGGCGAGCTGGCGATGGGCACCGTCGACTGGGCGCCGAACTTCGACGGAACCCTGAAGGAACCCTCGTGGCTGCCGGCGCGCGTGCCGCATGTGCTGCTGAACGGTTCCACCGGCATCGCGGTGGGCATGGCCACCGACATCCCGCCGCACAACCTGCGCGAGGTGGTCAGCGCGTGCATCCACCTGCTGGACGAGCCGTCGGTCAGCATCGCCGAGCTTTGCGAACACATCCAGGGACCGGACTATTCCACCGCGGCCGAGATCATCACCCCGCGGAACGACCTTCTCGCCATGTACGCCAACGGCGGTGGCTCGGTGCGCTGCCGGGCAGTGTATGAAACCGAGCGCGGCAACGTGGTGCTGACCGCGCTGCCGCACCAGGTCTCGCCGGCCAAAGTGATCGAGCAGATCGCATCGCAGATGCGCGCCAAGAAGTTGCCGATGCTGGAGGACCTGCGCGACGAGTCCGACCACGAAAACCCGGTGCGGCTGGCACTGATCCCGCGTTCCAACCGCGTCGACATCGAGGCGATGATGCAGCACCTGTTCGCGACCACGGATCTGGAGAAGAGCTACCGAGTCAACCTCAACATGATCGGGCTGGACGGCCGTCCGCAGGTCAAGACGCTGAAGCAGATCCTCGAGGAGTGGCTGCGCTTTCGCACCGCCACCGTCACCAAGCGCCTGCAGCACCGGCTGGAAAAGGTCGAGCGCCGGCTGCACCTGCTCGAAGGCCTGCGCATCGCGTTCCTGAATCTCGACGAGGTGATCCGCATTGTCCGCCACGAGGACGAGCCCAAACCGGCGCTGATCAAGCGCTTCAAGCTCAGCGAAGACCAGGCCGACTACATCCTCGAGACGAAACTCCGGCAACTCGCGCGGCTGGAGGAAATGAAGCTCAACGCCGAGCGCGACGCGCTGGAAGAGGAACGCGCGAAGATCGACGTGACCCTGAAATCGAAGGCCCGTCTCAAGACCCTGATCAAGCAGGAACTGAAGGCCGACGCCGAAAAATACGGCGATGATCGCCGCTCGCCGCTGGTCGAGGCCACCGCCGCACAGGCACTGGATGAAAGCCAGCTCGTGACCTCCGAACCCGTGACCGTGGTGCTCTCACAGAAGGGCTGGGTGCGCGCGGCCAAGGGCCACGACGTCGACGCGCGCGGGCTGTCCTACCGCGAAGGCGATGCCTGGCTCGCCGACACGCGCGGCAAGAGCGCGCAGCAGGTGGTGTTCCTCGACTCCAGCGGCCGCGCCTATTCCACCCACGCGCACACCCTGCCCTCGGCGCGCGGCAACGGCGAACCGCTGACCGGGCACTTCACGCCACCGGCCGGCGCACGCTTCGACGCGCTCGCCATCGGCGACAACACCACCAAACTGATCCTCGCCAGCGACGCCGGCTACGGCTTCCTCACCCGCTTTGAAGCACTGCTCACCAGCAAGAAAGCCGGCAAGCAGATCCTCAACATGAATGGCGACACCCGCGTGCTCGCCCCCGCGTACGTCAACGATCCCGCGCGCGACCGCATCGTCGCGGTCACCACGCAAGGGCACCTCCTGATGTTCTCCGTCGCCGACCTGCCCGAACTCGACCGCGGCCGCGGCAACAAGCTGATCGAGATTCCCAAGGCCAAGCTGAAATCCGGCGACGAACGCGTCGCCGGCATCGCCGTGGTCGCCGAAGGCGAAGGCGCCGTCACCCTCCACGCCGGCCAGCGCAAGCTCACCCTGAAATGGGCCGACCTGGTCGAATACGGCGGCAACCGCGCCCAGCGCGGCAGCCTGCTCCCCCGCGGCCTGCGCCGCGTCGACCGCATCGAGACCAGCGGGTGACAAGGCGCCGCCCTTCCCGGCTCGCAACCGGCATCCGCTCGCTCGTTAGCGCCGACCTTCCACATGATAAGCAGCGGCCACCAAACCAGACATCGTCATTCCGGGGCTCCCGGAGGGAGAACCCGGAATCCAGCTCTTTGTCTGGATGCACGAGAAGCTGGATTCCGGGTTCCACCTGCGGCAACCTCGGAAGACGAGGTTCTGGAGGTGTCGGCCCGAACCGAACGGCACTTGATCAGGGCCGATCTCCAGGTTTCGTCATCCCCGGGGAGATACGGATACAGTGCCTGTGGAGCTATGCGGTGGTCCGAAGTCGCTGGGTTCCCGCTTTCGCGGGAATGACGAGCTTCAAACAAGTGCCATTCGGAACGGAACCCGGGATGACGGCAACGGTGGGTGTCGGGCACGGAGCCGAAGCCGAACGCCGTGCTTCGACTTCGCTGGGCTACGCTCAGCACGAACGGGTTGTTGTTTTCCCCAAGCCGCGGATGCAGGCCGATGGCGTGCGTTGCGTTGCCGCCGCGGCGATAATGGACGGATGCACGGCGAATACAAGATGCCCGGCGGCAAGCTGGTGGTGGCCGATGTCCAGGTCGTTGACGGGGCGCTGGCGCAGGTCCAGATCAGCGGGGATTTCTTCCTGGAGCCGCCGAGTGCGCTGGACCTGATCAACCGGGCGTTGACGGGAATCCCGGCTGACGCGGGCGTGGATGCCATGCAGCAGGCGGTCGAGAACGCGCTGGATGATCGGGTCGCGATGTTCGGGATTTCCGCTCAGGCGGTGGCGATCGCGGTGCAGCGTGCGCTGGAGCCGCCGGCATGACGCGCACCACCTGGAAGGATTACGACTGGCAACTGATCCACACCGGGCCGCGCGACCCGGCGCTGCACGTGGCGCTGGATGAAGTGCTGACCGATGCGGTGGCGGCCGGCAAGCGCCGCCCCACCCTGCGCTTCTGGGAATGGGAATCGCCGTGCGTGGTGATCGGGCGCTTCCAGTCGCTGCGCAACGAGGTGGACAGCGAGGCCGCGCAGCGCCACGGCATCAACGTGGTGCGCCGGATCACCGGCGGTGGCGCGATGTTCATGGAAGCGGGCAACTGCATCACCTACTCCATCCACGCACCCGGGGCGCTGGTCGAGGACATGTCCTTCCAGGAGTCCTACGCGTTCTTCGACCAGTGGGTGATCGACGCGCTCGGCACGCTCGGCATCAACGCCCGCTACCAGCCGCTCAACGACATCACCTCCACCATCGGCAAGATCGGCGGCGCGGCGCAGGCGCGGCGCCGGGGCGCGGTGCTGCACCACGTGACCATGGCCTACGACATCGACGCGGTGAAGATGCTCGAGGTGCTCCGGATCGGGCGCGAGAAGCTGTCCGACAAGGGCACCGCCAGTGCCGCCAAGCGCGTGGACCCGCTGCGCAGCCAGACCGGCCTTGCGCGCGCGGAAATCATCGAGCGCATGATCGAGACCTTCCGCAGGCAGCATGGCCTCGCCGATGGCGCGTTGTCGCCCCGGGAATTGCAACGCGCCGAAGCGCTGGCCGTATCGCGCTTCGCAAGCCCCGAGTGGACGGCCATCGTGCCGTGACGCGGTCTCGCCGCGGTTGGCAGCCGTGCACGCGGGCGGCAGAATGCCGGGACCGATCGGCGCTGAAGTTAGTTCAACACGATGGTGTTGTCGTTCCGGGTTCCATCGACCATGAAACCTGGAATGGCCCCGGAATGACGGTGTCTGCCATGAAAGTGCGTACACGGTTTTGTTGAAAACCAGGGCCAACCAGGTGCCGAGATCGTCCCGGGGAGCTGCCATGCGCTGGATTCGACGCGTCGCCTTCGCGCTGATCGTCATTGTCGTGATCGCGCTGGCGATCGGCTGGCGCCTGCTGGCCGGAAGCCGGCCGCAGGCCGACGGCAGCATCGCCGTGCAGGGGATTTCGGCGCCGGTGCGCGTGGTGCGCGACGCCAACGGCGTGCCGACCATCACCGCGCACGATCGCCGCGACCTGGCCTACGCCTTGGGTTTCGTGCATGGCCAGGAACGTTTTTTCCAGATGGATCTGCAGCGCCGCATGGCCGCGGGCGAACTCGCGGCGCTGGTCGGCAAGGCGGCGTTGAAGTCCGACGAGAACCACCGCCGGCACCGCTTCCGCGCGCTGGCCAGGCGCGAACTGGCGATATTGCCGGCGCGCCAGCGCAAGTGGATCGATGCCTACACCGCGGGGGTCAACGCCGGGTTGGCGCACCTGTCGGTGCGGCCGTGGGAATACCTGTTGCTGGGCGTGAAGCCGAAGCCGTGGACCAATGCCGACACCATCCTGACCATCGACTCGATGTACTTCGACCTCAACCAGGACGGCGACAATACGCGTGAACTGGACATCGCCCGCCTGCACGCGGTGCTGCCGCGGCCATTGGTGGAATTCCTGCTGGCACCGGCGCCGCGCTGGGAAGCGCCGATGCAGGGTGGAACGTCGCAACCGGTGCCGATGCCCGACGCGTCCGTGTTCGACTTGCGCACCGCAAAACCCCTCTCCCCCCGGGAGAGGGGCAGGGGTGAGGGTTCGAACAAGTCAGCAACGGCAGGCGGCGCGCGGACCCTCACCCACCCCCGGATCGAGTCCGGGGCAGGCTCTTCGGGCACCCTCTCCCGAGGGGAGAGGGAAGGGTCGGTTGGCAGCAACGGTTTCGCCGTCGGCGGCGCGCTGGCCGGTGGCGGGGCGCTGCTGGCCAACGATCCGCACCTGCATTTGCGTGTTCCCAACATCTGGTACCGCGCGCGATTGCGCTACCCCGACCCTGCCGCTCCCGGAAAGATGATCGACCTCAACGGCGTGACCCTGCCCGGCGCGCCGGCGCTGGTGATCGGAAGCAACGGCCACATCGCCTGGGGTTTCACCAACAGCGCCGGTGACTGGATGGACTGGGTGCGCGTGATCCGCAATCCGAAAGATCCTTCGCAATACAAGACCCCGGACGGGTGGGCCACGATCGCCAAGCACAAGGAAACCATCCACGTGAAGGGCGCGCCCGACGTGCACGTGACCGTCGAGGACACCATCTGGGGCCCGATCATGGCCAAGGCGCCCGACGACACACCGCTGGCGCTGGCGTGGATCGCGCAGGACCCGCGCGCGGTGAACCTCAACCTGATGAAACTGGAAACCGCCACCACGGTCGGCCAGGCGCTGGCGATCGCGCCGACCATGGGCATCCCGCCGCAAAACCTGGTGGTTGCCGATTCGGCGGGCAGCATCGGCTGGTCGATCGCCGCCAGCTTGATTCCCCTGCGCGCCGGGTTCGACCCGGCGCTGCCTTCGGACTGGTCCAGACCCGGCACCGGATGGGTCGGATTTGCGCAACCCTGGCAGGATCCGCGCATCGAAAATCCCGCCGGCGACCGGATCTGGACCGCCAACCAGCGCATCGTCGGCGGCGCAGGCCTGCAACTGATCGGCGACGGCGGCTACGACCAGGGTGCGCGCGCGCAGCAGATCCGTGACGATCTCGCCGCGCGCGACCATTTCGCGCCGCGCGACATGCTGGCGATCCAGCTCGACGACCGGGCCCTGTTCATGGCGCGCTGGCAGAAGTTGCTGCTCGAAGTGCTTTCCCACGCGAACGACCCGCAGCTTCACGCACTGGAACCGTACGTGAAAAACTGGCAGGCCCGCGCCGCCGCCGACAGCGTCGGGTACCGGATCGTGCGCTTGTTCCACGACCGCGTGCGCGAAAACGTGCTGGCGCCGTTCGCGGGGCGCGCAAGCGCCAGGTGGAAGGATTTCGAATGGCCCACGCCGCAGACCGGCGAGTACGCGGTGTGGACGATGCTGACGCAAAAGCCCGCGTGGCTGCTGGACCCGAAGTACAAGGACTGGAACGCGCTGCTGACCGACTCGGCCCGGCAGGTCGCCGAGGCACTGGCCAAGAAGCCGGGTCCGCTTGCCGACCAGACCTGGGGCCGGCACAACGCCGCACAGATCGACAACCCGCTCTCGCGTGCGCTGCCGGGCTGGATTGCGCGCTTTTTCGACATGCCCCACGATCCCCAGCCCGGCGACAGCAACATGCCGCGCGTGCTGCACCCGGCATTCGGCGCGTCCATGCGAATGAGCGTGCAACCGGGAAACGAAGCCCACGGCATCCTGGAAATGCCGGCCGGCCAGTCCGACAACCCGCTTTCGCCATGGTTCGGCAAGGGCCACGAGGCGTGGGTCGAGGGCAAACCCACACCGCTCCTGCCCGGCCCGGCGAAATACCGCCTGACCCTGGAGCCCGCAGCAGGCTGAACCCACGGGCGCTGACCGGGACGCCCGTTCGTGCGCAGAGCGCACGCTACGGGGTTGCGTAGCGTGCACTTCGTGCACGTGAAGCATGGCGATGCGACGCTGCCCGTTGGTGCTGAGCGCAGCTTGCGCCGGCAAGCGGAGTCGAAGCACCGTTCGACCAAGCCCCGTCGATTCCGGCGCACCACACCTGCGATCCCGCCAAACACTGGAACCGGTACCTGAATGCGCCACGAAGCAAGTCCGTTCATCTTGCGCGCAGCGCTTGCATCGGCCCGCGTTCCCCGGCGACCATCGCGGCATGAACGCACCCGGCGTCCGCGTCACCCACCGCCTGCCCGGCATGCTCCGGGCCATGATCGTCGTCCTGGCGGTGCTCCTGGGCGGCTGCGCGCCCTCGGCGCGCGGCATCACCAGCCATGACGTTGCCTTCAAGAACGTGCACTACCGGGTGGTCACGCTGGATCTTTCCAAGGTGCAACTGGGCCTGCACTGGCGCGATCCAGCCACGGGCAAGCCCTTCTCCAGCATCCATGCGCTGCAGGCGTGGGGCACGGCGCGCGGGAAGACCCTGCTGTTCGCCGCCAACGCGGGCATCTATGACGCCCGTGGCGAACCGCTGGGTCTGTACGTCGAGGACGGCAAGCCGCTGAAACCACTCAACACCGCGCACGGTGACCCCGCCGCGGGCAATTTTTCCCTGCTGCCCAATGGCGTGTTCGCAATCGATGCCGACGGACGCGCGCTGGTCGAAACGACCTCGCGCTTCGCAGACGCGCACAGGCACCCGCGCGTGGCCACGCAGTCCGGCCCGATGCTGGTGATCGACGGCAAGCTCAACCCGCACTTCGATGCCGCGTCGGACAGCATGAAATGGCGCTCGGGCGTGTGCGCGCCGACACCCGGCAAGGTGACGTTCGCCGTCAGCACCGCGCCGGTCAATTTCCACGATTTCGCGACCCTGTTTCGCGACAAGCTGGGCTGTCGCGACGCGCTGTATCTCGACGGCACGCTGTCGCAGATCTACGTGGACGGCAATTACTACGGCGCGCCGGCCTTCATGGTCAAGCCCTACGCCGGCATCTTCGCGGTGTTCGCGTCAGCGTCGCCCGGATAGCGGTGCCGGCCCGACGGGATCCGTCAGCCGAGCAGCCGCCGGGTGATCGCCAGGTACAGCGCCGGCAGGCGCTCCAGGTCATCCAGCGCGACGCACTCGTCGACCTTGTGGATGGTGGCGTTGACCGGGCCGACCTCGACGACTTCCGCGCCCAGCGGCGCGATGAAGCGGCCGTCGGAGGTGCCGCCGCCGGTGCTGGGCTCGGGCTCGATGCCGCACACCTCGCGGCACGCCTCGATCACGATTTCGCGAAGGCGCCCCCCTTCGGGCGAATGGAACGGCTCGCCGGACAGGTTCCAGTCGATCGCGTGCTCGACACCGTGGTTTTCCAGGATCGCCTCGGTGCGCTGGCGCAACGAATCCGCACTGCTGGCGGTGCTGAAACGGAAGTTCGCATCCAGCACCACGCTGCCGGGAATCACGTTCACCGCGCCGGTGCCGCCGTGGATGTTGGAGACCTGGAACGTGGTCGGCGGGAAGTCGTCGTTGCCATCGTCCCAGCGCGTGGTGGCCAGTTCGGCCAGCGCCGGCGCGACGGCATGGATGGGATTCTTCGCAAGCTCCGGATAGGCGACGTGGCCCTGCACGCCGCGCACGGTGAGTTTCATGGAAAGGGATCCGCGCCTGCCCACGCGGATCCGGTCGCCCAGTTGCTGCTTCGATGAAGCTTCGCCCACCACGCACCAGTCGATGCGCTGGCCGGTTTCGCGAAAATGCTGCGCGACCCGGCGCACGCCGTGGAGATTGGTCGGACCTTCCTCGTCGCTGGTCAGCAGCAGCGCGACCGTGCCGGGGTGGTCGGGCTCCGCGGCCACGAATTCTTCCAACGCCACCACCATCGCCGCCACGCCGGACTTCATGTCCGCCGCGCCGCGTCCGCACAACATGCCGTTGCGCACCGTGGGCTCGAACGGTGGCGTGGTCCAGTCCGCTTCCGGGCCGCTCGGCACCACGTCGACGTGGCCCAGGAACACCAGCACCGGCGCGCCCTGCCCGTGCGTCGCCCACAGGTTCGACACCTCGCCGTAGCGCAGCCCTTCGCAGTCGAAGCCGCAGCGTTCCAGCCGCGCCGTGATCAACGCCAGACAGCCGGCGTCATCGGGGGTGAGCGAACGGCGGCGGATCAGATCCGACGTCAGCTCGAGCACGTCGGTCATGGCGTTGCGCGTCCGCGTGCAAGCGGCGCACGCGCCAGGCGCACCCGGGCCGGCACCGCCGCCGGCAAACCTACCATTTGCCCTTCCTCCAGCGCTTCGCGGTCAGCTTGTCGAGGCGCCCGCGGTAACGTTCGGCGTTGAACTTCTGTGACGTCCCCTCCATCAGGTCGAAGAGATCTTCCGACACGACCGCCGCGACGGCATGCACCGCTTCATGCCGCGGCAATCCTCCCTCGACCAGCCTTGCAATCGCCTCACGTACGCCCTCGACGCCCATCGCGACCTGGTTTTCCACGATCACGTGGAATGATGCGTGAAGCAGGGAGCCGCTCTCCGGGGGCTCGATACCCGCCGATTCGTGGAACACCTCCACCAGGCTGATGCGTTCGTCTTCGTCGAGCTCGAGCCACTCTTCGGCCACGGGTTCGACTTCGGGGTCGTAGTAGTCCATCTCGATCCAACTCACGCGGTGTGGGTGCCGGGCGAGGCCGCGGATTCCGGGCACGTGGTCACGTTTGGCCGCGCAGGACACGGATTGTACACGCCGACTCGGCGCGGCCGGGCCGAAACCATCAGCCCGTGATGACGGTCCCCAGCAGGTGCCCGACGCCGTAGGTGATCGCCGCCGCGCTGGCGGTGATCGCGAACTGCCGCGCGATCGAGAACGCCAGCCCGCGACCGGTGAACAGCGACGTGCCCACCGCGATCAGGCACAGGCCGACGAAGGTCGTGCCCATGCTCGCGAACATCGCGGTGCGGCCGCCAAGCCAGAAATAAGGCGCCACCGGAAAGATGGCGCCGAACGCGAAGAAACCGAACGACGAGATCGCCGCACTCCACGCCGAACCGCCGAGCTCGGACGGATCGACGCCCAGGTCCTCGCGCACCATGGTGTCCAGGGCCGTGCGCGGGCTTTCCGCGAGGTGTCCGGCCAGGTGTTCGGCCTTGGCGCGATCGAGTCCCTTCTGGCGATAGATCCCGGCGATGTGGCGTGTTCCCTCTTCCGGCGCCACCGCCAGGCGTTCGGCACGTTCGGTGATCTGGGCCTGGTAGAACTCGCGCGAGCTTTTGACCGACAGCCATTCGCCCAGCGCCATCGAGCACGCGCCCGCGACCAGCCCGGCCAGGCCCGCCAGCAGCACCGCGTGGTTGCCGGTGGCGGCGCCGGCCATGCCCATCACCAGGCTGACGTTGGAAACCAGGCCGTCGTTGGCGCCCAGCACCGAGGCGCGCAGGGTGTTGCCGCCCGCATCACCGTGGCGATGCGCGCGCGCCGCGCGCCGCCCCGCGGGCACGAAGTGGTCGCGATGGCCCTCGCGGTCGACCGGCGTTTCCAGGTGATCGGCGTGTTCCAGGCGCACCACGGTCGGCATCACGAAGCCGGTGCCGAACCATTTGGCCAGCGCGCCGAGCACGCGCACCCGTGCGCGCGGGCGGATCGTGGGCACCGCCACGCCCATTTCACCGAGCCGGGCTTCCCAGAATGCCGCGTTGGCCCGTTCGCCGGCCGCGATGCGCCGGTAGGCGCGCGCCAGGCGCGGGTCACGCGCCACCGCCGCCAGCCGCGTGTACAACGCCTCGTTGTCGCGTTCGACCCGCAGGTTCTTCAAACAACGGCGGGCCTCGCTGCGGCTCATCGGGCCTTACCTTCCAAAGCGTTTCTTGAACGCATTGTCGCTGAAACCGACCCCGACGTTGCCATCCGCATCCACCACCACCGGCCGCCGGATCAGCGCCGGGTATTCCTTCAGCAACAGCGTCCACTCCGGATCGCTGCCGGGGTTCTTCCGCTGCGGCAACAAATTCCGCCAGGTCGTCGAGGACTTGTTGACCAGCTTCTCCCACCCACCAAGCTGCGCCACCCAGTCCTTCAGCGTCGCCACCGGCACCGGGTTCGCCCGGTAATCGACGAATTCGTGTTCCACGCCGAACCGATCCAGCCACCGGCGCGCCTTGCGGCAGGTGTCGCAGGTGGTGAGGCCATATACGGTGAGCTGAATTTCAGACATTTGTCGGTGCTCCGTAACGGGACGAGGGACGAGGGATGAGGGATGAGGGACCGGGGTCGAGAACGCAAACCGGATTTCGCAACGGTGAATGCACGGCGATGCCCCTCACTGCTCGCTACTCGTCCCTCGCACCTGTTCTCAACAACTCGTTGATGGAGGTCTTGGCGCGGGTCTTGTCGTCCACGCGCTTGACGATGACGGCGGCGTAGAGGCTGTGCGAGCCGTCGGCGGCGGGCAGCGAGCCGGCGACGACGACGCTGCCGGCGGGGATGCGGCCGTAGCTGATCTTCCCGGTGGCGCGGTCGTAGATGCGGGTGGACTGGCCAAGGTACACGCCCATTCCGAGCACGCTGCCGTGCTCGACGATCACGCCTTCGACCACTTCCGAACGCGCGCCGATGAAGCAGTCGTCCTCGATGATGGTGGGGTTGGCCTGCAAGGGTTCGAGCACGCCGCCGATGCCGACGCCGCCGGACAGGTGCACGCGCGCGCCGATCTGGGCGCACGATCCGACCGTGGCCCAGGTGTCGACCATGCTGCCGGCGCCGATGTGGGCACCGATGTTGACGTAGCCGGGCATCAGCACCGCGTCGTCGCCGACGAAGGCGCCGCGGCGTACCAGTGCGCCGGGCACGATGCGCGCGCCCACGCCGGCAAAGGCCCCTGCACCGGACGCGGCGAACCGCAGCGGCACCTTGTCGAACGCCGGCATCGGGCCGCCATCCATCACCCGGATCGGCTGGGTGCGAAAGTACAGCAGGATCGCGCGCTTGATCCACTCGTTGACGTGCCACGCGCCCTGCCCGTCCGGCTCGGCCACGCGCAGCCGGCCTTCTTCCAGCTCGTCGAGCACGTGATCCAGCGCAACCCGAACCGTACCCGCCTCGGCGTCGTTCAGCGCGTCGCGGTGTTCCCACGCCGCATCGACCACTTGCTTGAGTTCATGCATGCCATTTCTCCACTCGGGCGCCCGGCCGGTGGCCGGCGCCGGATCGCGTCGCACGCGGCGGCCCGTGGGGCTGCGCCGGCACGCGGGATGCCGCAGTGTACATGCCGGTCGCGGGGCGTTTCGCGTATCCGGGTCAAGTACGCGGCGAATGGCCGGCGACGTCCTGCTCGCCCGCCTGGTGCGCCGGCGCAAGGTGCCGCTGCAGCGCCACGCGCAGCGCCCTCTGCAGCGACGCGTCCAGCGGCCGGTCGTTGCCGTCGCTGAGTTCGAAAAAGTCTTCCACCTGGTCGCCGAAAGTCGCGATGCGCGCGTCGCGTACGCGCACACCGGTTTCCAGGAACGCCTGGGCGATGGCAACCAGCAGGCCGGGCCGGTCGCTGCAGACCAGCGCCAGGCGGGTGAGCGGCTGGCCTTCATCACCGTGGAAGTCGATGCGCGGCGGCCGCTGGAAATGCCGCAGGCGCCGGGCCAGGTTGCGCCGCGCGGGCCGGGTGCGCAGGCTGCCGCCCGCGAGCACGCGCTCGAGCGCGCCGCGCAGTTCACGCGCGCGCGCCGGCGACACCGGTGTTTGCGATCCGGTTTCCAGCACCGTGAAGGTATCCAGCGCACGGCCATCGCCTGCCGTCATCACGCGCGCGGCCACCACGTCCAGGCGCAGGCGGTCGAGCGTGGCAACCACCGCGGCGAACACGCCGTCGCGGTCGGGCGTGCACACGAACACCTCGGTGCCGCCACGCACATCCGGCGGACGCACCGCGACCACGGTTTCGACGCCGGCCGATTCCAGCAGCGATCCGGCCTGCCACGCCAGCAGCTCTGGTTGCTGGCGCAGCAGCGCGGTGTCGGGAAAGTCATCCAGCACCGCGCGCGCAGCCGCCGCGTCGAGGCCCTGTTCGGCCATGATCGCGAGCGTGCGTTCGCGCGCCTCGCGCACGCGCACTTCGGCGCGTGCAGGGCGCTGCATGTCACGCCGCAACACGTAGCGCGCGGCCACGTACAGGTCGGCCAGCAGGCGGTCCTTCCAGGAATTCCAGAGTTTCGGGTTGGTGCCGGCGATGTCGGCGATGGTGAGCAGGTACAGCATGTCCAGCCGGGTCCAGTCGCCCACCTGCACGGCGAAACGGTGCACGACTTCCGGATCGGCCGTGTCCTGGCGCTGCGCGGTGACGCTCATCAGAAGGTGCCAGCGCACCAGCCACGCGACTTCCTCGGTGTCGTCGTCGCCAAGGCCCAGGCTGCGGCAGAACGCGCGTGCCTCGGTTTCGCCGAGCTTGGAATGATCGCCGCCGCGGCCCTTGGCGATGTCGTGGAACAACGCCGCAAGCAGCAGCAGTTCGGGCTTGGCCAGCCGCGCGAAGGCATCGCACGCCAGTGGCAGCGAGGCGCGTGCCTCGGGCTCGGCGTAGCGCGCGATGTTGCGAAGCACGCGCAGGGTGTGCTCATCGACGGTGTAGACGTGGAACAGGTCGTATTGCATGCGTCCGACCACGCGCGCGAACGGTGGCAGGATCACCGCCAGCACGCCGTGCCGGTTCAGGGCTTCGAGCACCCGCACCGCTTCGGCGCCGCGCCGCAGCAGTGCGGCAAACGCGGCCAGCACCTCCGGGTTCCGGGACAACGCGGTGCCGTGGTACACCAGCGCGTGTTCCACCGCGCGCATCATGGCGGCGGTGATGCCGGTGCAGCCTTCGGCATCGAAGCGGCGCACGAACACCTCGATCAGCCCCTCGGGCGCACCCAGCAGCCAGTCCGGATCGCGCAGTTCCAGGCGGCTGCCGCGCAGCACGAAGGTGGCGTCGAGGTCGCGCGGCGGCGGCAGCGGGTTCAGGTATTCGTGCATGCGCTCCAGCAACTGGACCAGCAACCGCTCGGTGGTGCCGGCGGCGCGAAAGTAGTCCTGCATGAAGCGCTCGACCGCGTCGTTGCCGACCGTGTTGACGTCCTCGTAGCCCAGTCGCGCCGCGACCGCGCGCTGCCAGTCGAACAGCAGGCGCTCCTCGGCACGCCCGGCCTCCAGGTGCAGGCCGTAGCGGTCGCGGCGCAAGACTTCGCGCGCCTCGCGCAGGGCGTCGCGCTCGCTCATTTCCAGCAGCCTGGCGCGCACCAGGCCGTCAAGATCATCCACCCCGACCAGCCGCTTGCCCAGCCAGCGGATCAGGTCGAGGTTGCGCAGGCCGCCGGGGCCGTCCTTGAGGTCCGGTTCGAGGTTGTGGGTGGTGTCGTCGTGGCGCGCGTGGCGTTGCGCGCGCTCTTCGAGCTTGGCGGCAAGGTAGGCATCGGGCGGCCACAGCTCCGCATCGTCGGTCAGGGCACGCAGCGCCGCCACGAAGCCGTCGGCACCGGCGATGCGGCGCGCATCCAGCAGGCTGGTGAAGACGCTGACATCCGCTGCGGCAATCTCGCGGCATTGCGCCAGGGTGCGCACCGCCTGTCCCGGCTTCAGGCCCACGTCCCACAGGCAGGCGAAGAAGGCCTCCAGCGCACGCATCAGTCCGCTTTCCGGTGCCGGCTCGTGCAGCACCAGCAGGTCCACGTCGGAAAACGGAAACAGCAGGCCGTGCCCGAATCCCCCCACGGCAAACAGCGCGGCCTGTTCCGATTCGCCCACGTACGCCGACCACGCGCGCGCGCACACCATGCCAACGACCTCCGAGCGGGCGCGCGCCAGCGCGGTGGCATCGGCACCCTGGCGAAACGCCGCGGTCAGGGCGCGGGCATGGTCATCGAGCAGTTGCCGCAGCGCCGCGCGGGCATCGCGCGAAATGCCCGCCCGTGGCAGTGCCGGCGGCAGCCTGGGCGGCGGCGGTATCGCCAGGGCGTTCGAGGCAGATGCGTTCATCGTGGGCCGGTGGCATGTGGGGTCGGCGGCGGGCTGCTTGTGGCCGGATTGCAATGAATTCCGGCGGTCGCCGGAATGACGAGCGTTTGGGGTTGTGCGGGACGCCGTTGCGCGATTCCCGAGCCCCGAGGCCCGATTCCCTGTTCGCGACTCCCGATTCCCGATTCCCGGCCTTTCAGGCATCCGGCCAGGGCGTCAGGATCTCGTAGCCGTCGTCGGTCACCACCAACGTGTGTTCCCACTGCGCCGAGAGCGAATGGTCCTTGGTGACCACCGTCCAGCCGTCCGGCAACTGGCGGGTGTTGCGCTTGCCGGCGTTGATCATGGGCTCGACCGTGAAGGTCATGCCCTTTTCCAAGCGCATGCCCTCGCCCGGACGGCCGTAGTGCAGCACCTGTGGGTCGTCGTGGTAGATCAGCCCGATGCCGTGGCCGCAGTATTCGCGCACCACGGAATAGCCGGCGGCCTCGGCGTGCTTCTGGATCGCGTGGCCGATGTCGCCCAGCGTGGCACCCGGCCGGACCTGTTCGATGCCCAGCATCATCGCCTCGTAGGTGGTGTCGACCAGCCGTCTGGCCAGCACCGACGGCTCGCCCACGAAATACATGCGGCTGGTGTCGCCGTGCCAGCCGTCCTTGATCACGGTGACGTCGCAGTTGACGATGTCGCCCTCCTTGAGCACCTTGCCGGGGCTTGGGATGCCGTGGCAGATCACGTGGTTGACCGAGGTGCACAACGTCTTGGGAAACCCGTGGTAGCCGACGTTGGCCGGGATGGCGTGCTGCACGTCGACGATGTGGTGGTAGGCGATCTGGTCGATCTCCTCGGTGGTCACACCGGGCTTGATATGATCCTTGATCACCGCCAGCACTTCGGCCGCCAGGCGACCGGCAACGCGCATCTTCTCGATCTCTTCGGGGGTTTTGGGCTGTACAGGCATCCTTCTATTATCCGACATTTCGCGCGCGTCTGCCGGATGCTTGCCCGCGCCGTCCGGCAACTGTAGAATTGCAGGGCTTGGCTGTGGCCAGGCCGCCCACGCCGGGCGTCACCGGCGAATCCACACGCAGGCCAGAAACCGGCACCGGGGTCTCCCGCGAGGGAGTCGTTGCCGCGGGGCCTGCGGAAGCCCAACCCCGGAACCTGTTGCGCCCAATGCCGTCCAGGACGGCCGCGCTGCCCGCGGATGCGGGGCGGGTTCCCACATCGGAGTCACGATCCATGCCCCAAGTCACCATGCGCCAGATGCTGGAAGCCGGCGTGCATTTCGGCCACCAGACGCGCTACTGGAACCCGAAGATGGCGCCCTTCATCTTCGGCGCCCGCGGCAAGATCCACATCATCAACCTCGAAGCGACGGTGCCGAAATTCACCGACGCGATGAACTACATCTCGGGCCTGGCCCAGAAGCGCCGCACCATCCTGTTCGTGGGCACCAAGCGCTCTGCGCGCGAGGCGATCGGCGAGGAAGCCCGGCGCTGCGGCATGCCCTACGTCAACGCCCGCTGGCTGGGCGGCATGCTCACCAACTTCCGCACCGTCAAGCAATCGGTGGCGCGGCTGAAGGAACTGGAAGCGGCCGAAACCGACGGCACCTTCGACAAGCTGGTCAAGCACGAAGTGCTGTCGCTGCGCCGCCAGCGCGACAAGCTGGAAAAGTCGCTGGGCGGCATCAAGGACATGAAGAGCCTGCCCGATGCCTTGTTCGTGATCGACATCGGCCACGAAAACATCGCGGTGCAGGAAGCCAGGAAGCTCGGCATCCCCGTGGTCGCGGTGGTGGATACCAACTACGACCCGTCGCTGGTTGAATACGCGATCCCCGGCAACGACGACGCCATCCGCGCGGTGCAGCTCTACGCGCGCGCCGCCGCCGACGCGGTGCTGGAAGGCAAGGCCGCGGCCCCGATCCAGGGTGCCGGCGACGAGAATGAATTCGTGGAACTGGATGCCGATGGCAATCCGGTCGCCTCCGGCCAGGACACCGGGGACACGAAGCCGGCCCGCCGCAGCGCGAAGAAGTCCGCGTCGAAACAGGCCGACAAGACCCCGGCCGGCAACGGAACCGCCAGCGAAGACGACAAGGCGGCTGCCGAAGGCGCCACCAAGGCCGGGGACGATGCCGCCAAGGCCGCCGAAGACGCCGCAAAGCCCGACGACGACAGCGCCCAGGCCGCCGAAGACACCGCAAAGGCCGGGGACAAGGCAACCGCCACCACGGAAGAAACGGAAAGCACCGGCGAGGACACCGCCGAGGCTGCCGAGGACGCCACGAAGAAGGCCGACGAGAACGCCGCGTAGGCCGCCGGGTCGCGCCCGGTTTCGCGCGCAGGCACGTGTTGTTCGCCGCTGCGCGTCGCGGCCCACAAACCCGTGCCGCGCTGCCGGACGCGTGCACGTGCCGCACCGGTGTCCGCAACCACGTGCGCCCGACCGCGACAGCCGGACAGCCACGCCGCGCCAGCGCGGCATCACTTCGAACCAATGAGGTACCGACATGCAAATCACCGCCGCCATGGTCAAGGAACTGCGCGAGCGCTCCGGCGCCGGCATGATGGAGTGCAAGAAGGCACTCACCCAGAACGACGGAGACATCGACGCCGCCGTCGAGTCGCTGCGCAAGCAGGGCCTGTCCAAGGCGGACAAGAAGGCCGGCCGCGTGGCCGCCGAGGGCCGTATCGTGCTGGCGCAGTCCGGCAACAGCGGCGTGCTGGTGGAAATCAACTCGGAAACCGACTTCGTCGCCAAGGACGAGAGCTTCGTGAAGTTCGCCGATGACGTGGCGCAGGCCGCGCTCGCGGCTGGCAGCGCCGATGCCCAGGCCCTGAAGACGGCCAGCCTCGGTGCCGACTCGGTCGAACAGGCCCGCCAGGCGCTGGTCGCCAAGGTCGGCGAGAACGTGCAGGTGCGCCGCCTGGTGCGGATCGACGATGCCCCGAACCTCGGCGCCTACGTCCACGGCGGGCGTATCGGCGTGCTGGTGGCGCTGGAGGGCGGCGACGCCGAATTCGCGCGTGGCCTGGCCATGCACATCGCCGCGATGAACCCCCAGCACGTCAGCCCCGACGACGTGCCGGCCGAATTCGTCGACAAGGAAAAGGAAATCGCGCTGGCGCAGATGAGCGACAAGGACAAGGCCAAGCCGGTCGAAATCCAGGAGAAGATGGTCGCCGGGCGGATCAGGAAGCTGCTGAACGAAATCTCCCTGACCGGCCAGCCCTACGTGCTTGACACCAGCATGAATGTCGGCGACGCGCTGAAGAAGGCCGGCGCGAAGGTCCGGGCATTCCACCGCATCGAGGTCGGCGAAGGCATCGAGAAGAAGGAAGACGACTTCGCCGGCGAGGTGATGAAGCAGGCGGGGTTGGCGTAGGCCTGACGCACCACGCAGCAACAGGAAAGCCGCGAGTGATCGCGGCTTTTTTGTGCTCAAACGCAACAGCCTCCGACGCGGATTCACGCGGACAAACGCCGATCAAATGACGTCTATCCGGCAATCGCGTAGCGTGCGCTTTGCGCACGAACGCGCTCGATGCCAACCGTCCCCGGTGCGCGCAGCGCACGTCGCCTGATTATCTGCTTTCCTGATCAGGGCGCTTCCTCAGCCACGTTGGCGTTGCGATCCACTCGCTGCTTCAGTCATTCCGGGGCCATCGCCGGTTTCATCGGCGGTGGAACCCGGAATCCAGCTCCCGGAAGTCGATGCGAAGAGCCGGATTCCGGGTTCTCCCTCCGGGAGCCCCCCAATGACGAACCTGGTGAGTGTCATGCCAACATCAGCTGGCTGAAGAACAACCCCGGCCAGGTCTGCTTTTGATCCGCGCAGACCGCGTCAATCCGCGTCACAAGGCTTTTCATCACTCGTCCCTCGCCGTCCATCTCCAAGTACAATCTTCGCGTTTGCCCACTCTGGAGTCGTGCATGGCCGCCAAGCCGAAGTATCAGCGCATCCTGTTGAAGCTGTCCGGCGAGGCCTTGATGGGCAATGCCGACTACGGCATCGATCCGGAAGTGATCGGCCGCATCGCCGATGAAATCCTGGAGGCGCGCAAGGCCGGGGTCGAGGTGGGGGTGGTGATCGGCGGCGGAAACATCTTCCGCGGTGCAGGCTTGGCCGAAGCCGGGATGGATCGCGTCACCGGCGATCACATGGGCATGCTGGCCACCGTGATGAACGCGCTGGCGTTGCAGGACGCGCTGGAAAAGCGCGGCGGTTTCGCGCGGGTGATGAGCGCGATCCAGATCCACGACGTTTGCGAGGACTTTATCCGCCGGCGCGCCGTGCGCCACCTGGAAAAAGGCCGCATCGTCCTGTTTGCCGGCGGCACCGGCAACCCGTTCTTCACCACCGATTCGGCCGCGGCGCTGCGCGCGGTCGAAGTGGGCGCGGACCTTTTGCTCAAGGCCACCAAGGTCGACGGCGTGTACAGCTCCGACCCCGCCAAGCGCAAGGACGCGCAGCGTTTCGAACACGTCAGCTACGAAGAAGTGATCGCGCGCAACCTCAGGGTGATGGACACCGCCGCCATCGCGTTGTGCCGCGACCACGGGCTGCCGCTCCGGATCTACGACATGACCCGCCCGGGCAACCTCATGCGGATATTGCGCGGGGAGTCGGTGGGAACCCTGGTGAGCGATCACTGACCGGGACACGTACGCAGGCTGTCGCCCCTATAATGCGGGGTTGCCATTTCACGCGAGACGACACGATGCTCGAGGACATCAAGCGCGATACCCGGACCCGCATGGGCAAGAGCGTCGAATCCCTGCGCCAGGAGTTGTCGCATCTGCGCACGGGGCGCGCCAGCACGGCCCTGGTCGAGGGCATCAAGGTGCCCTATTACGGTTCGGACGTACCGATCAACCAGGTCGCCAACGTGGTGGTCTCCGACGCCCATTCGCTCACCATCACGCCGTACGAAAAGACCATGGTGGCGCCGGTGGAAAAGGCCATCATGGGCTCGGACCTCGGTGTCACGCCCACCACCGCCGGCACCGTGATCCGCCTGAACATGCCCCCGCCCACCGAGGAACGGCGCAAGGAACTGGCCAAGCATGTGGGACACTCGGGCGAAAACGCCAAGGTCGCGATCCGCAACATCCGCCGCGACGCGCTGCAGCAGATCAAGAACCTGCTCAAGGACAAGCAGATCAGCGAAGACGACGATCATCGGGGCCAGGACGAAATCCAGACCATCACCGACCACTTCATCAAGGAAGTGGATTCGGCCGTCGAGGCCAAGGAACAGGAACTGCTGGCGCTGTGAACCCACCGGCCGAGGGATCCTTTCGCTGCACGCACCACTGCCCGGTCCGGGCCGGGTGCGTTTCGCCGTCGGCCGCCGGCTTCACCACGCCCGGCGCACGCGCATGACCCCGGTCAGTACCCGCCACATCAAGGCCGCTCGCCGGCCCGCAGCCGCGGCCGACGTGCCGCGCCACCTGGCGATCGTGATGGACGGCAACGGCCGCTGGGCCCGGCGGCGCGCACAGCCGCGCTCGTTCGGGCACCGCGCGGGACAAAAGGCCGTGCGCGCCAGCGTCGAATACTGCCTGCAGCGCGGCATCGGCGTGCTGACGCTGTTTGCGTTCTCCTCGGAAAACTGGAAGCGTCCGGGTACCGAGGTCGGTGCGCTGATGGACCTGTTCATGAAGGCGCTGGACCGCGAAGTCGACGAGTTGCACCAGCACGGCGTGCAGGTGCGCTTCATCGGCGACCTGTCGACGTTTTCCTCCGCGATGCACAAACGCATGCGCGCGGCCACCCTGCGCACGGCCGACAACACGCGACTGGTCCTGAACGTGTGCGTGAGCTACGGCGGACGCTGGGACATCGCCCAGGCCGCGCGTCGCATCGCCGAAGCCGCCGTCCGCGGTGAACTCGACCCGGCGACGATCGGCGAGGATACGCTGGCGCCCCACCTGTGCCTGGCCGGCCTGCCGCCACCGGACCTCCTGATCCGTACCGGCGGCGAACAGCGCATCAGCAATTTTCTGCTCTGGCAGCTCGCCTACACCGAGCTGTATTTCACCGATACCCTGTGGCCGGACATGGATGACGCCGCGCTCGACCGCGCGCTCGAGGACTACCAGCGCCGCGAGCGCCGTTTCGGATGCATACCGGCGGAACTGGCGCCGGCGCGGGCCGGCTAGGAGCCGGGGGGATCATTGCTTTCGTCCCACGCAGCGTCCCCAGAGGCTCCCGCGCGGGGCCCAAGGCAGCGCGAGGAACCTGCATGTCGACATCCAGACCAGCGCCGGCGTGGCCCTACGGGCCCGGCACCATGACACCGGGCGGTGGCGCCGCAGGCACGTTGCGCGCGGCCGACGCGTTGCCGCGCACACGGCACGGCATCGGCGGGCCCGGCCCATGCTGAAACAGCGCGTCATCACCGCGCTCATCCTTGCGCCGCTGATCCTGGCGTTGATCTTCCTTGCCACCTCGCCGGTGTTCGCGGGCCTGCTGGGAGTGGTGTTCCTGCTTGGACTGTGGGAATGGACGCGCATGGCCGGTGTGCGCGGGCGCGGCCTGCGCGCCCTGTGCCTCGTGGCATGCGCCATCGTGTTCGCGCTGTTGTGGCAGGTGTGCAGGTCGCCGTGGTGGTGGCTGCCGGTCACTGCCGGGCTGGCTTGGTGGCTGCTGGTCCTGGTCTGGCTGCGCAACAACCGCTGGGGCAGCGAACCGACATCGGCGCATGCGCTCGTAAAGCTTGTCGCCGGGGTACTGGTGGTGGTCCCCGCGTGGTGCGCACTGGTGGTCATGCACGGCGACATGGCCGGCCACACCGATGGCCGCGGGCACTGGTGGGTGCTGTTTTTCGCCTGCATCGTGGTGGCCGCCGACATCGGCGCCTATTCGGCCGGACGCCGCTGGGGCCGCGTCAAACTGGCGCCCCGGCTCAGCCCCGGAAAGACGCGCGAGGGCGTCTACGGCGCGCTGGTGTCATCGGGCGTGGTGGGCCTGGTGGGTGGCTGGTTGCTGGATGTTCCGCCCGCGCGCCTGCCCGCGATCGTGGCCCTGGCCCTGCTGACGGTGCTGTTCTCGGTGGTGGGCGACCTGTTTGAAAGCCTCATCAAGCGCCACGCCGGGGTCAAGGACTCCGGGGCGCTGTTTCCGGGCCACGGCGGCGTGTTCGACCGCATGGATTCCATCGTCGCGGCCCTGCCGGTGTTCGTGCTGGGCAGGTTCCTGCTCGGACTCTGATCGACACGATGCGGCGACGCGCCGACCGGAACTTGCGGCACCCGCGCGCGGTCGATGAACCATTGCGCCACGCGACACGCCGTCCTTCAGGCCGGTTGCCTTATCATGGAATCCTGCTCCGCCCGACCGCAAACGCATGACCAACCTTCTCGACATCCTCGGCTCCGCGTGGTGGATGATCGTCACCCTGGGCATCCTGGTGACCTTCCACGAATTCGGGCATTTCTGGGTCGCGCGCCGGTTCGGCGTGAAGGTGCTGCGTTTTTCCGTCGGCTTCGGCAAGCCCATCAAGTCCTGGTTCGGCAAGGACGGCACCGAGTACTGCGTGGCGTGGATTCCGCTGGGCGGCTACGTGAAGATGCTGGATGCCCGCGAGGGCGAGGTGGCGCCGAAGGATCGCCCGCGCGAATTCACCGGCAAGCCGGTCTGGCAACGCATCCTGATCGTGCTGGCCGGGCCGGGCTTCAACCTGATCTTCGCCGTGGCCGCGTTCTGGGCCATGCTGGTGATCGGCAAGCCCGATTTCCAGCCACTGGTGGGCAATGTCAGCCACATCGCCGCGCAGGCGGGCATCGAGCGCGGGGACCGGGTATTGAGCGTGGACGGCCGCTCGATCGACAACTGGACCGAGCTCAGCCTGGCACTGACCAGCGCCGCGCAGGACCGCCAGCCCGTGCCGATGAAGGTACGCACCCCGGACGGCGCGGTGCAGTCCCACGTGCTCGATTTCAGCAAGCTGCCGCCGCAGCCGAGCGACCGGACCATCGTCATGCAGACGGGCATGATGCCGTTGCAGCGCACGTTGCCGCCGGTGGTCGGCAGCGTGGTGCCCGACAGTGCAGCCCAGGCCGCCGGCATCCGGCCCGGCGACCGCATCGTCAGCATCGATGGCCACCCCGTGGCCGACTGGACCCAGCTTGTCGAAACCACCCACGAGAACGCCGGGCCCGACAAGCTGCTGACCCTTGCGCTGGTGCGCGACGGCAAGCCATTGACACTGCGCCTGCAGCCACGCCCGATGCGCGAACCCGACGGCAGCCGGTCGTGGGCGATCGGCATCGGCGCCAAAATGGTCACCGCCAAATACGACACCGTGCTGCGGCGCGGACCGCTGGAGGCGGTTCCCGCGGCGTTCGGGCAGATGTGGAACCTGACCGCGACCACCGTGAAGATGCTGGGCCACATGCTGGCCGGCTCGGCATCGCTGGCCAACCTGTCCGGCCCGATCTCGATCGCGCAGTATGCGCAGACCTCCGCGGAAATGGGGCCGGCCTGGTTCCTGTATTTCCTCGGCATCATTTCGCTCAGCCTCGGAATCATGAACCTGCTGCCGATCCCGGTGCTCGACGGCGGGCACCTGCTGTACTACCTGATCGAGCTGGTCAAGGGCAGCCCGCTGTCCGACCGCGCCATGGTTGCCGGCCAGTACCTCGGCATGGCGCTGCTGGTGATGCTGATGGGGCTGGCCTTCTACAACGACATCCTGAGGCTGGTTTCTTGACCGCCGGCCCGGGCACTTCCATCCGCAACCGCATCGACCCCGACCACCATGTGGCCTGACAGGCGCCGCTTTCGCGCTGCCGCGTGCGCCTGTACGATGCACGGTTTGCGCCAGCACCACTGGATATTCCGGACCCGACGATGAAGAGAGTCGCCGCACTGATCCTGTTCGCCGCCCTCGCCGCCCCGGTGACCGCGTTCGCGTTTCAGCCATTCACCGTCAGTGACATCCGCATCGAGGGCCTCCAGCGCATCGCGCCGGGCACCGTGCTGAGCTACCTGCCCGTCGAGCGGGGGCAGGCAATCAACGACGCCCTGGCGGCAAGGGCGATCAAGTCGCTGTTCAACACCGGCTTCTTCAGCGATGTCGAGCTCGAGCGCCAGGGCAACATCCTGATCGTCAAGGTGACCGAACGTCCCTCGATCGCCAGCCTGACGGTGCGCGGCAACAAGGACATCAAGACCGACCAGTTGATGAAGGGCCTGAAGGGGGCCGGCCTGGCCACCGGCCAGACCTTCAACCGCCTCACCCTGGACCAGATGCGCCAACAGCTGATTGCGCAATACAACGACCGCGGCAAGTACAACGTGGTGGTCGAGCCGCACGTCACCCGCCTGGACCGCAACCGCGTGGCGATCGACATCGAGATCAAGGAAGGCAAGGCCGCCAAGATCCAGGAAATCAACATCGTCGGCAACCACGCCTTCACCGATCGCGAAATCCGCGACAACTGGGAATCGGGCACGCCCAACTGGACCTCGTGGTATTCGAACAACGACCAGTACTCGCGCGAAAAGCTCTCCGGCGACCTGACCAAGCTGGCCTCCTACTACCTCGATCGCGGCTACGCCGACTTCGACATCAACTCGGCCCAGGTCACCATCAGCCCCAACAAGCGCAACATCTACATATCCGCGGCCATCCACGAAGGTGAGGTCTACAAGATTTCCGACATCCACCTGCTCGGAACGCTGATCCTGCCCGAAAGCGCGCTGCGCAAGGTGTTGCGCATCAAGCCGGGGGAAGTCTTCAACCGGCACGCCATCGAGCTGTCCTCGGACGCGATCACCAACGTGCTTTCCAACATCGGCTACGCGTTCGCCAAGGTGTCCCCGGTACCGAAGGTGGACGAGAAGGACCAGACCGTCGACCTGACCTTCTACATCACGCCGGGACCGCGGGTGTACGTGCGCCGCATCAACTTCAAGGGCAACACGCACACCCAGTCGCAGGTGCTGCGCCGCGAGATGCGCCAGTACGAGGGCGCCTGGTACTCGCAGGCGGCGATCGACCGCTCCAAGGTCCGCCTGCAGCGGCTGGGCTATTTCAAGGACGTGAGCATCGACACGGTGAAGGTGCCGGGCACCACCGACGAGGTCGACCTCAACGTCAACGTGACCGAGCAGTCCTCGGGCCAGTTCCAGTTCGGCGTGGGTTATTCGCAGGTGTCCGGCCTGATCCTCAGCACCTCGATCGCCAACAACAACTTCCTGGGTACCGGCAACCGCGTTTCGGCCACGTTCTCCAAGAGCGTGTTCCTGAAGCAGTACCAGGTTTCGTTCTTCAACCCCTACCTCACCGACAGCGGTATCGGGATCGGTTACAACGCCAGCGTGCTGAAACTGGACCAGGGCGAACAGAACATCGCCTCGTACCTGTCCGACACCAACTCCTTCTCGACGTACCTGCGGTTTCCAATCAGTGAAACCGACAGCATCCATGTCGGCATCGGCGCCAACCAGACCAAGCTGCAGCTGATTCCCGGATTCACGCCCAAGGTCTTCTTCGACCAGATCCACAAGATCGGCCACTACACCATCCACACGGCGCCACTGACGATTTCCTATTCGCACGACACGCTCAACAGGTTCTTCAAGCCGACCCGCGGCGGACTGCAGCAGATCAGTGCCGAAATCGCCCTGCCGGGCAGCACGGTGCCCTACTACAAGCTCACCGTTTCCAGCAGCAACTACTTCCCGTTGCCGCTTGGGCTGGTCGGCCACCTTTCAGGCACGCTGGGCTACGGCAAGGCCTACCACACGGGCGACATTTCGGTGCCCTACGCCGACGCCACCGGGACGATCCGCGAGCTGTCGTTCCCCTTCTATGAAAACTTCTACTCCGGCGGCGTGCGCGACGTGCGCGGATTCCAGGACAACACGCTCGGCCCGCGCATCTGTTCGGGCCTGATCGACAGCAACGGCCAGCCCGACCCCAGCGCGATCGCGATCGACAATACATGCCCGGCCGGAAGCCCCTCGTTCCATCCGCGGCCCATCGGCGGCGCCTTCAAGGTCCTGGGCAGTGCCGAACTGGTACTTCCCTTCTTCAAGGACAACGACAAGGCGCGCATTTCGCTGTTCACCGACGTCGGCAACGTGTTCGGCAGCTACAACGACTTCAACGCTTCGGACCTGCGTGCCTCGGTCGGCATCTCGTTGCAGTGGATCGCGCCGGTCGGCCCGATCGTGATCAACCTGGCACGCCCGATCCGCGACAAGCCCGGCGACAAGCCCTTCGAGGAAACGCTGCAGTTCTACTTCGGGCGGACTTTCTGATCGGTTGGGCGATCAAGTCGACACGAAGAGCGGGGCCGTCTGCAATTGAACGCGAATCGACGCAAATGGAGTACAAGGTACGCCGGCAGCGTACTTGACGTTCACGCTTGATTGGCGTTCATTTGCGTTCAGTCGCGGACGAATCTGCTGTCTGCTTTGCGCAACCTCCGGCGGGGCGAATGGAACCATCAAGCAGCTATCGCATCGACGAACTGGCGCGGCGCTTCGGGCTCGAGGCACGCGGAGATGCAACGCGCGTGATCCGCGGTGTTGCGCCGCTGGCACGCGCCACGGACGACCAGCTCGCATTCCTCGCCAGCCCCCGCCATGCGGATGAACTGGCCCGCACCGGCGCGGGCGTGGTGATCGTGCGTCCCGGGCATGCCCGGGCCAGTCCCGTTCCCGTCCTCATTGCACGCGACCCCTACCTTGCCTACGCGCGAATCGCCGCGCTGTTCGATCACGCGCCCGCCCCGATGCCCGGCATCCACGCCTCGGCCAGCGTGGCCGGCGATGCCAGGATCGATGCTTCGGCCAGCGTGGGGCCGGGTTGCGTGGTCGAATCCGGTGCAACCATCGAGGCCGGCGCCGCGCTGGGCGCGCACTGCGTGATCGGCCACGGCTGCCGCGTCGGCGCACAGTCGCGCCTGGGTGCCCACGTCACGCTGGTGACGCGGGTGACACTCGGCAAGCGCGTGTTGATCCACCCCGGCGCCGTCCTCGGCGCGGACGGCTTCGGCATCGCGCGTGGCGAGGAAGGCTGGGTCAAGGTGCCGCAGCTCGGCGGCGTGCGCATCGGCGACGACTGCGAGATCGGCGCCAACACCACCATCGATCGCGGTGCGCTCGATGACACGGTGCTGGAAGAGGACGTGCGCCTGGACAACCAGATCCAGATCGCCCACAACGTGCACATCGGCGCACACACGGCCATGGCAGGCTGCGCGGCGGTTGCCGGCAGTGCGCGGATCGGCCGCGACTGCCTCGTCGGCGGCAGTGCGGGCATCCTCGGCCACCTCGAGGTGGCCGACGGCGTTACCATCACGGCAATGACGCTGGTGACGCACTCGATCCACGAACCGGGCACGTATTCTTCCGGGGCTCCGCTCGAGGAAAATCACGCCTGGCGCCGCAACGCCGTGCGCATGCGCCAGCTCGATCGAATGGCTCGAAGGATCGCCGCGCTGGAACGGCAACTGCAAGCATCCAACAAGGAACGCCACTGATGAATGACTCCTCCAGTCCGGTCACCCTGCCCCTCGACGCGGAAGGGATCGCGGCCATCCTGCCGCATCGCTACCCCTTCCTGCTGGTCGATCGCGTGGTCGAGCTCGATCCGGGCAAGCGCATCCTGGCGATCAAGAACGTCACCCTGAACGAACCGTGCTTCCAGGGCCACTTCCCGGGCCACCCGGTGATGCCAGGTGTGCTGATCGTCGAGGCGCTGGCGCAGGCGTCGGGCCTGCTGATCGGGCTGTCGGGCACCAACACCAACGGCGAAAGCTCGATCTTCTACCTCGCCAAGGTTGACAACGCCCGCTTCCTGCGGCCCGTGGTTCCCGGCGACCAGTTGCGCCTGGAAGTGCAGTTGAAGCGGCTGATCCGCCAGATGGGCATTTTCACGGCGCGCGCGGTGGTCGATGGAAAGGATGTCGCCACCTGCGAGCTGATGTGCGCGGAAAGCACCCGGTGAGCCGCGTCCACCCGACCGCCATCGTCGACGCGACCGCCCGGCTTGCCGACGACGTCAGCGTCGACCCCTACACCGTCATCGGACCCGAAGTCGAAATCGCCGCGGGCAGCACGGTCGGCGCGCACGCGCTCATCAAGGGTCCGACGCGCATCGGCCGCAACAACCGCATCGGCGCGTTCACGTCGCTCGGCGGCGATCCGCAGGACAAGAAGTACGCGGGCGAGCGCAGCGAGCTGGTGATCGGCGACGGCAACACCTTCCACGAGTTCGTCACCGTCAGCCGCGGCACGCGCGAGGGCGGCGGGGTTACCCGCATCGGCGACGACAACTGGGTGATGGCCTACGTGCACGTCGCGCATGACTGCCACGTGGGCAGCCACACCATCCTCGCCAACAACGCGACCCTGGCCGGCCACGTCGAAGTCGGCGACCACGTGGTGCTGGGCGGCTTCGCCGGCGTGCACCAGTTCTGCAAGATCGGCGCGCACGCGTTCGCCGCGATGTACGCGGCCATCAACCGCGACGTGCCGCCCTTCATCTACGTGGCAGGGCAGTTCGCGATACCACGCGGGGTGAACGCCGAGGGCCTGAAACGCCGCGGCTTCAGCACCGCGCGCGTCAACGCCATCAAGCGTGCCTACCGCACGCTGTACATGTCCCACAAGACCCTGGAGGAAGCGCGCGCCGCACTGGCCGAACAGGCCGACGCCAGCGAGGACGTGCGCGCACTGTGCGAATTCATCGACCGCAGTGAGCGGGCGTTGGTGCGGTGAATGGCGGGACTCGGGACTCGGGACTCGGGACTCGGGAACAGCATCACATGCGCGGCCTGCATGCATCGTGGCGTGCGCTTCGCGCACGAGCGTCTTGCCCGGGACGGTTCGTGCGCGAAGCGTACGCTACCGGAATCAAGCGTCGGTATCCTTTTGCGCAACCTGTCAATGGCACTACCATCACAGCCTACCCGCCAACGTCCATGCCGCCTGCCGAGTCCCGAGTCCCGAGTCCCGAGTCCCGATCGTCGCCCCCCGTGTTCGCCCTGGTCGCCGGCGAAGACTCCGGCGACCAGCTCGGCGCGGACCTGATCGAAGCGCTGCGCGAACGCTTTCCCGATGCGCGCTTCGTCGGTGTCGGTGGTCCGCGCATGCGCGCGGCCGGTTTCGATGCCTGGCACGACATTTCCGAACTGTCGGTGATGGGGTTGGCCGAGGTACTGCGTCATCTGCCGCGATTGCTGAGGCTGCGCGCCTCGTTGGCGCGCCGACTGATCACGCTGAAACCCGACGTCTTCATCGGCATCGACGCGCCCGATTTCAATCTTGGCCTGGAAAAGAAGCTCAAGCGCGCCGGCATCCGCACCGTGCACTACGTCAGCCCCTCGATCTGGGCCTGGCGCGAAAAGCGCGCGGCGAAGATCGGCGAAGCCGCGGACCTGGTGCTGTGCCTGTTCCCGATGGAGCCGGCGATCTACCAGCGCCATGGCGTCAACGCGCAATTCGTCGGCCATCCGCTGGCCGACCGGTTTCCACTGAACCCGGACCGCGACGCCGCGCGCCGCGAACTCGGCCTGCCGCCGGACGCGCCCGTGCTGGCCGTCCTGCCCGGCAGCCGGCTGTCCGAAATCCACCGCCTGGGGTCGACTTTCCTGGCAGCGGCACGGCGCGTCGCCCGGGAGCTGCCCGGGCTGCGGATCGTGATTCCCGCCGCGAATGCGGGGTGTCGCGAGGCGATCGAGCGGTTGCTGCGGGCGCAGGGACCGGGGACCGGGGACCGGGGACCGGTGGACGCCTCGCGATCGCCAAATGGAATGGCGCTGCCGCATGCAAACGAAACATCGGATCATCACGAAGGGCCAACCACATCCGGTCCCCGGTCCCCGGTCCCCGGTTCCGAGCTCCTCGACGGCCACGCCCACCGCGCCATGATCGCCGCGGACGTGGTGCTGCTGGCCTCGGGCACCGCCGCGCTCGAGGCGATGCTGGCCAAGCGGCCGATGGTGGTCGGCTACCGCATTGCGCGTCTCACGCACGCGCTGGTCAAGGGATTGGGCATGCTCAAGACCGACACCTATTCGCTGCCCAACGTGCTCGCCGGGCGCAGGCTCGTCCCGGAATTGATGCAACACGATTGCACGCCGGGAAAACTTGCCGACGCGGTGCTGGCGTGGTTTCGCGATCCGGCTGGCCGCGATGAACTGGCGCAGGAGTTCGAGCGCATGCACCTGTCACTGCATGCCGGCGGCGGTGCCGCAACCTCCGCGGCGCGCGCCATCGGCCAACTGCTCGAACCCGCCTGACATGGCAGGCGTCGTCGCCGGCGTCGACGAAGCCGGACGTGGCCCGCTGGCCGGTCCGGTGGTGGTCGCCGCGGTGATCCTTGACCCGGCACGACCGATCACCGGCCTTGCCGATTCCAAACGGCTGTCGGCCAAACGACGTGACTCACTGCACGCAATGATCGTCGAGCGCGCACTTGCGCACGCCGTCGTGTGCGTGGAAGCGGCCGAGATCGACCGCGTTAACATCCTCCAGGCCACGCTGCTCGGCATGGCGCGCGCCCTGGTGTCGCTTCCGCTCGCACCGGCGCTGGCATTGATCGACGGCAACCGCCTGCCGGAACACCTGCCCTGCCCGGCGCGCGCCATCGTGCGCGGCGACGCCACGGAACCGGCAATCAGCGCGGCATCGATCCTGGCCAAGGTCACCCGCGATGGCATCCTCGCCGAGTACGAGACGCGCTGGCCCGGCTATGGCTTCGCGCAACACAAGGGCTACCCGACCCGCGAACACCTCGCTGCACTGGCCCGCCTCGGCCCCTGCCCCGAACACCGGCGCAGCTTTGCGCCGGTGAGAATCACCGATCGTCCATGACCGTCAGGCAGGCCTGGCCTTCCCTACCCGGGCCGCCGCGCATCCGTGCGCACGCCACGCAAGACCCGGACCCTCAGCCTCAACCCCTCTCCCGAGGGGCGAGGGGAGCCGCGCTTTCCCTTCTCCCTCCGGGAGAAGGTGGCGCGCAGCGCCGGATGAGGGTTCGGGCTCCGTATCAAGATACATGCAGCCCGGATCTCTCCGGGCTGTCAAGCTTGTCGCCCCCGCGTGTCCGCAATAGGCTTGCCCAGGAGCCTGGGCAGCAGAAATCTTCCGGGCTGCAAAAGCGCCTGCGCGGTCCATGTTTCCGCCGACTCTTGCCCCATGGAACCACCATGGGCCTGCGAATCGTCGAAACCCTGTCCTCGCGCCGTCACTTTTTCGCCTCGAAAGTTTCTACTGCCCAGGCTCCCGGACACCGCGAACTCCGCCATGCCGATCGACTTCATTCACCTGCGCGTGCACAGCGAATACTCGCTGCGCGACTCGACCATCCGCATCCCGGAGAAGCCCCAGCAGGGCGATCCGGCCAAGGCCAGACACGCAAACCTGGTAAGCCGCGCGGTGGAGCTGGGCCTGCCGGCATTGGCGCTGACCGATGATTCCAACCTGTTTGCGCAGATCAAGTTCTACCGCGCCGCCGAACAAGCCGGCGTCAAGCCGATCGTCGGCTGCGACCTGTGGATCGCCAATCCCGAAGATGCCACCCGGCCCGACCGCCTGACGTTGTTGTGCCGCGACCGCGCCGGTTACCTGAACTTGACGCGCCTGATCTCGCGCGGCTGGCTCGAAGGCCAGCACGCCGGCCACGCGCAACTTCAGGTCGAGTGGCTGGATGGCGCAGCCGGCGGCCTGTTCGCGATCGTCGGCCGCGACGGTGCCTGCGGGCGCCTGGCACTGGCCGGCCGCGAACGCGACGCCCGCGCCAGCCTGGACCACCTGCGCCGCCACTTCGATGAAGCGTTGTACCTGGAGCTGACCCGCACGGGTCGCGAGGGCGAGGATGCTTTCAACGCCGCCGCGCTGGCACTGGCCGCGGACCTCGACCTGCCCGTCATCGCCAGCAACGACGTGCGCTTTCTCGATGCCGACGATTTCGAGGCGCACGAAGCGCGCGTGTGCATCCAGCAGGGCTACCAGCTCGACGACGCGCGCCGCCCGCATGCGTATTCGCCCGAGCAGTGGCTGAAACCGGCCGACGCGATGGCCGAAAGGTTTTCCGACCTGCCCGAGGTGCTGGAAAACACGGTCGAACTCGCCCGGCGCTGCAACCTGGAACTGTCCTTCGGCGAGTACTTCCTGCCCGCGTTCCCGGTCCCGGAAAAGCACACGCTGGAATCGTGGATCGAGGGACAGGCGCGCGAAGGGCTGGAGCAGCGCCTGGCCGAAATGGGCATCGCCGAGGGCCACACCCGCGAGGACTACGAATCACGCCTGGAACGCGAGCTGGACGTGATCGGCAAGATGGGTTTCGCCGGTTACTTCCTGATCGTCTCGGACTTCATCCGCTGGGCCAAGGCCAGGGACATTCCGGTCGGGCCGGGGCGCGGCTCGGGCGCGGGCTCGGTGGTGGCCTGGAGCCTGAAGATCACCGACCTCGATCCGCTGCGTTTCGGATTGCTGTTCGAGCGTTTCCTCAACCCCGAACGCGTGTCCATGCCCGACTTCGACGTGGACTTTTGCATGGAACGCCGCGATGAGGTGATCGCCTACGTCGCCGACAAGTACGGCCGCGACCAGGTCAGCCAGATCATCACCTACGGCTCGATGGCGGCCAAGGCCGTGCTGCGCGATTGCGGCCGCGTGCTGGGCATGCCCTACGGCCAGGTCGACCGCATCGCCAAGCTGATCCCGGCGCGCCCGCTCGACCTCACCCTGGCCGATGCGCTGGGCCGCTCGAAGAAATCGCAGGAGGACAAGGAGCGCATCGTCAAGGAGTTCTGCGAGCTCTACGACACGGACGACGAAGCGCGTCCGCTGATCGACCTGGCGCTGAAGCTGGAAGGCATCACCCGCAACGCCGGCAAGCACGCCGGCGGCGTGGTCATCGCGCCCTCGCCGCTGACCGACTTCTCGCCGCTGTACTGCGAGCCGGGCGGCGAAGGCGTGGTCACCCAGTTCGACAAGAACGACGTCGAGACTGTCGGCCTGGTCAAGTTCGACTTCCTCGGCCTGCGCACGCTGACCATCATCGACTGGGCGGTCAAGGCCATCAACGCGCGCCGCGCCGAAACCGGCGAACAGGCGCTGGACATCGCCAGGATCCCGCTCGACGACCGCAAGGTGTACGACCTGCTGAAACAGGCCAGGACCGTGGCCGTGTTCCAGCTCGAATCCGGCGGCATGCAGCGCATGATCAAGGACGCCAGGCCGGACCGTTTCGAAGACATCATCGCGCTGGTCTCGCTGTATCGCCCCGGCCCGATGGACCTGATCCCCAGCTTCATCCGCCGCAAACACGGCCAGGAGGAAGTGGAGTATCCCGACCCGCGCGTCGAGCCGGTTCTGAAAGAGACCTACGGCATCATGGTCTACCAGGAGCAGGTGATGCAGATGGCGCAGATCGTCGGCGGCTATTCGCTGGGCGCCGCCGACCTGCTGCGCCGCGCGATGGGCAAGAAGGTGCCGGCCGAGATGGCAAAGCACCGCACCATCTTCCGCGACGGCGCGATGCAAAACGGCGTGCCGGAGAAGAAGGCCGACCAGATCTTCGACCAGATGGAGAAGTTCGCGGGCTACGGCTTCAACAAGTCGCACGCCGCGGCCTATTCGCTGGTCGCCTACCAGACGGCTTGGCTGAAGGTGCACTACCCGGCCGAGTTCATGGCCGCGACGATGTCCTCGGACATGGACGCCACCGACAAGCTGGTGCAGTTCATCGACGACGCGCGCGGCATGGGCCTTCCCGTGCTGCCGCCGGACGTCAACGCGTCCGATTACCACTTCGTCGCGATTCCCGCCGGCGGTCCCGAGGGCCACGACGCCATCCGCTACGGCCTCGGCGCCATCAAGGGCGTGGGCCGCGCGGTGTGCGAGGCCATCGTCGCCGCGCGCGACGCCGGCGAGCCGTTCCGCGACCTCGCCGATTTCTGCGCGCGGATGGACTCGGGCAAGTTGAACAAGCGCGTTTTCGAGGCATTGATCCAGTCCGGCGCCATGGACTCGCTGGGTCCGAACCGTGCCACCCTGGCCGCGCAGCTCCCGGAGGCCGTCAGGGCCGCCGAACAGACCCTGCGCGACCGCGAAGCCGGGCAGAACGACATGTTCGGCGCCGCGCTGGCACCGGTCGCCAGCGTGTCGCTGGCAACGCCTGCGCAGCCGCCGTGGACGCTGGAACGCAAGCTCGCGGGCGAACGCGCCACGCTGGGACACTACCTGTCCGGCCACCCCACCGACTCCTGGCGCGACGTCCTGGCGCAACTTGCGACCTGCCCCATCGGCGAAATCGCCGAACACTACGAACCGCCACCGCCACGCGGCGACGACGACGACGACAACCGCTGGCGGCGGCCACCGGAAACGCCCTGGGCGGTTGCCGGCATGATCGTGAAGATGCGCCGGCGCGGCGACACCGGCGCGGCGGTGCGCATCGAGGACTGGAGCGGCGCGATCGAGGTCAACTTCTTCCGCGAAGCCATGCAGCAATACGGCGCGCTGCTGCAGCCCGACGCCATGCTCGTGATCGAGGGCGGGCTGGCCCTGGACGACTTCAGCGGCGAGCTGGCCATCCGCGCGCGCCACGCCTGGACGCTGGATGAAGCCTGCGAAGCCGGCACCCGCGTCCTGCGGGTCAGCGTGAACGGCATCGACGCCGGTTTCGTCGCCACCTTCAAACGCGCGCTGGCCGGCCACTGCGGCGGACGCACCCCGCTGCTGCTGACCGGCTATCGCAACACCGCCGGCAGCGCCGACCTGCGCCTTGGCGACGACTGGCGCGTCAAGGTCAGTACCGACCTGCTGCGTTCGCTTGCCGAAGTACCGGGCGTGCAATCGGTGCAACCCTCGCTTGTCCGTCCCGCCAGCGAGTGACGACACCAGAATCAAGAGCCATCCCCCTCATTCCCCCTTCGCAAGCGAAGGGGGAGGCAAAACACCCCCTTCGGAACGAAGCGGTCGACGCGCCAGCGTCGGACGGATGCCACCCCCTTCGGAACGAAGGGGATCGACGCGCCAGCGTCGGGGGGATGCCACCCCCTTCGGAACGAAGGGGGTCGACGCGCCAGCGTCGGGGGATGCCCCGGGCGCGGAAACCCCGCTTCCGTCTCCACCCACCCCGCCCGCTATAATTCCGGTTCCGCCCGCCACGCGTGCAGGGAATGAACCCCAACTTCCTTGACTTCGAACAGCCGATCGCCGAGCTGGAAGACAAACTGCGCGAGCTGACCGACGCCGGGCGCGACAGCGCCATCGACATCGATGACGAGGTCGCCAAGCTGCGCTCCAAGCTGCGCGTTAAGACCGCCGAGATCTTCCGCAGCCTGACGCCGTGGCAGATCACCCAGCTTTCCCGCCACCCGGGCCGGCCCTACACCACCGACTACATCGCGGTGATCTGCGACGAGTTCCACGAACTGGCCGGCGACCGCATGTACGCCGACGACGCGGCCATCGTGGGCGGCCTGGCGCGCATCGTCGGCCGGCCGGTGCTGGTGATCGGCCACCAGAAGGGCCGCGACATCAAGTCCAAGGTGCGCCGCAATTTCGGCATGCCGCGCCCCGAGGGCTACCGCAAGGCACTGCGCATGATGAAGCTGGCCGAACGCTTCGGCCTGCCGGTACTCACCTTCATCGACACCCCCGGCGCCTACCCCGGCGTCGGCGCCGAGGAGCGCGGCCAGAGCGAGGCCATCGCCCGCAACCTCGAGGAAATGGCCGAACTCAAGGTGCCGATCGTGTGCACCGTGATCGGCGAAGGCGGCTCGGGCGGCGCGCTCGCGATCGGCGTGGGCGACCGCGTGAACATGCTGCAGTATTCAACCTATTCGGTCATCTCGCCCGAAGGCTGTGCCTCGATCCTGTACAAGAACGCCGGCCGCGCCAAGGACGCCGCTGAGGCCCTCGGCCTCACCGCGCCGCGCCTCAGGGAACTGGGGCTCATCGACAAGGTCATCCGCGAACCCACCGGCGGCGCCCACCGCAATCCGCGCTCGATGGCGATCCGCCTGAAAGCCGTGCTGGTCAACCAGCTCGACGAACTGGCCCCGCTGCCGGTCGAGGAACTGCTGGAACAGCGCTACCGCAAGCTGCGGCAGTACGGGACGTATCAAGGGTAGCTGCGGGATCGGGGACTCGGGACTCGGGACTCGGGACTCGGGACTCGGGACTCGGGAAAAGCGTACACCCCCTTCCCGCGCGAGCGGTAGCGTGCGCTCCGCGCACGAACGCACACACTCGGCAGACCCATCGTGCGCGAAGCGCACGCTGCGGCCGTGCCGTCCTCCGGTGGCACGCCCTCATACGGACGGCCAACGCGTTACCATCGACGCTTCGACGCCACGGAGCCCGGGGATGGCCAACGACTCGGCCGCCAAGCTGGCGGTGCTGATCGACGCCGACAATGCGCAACCTTCGCTGATGGAGGCGCTGCTGGCGGAAATCGCCAAGTACGGCACCGCGCACGTCAAGCGCGCCTACGGCGACTGGACCGACAACCACCTGAAAAGCTGGAAGGACGAACTGCTCAAGCAGTCGATCCAGCCGATGCAGCAGTTCGGCTACACGCGCGGCAAGAACGCCACCGATTCGGCGCTGATCATCGACGCGATGGATCTTCTTTATTCCAATCGCCTCGACGGATTCTGCATCGTCTCCAGCGACAGCGACTTCACGCGCCTGGCCGGGCGCATCCGCGAGTCGGGCCTGATCGTGTACGGCTTCGGCGAGCGCAAGACGCCCGAACCCTTCGTCGCCGCCTGCGACAAGTTCATTTACGTCGAGAACCTCGCCGGCAAGCCGGACGAGGCAACGCCGCAAAAGCCGCGCAGCGCCGCGCAACTGAAGCAGGATTCGGGACTGGTCAACCTTCTGCGCAACGCGGTCGAGGCCGCCTCCGACGACGATGGCTGGGCCGCGCTGGGCCCGGTCGGATCGATCATCAGCAAGCAGCGCCCCGACTTCGACGCGCGCAGCTACGGCTACGGCAAGCTGAGCGACCTGGTCGCCGCGACCACGTTGTTCGACATGGAACGGCGCAGCGCGGGCGAGGGCCGGCCCAAGACCATCCACGTCCGCAACCGCGGCAAGTCCACCAAACGGTGAGCCGCCGTGTGGCTGGACCGACTGCGCCGACAGCTTGTTGCGGACTCGCCGCCGGCGCTGTGCGTCGCCTTCAGCGGCGGCACCGATTCCACCGCCCTGCTGCACGGCCTGGCGCAACTGCCTGAAGCCCGCGAACGCAACCTGCGCGCCTTGCACGTCGACCACGGCCTGCACCCGGACAGTCCTGCATGGGCCGCGCATTGCACGGCCTTTTGCGAATCCATCGCGGTACCACTGGAAGTGCGGCAGGTCACCGTCGACGGTACGCGCGGGGAAGGCACCGAGGCGGCCGCGCGGCGGGCGCGCTACGCGGCTTTTGCCGAACACCTGCATGACGGCGAATGGCTGGCGCTGGCCCACCAGCGCGACGACCAGGTCGAAACCGTACTGCTGAAGCTGCTGCGCGGCGCCGGCCCGGAAGGCCTCGGCGGGATGCGCCCGCAACGCCGGTTCGCGCGTGGAGTGCTGTGGCGCCCGCTCCTGGAAACGTCTCGCGAAACCCTTCGCAACTATCTGATTGCAAACGCGCTGACGGCGCTGCAAGATCCCGCGAACAGGGATCCGAAATTCGTGCGCAACGTGCTGCGCCGCGAAGTGCTGCCGTTGATCGCGCGCCACTGGCCGCAGGCGCCTGCCGCCATCCTGCATTCGGCGCGCCTTTGCCGCACCGCCAGTGAATACCTGGCCCGTGACGCTGAAGACGCGCTGGCCCTGCTGCACCGCGAGGATGGCTCGCTGGATGCCGACGGATGGCGCGCCCTGCCCGCGGCACTGCGCGCACCGGTGCTGGACACCTGGCTGCGCGAACGCGGCCTGCCGGTTCCCGGCGACGCGGCGCGGCGCGAACTGGAACGCCAGAATGCCCGCGCCGCCGAAGACGCCATGCCCTGCATCGCGTGGCATGGTGCCGAAGTGCGCATCTGGGACGACCGGCTGCATGCGATGGCGCCGCTTCCAGCCCCGCCCACCGGATGGGAGTCGCAATGGGACGGCACGCCGCTGGCCCTGCCCGAAAGCTGCGGCACGCTGACCGTGGAAGCGCCGGATGGCCCGGCGCCCGGTGACCCGCTGTTCGACCCGCCGCTGACCGTCCGCCTGCGCCGCGGCGGCGAACGCATCAAGCCCGCCGGCGATCCGCACACCCGCGAACTGCGCGACCTGTTCCAGCAGGCGCGGATTCCCCCGTGGCTGCGTACGCGCTGCCCGCTGATCTTCGAGGGCGACGAACTGATCGCCGTTGCGGACCTCTGGGCCAGCAAGCGCGGCAAGGACCGCTTCGCGTCGTGGGGCGCACGACCACGCTGGCAGCGGCCACGCTTGTCCCCGCGCTGAACACCTCGGCCATCCCGTTCGCGTGAGCCAGCGAACAGCCGGCGGACGGTGTCCGCCCTACTCCCCTGGCGCAGGGCGGGCACTGCCCGCCGCGGATGGCTTGGCGGACGGTGTCCGTCCTACCGCTCCGTATTTGCTGGCGCAGGGCGGGCACTGCCCGCCGCGCCATGACGAAGGTTGCGGGTTCTTGATTCATCGTGTGTAAATGAGATACATTCGCATTCTGATTCGTGTCACGTATTCGTTGCATCCCGCACCGACCCCATTCCGCCCCTGCACCGCAATCCAGAGCGCCCGCTTCGTCCTGCCTGACGACCTGCGCTGAAACAGGACGATTCATGCCGCGAAAACGCCGCCTTTCCGTGTTGACGACACTGTGCATCGCCCTGGCGAGTCCGTCGGCACTCGCCGCCACGATCAGCCAGTTGCCGACCATCCGCGTCACCGGCATCCGCCCGGCCATCGGACTCGACCAGCCGGGCACCACCTCGATCATCGATCGACGCCAGATCGACCGGCAACTGGTCAGCGACATCCGCGAGCTGGTGCGCTACGAACCGGGCGTGTCGGCCATCGGAACGGCCGGGCGCTTCGGGCTGGACAGTTTCAACATCCGCGGTCTTTCGGGCAACCGCACGTACATGGAAATCGATGGACTGCCGGTGCCGGACTCGTTCGGCGCCGACATTGCCGGCGGCGGGTTCCGCGCCGGCAGGAATTTCATCGACATGGATTCCATCAAGCAGGTCGAGATCATCCGCGGGCCGGTTTCGCCGCTGTACCCTTCCGACGCGCTGGGCGGCGCGGTGATCATCACCACCCGCGCGCCGTCGGACTACCTCGGGCCCGATCGACCGGTCCATGCATTCGTGCGCGAACAATACGACAGCGCCTCGCGCAGTTTTGCCACCACCGCCCTGCTGGCCGCAGGCAACCAGCGTCACGGTTTCCTGCTCAGCGCCAACCACCGCGACGGCCATGAAACCGGAAACAAGGGCAACGTCGGCGGTACCGGCGCGGAGCGCACGCGGCCCGATCCGATGGACTACCGCAACGATGGCCTGCTGGCCCGGTACGTGCACCACGCCGACAGCGGCCGCGAGGATCGCGTGAGTGTCCGGGGCACGCGCCGCGATACCCGCACCAACGGCCTGTCCGAACTGGTTCCCGACCCGCATACCGGCGTCACGCCCCGCTACTACCGTTCGCACGACACCGATTCGCAGGCCAGCGCCATGGTCGGCCAGCAATGGACGCGGCTGGACGCCGCACTGGCGGATGTCCTCGACTGGCACGCCTACTGGCAGCAGACCCTCACGCGCACCCGGACCGCTACCGACACCCCGGAAGTGGCCCGGTATTTCGACACGGTGCCGGTCAACGAGCGGGTGATCGGCGCCAGGCTGCTGGCGACGAAACACGCGGGCGACGCGGGCCCGGTGACGCAGACCATCCGCTACGGCATCGATGCCACCCGCACGCACGTCGAGTCGCGCGCCGACGGCTACGGCGTGGACAAGCAGACCGGAGCCATCGGCAGCTCGAACGCATTCCTGCCGGGCAACTACCCGATGCACCTGGTTCCGCCGAGCCACACCGATCGCTTCGCGCTGTTCGGGCAGGACCGCATCGACCTCGTCGATGGCCGCCTGACCATCACCGCCGGCGTGCGCGCGGAACGCTACGCGTACCGGCCGCAGGCCGACGCGCTCTACCAGCAGCTCAACCGGGGGTACCTGCAGCGTGACTACACCAGGAACCACGTCTCGCCGAAGCTGGGAATGATCTGGCGCTTCAACGATGTGCTGAGCCTCCACGCCGATTACGCCGACGGTTTCCGCCCGCCGCTCTACAGCGAACTGTCCGGCGCCTGGAACGAGCAGCCGTTCCCCGGCCTCAACATCGCCTTCCTGCCGAGCCCGGGGCTTGACGCCGAGACCAGCCGCAACCTCGAAATCGGCCTGCGCGGCTACGGCAACGCATTCTGGTTCGACGTCACCGCGTACTACAACCGCTACCGCGATTTCATCTGGACCGGGTACGCGCTGCCGGCCTCGCAGGTGCCGCCCTGGGCGTACCAGATTTCACCCGGGGCGTTCCTGAACGCGTTCTACCAGGCCGTCAACGCACCGCGCGCGGTCATCAAGGGCATCGAGGCCAGCGGCCAGGTGAAACTCGGCGCGTTCGGCGAGGCCCTGCAAGGTTGGTCGCTGCGCGCCACCGCCGCGCTCGCCAGCGGCGAACTGGTCGCGCCGGGTACCGATTCCTGGTCGCCGCTCAACAGCGTGGACCCCGCCCGGCTCGTCGTCGGCATCGCCTACGAGGGCACCCGCTGGGGCATGCAACTGGTGGGCACCGGCGTGCGCCGCCACACCCGCCTGTCCGACCCGGATGCATTCCGCCCACCCGGCTACGGCACGCTGGATTTTTACACGCACTGGAAACCCGCCGACAATGTCGTGCTGTATTTCGGCGCCCGCAACCTCACCGACCGCAAGTACTGGGACTGGGGCAGCCTGAACGGCGGGACGCTGGGCAATTTTCTCACCGGCAACGGCATCAACGACGCCGGCACCGGCGGCATTCCCGCCGACCGCCTGACCATGCCGGGGCGCAGCATCAGCGTGGCCGCTCGCATTTCCTTCTGATTCCACATGCAAGATCGACACGAGGAGTACCCCATGGCCGCCCGATCCCTCATCAAGCACGCCGTGTACGGAGCCGCACTGCTGCTCGCGCTGGGACTCGCCTGGCCGGCACACGCCGCACCGGCCGATGCCGGAACCGGGATCCTGGTGGTGACTCCCGATCGCGGCTTCCTGGGCAACCAGGAAGTGCGCGACGCCTTCGACGCCTTCGCGAAGGGCCGCAACGCGGCGCTGCTGTACGTGACCGACGCACGCAGCGAGAAGATCCTCGATGCGCGCCTGCAACGACTGAAGGACCACGGCGCCAGGCGGATCGTGACGCTGCCGCTGGTGATGTCCACTTCCGATTCGCGCTGGAAGCTTGCCGAGGGCTGGTTGCAGTTGCGCGAACGCCAGGGCATGCCGCTTGCGATCGCAAGGCCCTACGGCGCATCGTACCTCGCGGTCGAGGATCTGTCTGCACGACTGCGCGACACCCACACCGACAAGCAACGCCTGCTGCTGCTCGGCTATGGCGCCGCCGATCCGGCGGCCGCGGCCGCGATGCGCAGGCAACTGCGGCGCATGGGCGACTTCGCCAGCACCCTCGCGCCCAATGCGATCGAGGCCGCGGTGTACCCGACGCGGAAGGCCAAGCACACCGACGCGATGCGCAAGCTCGTTACGGAGGCTGTCCGCGCCGCGCACGACGCGCTGGTGGTGCCGGTTGCCTTCGCGCCGCGCGACGACAGCATGATGACGTTTTCGCACTGGTTCTCCCGCGACCTTCCGAAGGACGCGCAGATCGTGACCTCGCCCATCGCGACCACCGATGCGCTGACGCAATGGATGCAGCGCGCGGCCATCCAGGGCGAAATGCAGTTTGCCCCGCTCCCTGCCTCCGAGGTGGGCATGGTGGTGCTGGCGCACGGCGCGGACTGGTTCTGGAACCGGGACATCGAGCAGGCGCTGGCGCAGGTCGCTGCGCGCCACAAGGTGGCGTTCGCGTTCTCGATGGCCGATGCGCCAACGGTCGAGCGCGCGGTGCGCCAGCTCGAAAAACAGCACGTGCGCGCGATTGTCGTGGTGCGTGCCTACGGCATGGCGTCCTCGTTCCTGCCGGCGGTCAACCACATGCTCGGCATCGACGTGGAAGGTGCCGAGGATGGCCACGCCGCCCCGGCGCATGCCATGCACGGCGGCAGTCACGGCCTGCACCACGGCGGCGACGCGAAATCGCTGGGTGCCGCCCCGCGAATCCGTTCGGCGCTGCCGATGGTGACCGTGGGCGGCGTCAACGACGATCCGCTGTTCGCCCGGGCGCTGCTCGCCAACGCGCGCACGGTCTCGAAGGACCCCGCCCGCGAAACCGTGATCGTGGTGGCCCACGGCAAGGGCGACGCTTCGGGCAACCAGCAATGGCTGGACACGCTGGACAGCCTGACACGCCAGATGCGCGCCGATGGCGGCGATGCGTTCCGCGCGATCCGCTACGCCACCTGGCGCGAGGACTGGCCGGACAAGCGCAAGGCCGCGGTGGCGCACGTGCGCAGGATGGTCGAGGAAGCCGATCGCGACGGCCGCGCCTTGATCGTCCCCGCGCGCATCAACGAACGCGGCGCGGCGGACAAGTACCTCGCCGGTCTGGATTTCGGGTGGGGCCGCGGTTTCGCGCAGACGCCGTATTTCGCGCAGTGGGTCGAGCAGGAATTCGAACGCGGCGTGGCGAAACTGCGCCCGGATGCAGGAGTCGCCGGCACACCCGGCAACCGCGCCTATACGGGCAACCACTGAGCCACGATCCGTATCCATGCCCGCACCACGCGTCCAACGCAAGCTGAGCTGGCTGGCCTTCGCGGCCATGCTGCTGATGGTGGTCCTGCCAACGACCGGACGCGCGTTCGGCGCCGTCCCGGCCGGCATGCACGGGATGCATTCCGGCGACGCGGGCCAGCCAGCACCGTCGCCAGGTCACGCACGGCCGGACAGCACCAACCCGCCGGGCGCGCCAGCGCATCCGCGCGGTGACATGCACCACGGCGGCGGCGTGTGCCCGTACTGCCCGCTGCTGGCCAGCCTGATCGTGCTGCCGCTGCTCCGGCTTTACCTGGTCCGGGCCGGCAACGAGCATCGCGATCCTCCGTGGCGATGGTCCTTACACGGATTCGTCGCCCCCAACGGCTTGGGGCCACGGGGGCCACCTTTCGCACTCTGATGGCATGCATCGCGCACGCGCGAATCCGCTCGTGCACGCCTTCCCGCTTTTGGAGTTGCCTCATGTTGATACGTTTTCCCGCGGCGCCACGTGCGTCGCGCCTGGCATTGGCCATCGGCCTGGCCCTGCTTCCGGCCGTCCCGACGCTGGCCATTGCCGCATCGGCCGATGCCGCCGCCGATGGTGCGCAAGGCATCATCAAGACCCTGGACACCATCGAGGTCAAGGGCACCCATGTGGACCGGCTTGAACTCGCCCAGTCGCGCGTGCCCGGCGGCGTGTACCTGCTGGACGGGGAAAGTCTTCGACGACGCGCGGTCAACAACCTCGCCGACGCGCTGCGCTACGTCCCCGGGGTGCTGGCCGAAAGCAACTCGGGCGGCGACGACATGGTGCTGTCCATCCGCGGCTCCAACCTCAATTCGCTGGCCTACGACAACGCCGGCGTAGCGCTGTTCCAGGACGGCCTTCCGGTCACCGCGGCCGACGGCAACAACCACAACCGCATGCTGGATGCACGGATGGCCAGCGACGTCATCGTCGCCAGCGGCATCAACGCCCTGACCTACGGCGCGAGCGACCTCGGCGGCGCGATCGACTTCATCTCGCGCACCGCGCGCAACGGCAATCCGCGGGAGGTCTTCCTTGCCGGCGGCAGCCACGGCCACGCCGAAGCCGCGCTCAGCGCGGGCGGCGTGGCCGGCACGCTCGATGGCATGGTCACGCTCGACGGCAAGCACTTCGGCGGCTATCGCAGACACAGCCGGCAAAACCGCGCCAGCCTGTACGCCAACGGCGGCTGGCAGGTTTCCGACGATTTTCGCGTGCGCGTTTTCGGCACCCACATCGACAATCGCCAGCAGTTGCCCGGCGCACTGACGCAGGCGCAATACGACGCCGACCCCTGGCAGGCCGAACCGTCCTACGCGCTCGGCGACCACCAGTTGAACGTCAAGACCGACCGTATCGCCGCCAAGGCAACCTGGGACATCGATGCACGCAGCCGGCTCGAATTCGGGCTGTCATGGGAAAACCAGCGACTGTTCCACCCGATCGTGGACGTGTTCGTTCCCGTCGGCCCCGGACCCAACCCGCCGCTGCTGAACGTGTTCAGCCTGCTGATCGACACACACCAGCGCACCACCGGCGGCATGCTGCGCTACCACCTGCAGGCCGGTGCGCACAACCTGCTTGCCGGCATCGACCTTGCACGCACCGCGAACCGCGGCGGCAACTACGCCAACGACGCGGGGCGTCGCGGCACGCTGCAGGACGTCGTGGACAAGCGCGCCGACAACGTGACCCTGTTCGTGGTGGACCGCTGGAATGTTGCGCCGGACTGGATGCTGGTCTATGGCGCGCAGGGCACCACGACGCGCCTGGACGACCGCCAGATCGACGGCGTGGACACCGGCAACACCACGCCGCGCAACCACCGCAACCGGTTTTCCTCGTTCAATCCGCGCGTCGGCGTGATCCGCGCGCTGGGCGGCAACAGCGAGGCCTACGCCAGCGTGGGGCGCGTGTACCAGTCACCCAACAACTTCGACCTGGACAACGCGCGCCGCGAGCGCGGCCCGGGCGCCAACCTCGACGCGATGCACGGCGTGGCCTGGGAACTCGGCTTGCGTGGCGCCACCACGATGGCCGCGGACAGTGCAAGCTGGCACTGGAATGTGTCGGCCTACCACGAGCGCATCCACGATGAAATCTTCTCGGTCGACGATCCGGACGCACCGGGCATCAGCCTGACCGCCAACATCCCGCGCACCATCCACGCCGGGCTGGAGGCACTGGTGGGTGGAAGCTTTCCCGTGGGCGAAAGCGGCGATCACATCGAACCGCTGGTCAGTGCCACGTGGAACGACTTCACGTTCGACGGCGACCCGGCGTACGGCAACAACCGCCTGCCCTCGGCGCCCCGCTTCGCGGTGCACGGCGAGGTGATGTACCGCAATGCCGGCGGCTTCTACATCGGCCCGACCTTGGACTGGACGGGATCACGCTACGCCGATTTCGCCAACACCCTGCGCGTCGGCGGTTACGCCGTTGCCGGCCTGCGCACGGGCATCGAACACGGCCGCTGGGAGATGTTCGCCGAAGCACGCAACCTGTTCGACCGACGCTACTCCGCGGCCGTGCAGGTGGTCAACCGGGCCACTGCAGACGACGCAATCTTCAACCCCGGCGCACCACGCTCGGTGTACGTCGGGGTGCGGTTCAACTATTGACGTGCCGGATGAAACAGCCTTCGCGCCATACTCAGAAAATCGTCATTCCGGGGCCAGCGCCGGCATCGCCGGCGATGGAACCCGGAATCCAGCTTTCGGCAACACGCCCGACAAAAGCTGGATTCCGGGTTCTGCCCGCAAACAGCGCGGGCAGCCCCGGAATGACGACACGGGTTGGCGAAGTGTCAGGCGCAAGCCGCGCAAATGGAAACGGTGAGCCGCACGACGGCGCTTCGCACGGCATGCACGATACAAGCCCCTACCATGCACTGATCCACAAAGGCATCGAAATGAAGACACCCATGCAGGACCTGATATCGCTCGCCATCCCGGAATACTCGCGCCATCCATGGCGCTCGCGCTGCGCGCCGCCTTCGGCGTTCACATTCCGCGGGTCAAGTCCGGGGCAGGCTCTGCAAACGCAGTCGCGAATCGATGTCCGGGATCCAGTGTCGTTGCATCGCAAGGTGCGACGCGAAAGGCGCTGGATCCCCGCTTTCGCGGGGGTGACGACCGTGGAACCGGATCAGCGCTGCCCTGAAGGCTCGCGATTTGCCGGCCCCTGGCGGCGCCTCGCATGCAATCTACTGGTGTCATGCTGCTGCGCGCTGCTGCCGCTGGCGGCCATGGCACACGAGCACATGGACATGCCGCAGCAGGCCGCCCTCGGCGCCGGCGCCGCCTTCGATGCGCACGGACGGCTGTGGCTGGCCACGGTCCGCGACGGCCACGTGCAGGTGCGCCATTCCGACGACCTGGGCAAGAGCTTCAGCCAACCCGTCGTGGTCAACCCGGTCGCCGAGACCATCTACGCGGCGGGCGAGAACCGCCCCAAGATCGCGGCGGGACCGGATGGCACGATTTACGTGCAGTGGACCGAACAACCGGCGCCGGGCTGGACCGGCTACATCCGCCTGGCGCGCTCGACGGACGGCGGTGAGCACTTTTCCGCGCCCGTCACCGTCAACCACGATGGGTCGAAGGTCACCCGCGGCTTCGATTCGCTGGCGATCGCGGGCAACGGCGACGTGGTGTCGGCGTGGATCGACGCGCGCGACGCGGACAAGGCGAAAAAGGCCGGCAAGCCCTACGGTGGGTTCGCCATCTACTACGCATGGTCGGATGACGGCGGCCGGCACTTCACGCCAGGCCGCAAGCTGATGGACCACAGTTGCGAATGCTGCCGCACCACCCTGGCCCGCACGCCGGACGGCGCGGTCGCGGCGTTCTTCCGCGGCGTGTACGGCGACAACATCCGCGACCATGCCTTCGCCGTGCTGCACACCGACGGCCAGCCCGATGACCCGGAGCGCGCCACCTTCAGCGGCTGGCAGGTGCCGGCCTGTCCCGACCAGGGGCCGGGACTCGCGATCGGCGCGGACGGCGTGCGCCACGCCGTGTGGTACGAAGCTTCGAACGGACCCGCGGTCTGGTACGGCCAGCTCGACCCCGGCCATCCACCGCGGCACAGGCTGAAGCTGGGCGGGCCCGGCGCGAGCCATGCCGACGTCGCGGTGCACGGCGAGACCGTATGGGTTGTCTGGAACCAGGTCGATGCCAAGGGTTACGAACTGATGCTGCGCACTTCGCATGACGATGGCGCGCACTTCGAGGCAGCCCGGACTGCCGCCACCTCGACGGCAGCGGTCGCCTCGCCGCAACTGCTGCTGCACGCCGGCCACGCCTATGCCGCGTGGAACACCGCCGACGGCTTTCGCCTGGTTCCGCTGGGAGAACACTGATGCGCCGCCTGCTGCCATGCCTCCTGCTCGCCTTCGCTGCCACCGCATTCGCCGGCAGCGCCAAGATCGAACCACTCGCCGCCGACCAGGTCGCGGCGCTGCTCGCGCCGCCCGCGCACGGCGAGCGCATCGTCATGCTGTGGTCGCTGGACTGCGTGTACTGCGAACCCAACATGGAGGCACTGGCGAAGTTGCAGCGCGCGCATCCGAAGCGGATCGAACTCGTCACCGTCGCCACCGACAACATCGCGCGCCGTGCGCAGATCGTCGCCAGGCTCGACGCCGCCGGCATGCAGGGTTTTCCCGCGCGCGCCTACGCCGAGGCCTCGCCCGGCCGCATCAACTTCCTGATCGATCCGGGCTGGGGCGGCGAGCTGCCGCGCACCATCGCGATCCACGCCGACGGCACGCGCCAGGCCGTCAGCGGCGAGCTGACCCCGGCGCAACTGCAACACCTGCTCGCCCCGAGGCGCTAGCCGCTCACCCGCCATCGTCGTCCTGCCCGTGGCCGACGATGATGCGCGCGCCGCGCTGCCAGGTGAGATACGACCAGGCCCAGTTCGCGACCACGGCGATGCGGTTGCGGAAGCCGATCAGGAAGAAGATGTGCGCCACCAGCCACAGCAGCCAGCCCGGGAATCCGGAAAACTGCCAGCCGCGCAGCTCCACCACCGCCGAGGTGCGCCCGATGCTGGCCAGGCTGCCTTGGTCCCGGTAGCGGAACGCCGGCGGCGTGCGGCCGGCGAGCCGTTCGCGGATCACGCGCGCGGCGTGGTGGCCCATCTGCTTGGCTGCCGGCGCCATGCCCGGCACCTGTGCCCCGTCCTGCTCGACGAGCGCGAGGTCACCGATCACGAAAACTTCCGGATGACCGGGCAGCGACAGGTCGGGCGCCACCTTCACGCGGCCAGCCCGGTCGCACTCGACGCCGAGTTGCCGGCCCAGCGGTGACGCCGCCACGCCGGCGGCCCAGATCACCGTGCGCGCGGGAATCCGCACATCGCCCACATCCACGCCTTCGCCATCGATGCCGGTCACCTTGGCGTTGACGTGGACCTCGACGCCCATGCGTTCCAGCTTGCGCCGGGCGATCGTCGAAAGCCTTTCCGGCATCGCCGACAGCACGCGCGGGCCGGCTTCCAGCAGGTGGATGCCGGCCTGGCGCGGCCGCGCCGCGCGGAACTCGCGCGGCAGCGTGTGGTGCGCGATCTCGGCGAGCGTGCCGGCCAGCTCGACGCCGGTCGGACCGGCTCCGACGATCGCGAAGCTCAGCCATTCTGCGCGCCGCGCGGGATCGGGTTCGCGTTCGGCGGCCTCGAATGCCGACAGGATGCGACGGCGGATCGCCAGCGCATCGTCCATGGTCTTGAGGCCCGGCGCATGGCGCGCCCAGTCGTCGTGCCCGAAGTACGCATGCGTCGAACCGGTGGCGATCACGAGCCAGTCGTACTCGTATTCAGCCGCGCCGGTGCGCACGCGGCGCTCGGCGACGTCGATGCCCTGCACGTCCTCCATCAACACCGTCACGTTGCCCTGGCGGCGCACGATGTGGCGCAGCGGCGCGGCGACGTCAGGGCCCGACAGCGTGGCGCCGGCCACCTGGTACAGCAAGGGCTGGAACAGGTGGTGGTTGGCGCGGTCGATCAACGTCACGCGCACCGGCGCGCCGGCCAGCGTCCGCGCAGCCTTGAGGCCGCCGAATCCACCGCCAAGGATCATCACGTGGGGCAGCCGCGGGTGTCCGTCCATGTCTTCATCGTAGGGACCGGCGCGTGAGCCCGGCATGACCGGCGGCTTGCGTGCGCTGCCGGTCCGCGTTGCAATGGCTCCGGGAACGCGCGGTCCGCGGCCAGGAAACCGCGCCACGACGATGCCTCCGCCGCCCCGATCGATACCGGACCGTGACGACTTCCGACGCGACATTCGACCTCGACGCCTACCTGCGGCGCATCGGGCTGCTATCCACTGCCGCGCCGAACCTCGCGTCGTTGCGCGCAATCGTGCGGGCGCACGTCGCCGCGATTCCATTCGAGAACCTCGACCCGTTCCTCGGCATCGTTCCCACGCTGGACCTTGCCGCGCTGCAGCGCAAGCTGGTCCGCGACGGCCGCGGCGGCTACTGCTTCGAGCAGAACCTGCTGCTGGGCGCTGCGCTGCGCGCGATCGGCTTTGGTGTCACCGACCTCGCCGCGCGCGTGCTGTGGGGGCGTTCCGAGGACGCCGCCACCGCGCGCAGCCACATGCTGCTGCAGGTCGAGATCGACGATGAAACCTGGCTCGCCGACGTCGGGTTCGGCGGCACCACCCCGACCGCACCGCTGCGGCTCGCCGAAGGCATCGCACAACCCACGCCACACGAACCTTTCCGCCTGCACCGCCGCGGCCACGACTGGTACCTGCACGTGCGCATCGGCGATGAATGGAAGCCCGTGTACCGATTCGACCTGCAGCCCCAATACCCCATCGACTACATGGTCAGCAACTGGTGGCTGGCCACCCGCGCCGAATCCCACTTCGTCGCCGGCCTCGTCGCCGCCCGCGCCCCCGCCGGTCAACGGCTGGGCCTGCGCAACCGGGCATTCACCCGGCACGCCGCGGATGGCGCCACCACGCGGCGGACCCTGGCGACCACCGCCGACCTTCGCGCGGTGCTGGAAAACGAATTCCTGATCCGCCTGCCCGAAAGCGCTACGCTGGACGAAAGACTGGCCCGGTTGCCGGCTTGATCGCGCAACCGTCGCGTCCGGCGCCCGTCACGGTTGCGCGAGCGCCCTCAACCGACCGGGCATCGCAGCGCGACACGCGTCCCTGCGAACCCGACGATGACTCGAAACCATCGTCCGTGGCGCTGTTCCAGTTTCAGCGTTCCGAAGACTTCTTCGCCTTGTCCACCCGGGCGACACCCGAGAGAAGTCCCCAGAAGAACACCCCCAGGCCAACAAGAAATATCCCGATGCCGACCGGAGAGCCCCAGTTGAACCAGTCAATCGCGTACATGTTCGATTCCTCTCGACGTAGTTGCTGACCAACCACATGGCAGCCCCAACGCGCTGCCGCCCAACACCTGGGCCAACCGGCGCGAGCCCGTGCAACGGGGGAGCGCCCGATCGACCGAACAATCAGGCACGTGCGCCGACGCGCGTCAGCCCACGAGCCAGACGAAAACCACCATACCGACGATTACCAGGACAGGCACCCAAAGCACGGGCGCCTGCCACGCACGCAGCGCGCGATCCTGGCCGAACCGCAACCGGCCGCGCGCAAACACGCGGACCCCGGAAAGAAAGCGGAACAACACGAATGCGACCACGCCCATGGCCGCTCCGAACGCGAGCGTGACGAGAGGCGCCGAGCCGAGCACGATCTGCAAGCCAGCGATCGCAACCGGGAGCGCAGCCACCACATACGAATACCGCCGCTTTGCCTTCTCATCCATCGAATTGTCCGACGACGAACGCGATGCTTGTTGCAGGCGGCGGAACCCCCGCAGTGGGTTGGCGTCCGCTCGACCGAACCGTTGCGCGGCAGACCTGCCCCAGCGCCCGTCTAGTAACCGCGCGCCTTGCGCCAGCCCGCAGCCCGCGCTTGTGCTTCCGTGCAGAACCAGCGCTCGCCCTTGAGCGTATCAATCCTCGTGGCATCGTAGTACGGCTGGCCCGGTAGATGATAGATGCGCTCGCCCTGCAGGTTGATGTTGCCCTTGATGCGGCACGACTTGTCCCTGTGGCCCGCCCCGGACTGGCTTGAAATGGCGTCCCCGGATACGAAACGCCACAGCCCGGCCACCGGCCTGTAGCGATTGGCCACATAACCGGCCACCGCCACAAGAACCAGAATGGAAAGCAACCTCTTCGTAGCGACACCTCATGCGCGCAACGCCCGATGCACGCCCGCGGCATGAATCCGAAGGCGCGAAGCTCCCTGGATCGACGTACGGGCCCGCTCCGTACGCAGCGCGACCCCGGCGCATGTAGCCAGGAACGACGTCGGATTGACTTGTTTGGGTTGTTGGAACAACAAGTGAACCTGTCGCCGTTCCTGCTGGGAGACACGCGTGAACATGCAACTACGATACACGATGCGTACATACCTCCACGAGTGCCATCCGTCCATAAACGTGTGACTACACGGAATCTTCATCTCAACACAGCAGAAGCGCGCAACACCGCGCCCCGCAGGCCCCTCAGCAGTGCGAATCCGCAAAAATCACCGTATGAAATGCGGAACTTCGGGGCGCAGAAAACCGCGACGTTCGGTCACGGACGACGCTGACCCTGACATTCCAAGTCCCGCGTGCTGTCCTGGCGGAACCTTCAACCAAGAACTGTTCGAGATCACCAAGCGTTGCACGCTATCAGTTGCCGTCGCCGAGTTGGAGCCAAGGCGCACGGTTGCCACGAATCGTCTCGAGCTCACAAGCTGTCAGCGGCACCTGCTCGGAAAATTCCGCCCAATAGTGTGCCTGCGTCCCGAATGGCCAATCAGTGCCAAACACGATTCGCTTCAACCCGATCTCCCGGATACGTTTGGCCAGCGTTGCCGCCTCTGCCTTGTCCGGCCAATGCAGGGACACGCTGTCATCCTGCTTCGCGTTTCTCTTGCCTGCATCCTTGTCGCGCGACTCATCACCACTTGTGTCCGTCACGATCGCCGCAATGTCGAAATACAACTTCGTTTGTATCCTGTCCTTGTTGTCGACAAACGCCCGAAGTGCGTCATCTGTGTTGCTGTCATACCCACCCCATCCTGCCAAATGGGCAATTTGAACGGTGATATTCGGTGCAGCGACCAACACTTTTTTTATGAAATTGCTTGCATCCACGTAGCCGTAATCGCTCCGTCTCGTGCGCAGGTGTATGACAATGGGCACACGCAATTTGTTGGCCAATGCAAACACTTCCGCAAGTTTTTGAAGATCTGCCGGGTTCCGTAGATCAACATCGGAATTTGTAAGGTGAAGCTTGATCCCGACAAACAACCCACTTTTTACATCCCTTCGAATTTCACTCAATGCGGTTGGGGCGAGTGGGTTGATACCAAAAAAGGCCACAAGACGTTTCGGGTAGTTTGATACAAGCCGCCCGATATTGTCGTTCTCGATCCGCAGATCACGATAATTTCTTGGGACTTTGTCGGTAGAGTGTCCGAACCAGTATGCCGTGGACAACACCGCTGCCCGACGTACCCCATCCTTCCGCATCGTCGTCAAGAGGTCCTCGATCCCCCTTGGCTTGAGGGATACCCCCTGTACATCCGCCCAATGGGTCGAACGAGGCGTCAAGACATGCGTATGGTGATCAACCAGGGGCACCTGCCGCTGGCCAGCAACCGAGCCTTGACAACCCTGATCAGCTGACGCTGCGAACGCTGTGCTGGAAACCATTGCGCACCCAGCACACATCAAAATCCACAGGAAACAGGAAAGTCTCATTATGCATTCAGTCCTTTCAGCATGCCAGATCCCTCACTGGATACAAACCTTTTGATGTTGATGCACCACCTTGAAGCCACGTCGATGTCGCACCCATGTCCCAATCCTGATATTGTCCAGCATGTCTATTTGCCAGGCATTAAAATTTGAATCGAATACCAGCCTTGAAGAAACGACCAACCGGGTCGTAGAACGGTGAGAAGCTCGATGCAATGGGCGCCCGCTTGTCGGCAACATTCCTCACCAGGCCATAAACGGTTACGGAGTCACCCGCGAACGTATAACTTCCCTCGACATCAAAGTAGAAGTACTGCGGAATCTTGTTGTTCACGATGTTCGCGTTGACCTGGTGATAGCCAGCCGACAGGTACCTGATTCGCGTACCCAATGAAAAATGACTGCTCCGGAATCCAAGACGGAGCAGCCCCCTCCACCTCGCGGCAGCATTGCCAACCCAGGAGCTCCCGACAGCGCCCGCGTAGTTGATCGTGGTGCCTGCCTCGCTCACCGTCAGCTTGTGGACCCAAGTTGCATTCAGGTGAGCCTGGTACTCTCCGCGCACACCGAACAGCGCGCCGGCGTGCCGATAGGCTGCTTCCACGTCCACGCCATCTTCCACGAACCGTGCAAGATTGATCGCCTGCGAGCTGACGAATTCGATTCTGCCATTGCTCCCTCGCACTATCCTCGTGCAGAGCGACTGGTTTCCAGCCTGGCAGCGATCCACAGTCGCCTGGGTTCCTACCGTGGTGATGACATCCTTGATGTCGATGTTGTAGTAGTCGGCCCCGAGCATGAGGCCGTCCAGGGCGCCGCGCCGGGGCGTCCAGCTGGCTCCGACGGTCAGCGTATCGGCCTTTTCCGGCTGCAGATCCGGGTTGCCTCCAAGCAGGATGTTCACCATGTAACTTTCATTGAGGATGGGGTCGTACACGGGATTCGCGCCTTGGCCCTGCTCCTGATACAACTCATCCAAGTCAGGCGCCCGTATGTCCCGCGAGTAACCAACCCTTGCGCGAAACCCGTGGCCGAACTCATTGGTGACTCCAACCTTCCAGGTTCCGATCATGCCGCTCGTGCTGTAGTTGGACGCCCGCGCAGCTAGGTCAACGGCAAGATCCTGAAATCCTGGTCTGCCTTGCAGCAAGGGTATGTTGACCTCGCCAAACACCTCGCTGACCGAAAACCCCCCGTGCTCGGGACTTGACACGAATGGTTGCAATGCCTTTTCCGCGTCAAGCTTGCCCACCGTTTGGCGCACGGAAACATGCCGCCCCTCAGCTCCGATAGCGATGCCTACCGGCCCGGCCGGCAGATCCCACGGTTGCCCACGAAAGACGATGCCCGCCTCGTCGGAGCTTCGCACACGACGAACCAGCGAGGTACCCGTGACGTAGTCCTGCGCCGCCTGTGACGGTGCGCCCGCACCAAACAAGTCAATGGGGACACAATCAGTTCCGGGATTGGAAAGAGCGTATCGGCACACGGCCTTGCCGGTCGCAGGATCGACTACGGCGTCAATTGCACGGTAGAGATTCTTGGTAATGAAGAATCCGGGCGTAGCCTGGCGTACCTTGCTTTCACCGTGGCTCACGTACGCCGTCCATCGCCAATACGTTCCAGCCCTGCCATCAAGCTTTATCGTTTCCTGATGGGTCGTGGCCTTGGTTACGTACCTTGGATAGTTGATGTCGGCGCGAAAGCGTCCCATCGTGAACGATGATTCACCTGCGTTTGCAAGTGTTTGCTTGATGCCAGGCGCCAGAAACGCGTTGTCGGCGTTGATCGTTACACCGTTCAGACCTACGCTGAACGTGTGGTAATCGGAATCACTATGGAAATACCGGGCTGTCGCCGTAAGCCGAAGATCATCTGACAAGTCATAGCCGAGGCTGCCGAGAGCCGTGTAGTGCTGTCTTGGTACGATCACATAACTATAGTCATCGGAACTCGGGGCATTGCTGCCGACTCCCGACGTGCCGACCACACGCTCCAACTCGTGATCATGCAGGCTCCCATCCGGACTGAATGCCTTTCCCTTGAGCACTCCGGACGTAATCAGTCCGCCCAGCGATTGGTTTGCCAGGCCAACGTTTGGCGTGAATGCAAGCTGCTGCGTACCGTCAACCGGCAAAAGACCCCACCTGGCAGTCCGTGGCCGATCCCTCCGCAGGATGCCGCCGGCCTTGACGAAGTCTCCGCCGATCTGCACATGGCCTTTCCCGTCGGCAAATTTTGTCCCTGCAGCAATGCTCACACCGCGAGTCTTGTCGTCGCCGTGGCTGGACTGACCGTACGATGCGTCCAGCTTCACGCCCTCGAACTCATGGTCCAGGTAAACGTTCACGACGCCTGCAACGGCTCCTGACCCCCAGGATGCAGATGCACCGCCCGTCACGATGTCAACCCGCTTGATGAACACGGAAGGGATGCTGTTGAGGTCATTGCCGCCCAGCAGCGTATTGCCCGAAACGCGGTGTCCGTCGACCAGCAGCAACGTACGTTTGACGCCCAGCCCGCGCAGATCAATCGGGGAGGCACCGGCATTGATGTTGGTGCCCGTGCTGCTCGGCCCGCGACTGGCACTGAAGTAGGGCAGGTCGTACAACGCATCACCCACATTGATGTAGGCAGGCAACATGAGGCTTTCGGGCGTAAATGAAACAGTGGGGGTCACCGCGACGACGTTTGCGAAGTCGATACGAGATGCCGATACCATGACAGAGTGAAGTGTTGTTACATTCCGCTCCGAACGTTTCGATTCTACCGACGATCGCGCATCGGAACTTGGAGATCCCTGATCGGATGCCGAGTTCTCGCTCTTCGCATTTTTTGGTGTGCCTTGCTGATTTGCACTTGATGCCGTCCGCCGTGTAATCGTCACGGTATTGGCGTCAATGTAGCGATATTTGAGCCCTGTCCCCCGGAGCAAGGCAGTCAGGGTCGCACGTTGCGACAGATTGGCGGGGGCGCCCATTGATTGGACGTCGCTGGCAAGCCCTGACTCATAAATGAGCTTGAGGTGTTCTCGACTTGCGAAGACGCCAAGGGCTGCTTTCAGCGACATCGGCGGAATCGCGCGACTGGTCGCAGCCTGCGGGGACGCGTATGCCGGTGGTGACGCAACGGTCGTGCCAAGGGCGATCAGCAATCCCAGTGCAATGGGGGTGTATTTCTGCACGTCTTGTTCCTCGTGGTAGGCCAGGCGCGATGACCATGTCGCAAAGCAACGACGGTCATCTACCCTTGGAGGACTTCAGACACGAGAAACCGGGTACTCCTTGCACAGCCCGTCTCCGGACCAAGAGCCGTGCGCATGAGTCACTTCGCGTAAACGATGACCTGCTCGCCGCGCTTCTTTACTCCAACACCAGGCAAGCCGCGCACAAACGCCACGAACGCGGACACATCGTGCGAACCGATTACCCCACTAATGTGTCGATCGCCGATGTTCTGGTCCGTCACGGTGATCTGTAAGCGGTTGTAGCTGTTCAACCGTGATGCCACGTCGGCGATCGTTTGATTGTCGAACCTTATTTGCTCCACCGTCCACGCGAGCGCCTTCCGTACGTCAACCGTTCGCAAGGAAGCAAGCTGCCCGCTCGCGTCGACATGCGCCTGTTCACCCGCAACCAGGTCAGCCACTGGCGCCACGCCTGGTTCTTGCTGGTCGGGGTCGAGCCCAAGCCCGCTACTGCCACTGAGCGCAATCATGCGGCTATCCCACAACTTGACCCGACCTTGCGCCACGGTGACCGTAGTGCCCTGCCCTTGCATGTCAACCGCAAACGCGGTTCCTATATCCCGAATTATCGAGTTTCCGGCGCGAACACTGAAAGGCCGCGCCGCGTCTTTCGCCACGTCGAAGTAAGCACGGCCCCGGTCGAGCAAAACCTTGCGCTGTTCTTCGGTGAACACGATTGTGATCGAGGAGTTTGCACCGATCTGTACCCGGGTATGATCGGGAAGCCAGACGTCTTTCTCCTGGTTGCCCGTCGCAGCGAATGTCTCGATGCTGGAAGGAGTCCTGTCGCGCTGCCACGGCGAAAGCAACAACGCGGCGACGAGCGCAGCTGCCGCGGCCCTGAATACCCACCGGTGTGCACGCTGTCCCTTGCGGCGCACCGTACTCTTGCTTGCTGCGCCGCGACTCGAAGCAGGCTCGACCTTGGCGGTCGCTGCTTCCGGTTGCAACGGCACGACACACGTCGCTTCATGGCCAAGAAAGCCTTGCAGCGGTGAAGTATCGGCGCGTGCCGCCTGGACCAGTCCTGCAGCGATATCGGCGATCCTGAGATATTCTTCAACATGGATTGGCGACGCTCGCAACCAACGCACAAATTCCCGGGTGTGTTCGCGACTCACCTCGTCTTCCGCCAGCATGACGTGCCAGCATGCCGCCTGTTCGGCAACCAAACTGCGCAAAACCTTTTCCCTGACCGCCACAGTTCACTCCTTGCCTGCAATGTCGTCTCGACACAACTTCAGGGCCCTGACAACGTATTTCTTGACCATGTGAGTGGATACTCCCAGCCGACTTGCAATTTCCTTGTACGTCATGCCTTCGCGATGCTGCATCAAGAGCACCGCCTTGCAGCGCGGAGGAAGGTTGTTGAGCGCCCTGCTCAGTTGCAGGCGGCGCAGGTGACTTTCCATCTCCTCCTCAGGTGACCCATCCGGAGCTTCGAGGGTCGCTAAAACCTGATCAAGATCTGCGTTCGTGCCACGTCGCCTCTGCATGACAGCGTGCTCGCGAACAAGGTTGGACGCGACCGTGAACAGGTATGCTCTCGGGTCAGCAATTTCATCTGCACGCCGATTGTCGATCCGCAACATTCGGTAATACGTTTCCTGGGCCAAGTCCTGTACGTCCCACGCATGCGATACGCGGCGGCGCAAGAACCCCTTGAGCGTCGCGTGATGCGCGGCGAACAGCTGTTCCCAGAACGTCTGCCTCTCACCTTTCACGTGGCATACCGCACTTTGCCATTGGCTGGCCCTCCAATGAGTATGGAGTGTCCTGGCCGAAAGGTGGGTACCCTCGACGTGAGCCCGGGGCGGTTCATCCCTACGCGCGAACAGGCACTTGGCCACTTTGTGGCACGTACGGCTGTATACGCCCGGCGGGTTATCACCCAGGATGGGGCGATATCAATTTCCCAGGGCGAGATGCCGGTGCAATGGGCAGCCGGACACCGACGTCGCGCTGGTCGGGCGCGGTGGTGGCGGTTCGGTTGCTGCAGGGTGGATTACTCCGGGGGAGGCCGCCGTTGCGCGGCAGGCCGGGAGGAAGAGCGATCGGGGAGCGCAATGAACATGCCGGCGTTGGTGCCTTCTGATTCGTGTTGAATCCCGGTGCCACTTTCAGCGTTCGCCCCCGGCTTGAAGCATGTCGGTGCAGGCTCTCGACACAGGCGCGTGGCACCGGAGTCGAAGGGACTGTGTCGATCGGTGCTTCGACTTCGCTTGCTGGCGCAAGCTACGCTCGGCACGAACGGGTTTTTTGTTGCTGCGACTCAACACGAAGCAGGCGGTGGCCCGGCCCGACGGCGGTCAGGATGCTGCGCGCTTTCCCTTGCGTGCGGTCGTGACCGGTTTGCGCGTGAACCGTTGCCGAGGCAGGGCGCGAACCCGAGCCTGCACTTGCGCTACCGGCAGCGAAACTTCACGGCGGCGCGGGCCAGCTTGCCGGGAGTTGCGAGCGTGCCGTGGGTGGCGTCGTTTGCACGGGAGGCGATCACGATGGCGGATTTGCCGCGTCGCCGGCAGTAGTCATTGGCGTTTTCCACGAGGCGGGCTTTCTCCTCGGCGCCGCTGCTGACGCGTGCGGACGACCCGGCGACCATCAGTGCACCGTCTCTCGTGGGCGTGACAAACGATCTTGATCCGCACCCGGCCAGCACAAGGGTCGCAAGGCATATTGCAATGCGTATCTGCACGACAGGTTTCCTTTTTCTGATTGGCGTCGTATCTCGGCAGTCGATGCGAAGAGCTGGATTCCGGGTTCTCCCTCCGGGAGCCCCGGAATGACGAACTTGGTGAATGTCGCGCCAATACCAATTGGCTGCGGAACAGCCCTGATCAGGAAAGGCAACGTGGATGAATGCGCGACGGCCGATCATCCCTTCCCCGCCACCTTGACCGTGGCTTGCCTGGCCGGGGGCAGTTCCTTCCGGAAGGTGTCGATTTCCTCCTGCGCGAGACCGGCCTTCTGCATCGCGGCGATGGCGGCGCGCAGTTTCGCCTCGGCGCCGGGGCGGTGCAGGCGCAGTTCGATGCGCGCCTGGGCGGCGCGCAGCACGATGGCGCGGCCTGCGTCGGAGGTGGTGGCCTGGTAGGCGACCGGATCGACTTCGCGGATCATGCCAAGTGCCTTTTCGTTCTGGCCGAGGTCGCTGAGCGCATTGGCCAGCGCCACGCGCGCGGCCTGGGTGACGGGGCTGTGCGGACCGCTGACTTTCACCAGGCCCGCTTCGGCCTGCTCGAGGTGCGGCAGCGCGGACTGGAGATCGCCCGCGTCGTATTCACTGGAGCCCAGGTTCAGCAGCTCGATCAAGGTGTACTGGTTCTGCGTGCCCCAGCGCTTCGCGGCGCGCTGGTAAACCTCGCGTTGCAGCGTCAGCGCCCGCGCCTCGTCGCCGGTCAGTGAATACAGGTAAGCCAGGGCACTGAGCGAGCTGATGGCGCCCTGGCTGTCGCCGCCCTCGGCCTTTTCGTATTCGTCCAGCGACCGTTGCATCACGGGAATCGCCTCCTTGTACCTGCCCTGCCCGCGCAGCGCATCGCCAAGGCGCGAGCGTGCGGTGGCGAGCGCAGCAAGCCCGACGCGCTCCTGCGTGTAGGGCGCGCCGGCAAGGATCTGCCGGGCCACCGCCTCGGCCTGTTTCGGCTTGCCCATGCGCAGGTCGCAACCGGCGATCGCCAACAGGATGTGCGCCGACAGCACCGCGTCGTCGGGGCGCAGAATTCTTTGCAGGCGATCGGCAGCCTGGTAGTGCGGCAACGCGTCGTGTACGCGCATCTGCTGGTAGGCGACATCGCCGCGCGCGAGATGCGAACGCAGGGCAATTGCCGACACCTTGTCGCGACGCGAGCCGGCCGCCTGGTCGGCGCGATCGAGCAATGCATGGGCCTGCTTGAAGCGCGAAACGTGCGCGAGTGCCGCTGCCAGCTCGTACTGTGCCAACACGCTGCGGGCATCGGTCGCGCCCACCGCGCGTTGCAGTCCGTCCGCCGCCGCCTGCAGTTGCACCGTCGCCTTGTCGTACTCGCCCGTACTGCGGTAGGCGCGTCCCAGGGTCTGGTGCAACGTGGCGCGAACCAGCGGCTCGGCCACGAACCGCCGGTCGACCTTGGCCGCGGCGGCATCGAGGATTTCGCGCAGGCGCGGGTTGCGTTCGTACCAGGCCGGCGAGTTGCCTCCGATCCCGGCGCCGAGCACGTCCTCGTTGAGGAAGCGGTTGGTGGCGGCGGCAAGCGTGGCCTGTTGCTGCGCATCGGTGCGCGCAGCCCGGACCTGCCCGAGCTGCCACAGGCTGACGCCAAGGCCGAGCCCCAGCAGCACGATCGCCGCCACCAGCCAGGGGCGACGGGCGCGGGCACGCTCCAGGGCGTGTTCGGCCGCCAGCGCGCGGGCGTCGGAATCGCGCAGGCGCTTGCGTTCGATCGCGCGCGCGTCGCGGCTGCGCAGGCGTTGCACCAATGCGTCGACGCTTGGCAATCGCCGCGCGGGATCGCCGCTGGTCGCGGCGGCGATGTCCTCGCGCAGCAGTTCATCGTCGATGTCCCGTTCCCAGCCGGGCGCCAGCGTGCGGTGCAGGTCGTCGACGATCATCTGGAACAGGATCAGGCCCAGCGCATACACGTCGCTCTTCACCGACGGGGCCTCGCCGGCCAGCAGTTCCGGCGCGAGGTACAGCAGTGTCACGCCGGCGGTACCCGGGACCGCCTCGGTGACCGTCAGGCCCATCCGCGTGATGCCGAGTGCATCCAGCCGGCCCGGCTCGAGCAGGCGACCGGAGCCGAAATCGGCGACGCGGAACTGCCAGCCCTCGCCGCGCGGTGCCACCAGGATGTTGGACGGCTTGAGGTCCTTGTGCAGCACGCCCACGCCGTGCGCGGCGGCGACCGCGTCGGCAATCTGCAGGAACCACGCGATGCGCCGTTCCCGTGGCGCCTCGTCGAATGCCGGATTGTCCCGCGCCCAGCGCGCGAGATCCTTGCCCGCATGGCGGTACTGCAGCCAGCAAGGCGGCGCCTCGAAGTTCCAGTCGACCAGCCGCACCAGGTCGTCGCGCTCGCCCAGGCTTTCGTGCAGCACGCGCCAGATCGTGACCTCGCGTTTCAGCGTGGCCAGGCGCTCGCCGTCGCTGGCGAACTTGTACACGCGCGGTTCGCCGGTCTTCTCGTGGCGCGCCAGCCACACCGAACCGGCGCCGGACGGGTCCAGGCACTCGCGCAACCGGAAGTGCTCGCGCCCGGGAACCGCCTGCCCGGTCGTCAATGCGGCCGGCGCCGCGGCGTGACGCCCCGCCAGCGTGCGTTCGAGCGGCCCACGCAGGCGGTAGCCCACCCGCGGCACGTTGACCACCCGCGCACCCGCGTTCGGCCCCAGTGCCTTGCGCAGCTTGGCGACGGCATTGGCCAGCACGTTGTCCACGGTGGGGCGGCCTTCCCAGACCGTCTCGAACAGCAGCTCGCGCGGCACCACCTCGTCGGCGTGGCGCAGCAACTCGGCCAGCACCTGCAGCGGGCGCTGTTCCAGGTCCGCCTGCCGCCCCGCCACCGTCAGCTCGGCGCGCGCCTCGTCGAACTCCGCGTCCTCGAAGCGGTAGCGGTACAGCGGCATCGACGGGTCCGAGCGATCCATTTGCGCCCCTGCCATTGCGGCACCTGATTGGTGTTGAATCCCGGCAACAAAAACCCCGTTCGTGCTGAGCGTAGCTTGCGCCAGCAAGCGAAGTCGAAGCACCGTTCGATACAGCCCTTCGACTCCAGCGCCGCGCCTACGCTCTGGACGAACGGTGAAAGCGACACCGGGATTTGACACCAATTGGGTTCCGGCAAGGCCCATTGTGCACCATCCGGAATGCAAGTGTGACGTGATTCACGGTTTTTCGGGGTCCACCGTTAGTGATCCGTTAGACCGTCGTGACGACTTTTGCCGCCGCGAAAGCGCCCAATGGCCACGTCGAACCCGTCAGGGAGCCCGACATGATCGGCATTCTGCTCGGATCGGCCTGTGCGGCAAGCGAGGTTTTCATGATGGTCAAGATCTACCAGTCCTGGACCTGGCATCACCGGGGACTTGGCGAGCGCACGGCCCGCGCCGAATACGCGCGCATCCGCCGCGAGCAGCCGGATACCGCCGAAGCGCGCCTGAGCGAAGCCGAATTCGTCCGCTATCGCGTCGCCACACGACCTGGCGTGACGCTTTACATCGTGGCCGCCCTGTTGCTGGCGCTGCTCGGGCTGTCGGCGCCTTACGTGATCAACACGCTGGCCACACTGCCCTGAGCGCGAACCCGGAGGTAGCCATGAGCAAACCCATCACAAGGCTGCGCCGTGCATCGATCGCGATTCTGCTGGTTCTTGCACCGATCGTGACGCTTGTTGCCGCGCAAGCCGCGAGCTGGCCGCTGAAGATCAATTTCGACAAGGACGCGATCAAGCCGACCCCAGCACAGGACGCCGCAATCCGGCGCGCGGCAGGCGACAACTTCACGCAGCCACTGCACCCGGATCAGCCGGTGACGTACTCCGCGGTGCAGGCCGATCTCAACGACGACGGACGCCCGGACCTGCTGGTCCAGTACGGCTACAACAGCGGCTTCTGCGGTTCCGCCGGGTGCAGCGGACTGATCCTGATGGCAACGCCGACCGGCTACGCGCACAAGCGCATCGCCGGCCTGCCGAATTTCCATGGCGAGATCACCGTTCTTTCGAGCAGCCACCATGGCATGCACGACCTGCGATACGACGGCAACAGCCCGGTCTGGCGCTGGAACGGCCACGAATACGACATCGCCAGGGCCGATATGCCCGGCGCGGGTGCGCGACCGTGGCAGACCCGCCAGGCCGCCGGCCACCCGCTGATGGCGGTGGCGACCCCGATCAACTCCACGATCAAGAACCTCCTGGTGTTCTGCGAGCAGGGTACGCCGCTGCTGGCCATGGTGACCAAGATGGACCGCCCGGCCGGGCCGGCCACGCTGACCTTCGTGTTCCGCGGCTGGACCGTGAACGTGCCGATGCAGCAGAACACGCAGGCCCCGCGGCTGTGGGTCGCCAACCTGTCGCGTTCCGAGCTGCCGCTGTGGCTGGCGCATCGCGGCAGCAACCCCACCACCCGCGAACTGGCGCGTCTCGCCGAGCAGGCGTTCTTGCGCATCAACGGCGCAATGGAGGGCGAAATTTCCCTGGAGGACTCGACCGCAGCGACGCGGTCGGCGCTTGCGGGTTGTTACCGCTACTGACGACCGCACGCAAACCACACCGATTCGACCACCAGCAGGAGGAACACACCATGCGCGGCAAGATCATCCAGTACAACGGCGCCGACGGCAGCGGCACGATCGTCGTCGAGGGCAGGCAACATCCGTTCGTGCTCGCTGCCTGGCGCGGCGACAGCGCGCCGGGCGTCAACAAGACCGTCGAGGTGACGTTCGATGGCGATGCCATCAGTGCGATCACCGCGGTGGGCGAGGACGTGCTGCTGAAGGAAAAGGCGGCCGAACTGTCCGGAAAGCTGGGCGCGTCCTTCAACAGGCTGCGGGCCTCGATTCCGGCTTCGGCCGGCGCGGGATCCACCGCAGCGGCCACCGATGCGGCGACGCCGCCGGGCGCTGCGGCACCGACGCCTGCGACCAACTACGGCGCACCGGGCAACGCCATCACGGTCAACGCGATCCTGGAACGCTACGGCAAGACCATCCTGATCGCCTGGGCCGTGTTCCTGGTTGGCAGCCTCGCGTTCAACGCGATTTCGATATCGATGATGGGACAGGGCATGGGCAAGTCGCTGTTCGACGTTGCCAGCGCCATGGGCCAGTTCGGCGCCGGTGGCGGCGGCATGGTCAAGGTCCTGCTGGTACTCGGCTACGCCAGCATCGCCGTACCGCTTTTCTGGCGCGACCGGCGCGCCTGGTTCGTGCTGGTGGTACCGCTGGTCGCGGTGCTGTGGGCGATCGTTTCTGTCATGCATGCCCTCGATTCCGTCCCCAGCGGGTTCGGCCAGAGCATCGCCGACATGTTCCACGTCGGCTTCGGTTTCTACCTGTCGCTGATCGCCGCGATCGTGCTGGCCGCGTTCGGCGTCAAGCGCGGCTTGCGCGCAACCTGAGACGCGCAGGAAGCACCACTCCACCCTTCAACCGGAGAACCATCATGAATATCCGCACCAGGCTTCTTGCACCCCTGCTCGGCACACTGCTGCTGGCCGCCTGCGGCGGCGGCGTCCACGGCACCTACGAGGGCGGTTTCGGCTCGATCAAGTTCGAGTCCGGCAAGGCCTACGCCACCCTCATGGGCATCACCCGCGAGCTCGACTACAGCACCAACGGCGACAAGATCGTGCTGAAGTCGTCCGAAGGCAACCTGGTGCTCACGCGCAACAAGGACGGATCGCTCGACACCCCGTGGGGCAGGATGAAGAAGACCGACTGATCCGCCCGCCAAACCGGCGCCACCATTCACGGAGCACAACACCATGCGAATCGTATCGTTGCTCGCAACCGCCGCCATCGCCGGCATGCTCGCGGCCTGCGGATCATCGGATCCATCACCGGCTTCGTCCGAGGCCGCCAGCCGCGCGGCTGCCGCCACCCTGCCCGCCAATGCATCCACGGCCCAGGTCGCGGCGCACATGCGCGGCGACGTCCACTGCCCCGCCGACATCGCCGCCGCACCGGCCGGCACACCGGTGGATGACGTGGTCGGCGTCCGCCCCGGCCTGACCTACGAACAGGCCGCGAATATCGTGATGTGCAGCAACCCGCTGCTGGTGGTGACGCCGGAAACCAGCCGGGGCTTCGACATCAACACGTACGGACAGGCCATCCGCCAGGGCTTCAGCGCCCGCTTCGCCACCGCCCGCGTGCAGAAGACCGGTCGCCAGATCGTCGCGGAGATGGAACGCGAGGCCACCGCGCGCGCCATGAATGCGGTGCGCCACGACATGCGACCCGGCCAGACCAAGTGGTTCGTCGCCACCATGGGCCTGCCCGGCAGGGAGAAAGTGATCAGCGCGGCGCGCGAGCAATGGTTCGACCAGGGCCGCAACCCCACGATCGACAGCGTCGAGCAATCGCTGCTGGACAAGTACGGCACGCCCACGCAAAGGATCGATCAGAACGCCTACCACCAGATACGCTGGGCGTGGGATCCGCGCGGCCGGCCGGTCACCGAAACCTCGCCGCTGCACGACCGCTGCACCGGCGTGTCCGATCCCGACAGCGGCATCCACCTGACGGCCGACTGCGGCATCGTCGTCACGGCCGCGATCCAGCCGCTGCGCAGCAATACGGCCCTGGCACAGTACCTGCAGGTCGGCGTGGTCGACCAGGCCGGCGGCTATGCCGCGTTGACCGCGACCACCCGGGGGCTGCAGGCGATGGACGCGCAACGGCGCGCCAGGCAGGTGAAGAACGCGGCGAAAAACGCCCAGGCTCCGCAACTGTGAGGAGATCACCAACGTGAACACATTCAAGTCGATACGGATCGCCGCGAGCGTACTGCTGGCGAGCGCATGGCTGGCCGGATGTGGCAGCGAAAGCGTTGCCGGGGTCGGCAACTGTGCCGCCGGCACGCCCTGTTACGACGCCGGCCCGTTTTCCGCGACGGTCACCGGCATCGTGCCCCACTGGGGGATGAACCACGCACAACATTTCGTGCGCCTGAACCTGCGCTTCCACAACAGCGGCACGGAGCCGCTGACTCTCGGCTTCCGCTGGGGTTCCGCGGCAACGCTGACCGACGACAACGGCAACAGCTACGCGATCCCGAACGACACCTCCAACATTGTCGGGCTGGGCGTGATCGAGCGGAACAGGATCAATGACAGCTTCGTCATCGCGCCCGGCGCCGACCGTGACGCCAGCCTGATCTTCCACGCCTGGCCCGGCAAGAATCCGCTGGGCAAGACTCTCAACGCCAACTTTCCGGTCGTGCAGCTGCAACGTGCCGACGGCGAAAAGCCGGTCAGCGAGGTCGGCGAATACGCGCTGAGCTTCACTGACCTGGACAGCAGCACAATCCCCGCGAGCGCGCGTGATTCGGCAATCCGGGAACAATGACCCCCTTGCCCGCGCGGATTGATTCACGGCATCCGCGCCACCCATCCGGCGGGAAGGAACACGGCTTCAGGGCCCGATCCGCAGCCCCGGGTTCGTGCAGCGCTAACCGTCCTTCCCGCCGGATGCCTTGGGCCTGGAACGCAGCGCGCGGATCGCCCGGGCGTCGAGGCGCTGGATGCGGATGATCGGACACCGGTCGCCCTTGGCGAGCACGGCGTCGCGGTTGGAGCTGACCAGCCCGGAATGGGACGTCAGGCCGATCGTGAAAGCGTGCTGCAAGCCGAGGCAGGGACCGGACAGTGTCAACAGGTACGCCTGGCCGGGCGTGGTCCAGACCACGACCGAACCGCGCTGGTTGGAATCCCAGTCATACAGCGACGAGAACTGGAACCAAGGCACCGTGGACTGCACGTACTTGTTGTAGTCGATCGTGCTGGACGCGTGCCCGGCGGAGGCGGCAGCCTGTCCGCCGGAGGGGGGAGCCTGCCGTGCCGGCTGTTGCGCGCATGCGGCCAGCGCCGCGGCAAGCAGCAAAGGAATCCATTTCCCGGAACGCAATGTCATTGTCCAGACGCCTTCACGCATCATCTCTGTCCCTGCGTCGATTGGACCGCGCGATCGGGCATCGGTTCCCCGCCTACCGCTTGAGCAGCGCGGTCAGCCGGTCAAGCTGGGCGCGGTAGTTGTCCAGCACACCGGCGGTTACCGCCGCGTACTTGTCGGCGCGCTGCCAGTCGCGCGCGTCCAGCGCCTCGTGCACCGCCGGAATCACCTTGGGCGCGTAGCCGGTAAGCTCGCCCGGGGCCTGGATCATGTTGCGGTACCAGGGGCGCCCCGGCAGGCCTTCTGAATCGAGCAGGCGTTGCTCCAGCGTGCCCATCAGGTGGTTGACTTCGGCGAGTTGGGCCGCGGGCACATCCAGCCCATTTGCGACCTTGGCGTTGTACGCCTTTTCATAGGCTTGTGCGCTTTTCTTCAATCTGGATGCAGCCGTGTCCAGTGGTGCCAGGTCGACCTTCGGCACGTCCGACAGGCGCTCGGGCGGCGCCACCGGATGCTTCGGATCGGCGGCCAGCCGGTAGGCATCGGCAGCGAGCCGCCGGTGCTGCTTCTCGGCCGTCTCGCGCTGCTTGTCGACCTGCTTGTGCAGCGCCTGGACATAGCGGTCCAGCGTCGTGCTGAAATCGGCGAACCGCATCGGCAGGACCTTGGCGTCGGCGGTGCGCATCACGATGTGGCCGGCCACCTTTGCCAGCGCCACCTCGTATTCGAAGCTCGGATCGCCGAAGCGGATGAAGTGGTCGAACGAGTCGTAGCGCGAGTGGTAGATGCCGCTGTCGTCGTCCTCGCCCCCGAAACCGACGTTTAGGGTCGCGATGCCCAGGTGTTCCAGGAACGCGCTGTAGTCCGAACCGGATCCCAGCGGCGTGATCGGGATGTCGCCACCACCGGCCGCCAGCTTGGCGATCCGCTTGAGCATCGGTTTGGCGCCCTTCTTGCTGGCGCTGACCTCGAGGTGGGCGCGCAGGCGGCGCTGCACGCTGACGTTGGTCTCCGGGTCGTTCACGCCCGCGGCGACCTGGTTCAACAGGTGCTGGAAGGAATGGCTGCCGCCGGCGAACAGGAAGCCGCGCGCGTTGGTGTCCGAGTTGAGATACAGCACGGCCTTTTCCCTGAGCTCCTTCGCGTGCGTCTCGGCCCATTCGGTCGAGCCCAGCAGGCCGGGTTCCTCGCCATCCCAGCTCGCGTACACGATGGTGCGTTTCGGGCGCCAGCCCTGCTGGTAAAGCCGACCCATGGCCCTGGCCTCGCCCAGCAGCGCGACGGTGCCGGCCAGCGGATCCCAGGCGCCGAACACCCAGCCATCGTGATGGTTGCCGCGCAGCACCCACTGGTCGGCGTCACCGGTTCCCGGCAACTTCGCGATCACGTCGTAGATGGGTTTGCGGCTCCAGTCGGATTTCACCAGCAGGTGCACCCTGGCCGGACCGGCGCCGACGTGGTAGGTGAACGGCAGCGCGCCGCGCCAGTTTTCCGGCGCAACGGGACCGCCCAACGCCTTCAGCAGCGGCGTGGCATCGGCATAGGAGATCGGCAGGACCGGAATCTTGAGGACGGTCTTGACGTCCTCGAGCGGCACGTGCTTCGCACCCGGCACCGATCCGTAGCCCGGCGTGGTCGGATCGCCCGGATACAACTGCATCTTCACCACCGAGCCGCGCTGCACGCCTTCGGGCGGGCGCCAGCCGCCGGTCGGGTACGGGTTGCCCTGGAAATAGCCGTCGTCGCGCGGGTCGGAGTAGATCAGGCATCCCACGGCGCCATGCTCGTGCGCCAGTTCGGGCTTCAGGCCACGCCAGCCACCGCCATAGCGCACGATCACGATCTTGCCCTTGACGCTGACGCCAAGCCGCGCGAGCTTCTTGTAGTCGTCGGGCATGCCGTAGTTGACGTACACCAGCGGCGCGGTGACGTCGCCGTCGGCACCGTACACGTTGTAGGGCGGCAGCGCGCCGGGCAGCGCGGAAGTGCGGTCGCCCTTCAGCGGCGGCTCGTGCAGCGTGGCCTTGAAGTGGCCGGGCGCGACCAGTTCCACCAGCTCCTTTTCCGGCGTTGGATAAAGCACGTCGAAGGTCTCGATGTGCGCGTCCCAGCCCCACTTCCTGAACTGCGCCAGCATCCATTCCGCGTTGGCCTTGTCGTGCGGCGATCCGACCTGGTTGGGTTCGGACGACAGTCGCTTGAGCCAGGCGCGCATGTCGCTGGCACTCAGCAGGGCATCGAAGCGCTGCTCGAGCTGGTGCTGTTGCGCCGCACCGTCGCCGGTGAAGCCGAGCATGCCGTCCGGAATCGAACCGGCGGGCGGGGCCGCGCTGGCGGCGCCGCAGACCAGCAGCGCCGCGGCGGCCAGGGTTCCCAATCGCTGTGCGAGCATCTTCATGTCCACTCTCCCCATGGTCGGTGACGTGTGACGCATCTGGAAGCCAACGGCGCGCCGCACGATCGCAGGATCCCCCCTTTTTACGCCGACACGCCGCCTCGTGCACGGGACGATCGTCATGCATTGCGCACATGCCCCTCCGGCATCGTGGGCCGTGGCGACCTGCTTTGCGCCGCCGCGCGCGGTACATTTCCGCGTGGCGCGGGCGGCAGGCGGGCCCCGCGACCACGACACGCAACAATGCAGGGACACACGCGATGAAGCTGATCGAGCACGTCATGGCAAGGGCGCGCGGCCTGGACCCGGGCAGTTTCGCGCTGGTGATGGCCACGGGCATCGTGTCGGTCGACGCCACCCAGCACGGCATGCCGACGCTGGGACGCGCGTTGTTCTGGCTGAACCTCGCCGCGTACGCATGGCTGCTGCTGCTTACCGGGCTGCGACTGGCGCGCCATCCACGCGAAATGGCGGCGCACTTCGCCACGCCGGGCCGCGGCGCGGCGTTCCTGACACTGATCGCGGGAACCTGCGTGCTGGGCACGCAGTGCATCCTGGTCGTGAGGCTGCCGGTGCTGGCGCGCGTGCTCGCGGTGCTGGGTGCCGCCTTCTGGATGGTCCTGAACTACATGTTCTTCTTCGTCGCCATCGCGCGCCGGCAAAAAGCATCCTTCCGTCGCACGATCAATGGCGGCTGGCTGGTGGTGGTGGTCGCCACCCAGTCGCTGGCGGTGCTGGCCGCGCTGCTGGCAAGCGACGGCAGCCTTGCGGTACGCGAAGGCCTGCTGCTGATCGCGATGTGCCTGTACCTGGTCGGCTGCGCCTGGTACCTGACGATCATCACGCTGGTGGTCTACCGCCTGGTCCTGCTGCGCGTGCACGCGCGCGAATTCACGCCGCCGTACTGGATCAACATGGGCGCCCTGGCCATCAGCACGCTGGCGGGAAGCCTGGTGGTGATGAACGCACCGCCACACGGTCCCCTGCACGACCTGCTGCCGTTCGTGAAAGGCTTCACGCTGTTCTACTGGGCCACCGCGACTTGGTGGATCCCGCTGCTGGCGATACTGGAAATCTGGCGGCTGGGATGGAGCAAGACGCCCAATGTGTACGAGGTCGACGACTGGGACATCGTGTTCCCGATCGGGATGTACACCGTCGGCACCTACGCACTGGCGCACGCAACCGGCGAACACCACCTGCTGGTGATCCCGGAGTTCGGCGTCTACATCAGTCTGCTGGTATGGCTGGTCGTCGCCATCGCCATGGTGCGCCGCCTGACGCGCCGCGCCTGAAAAACCCGGGGTCAGAGTACACTTTGGCCGCGTCAGTGAACTCTTGGCAGCCTCGAAAAGGGTACCCTGACTCCTGTTTTTGCCTGTTGTGAGGAGGCGTGCGAATGCCGGGGCCGGCAATCCGCTGCACGATGGTTTCGGTGTTCGTGCTCAGGGGCGAGGGTGCCGATGCCCGGGTGCTCTTGCTGCAGCGTCGGGCCGGGGGGCATCTTGGTGACGCGTGGAGTTACGTGGCCGGCCACGTCGAGTCCGGGGAAACGGGTTGGCAGGCGGCCCTGCGCGAGCTCGCCGAGGAAACCGCGCTGAAGCCGCGGGCCTTGTACGCCACCAGTTTCTGCGAGCAGTTCTACGAGCCGCACGATGACAGCATCGCCGTGGTGCCCGCGTTCGTGGCGTTCGTGGCGGAAGACGCCGACGTCGTGCTCAATGGCGAACACACGGCACACCGCTGGCTGGACCTTGACGCTGCCGCGGCGGCGGTGCCCTTCGGCAGCCAGCGCGACCTGCTGGAACGCGTGTGGCGCGAGTTCATCGAACGCCCGCCGGCGGAATTCCTGCGCATCCGGTCAACATGAGCGGCAACGCCCGTTCCGCGGCGATGCTTGGCCACCGGCCTGCCGCTTGCTATCTTGAGCACCCTAGGCGATGCGCCACGCGGAATCGCACCCGGCCGGCCTTCCATGCTCCCCAGCCCCAGCCAACTCCTGCGCAACCGGATCCAGCAGTTGCACAAGCGGATCGGCGGCCGCCACTGGTTTCCGCACGTGCCGCTGGCCGCGCTGCTGGCGCTGGGCGGCGTGTGGCTGCTGCAGACCGACCTTGGCCGGCACTGGCGGGCAATCCTCGCGCAACTGCTGGCCGGCGGTTCGGAACTGTCCCCGGGCCTGCTGCCGCCCCTGCTGATCGGCATCGGCATGCTGACCATGGCCTTCGGCCTGCTGTGGCGCTCGCGCCTGGCCTGGACGATGGCGCTGCTGCTGGCCGCCACCGGCGCCGCCAGCATGCTGTTCGGCCACCACCCGAACGCCCACCTGCTGCTTGGGTATTTCGTTCTGCTGCTGGCGCTGCTGGGGTTTGCGTGGCGCCAGTTCGACCGCGCCAGCGTCACCGCCAGCACGCTGTTCGCGCTGACCTCGGTGGTCATGCTGATCCTCTACGCCACCTTCGGCACGTATTACCTGGGCGCCGATTTCAAGCCCCGGGTCACCGACCTGGTCAGCGCGCTGTACTACGCCATGGTCACCATGAGCACGGTCGGTTACGGGGACATCACCCCGCAGACCACGGAGGCGAAGCTGTTCGCGGTTTCGGTTATCGTGCTGGGCGTGGCCGTGTTCGCGACCTCGCTGACCGCGGTGATCGCGCCGCTGGTCACGCGCAGCCTGCAACGCATCGTCAGCCACAAGGGCGTCCGCATGCAACGTGAAAATCATTTCGTCGTGATCGGCAATACGCCGCTGGCCACCAACACCTGGCGCGAACTGGCGCGCCGCGGGCATCCGGTGACGCGGATCGTGCGCCAGGAGCCCGAATCCAGCCCCCCGGACGAGGTTGACCTGGTGGTGGGCGACCCCAGCGATTCGGACGTGCTGCGCAAGGCCGGCGCGGACAAGGCCCAGGCCGTGCTGGCGATGCTGGACGACGATTCGGAAAACGCCTTCGTGGTACTGGCGGTACGCGAACTGGCGGGAAGCGCGCGCACCGTCGCCGCCGTCAACGACGCCCACCACATGGGTCGCGTGCAACTGGTGCAACCCGACGTGGTGATCGCGCCGCAGATCCTCGGCGGCGAACTTGCGGCCATGCTGCTGACCGGCGAGAAGATCAGCGCCGATTTCGTGATGCAACGGGTGTTCCAGCAGGGCTCCGACTCCCACGAGCCCGCGACACCGGCCGCCTGAGACAATCCACGCACCGGCAACAGGCAGAGGCACGGAATCGATGACCGAACAGTGGATCCACCAGACCGCCTGGCTCGGAAATCCCATGCTGTCCTGGTTGATCGCGGGCGGTGGCGCGTTGCTCGGCTACATCGTCGCCCATGCCGCAATCGCGATCCTGGGCGCGCGCCTGGCCAGCCTGGCCAGGCGTACCGGGAGACCGGGCTTCACCATCGCCGCGGCGGTTGCCAAGGCCACCCGCGGCTGGCTGCTGCTGCTGATCGCGATCGCGGTGGCACTCGAGTTCATGCACCTGGGCAAATCAAGCGCAGGCGCAGCGCAAGCCCAGGGCGTGCTGCAACTCGTGACCGGCGCGTTGATCGGCATCCAGATCGCGCTGTGGGTCACCACGCTGCTGGTGATGCTGCTGCGCGAGTCGGCCGCGCGCGGCGAATCCGGCCCGGCCAACCCGGTCATGCTCGGAGTGCTCACGTGGTTCGTGCAGATTGTCGTATGGATCACCCTGGCACTGGCGCTGCTGTCGGCAGGTGGCGTGAAGATCACCGCCTTCGTCGCCAGCCTCGGTATCGGCGGCGTGGCGGTGGCACTGGCGCTGCAGAACGTCCTGGGGGACCTGTTCGCGTCGATCAGCATCGGGCTCGACAAGCCCTTCGAAGTCGGCGATTTCATCATCTTCGGCGACAACATGGGCACGGTGCGGCGGGTCGGTATCAAGTCCACGCGCATCGCGGCGCTGTCGGGCGAGGAACTGGCTGTCTCCAATTCGGTCCTGCTCAAGGAGCTGGTGCACAACTACGCGCGCATGCAGGAACGCCGCGTGGTGTTCGGCTTCCGGGTGCCCTACGACACCCCGCGCGAAAGCATCGAGGCCATTGTCGAACGCTGCCGCGCGATCATCACCGCCGAGGACAAGGTGCGCTTCGACCGCGGCCACCTGCGCGCGTTCGGCGAGTACGGCTTCGAGTTCGAGTTCGTGTACTACATGCTCGACCCCGACTACACCGCCTATTGCGATGTCCAGCAGCACATCAATTTCGAGATCATGCGTACGCTGGAAGACCTCGACGTGCGGTTCGCGGTGCCCGCGCGCGCGATTCACGCCACGCCCCCGGACGGCGGCCCGCTGCTGCAACCGTCCGCCGCCGGGCAATGACCTGCGACTGAACCGGAGATGGCCCCGGCCACTGCCGGGTCCGGCGGCGTCGTGACTGTTTGTACACATCGCCTGTCGATAATCGCGGTGACGGTCGCCGTATCGGCCAACCCTCCGGACGCGGCACCACCGTTGTCACGAGGAGCCCGGCATGATGAATACGACCGCCAACGCATCGACCCTTGGTTACGCAGCCTTCGCGCTGTCGCTGTGGATGACCGGCATGATCCAGGCCGGGTGGTTCGCCGCGTCCGACGCCTCGCTGGGGTTGCTGACGGGCGTGGTGCTCGGGGGCGTAGTGATGGCGATCGCCGGCTGCATGCAATACCTGCGTGGGCACGCGCTGGACGCCAGCCTGTTCCTCTCCTTTGCCGGCTTCTGGTGGATCGCGTGGCTGTCGATGCACGGCGGCTTGCACGCGCAGTCGGCGGCCATGCGCGGCTGGTACGAGATCGTGTGGGCGTTCCTGGCATTCTGCTTCTGGCTGGCGGCGCGCAAGGAGGGCACCGCGCGCATGCTGTTCGCGCTCGGCCTGTGCCTGCTGTTGCTGGCGTGGGCACTGGCGCAGTGGCTGCACCTGGACGCGCTGACCATCCTGGGCGGCTACCTGGCGCTGGTCACCTCGATCGTGGGCATCTACATCGCCGCCGCGGAACTGATCAACGAAACCCACGGCCACGCCGTATTGCCGCTGGGCGAAAACAACGACGACAGCCGTCCGTCGTGAGCCCGGCCGCCGGGCGGATTCGCGAGCACCATTTCTCCGGATTCCCGCGACCCGCACCGGCGACCGGTGCGGGCGCTTGCTGGTGCGCCGCCGCATGGCATGCTAATTTTGCGGCATGGCATCACCGCGCATCATCAAGAAATACCCCAACCGCCGGCTCTACGACACCCGCGTCTCCAGCTACATCACGCTGGAAGAGGTTCGCCAGCTGGTGCTGTCGGGCGAGAACTTCGAGGTGCGCGATGCCAAGAGCAACGAAGACCTCACCCGCGCGGTGCTGTTGCAAATCATCGCCGAGCACGAACAGCACGGCCAGCCGATCTTCTCGACCGAGCTGCTGTCCCAGATCATCCGCTTCTACGGCGACGCCATGCAAGGCTTCGTGGGCGGATACCTTGAAAACAGCCTGAAGATCTTCCTGGAACAGCAGGACAAGTTCCGCGACCAGCTCAACAGCCTGCTGGGCCAGACACCGTGGTCGATGCTGAACGAGATCACCGAGCGCAACATCGAGCTGTGGAAGTCCCTGCAGGCCGGTGGCGAGGGTCCGGACAAGCCCGCGGCGGACGCCGACAAGGCACCGGACAAGCCCCCGCGCAAGAGCCGTTGACACCCTCTTGCGGGCTACGTACCATGATTTGATTGTTGCAGCGCAACACATGCGGCCATGCGGCATCCGCGGCCAGAATCCGCGACTGCCGGGCCGGTGCCGCGCGCGCGTCCCGATTTCCACCCCATGAGAGAGATCAATTCATGACCAAGCGTGTAGCCATCGTCACCGGTGGCATCGGCGGGCTCGGAACCGCCATCTGCAAGCAGCTCGCGCGCGACGGCCGCCAGGTGATCGCCGCCGACCTCGGCAGCCGCCAGGATCGCCTTGCCGCATTCCGCCAGGAAACCCGCGAGTACAACGGCAACATCGTGTTCGCGCCGGCCGATGTCTCGAAATTCGAGGACTGCGCCGCGCTCGTCGAGCACGTCGCCAAGGAGTACGGCAGCGTCGACATCGTGGTCAATGCGGCCGGCATCACCCGCGACACCTCGCTCAAGAAGATGAGCCAGGCGCAGTGGTCGGAGCTGATGAACGTCGACCTCGACAGCATATTCAACATGTGCCGCAACGTCGTCGACAGCATGAGCGGCCGCAGCTTTGGCCGGATCGTCAACATCAGCTCGGTCAACGGCCAGACCGGCCAGTTCGGCCAGACCAACTACTCCGCCGCCAAGGCCGGCATGCACGGCTTCACCATGGCGCTGGCGCGCGAAGTGGCGAAGAAGGGCATCACCGTCAACAGCGTGTCGCCCGGCTACTGCAAGACCGAAATGGTGATGCGGGTACCCGAGGAAATTCGTACCCAGATCGTCGCCCAGATTCCGGTCGGTCGCCTTGGCGAGCCGTCGGAAATCGCCCGTACGGTCGCCTTCCTCACCGCCGACGACGCCGGCTTCATCACCGGTGCCAATATTCCGGTGAACGGCGGGTATTTCATGTCGTTCTGACGGGACTCGGGACTCGGGACTCGGGACTCGGGACTCGGGACTCGGGACTCGGGACTCGGGAAAGCGTAGCGAGTGCCCGATCCATCGGACAAACCTTACGTGACCGCGAATGCCGGAACGGGTACCCGGTTCCGTACGCGCCTTCACCTGCGCCCCGGCTTCGCCGATTGCACCAGGTAGAGTTTCACGTCGGGCTGTCCGCTGGGCAGTTCGAGGGCGGCGCCGTGGGCGAGGACGATGCCGTTGGCCGGAGGTTTCGGAGGCAGTGCCTGCCGGATTGCCTGGGCGACGGCCTGGTTGTGCGCCTGGCGGCCCTGCCACCGAAGCGTCCAGGTTCCCGCCGCGACGACGGCCACGCACAGCGCCGCAACAGCCGCCGCCCGGCGCCACCGCCGCACGGGCACTTTCGGGCGCGTGCCGGCCACGCTGCGCCGCAGGCGTTCCAGTCCGCCGGGCGGTGGCTCCAGGGTGGGCAGCAGGTCTTCCAGTTCACGCATTGCGATCTTCTTCCATCAGCCGCCTCAACCGCGCCATGGCGTGGTGTTTGCGCGAGGCGACGGTTCCGGGCGGAATGCCAAGCATCTGTGCAATCTCCTGACCGCGCAGCCCGCTGAATTCCGACAGCAACAACACGTCGCGCGACGCGGCAGGAAGTTGGTGCAAGGCCGCGCGCAACCGGCGCGTGGCCAGGAAATCCCCGCCGTCGCGCGCGCCATCCGGCAGATCCGGATTCAACGGCACGTGTCGCCACAATCGTCGCCAACGCAGTTTGTTTCTCGCAAGGTTCAAGGCCGTGGTCCAGACCAGCGCGTCGAGGGTCGCTTCATCCACGGTCGCGCGTCGCGCCCATACCCGCACGAAAGCGTCGTGGATGAGGTCCTGGCAATCCTCGCGCTGCCACAACTGCCGGTACAGGACGTTGAACAGGGGCCGCTCCAGACGCCGGTAACCGGCAAGCAGGGCGGCCTCCCCCAGCGCCACGGGCGGGGCTCAATCCGCTGCCGCGGGCATGCGGTCGACACGCGTCACCAGCAGGTTCATCAGGACGTTGTCCCTGTCCGCGCCCTGTCCGGCCGAAGGCGGTGCCTCGGCCAGGACCACGTAATGGCCGGGTTGCGTGGCGATCATCGTCTTCAGCTCCGGCAGGGTACGGCTGGCAGCATCGGCCGTGGTGTTCGTGTAGTGGACGCGCAGCGCGATCGAGTCCTTGCCGGTCGCAACGGCATGAAACGAGAACTCGCGGCCGCGACTGGTGACGACGGATCCGTTGCCCCGTGTCTCGTCGTTGTGGTCTGGCGCATCGACAGCGATGGCGGCACGGTCTTCCAGCAGGAAATGACTGGGCCCGAGCGACGTCCGCAAACGATCAAGGGTTGCGGACAGCGGCTGCAATGCAGGATCGTCGCCGCCCTTCCCCGCCACGGCCGTGACCAGCCAGAAATGAACCTGCAGGGGCTCCGGTCCGGTAGATGTGGCCCGAGACTTGCCCAGGGCGTCGATGACGCTCGCCACGTTGGCCTGGACGTGCGCCGGCGCCATGACCATCAGGGTGCCGGGGAACGGTTGCGACACACCCATGTCGTTCTTGCCATCGCCCGCCAGCAATACGCCGAGCGCACGCTCGACGTTGCGGGCATCCTGCACAGGCACCTTGTAGAGCTTGATTTCCGACGTCGTGGTCGGCGTCACGCTGTCGGCCGGCGCGTGGCACGCGACCAGCCCGGCAGCCATCAGCGCGACGAATAAAACCCGGAACAACGTTTGCATGGCATCGCCCCATGGCCACGCGAAGGGTGGCCTTCAACGTTGTATACACCCCACCCGGAATATTCTTCACGGCGTCGCCGGTGACGAGGACGGCCCTGGACCCCGGAAGAAGTGCCCGGGCTTGCCGACCGGCTACCTGCGCGGCGCCGCCGGTGACGGTCTGCTGGTCGCCATGTCGCCGATGAAGGGGATTGCGCCGTTGCCGGTCACCTGCGGGAGCACGCCATTCCACTTCTTGACCGCCCGCAGGCGGATGATCTCGGGCGTCAGGGTGCTCTGCAGCAGTTTTTGCGCCTGGGCCTGGCCCTGCGCCTGGGCGATTTCCTGCTGCGCCTGCACCTTGATGCGCTGCAGGTCGTATTGCGCCTGTTGCGCGCGCTGCTGGGCCACCTGCTTCTGTTCGATCGCCTTGGCGTAGTCCTCGCTGAACTTGAAGTTGGTGATGTTGACGCCCTGCACCTGCACCTTGTACGCGCCAAGCGCCGTGACGATCTGCTTCTGGATTTCATCGCGGACCGCGTCGCGCTTCTCGACCAGCTGCTCGGCGTCGTAACGCGCCGCGATCGCCTTCACCGCATTGGACACCACCGGCCCGATCACCTTGCTGGAAAGCTGGCCCTCGTTGCCCAGCCGCTCGTACACCCATGCGGCATCGGCTGGATTGATGGACCAGTTGACGGCAACCGTGGTGGTGACGTTCTGCAGGTCGCGGCTGGCCGCGGTCTCGGATGTCTCGGACTTCTGGATCTGCACGTTCATGTGCTTGACCGTCTGCACCAGCGGAATCTTCATGTGCAGCCCGGGTGCCAGCACGCCCGACCGGACCGCACCGAACGTCATCAACACGCCGCGTTCACCCGGGCCGACGGTGACGAAACTCGACCACAGCAAAAGCAGGATCAGGATCGCGATCACGAGTTCGACCACGTGCGGCTTGCGCCACGACGAAATGTTGCCAGGCAGCTTCATGCATTGTCCCCAAGGGAATTGACCGTGCGCCAGCTTACACGAATCACGCAGGCGCCTGATCCTGCAAGGCATCCAGTCGCGCGTGCAGTTCCGACAGGCGAAGGTCGGCGTGTGCGCCCGGCGACACGCGTGCAGCAAGGCTTTCCTCCGGCGTGCGGCCCCGCCCTGCTTCGGCCGTCGCGGCAGCAGCTGCCTGATACGCGTCGCGGAACGGCACGCCTGCCGCGGCCTGCTCGATTGCCACGTCGGTGGCGTGCATGGCCGGCTCGATCGCGGCGCGCATGGCCTCCTCATTCCACTGCATCCGCGCCAGCAGGTCCGGCACCAGTTCCAGCGCCGCAAGCCCCCGGTGCATGCCGTGGAAGATGCCGCCCTTGCTGAACTGCAGGTCGCGCTGGTAGCCGGAAGGCAGCGACAACAATTGCTCGACTTCGGTGCGCGCGGCGGCGACGCTGGCGTAGCTGGCGCGCAGCAGCTCGACCACGTCCGGATTGCGCTTGTTGGGCATGATCGAGGAGCCGGTGGTGTATTCGGGCGGCAACGCGACGAAGCCGAACTCCGAGGTGGTGAACAACGACAGGTCCCATGCCAGCCGGCGCACGTCCAGCAGCGCGCTGCCGACGGCTTCCAGCGCCGCCAGCTCGAACTTGCCGCGCGAGAGCTGGGCACCGGTCGCGGCGACCTGCATGCGCGCGAAGCCCAGCGCCCTGGTGGTGTGGTCGCGATCGAGCGCGAGGTTCACGCCGTAGCCCGCCGCGCTGCCGAGCGGGTTGGCGTCGATCCAGTCGTAGGCCTGCCGGGCGCGCCAGGCATCGTCGATGAAGGTTTCGGCGAAACCCGCGAACCACATCGCGGTCGAGGACACCACCGCGCGCTGCAGGTGCGTGTAACCAGGCATCGGCAGCGATTCGGCGCCCGCACGATCCAGGCACACGCGCGCGGCCGCCGTGCAATGCGCGTGCAGCCGCGCGAGCCTGTCCTTCAGCCACAGGCGCGTCGCGACCAGCACCTGGTCATTGCGGCTGCGCCCGGTGTGGACCTTGCGCCCGGTGTCGCCCAGCCGCTCGGTGAGGCGCGCCTCGATGGCCGAATGCCCGTCCTCGAAGCGCTCGTCGAGCACGAACGCACCGCTTTCGAAGTCCGCGGCCAGCGCGTCCAGCTCGCGCTTCAGCGCATCGGCCTCGCCGCCATCGAGCACGCCGATGCTGGCGAGGCCCTCGACGTGCGCCTTGCTGGCCGTGATGTCGTGCACGAAGAACTCGCGATCCAGCAACACGTCGTCGCCGGCCAGGAAACGCATGATGTGGGCGTCGATCCTGCTGTCGGGTTTTTGCCACACGGGTTGGGTCATCTTCGAGTCCTCGATCCGCTCACGCAGGAGACCTTGCGCCAGTCCGGCCGCACCGGTCGCGCGCACGCGCGCTCCTACAGGGGGATGCCGGTGCACTCATCCACGCCGATCACGCGGTTGATGTTCTGGATGGCCTGCGTCGCCGCGCCCTTCAGCAGGTTGTCCAGCGCCGCGACCACGACGACGCGGCGCCCGTCCGCCGACAGCGTGAAGCCGCCGATCTCGGCATGGTGCCGCCGGGCGACGCGGCTGATCCAGGGTGGATCGTCGACCAGCCGCACCAGCTTCTCGCCGCCACAGGCGCCGCGGAAACGCGCCACGACCTCGTCGCGCTTCATCGTGCGTGCCAGGTACAGGTTCACGGTGACCATGAGCCCGCGAAAATGCGGCGCGACGTGCGGCATGAATTCGACCGGGAGGCCCAGGTGGAAGCTCGCCTCGCGCTCGTGGACGTGCCCGGTCAGCGCGTACGGGATCACGTTGTCGCGCAGCTTTTCCGGGTCGTTGCGCTCGGATGGCGTGGTTCCGGCGCCCGAATATCCCGACACCCCGAAGCACACCGGCGGCGCGGCCAGCAGATCCCTGAGCGGCGCCACCGCCAGTTCGATCGCCGTGGCGTAGCACCCGGGATTGGCGATGCGGCGCTCGCCGCGCCACTTGTCGCGGGTCAGCTCCGGCAGGCCGTAGTACCAGTTGTCGTCGAAACGGTGGTCGGCGGACAGGTCGACGACCAGCGTGTCCGGTGCCGCGGCGTCGATCGCCTCGACGAAGGCATCGGACTTGCCGTTGGGCAGGGCCAGGATCACGATGTCGGCGTGCTTTGCCGCGACGTCGTCCGGCGCAAGGCTCTCGAAGCGCAAGTCGCCCGTGAAGCCGTCGCCGTGTTTGCCCACGCGCTGGCCGGCCAGCTCGCGCGAGGACACGAATGCCAGTTCGAGCTTCGGGTGCGCCGCGATCAAGCGGATCAGCTCCCGCCCGGTATGGCCGCGCGCCCCGACGATGCCGATCGTCCGCTCATCCATCGGTCTGCACCAGTGTCTGCGGCCGCGCGACGCAATGCGCCACGCAGCGCGCGATGGTCGCGAAGTCGCCATCCAGCCCGTACCAGAATACCCGCCAGTTCGCCTGTTTCATGCTGCCTTCCGATTCCTCGTGATAGAACGGACTGGCCGGATTGTCGTGCCGGGCGCGCCAGAACAGGCGCGGGTTTTCCGCGCGCATCACCTGCCACACCGCACGGCCCAGACCTTCGCCCTGCGCGTCGTCGAGCACCGCGAACTTGTCGAGGTAGGTGCCGCAGTCCTCGCGCGTCAGCACCAGCGCCGCGCGCCAGCTTTCACTGACGTACACGCGATGCGGCACGGTGCGCTCGAAGTAATCGGCGGCCAGGCGGCGCCCGAAACTGGACTCGACCAGCGCGCGCAACCGGTCGCGGTCAACGCCATCCCACGAGGTGAAGCGCAGCACCTTTTCCCCGCGCCGCACGAGCGTCCCCGAACCCTTGTGCGTGAACAGCTCGCGCGCCAGTTCGGCGGGCCGCGTGATCGATACCGACGAGGACAGCGGCAGGTCGCGCAGCAGCGCGGCGATCTGCTCCAGCTTCAGCCGCATGCCGCCGGACACCCAGGGCTCGGCCATCAGGCGCTGGTATTCGCTGGTGAGGTTGATCGAATCGATCACCCGCCCCTCCCCGTCCAGCAGGCCGCCGGTGCCGGTGAGGAACACGATCTTGTACGGCTGCAACGCGCGCACCAAGGCATTGGCCGCGACGTCGGCGTTGAGGTTGAGGATCTGGCCTTCGGCGGTCTCGCCGAGGCTGGCGATCACCGGGATCGATTCGGCGCGCAGGCTGGCCTCGATCGGCGCGCGCTCGATGCCCTCGACGCGGCCGACCAGTCCGCAGCGTTCGCGATCGACATAGCCGGCGCCGAACACGCCCGACACCACCGAGGTCGCGCGCGTGCCCATCGCGTGCAGGGCGTCGACCAGCGCCAGGTTCTGGGCGTGGAACACCCGGCGCACGATGCCGAGCGCCGCCGGCGGCGTGACCCGCAGGCCATCGACCGTGCGCTTTTCGATGCCGGCTTCCGCCAGCGCGGTGTCGAGCTGCGGACCGGCACCGTGCAACACGATCGGCGTCAGGCCCACCTGCTGCAGGAAGGTCAGCGACGAGGCCAGCGCGGCCAGGTCGTCGCGCAGCACCCCGCCGCCGACCTTGACGACTGCGAAGCGCGTCGCGTCCAGTTGCGAGAAGCGCTTCAGGTACTGGCGGATTTCCTTTCCGCTGCCCATCGCCGAGAGCAGGCGCACGATGGTCTGGCGCGTATTGGGCGGCGCGTTCACGAGCGACCCTCCGTGACGATGCGGTGGACGGACCGTGCGTAGGCGTGCAGCTGGTCGAGTGCAACCCATTCGTCGGCGGCGTGGGCCTGGGCGATGTCGCCGGGACCGTACACGAACGTGGTGCAACCCGCGCGCGAGAACAGCGCGGCCTCGGTCCAGAAATCGACCGCACCGCCTACCGGCAGTCCCAGCGCCTCGGCAAGGGCGTGCGCGGCCTGCCGGTGCGCCTCGGCCTGCTCGGTGTGTGCAGGCAACGGCGGACCGCGGAACACTTCCTCGAACTGCGCCGGCGCCGGATCCGCCAGCACCCGCAGGTCCTCCAGCACCGCGTCCATGTCCATCGATGGCAGCGGCCGCATCCCGAACCGGAGTTCCGCTTCGGGCGCGATGACGTTGGCCTGGATCCCGCCCTCGATGCGGCCGAGATTGAAGCGCAGCCCGTGCAGGCCGTCGAACGCCTGTGTCGCCTTCGAATCGGCGAATGCCAGCGCCGCCGCACCCCAGCGCACGGCCTGGTGCAGCGCGCTGTCGGATCGCTGCTGCTCGCGCGAGGCGTGACCGGCGCGGCCCGCGAAGCGCACGCGCACCGACTGGATGCCGCGGTGCGCCAGTACAGCCTTGCAGCGCGTGGGTTCGGCGACGATCACGGCTTCGAACTCCGGGACCCGGGGTGAAGCAGAATCCAGGAACGCGCGGATGCAGCGCGGGTCGGCGCCTTCCTCGTCGCTGGTGAACAGCAGCGCGAGGTCGCCGTCGCAGGCGTTGGCGACGGCCAGCAGCGCCGCGGCCGCGCCCTTGATGTCGCAGGCGCCGAGGCCGGTCGCCCGCGTGTCCGTCACCTGCAACGCGAACGGATCGCGCGTCCAGTGCGGCGAGTCGGGCACGGTATCCAGGTGCACGTTGAACAGCAGCTTCGGCCTGCCCCGCATCGCGAAAAGGCTGACGGCGCCCGCACCGTGGTCGGCCACGCGCACCTCGAACCCCGCCAATTGCGCACGCACGTAGTCGAAGATGCCGCCGGCATCGATCGCGCGCGGCGGGTTGCGGGTGTCGAACGCCACCAGCGCGCGCAGGTGCCCGAGCGTCGCCTCGAGCAAGCCTTCGGGGCTGGAGATCGGGGACCTAAGACCGGATGGTTGGACGATTGTCATGGACGTGGGCCGAACATGGATGTCTGCAGGATGCATTCGTGACGGGTCAGCGCGTAGTGCTTCGATCCGGTCCCCGGTCCCTGGTCCCCGGTCCCCGATTCACCTGCGCCCACAGTGCAGAACTCATGCCGTACAACTGGATGAATCCCTCTGCCTCGGCCGCGCCCCAGTCCGCGGACTGGGCGTAGGTCGCGCCGGCGGCTGTCAGGATGCGGCGTGAGACGACCGCGACCGCCTGCACGCTGCCGCCGGTGGTTTCCAGGGTGACCTCGCCCTCGACGCAGCGCTGCGAGGAGGCCAGGAAAGCCTCGAGGTCGGCCTTCAATGGATCGTGGAAGAAGCCCTCGTAGACCAGCTCCACCCAGCGGCGCGCGACCGCCGGCTTGAAGCGGTTCTGCTGCTTGCTCAGCACGGCCTCTTCCAGCGCGCGATGCGCCGCAAGCAGGGCGATCAGCCCCGGTGCCTCGTACACGATGCGGCCTTTCAGGCCGATGGTGGTGTCGCCGGTGTACAGGCCCCGGCCCACGCCGTAGCGGGCAAAGGCGTCGTTCAACCTGGCCAGCAGCATCGGACCGGCAAGACGCTCACCGTCCAGCGTCTTCGCTTCTCCGCCCTCGAAACCGAGCTTGATGCGCAAGGGTTCGGCCGGCCATTCGGCCCGCGGCTTGCACCAGCCGCGCGCATCTTCGCCGGGCGCTTCCCAGCGGTCAATCTCCCCGCCCGACAAGGTCACGCCAAGCAGGTTTTCGTTGATGGTGTAGGCCTGCTGTTTCGCGCGCACGTCGAATCCGCGCTGCTTCAGGTACTCCTGCTCGTACGCGCGCACCGCCGTGTGTTCCTTCTGGATTTCGCGGATGGGCGCGACGACTTCGAAGTCGCCCAGCGCCTTGAGCGCCAGGTCGAAGCGCACCTGGTCGTTGCCCATGGCGGTGCAGCCGTGCGCGATGGCCCGGGTGCCGAGTTCCGCCGCGCGCCGCAACACGGCCTCCACGATCAGGTAGCGGTCCGACACCAGCAGCGGGTACTGGCCCTGGTAGCCCTCGCCGGCCCACACGAACGGCTTGACGAATTCGTCCCACAGCGCCGGGCCGCCCTCGACCGTCACGTGCGACGCCGCGCCGAGTTCGTGCGCACGCGATTCGATGGCTGCGCGCTCGGTGTCCCCCACCCCGCCGGTGTCGGCGAACACCGTGTGCACCCGCCAGCCGCGTTCCTGCAGGTACGGCACGCAGAAACTGGTGTCGAGGCCGCCGGAAAAGGCGAGGATGATGTCCCTGGAGCCGGGACTCGGGACTCGGGACTCGGGACTCGGACTGGAATTCGAAAATGGCATTGATGTAATGCTCCGGAAATCAAAGGGCCTGGTGGAACAGGACAAAACTGATCGATTGCGACTTCACCCGAGTCCCGAGTCCCGAGTCCCGAGTCCCGCCAACTCCGCCATCACCGCCTTCTGCACGTGCAGGCGGTTCTCGGCTTCGTCGATGGCGATGCACGACGGCGCGTCCATCACCGCGTCGGTGGCCTTGACGTTGCGGCGCAGCGGCAGGCAGTGGCTGAACACGGCGTGGTCGGTCAGCGCCATCCTGGCCTCGTCGACGATGAAGTGGCGATGGGCGTCGCGGATGGGTTTTTCCTCGTCCCAGCGCCCGAAATACGGCAGCGCGCCCCAGCTCTTCGCATACACGGCGCGGGCGCCGCGGTAGGCGTCCTCGATGTCGTGCGTGACCCGCAAGGAACCGCCGTTCGCGCGCGCGTTGGCCTCGCCGAACGCCATGTAGCGTTCGTCCAGCACGTATTCGGGCGTCGGACACAGCAGCGTCACGTCCATGCCCATCTTCGTGGCGATCAGCAGCGCCGAATTGGCCACCGCGGTGTTGAGCGGCTTCGGGTGGTAGGTCCAGGTCAGCACGTATTTCTCCCCGCGCAGCTCGCCCAGGTGCTCGCGCAGGGCCATGGCGTGGGCAAGTTCCTGGCAGGGGTGGGTGATGGTCTCCATGTTGATGACCGGGACCGTCGCGTACGCGGCGAACGCGCGGATCACGCGGTCCTCGCGATCCACCGACCAGTCGCGGAACTTCGGGAACGCGCGCACCGCGATCAGGTCGACGTAGCGCGAGAGCACCCGCGCGACCTCGGCGACGTGTTCCTCGGCCTCTCCGTCCATCACCGCGCCGGCCTCGAACTCGATCGGCCAGGCGTCCTTGCCCGGCGCCAGCACGATCGCGTGGCCGCCGAGCTGGTGCGCGCCCAGCTCGAAACTGGCACGCGTGCGCAGCGACGGATTGAAGAACAGCAGCGCGATCGACTTGCCGGCCAACTGCGTTCCCGCGGGCGAGCGCTTGAAGGCGGCCGCCCGGTCCAGCAGCGCATCGATCTCGGCGCGGCTCCAGTCCTGGGTGGTAAGGAAGTGTCGAATCGTCACGGTGCAACGCCCTTGTGAAGTGATGGCCAGCGATGGCCGGTCGGCCCTTGCGCACACGGATGCGCCTGGGCAAAGGCAACAAAAAACCCGGCGCCGGGGCCGGGTTCGGTCATTTCGTGCAACAGCAATGCGCGCGACGGACTACCCGGCCGAAACCCCAGGCTCCGGTCGGCGCGCGCGCGAAGTCATGCCCGACGCAGCACGGGCGCCGGCAAGGACTGTCGCGTTGATGAACAGGAAATTCGTCATGTCGGGATCTGGCAACGGACGGGCAATGCTCGCATACCGCGAACCGGACTGCAATGCCGCCCGGGCTCCTAGCCAGCCGGCGCGATGGTGATCCTGACCCGCAGCCGCTCGCCCGGATCGTACGGAAGCCGCGTCATGTACACCTCGCCGCGATAGCGGTACTCGACGTCGTAGCCGACGATCTGCTGCTGCGGCGCGTAGTTGTCGACCGGATGGCACACCGTCTGGGTGGTGGTGATGTCGCGGTCGTGCGCCGCCGAGACCCGGTTGCCGATGGCCCCGCCGGCCACCGCACCGGCCACGGTCGCGGCCTTGCGGCCATCGCCCTTGCCGACGGTGTTGCCCAGCACGCCGCCGACGATCGCGCCCAGGATGGTGCCGCCGGTGTGGCTGTCGTCGCGCCGCGTCACCGTCTGCGGATAGCACTGCTGCTGCGGTGGCTGCGCCACGGCGGCATATACCGGATCGACCCGCAAGACTTCGGCCCAGCCGTAGTGGGTGCTCGCGGCCTGGGCCGCCGGGGGCGGTGGTGGCGGGGGCGGATAGCCCTGTGCGCCGGCGGTGGCGGCGACGCCCACGAGCAGCAGGCTGGCCAGGATCTTGTACATGACGCGCTCCAGATGATCCTGCGGGCGCACGGTCCCGCATCGCTTGGTGCCATTGAACCATCCCCAGGCTGAATCCCCGCTCAAGCACCGGATGCAACCTGATAAAATTGCACGATTATTTCCCGCGAACGGCCCTGCATGACGCTGCGCCTGCACAACTCCCTGACCCGCCGGGTCGAGCCCTTTGTACCGGGCAATCCCGAACGCGTGACGATGTACGTGTGCGGCCCCACGGTGTACAGCTACGTGCACATCGGCAATGCGCGCGGGCCGGTGGTGTTCGACGTGCTGGCGCGCCTGCTGCGGCGCCGGTTTCCGCGCCTGGTGTATGCCCGCAACATCACCGACGTGGACGACAAGATCAACGCCGCGGCCGCCGAGGCCGGCGTGCCGATCGCCGCGATCGCGGAAAAATACGCCGCCGTATATCGCAAGGACATGGCGAAACTCGGCGTCGCGCCGCCCGATGTCGAACCGCTGGCCACCGGGCACATCGAGCCGATCCTGGCGATGTGCGAGCGGCTGGTGGCCTCGGGCCACGCCTACGCGGCAGAAGGCCACGTATTGTTCGATGTCGCCAGCTTTCCCGAATACGGCCAACTGTCGGGACGCTCAACCGACGAGCTGATCGCCGGCGCGCGGGTCGACGTTGCACCCTACAAGCGCAATCCGGCCGACTTCGTGCTGTGGAAACCCTCCCCGCCCGAGCTGCCGGGCTGGGACAGCCCCTGGGGCCGCGGCCGGCCGGGCTGGCACATCGAATGTTCGGCGATGGCCGCCGCACACCTCGGCGAGACCATCGACATCCACGCCGGCGGCGTGGACCTGGTGTTTCCGCACCACGAAAACGAAATCGCGCAATCGACCTGCGCGCACGGCGGCAAGACCTTCGCGCGCTTCTGGCTGCACAACGGCATGCTCACCTTCGGCGGCGCCAAGATGAGCAAGTCGATCGGCAACGTCAAGCAACTGCACGCACTGCTGGAACAGCACCCGCCCGAAGCCATCCGCTACGCGTTGCTGAGCGCGCACTACCGCCAGCCGCTGGACTGGTCCGAAGCCCTGATCGAACAGAGCATCGCCACGCTGGATCGCCTGTACGGCACGCTGCGCGAGCTCGCGGCGTTTGACGTGCAGCCCGCCGCCAGCGTGGCGGACATCGAAGGCGTGCTCGCGGACGATCTCAACACGCCGCAGGCGCTGGCCATGCTCAACCAGAAGGCCGCGCGCGCGCGGCAACTGCTGGACAAGGCGAAGCGGCCGCCGTCCGACACCGAACGGGCGGAGCTCGCTGGCGCCAGGGCCGACCTGCTCGGCAGCGGCGCGCTGCTCGGCCTGCTGCAGCAGGACCCGCAGGCGTGGTTCCAGCGCGGCACGGAACGCGTGGACCGCGCGCGGGTCGAAAGCCTTGTGGAGGCCCGCCAGGCCGCGCGCGCCGCGCGCGACTTCGCACGCGCCGATGCCATCCGCGACGAACTCGCCGCGCTGGGCGTGGCGATCGAGGACGGCCCGCAGGGAACCCGCTGGAAAGTTGCCAATCCATGAACGACACCACCATCCATGACGCCCAGGAAGAGATCATCGAGGAATTCGGGTTCTTCGACGACTGGACCGGGCGCTACCAGTACCTGATCGACCTGGGCCGCAAGCTGCCCGCGCTTTCGGACGCGGAAATGTGCGAGGCCAACAAGGTCGATGGCTGCCAGTCGCAGGTGTGGATCGTGGTCTCGGGCAACGCCAACGGGCTCGAGATGCGCGCGGCCAGCGATTCGGCGATCGTGTCCGGCCTGGTGGCGCTGCTGCTGCGGGTGTACTCGGGGCGCAGCGCGCGGGAAATCCTCGAAACCGATCCCGCCTTCATCAACGCGATCGGCCTGGGCAAGCACCTCTCGCCCACCCGATCCAACGGGCTGGCGTCGATGGTCAAGACCATCAAGCTGCACGCGCGGAACGCGCTGACGCAGGCCTGACAGCCGGCGTCGCGTTACATCGTGTAGGTCGGCTTGTCCCCGCCCTGCAACCCTGCCAGCAGCGTTTCGATCTTGGTGCGCGCGTTGTCGCCGTCGGCGCTTTCGGTGAACTGCACGCCGATCCCGGCCGGACGGTTGCCCTGGGCGTTGGTCGGCGTGATCCACACCACCCGGCCGGTGGTCGCCACGCGCTCGGTCTCTTCGGGCAACGTCATCAGCAGGAACACCTCGTCACCGAGGTTGTAGCGCTTGTTGGTGGGCACGAACAGGCCGCCGCCCTTCACGAACGACATGTAGGACTGGTACAGCGTGTTCCTGTCCTTGATGACCACGGGCAGGATGCCCTGCCGCCCTGCGCCAACGGTTGCCACCATCTTCACGATCCTCGTGTCATTGCGGGCGCCAGCTTGCCGCCACCTGCCCGCCGCGGTCAAGCACCGCCGATCCGGCACCAGCCCCAGCCATCGAACACCCAGGGTGAGGGCAACGGACAATACAGCTTGACATAGTACGGTGCGTGCAACGCGCGGGGCACGCACGCCGCCGGGCTTCCGTCGCGCCACCACAGGGCCGCGCGGCTTCCATCGCCTCCATCGATGCGCACGCGCCCGCCGCCATCGGCATCGACCACCAGCAGCGAGAGCAACCGTCGCAACGGCCGCGGCGGCTGCCACGGCAACCGCGGTCCGGCAAGATCATGGCAATCCAGTCCCGCGACGAAGGTTTCCTGGTCGTCCGCGAAGCGCAACCAGCGGCCGCGCCCGAAGGCCATCTGGCTGGCGTGCGCAAGGATTGCCTGCCGCTTGCCGGCACGTTCTTCCCGCGACAACGCCAGCACCGCGCGCCGCGGCACGCCGGGCCGCGAGCGTCCGTGCAGCAGGTAACCCAGGCAGGCGGGTCGCGCCGCCCGCGGCATGCCCTGGAACACCATTTCCATCAGCACGTGCAGCGCGCTGTGGTCGGGATGGCGATCGACCAGGTCCGGCAGCACCAGCAGCGTTGGCTGCCAGTCGGCCACCAGGTCGCGCATGCGCTCGAGCATGGCGGTGGTGTCCGCCAGCAGTCGCCAGGTGACGCCACCGTCGGGCCAGCCCAGGCGTACGACGTTTCCGGCGTCGACGCCGAGCCGGCGCAGCGCCTCGTCCGCCTCGCCGCGCCGCCGCGCGCCCCACGCCTCGCGTTGCCGACGCCCGATCCACAGGCGGCGTTCACGCACGCGCTGCGGCCATGGATTGTTCTCGCCGTCGGTGACGAACACCACGCACACCGGCACGCCGCAGGCGCGTGCGCGCTGGATCAGGCCGCCGGCTGCCAGCGACTCATCGTCCGGATGCGGCGCCAGCACCATCAGGCGCGCACCGGGGCGCTTCAGCAACGCGTCGGGATCCAGCAGATCCAGGGGTTTTTCCAGGCGCAAGCGGACTTTTCCTTCGGGCAGCCGGTCACCGGCTGCGCGATTGTGACGCCACGCGCTTGACCTTGCCCTGACCGGTCACGTGAAGAAGTAGCGCGTCAGGTGGAAGAATATCGGCGCGGCGAAGCACACCGAATCGAGCCGGTCCAGCACGCCGCCGTGGCCTTCGATCATGTGGCCCCAGTCCTTGATGCCGCGGTCGCGCTTGATCGCCGACATCACCAGCCCGCCGAGGAAACCCATCAGGTTGATTACCAGCGCCATGCCCAGCGCCTCGACGAACGAAAACGGCGTGATCCACCACAGAAGGCCGCCCAGCAGCGTGGCCGTGGCGATGCCGCCGGCGAAGCCTTCCCAGGTCTTCGACGGCGACAACGCCGGCGCGATCAGGTGCCGCCCGCACAGCTTGCCCCACACGTACTGCAGCACGTCCGAGGACTGCACCACCAGCACCAGAAACGCGATCAGCAGCAACTGCCGGTTGTCGTAGCCGGCGATGCGCAGCGTCAACAGCGCAGGCACGTGCGAGATGCAGAACACCGAGATCATCAATCCCCACTGGATCTTGGAGGTGCGTTCGAGAAAGCGCGTGGTGTCGCCGCCGACCGCGGCCAGGATCGGCAAAAGCAGGAACGCGTAAACCGGAATGAAGATCGAGAACAGGCCGTACCATTCGATGCCGATCAGCACGTACTGGATCGGCAGCACCACGTAGAACGCCGCCACCAGCGCCCAGTAGTCGCCGCCGCGTGTGGGCAGCAAGGTGATGAATTCGCGCAGCGCCAGCAGCGAGACCAGGAAGAACAGCACCAGCACGCCCGGCTTGCCGAAGGCGAACGCCACCCCGACCAGCAGCGCCATCACCCACCACGCGTTGATGCGCGCGTTGAGGTTGTCGATGGTCGATCGCTTGCCGGGCGCTGCGGTCAAGGCCAGCACGCGGCCGATCAGCGTGGCCACCAGCAGCACCACGCCGATGCCGCCGAACAGTTCGATGGCCTGCCGGTGCGTGTCGAAGAAGGCGCTCACGGGGCCTCCGGCGCCAGCGCGAGCAGCGCCTCGCGCGCGCGGTCGAGGAATTGCCGCTTGTCCTCGCCTTCGGCCAGCCGCAGCGGTTCACCGAAGCGCGCGGTGCACAGCAGCGGCAGCGGAATCAGGCGGCCCTTGGGCATCACGCGGTTGATGTTCTCCAGCCACACCGGCACCAGTTCCAGGTCCTTGCAGCGCCTTGCGAGGTGATACACGCCGCTCTTGAACGGCAGCAGGCCCTCCTCCGGATTGCGGGTGCCTTCGGGAAACAGGATCAGCGCGGCGCCTCCGTCGACTGCCTCGGCCATCAACGCAATCGGGTCTTCGCTGCGGTTTTCCGGGTTGCGCTCGATCAGCACGCCGTTGAACACCCGCCGGATCAGGTAACGCCGCAACACGCCGCGGCGCCAGTAGTCGGCCGCGGCCACCGGGCGCGCCTGCCGGCGCAACGCGCGCGGCAGCGCCGACCAGATCAGCACGAAATCGCCGTGGCTGGAATGGTTGCCGTAGTAGACCCGCCGCCCAGGCGCCAGCGGTTCGGCGAAGAACGCGCGGCTGCCGGTGAGAAGATGGATGAAGCCGGCCAGCGAGCGGGCCGTCAATGCCTCAAGCATGCGTCCTCCCGTCCTGCCCGCTTCATGCGCGCACTTCCCCCAGCGCCCGACGGGCGCGGTTGACGACCGTCAGCGCGCACAACAGCGCCAGCAACCACACCAGCCGATCCAGCCATGGCCCGAACGGTACGCCGAGCGCCAGCATCAATCCGAGCACACCGAACACCAGCGCGCGATCGCTCTTGCCCAGCGGCCCGTCGTAGCGGCGCGACGCGCCGATCTGCACGCCGACGACGCCGGTCATCTCGGTCAGCACCGCCAGCAGCACGAACACCGCCAGCGGCCACAGTCCGAACGGCGCCGTGAGCGCCAGCGGCAGGTACAAACCGGCATCGGCGATGACGTCGCCGAGCTCGTTCAGCACCGCGCCCAGCTTCGAGGCCTGGCCGTGCTCGCGCGCCAGCATCCCGTCGATGGCGTTCAGCGCCATGCGCACGAACAGCCACAGCGGCAGCAGGCCCCAGATCCAGCGGTGATGGTCCGCCAGCAACCCGACCGCAACGCCGATGCCCACCGAAACCACCATCGCGGCCAGCGTGACCTGGTTCGCCGTCACGCCGACGGCGGCCAGTCCGCGCACCAGCGGCCGCAGCAATGCCTGGAACCGCGGCTTGATGTCGTACACGCTGGGCATGGATCGGCGGTCCCCTGGAGGGCGGTCTGGCAACGGACGTGCGAAGCAGGAAATCCCCGCGGCCGATCGTATCAGCGCGCGCTGCCGGCGCCGCCAGTCAATGAATCGAGCCACGCGAACAGTGCCAGGTCGGTCCGCAGCGGCCCGTCGACCTGCGTGCGCAAGCGGTCGGCGCGGCGCGCGGCGGTGAGCAGCGTGGCGTCTTCCCAGTCCGGATCGAAGCGGGTGCGCGTGCCGGCGGCGCGGGCGCGCAGTGCGCCTTCCAGCAGTCGTGCGGCCTGTTCCAGCCGCTGCGCGGGTTCATCGCCGGCCCAGGCCTTGCCGATGGTGCGCGCGCCGGCCTTGCCCGCCGCCAGCGCCAGCAGGTCGCGCGCGACTTCCTGGCGCCGCTGCATGCCGCCGTACTCGGCCAATGCCCAGGCCTGGCCGGGGTTGCCGCCGGCCGCGGCCAACAGCGCATCGACGTGTTCCACGCCGCGCGCGGACAGCCACTCGCGCGCGACGTCGGTAGCCGGCAGCGCGAAGTCGATGCGCTGGCAGCGGCTGCGGATGGTCGGCACCAGCCGCCAGGGATGATCGGCGATCAGCACGATCAGGCTGGCCTCGCCAGGTTCTTCCAGGGTCTTCAGCAGTGCGTTCTGGGCTGCCGTGTTCATCGCATCCGCCGGATCGATCACCGCGACCTGCCAGCCGTCGAGCTGGCTGGCCATTGCCAGTCGCGCCGACAACGCGCGGATCTGCGCAACCAGGATTTCCGTGCGCATCCTGTGCGTATTGGGATTTTCTTCCAGCGTCACCCGGATGCGGTCGGGATGCGTGCCTGCCGCCAGCAGTTTGCAGGCCCGGCATTCGCCGCAGGCATGTCCTTCGCGGGGCGTGCCGCAAAGGCGTGCGCGCACGAAGGCCTCGGCCAGTGCGCGCTTGCCAAGCCCAGCCGGGCCGGCCAGCAACAGGGCGTGCGGCAGGCTGTGGTTGGCCGCGCGCGTGGCCAGAATCTGCCACGGCGCCTCGCACCACGGCGGCAGCGGCGCGCCCGGATCGATGGCGGGCGCGGGCTTTTCGGCAGTCTCGGTCATGGTTCTGCGCCCTGCGCCGCCAGCGCGTCGATGGCTGCGGCGGCTTCCTGCAGCACGCGCTCGGGCGGTTGGGTGGCATCGATGATGCAGAAGCGCCGTGGTTCGGCCGCGGCACGGGCAAGGTACACCGCGCGCACCCGCTCGAAGAACTCGTCGCGCTCGGCCTCGATGCGGTCGGCGTCGCCGCGCTGGCTGGCGCGCGCGCGGCCGTGCGCGACGGGCAGGTCCAGCAGCAGCGTCAGGTCCGGAACCAGGCCGCCGGTGGCGATGCGCTCGAGCTCGGCGATGCGCGCGGCGTCGATGCCGCGGCCGCCGCCCTGGTAGGCGTAGCTGGCATCGGTGAAGCGGTCGCACAGCACCCAGCGCCCGGCCTCCAGCGCCGGCCGCAGCACGTCGCGCACCAGTTGCGCGCGCGCCGCGAACATCAGCAGCAGTTCGGTTTCCGCGCCAATGCCGCGGTGCGCGGGATCGAGCACCAGTTCCCGGATGGCCTCGCCCGCCGGTGTGCCGCCGGGCTCGCGCGTGTAGAGGACATCCAGCCCGCGCTGCACGAAATGCTCGCGCAGGCCCGCCACGAGGGTGCTCTTGCCCGCGCCTTCGCCGCCTTCCAGCGTGACCAGCCGGCCCTTCATCGATGCTTCTTTCCGAAAATGTATTTGCGCACGGCGGCGTTGTGCTCGGCCAGCGTCGCGGAGAACTTGTGCGTGCCATCGCCCTTGGCGACGAAGTACAACGCGTTGCCCGCGGCCGGATGCATCACCGCATGGATGGCCGCACGGCCGGGCAGCGCGATCGGCGTGGGCGGCAGACCGGCGTGCACGTAGGTGTTCCAGGGAGTATCGGCCTCGAGATCGGATTTGTGGATCTTGCCTGCATATTTCGCACCCATGCCGTAGATCACCGCGGGATCGGTATCCAGTTTCATGCCGATCTTCAAGCGCCTCTCGAACACCCCGGCGATCTTCGGAAGTTCGGCCGGTACCGCGGTTTCCTTTTCCACCAGCGAGGCCAGGATCAGCGCCTGGTAAGGGGTTTCCAGCGGAATCGAGGGATCGCGCGCGGCCCACTCCTTCGCAAGGTATTGCCGCATCGCCTTGTGCGCGCGTTCCAGCACATCGAGGTCGGACATCCCGCGCACGTAGTCGTAGGTGTCGGGCATGAACTGGCCTTCCAGCGCACCCGGGCCGGTCCTGCCGACCCGCTTCATCAACGTGTCTTCGAGCGCCTTGCGCGGGGTGTGGTCGAGCTTGGGCGCGGCATCCAGCGCGGCGATGACCTGCGCGAAGGTCCAGCCATCGACCAGCGTCACGCGCCGGTGCAACACCTTGCCTTCGGCCATGTTCTGCAACAGCGTCGGGGGCGTCATGCCCGGCTCGAGCGCGTATTCACCCGCGTGCAGCTTGCGGGTCACGCCCATGCGCAGGGCCAGCGCCCGCCACAGCAGGGGCGGCGCGTCGGTGAGTTGCTCTTCGCGCAACTGCCGCACGATGTCGTTGAAGCCTTCGCCGCGGGCGATTTCCAGCGTCGGACTGTGCGTGGCGGTCGTGAGCGGCGTATGCGTGAATGTGTGGTAACGATAGCCGGCCCACGCAACCACGGCAACGATCGCCAGCAACACCAGCAGCAACAGCAGCCGCACCAGCGCGTTGCCGGATTGCCTCGCACGCGACGTCGGAGGGGCGGGGGTCGGGATTCGGATCATCCGGCCAGTCTAAGACATTGCATCGCCGATCCCGGCCGGTGCGGCCGGGTCGTTCATGCGCGCTTGAACAGCAGCGTTCCGTTGGTGCCGCCGAAGCCGAACGAATTGGACAGGGCCACGTCGATCCTGCCCTCGCGCGCGGTGTTGGGCACGAAGTCGAGGTCGCAGCCCTCGCCCGGCTCGTCGAGGTTGGTGGTCGGCGGCAGCACGTTGTCGCGCATCGCCAGGATCGTGAAGATCGCCTCCACCCCGCCGGCAGCGCCCAGCAGGTGGCCGGTGGTGGACTTGGTGGAGCTCATCGCCAGCTTGTCGGCGTGGTCGCCGAACACGCGCCGCGCGGCAAGCACCTCGCCAAGGTCGCCGAGCGGCGTCGAGGTTCCGTGGGCGTTGATGTACTGGACCTCGTCCGGGTTGACGCCGGCATCGTGCAGCGCCGCCTCCATGCAGCGCGACGCGCCTTCCCCGCCCTCGCTGGGCGCGGTGATGTGGTGGGCGTCGCCACTCATGCCGAAGCCGACGATCTCTGCGTGGATCGTGGCCCCGCGCGCCCTGGCATGTTCGTACTCCTCGAGCACCAGGATGCCGGCACCGTCGGACAGCACGAAGCCGTCGCGATCCTTGTCCCACGGCCGGCTGGCACGGGTCGGCTCGTCATTGCGGGTGGACATGGCCCTGGCCGAGCAGAACCCGCCGATCGCGGTCGGCGTGACAGAAAACTCGGCGCCGCCGGTCAGCATCGCGTCGGCGTCGCCGTACTGGATCATCCGCATCGCCAGCCCGATGTTGTGGGTGGCCGTGGTGCAGGCGGTGACGCAAGCGATGTTCGGGCCCTTCAACCCGTACATGATCGACAGGTTGCCCGAGACCATGTTGATGATGGAGCTGGGCACGAAGAAGGGCGAGATCTTGCGCGGCCCGCCCTCGTGGTAGGCAATCGAGGTGCGCTCGATGCTGGCGATGCCGCCGATGCCCGCGCCCACCGCCACGCCGATCCGCGCGGCGTTGGCTTCATCGACCTCCAGTCCCGAATCGCGCAGGGCCTGGGTGCCCGCGCCGATGCCGTAGTGGATGAAGGTATCCATCTTCTTGACGTCTTTCGGCGGAATGTAGGCCGTGGGGTCGAAGCCCTTGACCTCGCCGGCGATCCGCGTGGGGAACGCCTGGGCGTCGAAATGGGTGATCGGGCCGATGCCGCTCACGCCCTCGACCACGTTTTTCCAGGCCGTCGCCACGTCGTTGCCGACGGGCGAGACCAGGCCCATGCCGGTTACCACTACTCGCCGTTTGCTCATGGATGCTCCCGATTCGAAAATCCGGTTGAAGCGGGCCGCTGCGCCCGGACCGGCGCGGTGATGCCGCGATGCCGGTGAAGCCGCCGGCCGGGCTGGACGCCCGCGGCGCCACGCCCTCGCGGGGGCTGGCCCATACGCCCACGCATTGTCACCGGCCCATCAAAGCGAAAGCTGCGCTCGCGAGGCGCAGCTTTCGGGTTGCCGCATGGCACTGCGCAGCCCCGCGGGATGCGCTGACACCGGCATTCAGGATTTGACGTGCGCCTTGATGTAGTCCACCGCCTGCTGCACGGTGGTGATCTTTTCGGCTTCCTCGTCGGGAATCTCGGTTTCGAATTCCTCTTCCAGCGCCATCACCAGTTCCACCGTGTCCAGCGAATCGGCGCCCAGGTCGTCCACGAACGAGGCGTTCGGCGTGACGTCTTCCTCCTTGACCCCCAGCTGATCCACAACGATCTTCTTGACGCGCTCTTCGATGCTGCTCATGAGACAGTGCCTCCCGAAAAAAAGCGTTCGAGGCCGGGAAAGTCCCGAACCCCATTTCCCCGTGCGCGCCCTGGAGACCACACGGTACAAAATCCTCTCCGGGCCCATGCGGGCCGGTGCGCCGACCCGAGGTCCGGCAAGGCCGGCCCGACACGGCACGAAAGTCGCCATATTACCCGGTTCGGCCGTTCAAGAGAACCATGGCGGCCGCTGGCGTACCGCGGTCCAACGCACACGGGTTATGCCATGTACATGCCGCCGTTGACGTGCAGCGTCTCGCCGGTGATGTACGCGGCCGCCGGCGAGGCCAGGAACGCCACGGCCTGCGCGATGTCACCGGGCGTGCCCAGGTGGCCCAGTGCGATCGAGCCTTCCAGCGCCTTGCGCTGCTCGTCGGCCAGGGCGCGCGTCATGTCGGTGTCGATGAAGCCCGGCGCCACCACATTGACCGTGATGCCGCGCGAGCCGACCTCGCGCGCCAGCGACTTCGAGAACGCGATGATGCCGGCCTTGGCCGCCGCGTAGTTGGTCTGGCCGGGATTGCCGGTCACGCCCACCACCGAGGCGATGCTGATGATGCGGCCGCGGCGTGCCTTCATCATCGTGCGCATCACGGCCTTGGAGGTGCGATAGACCGAGGTGAGATTGGTGTCCAGGATGGCCTGCCAGTCCTCGTCCTTCATGCGCATCAGCAACTGGTCGCGGGTGATGCCGGCGTTGTTGACCAGGATGGACAGCCCGCCGTGTTCGGTCACGATCGCCGCGACCAGCGCCTCGACCGCGGCGCCATCGGTCACGTCCAGCACGCGGCCCTCGCCGCCGCGCGCGCCCAGCCGCGCGGTGATCGCCTTCGCACCGTTTTCCGAGGTCGCGGTGCCGACCACCCTCGCGCCCTGCGCCGCGAGCTCGTCGGCAATCGCCGCACCGATGCCGCGCGAGGCACCGGTGACCAGCGCGATTTCATCGTGCAGCGGGCCGCTCATGCCTGCACCCCGGCCAGCGCCGCGCGCAGTTCCGCGGGGGTGCCCAGCGGACGCGCGTCAAGCGACTTGTCGATACGCCGGCACAGGCCGGTCAGCACCTTGCCGGGGCCGCACTCGAAGACGTGGGTGACGCCGCTGCCGACCAGCGACTGCACCGTGTCGGTCCAAAGAACCGGCATGTAGAGCTGGCGCTCCAGCGCGGCGCGGATGAATTCGATCCCGACGTGGGCCTTGGCGTCGGCGTTCTGAAGCACCGGGATGGTCGGCACCTGCCACGGCAGGTCGGCCATCCTGGCCGCCAGTTGCTGCGCGGCTTCACGCATCAGCGGGGTGTGCGAAGGTACCGAGACCGCCAGCTTGACGACCTTGCGTACGCCGAGCTCGGCCAGCCGGCGCGTAGCCCGGTCGACCGCCCCGGCATGACCGGCGATCACCAGTTGCCCGGGGCTGTTGTAGTTGGCCGGGGCGACCACTTCGGTGCCGGCGACTTCCGCGCATACCTCGTCGATCGTCGCCTCCTCGGCACCCAGCACCGCCGCCATCGACCCGACGCCGGCCGGCACCGCGGCCTGCATCAGGCGTCCGCGCTCGGCCACCAGCGCGGCGGCATCGCGCAACGGCAGCGCGCCGGCGCACACCAGCGCCGAATACTCGCCGAGGCTGTGCCCGGCCAACTGCGCCGCCACCGGCCCGCCCTGCGCCTGCCACACGCGCCATACCGCGACGCTGGCCGCCAGCAGTGCGGGCTGGGTCTTTTCGGTCCTGCCCAGCTCTTCTTCCGGGCCGTCCTGTGCCAGCGTCCACAGATCGAAACCGGCACCCTGGGACGCCTCGTCGAACGTTGCGCGGACCTCCGGAAACTCGCCGGCCAGTTCGCCAAGCATGCCGACCGCCTGCGACCCCTGGCCGGGAAATACGAACGCAAGCGTGGGGACCGGGGACCGGGGACCGGGGATCGGACTGTTGTCAGAAGTCTCGTTCATTGTGGATGCAATGTCTTGATGAAAATTGTGCAGGTGCCTGTCGCCCGAAGCGTCGGCCGTTCCGTTTCCCCTTTCGATCCGGGCCACCGGTCCCGTAGGGCGGACACCGTCCGCCGCCCCCGGGCGGCGGGCAGTGCCCGCCCTACGATTGGGCAGGAAACACGAATGCGGGGGCCGGACGATTGGGAAAAGTCTCGTTCATTGTGGATGCAATGTCTTGATGAAAGGTGTGCGCGTGCCGATCGGTCGAAGCTTCATGGCCACCCTGCCGGACTTGTCAGTACCGCACCATCGCCGATGCCCAGGTGAATCCGCCGCCGAAGGCCTCCAGCAGCAGGTTCTGGCCGCGCTGGATCTTGCCGGAACGGACCGCGGCATCCAGCGCCAGCGGCACCGATCCCGAGGAGGTGTTGGCGTGCCTGTCCACGGTGACGATGACGCGGTCCATCGACATGCCGAGGCGCTTCGCGGTGGCCTCGATGATGCGCAGGTTGGCCTGGTGCGGGATCAGCCAGTCGACTTCCGGTTCCTGCATGCCGGCCGCGGCCAGCGTCTCGCCCACCAGCGCGTCCAGGGTCTTGACCGCGAACTTGAAGACTTCGCGACCCTTCATGCGGATGCGCACGCCGTGGTTTTTTTCATCCTTGAACCCCGCTGACACGCCGACCGGGTTGTACAGCAGCTCCTTGTAGCCGCCGTCGGCGTGCAGGCAGGTCGCAAGAATGCCCGGTTCATCGGATGCTTCCAGTACCACCGCGCCCGCGCCATCGCCGAACAGCACGCAGGTCTCGCGCTCGCTCCAGTCGACCATCCGCGTGAGGGTTTCGGCGCCCACCACCAGGGCCTTCTTCGACTGCCCCGTGCGGACGAAGTTGTTGGCCACGCCCAGTGCATACACGAATCCCGAGCACGCGGCGTTGACGTCGAAGGCCGTGCAGCCGTTGGCGCCGAGCCGGTCCTGGATCAGGCAGGCGGTGGAGGGAAAGATGATGTCCGGCGTGGTTGTGCCCAGCACGATCAGGTCAAGGTCCGACGCCTTGACGCCGGCGTCACCAAGCGCCTGTTCGGCAGCGCGCAGGGCGAGGTCGCCGGTGGTTTCGCCGTCCGCGGCCACGCGCCGCTCGCGGATTCCGGTGCGCGTGCGGATCCACTCGTCGCTGGTGTCGACCAGCTTCTCGAGGTCGGCATTGGTGACCACGCGCTCCGGAAGCGCGCTGCCGGTGGCGAGGATGCGGGCGTAGGTCAAGATGCAGCTCCCCTGTCACGCGCCGCGCGCCATGCGCACGGCAGGACGCGGCAACGCCCGGAGGCGTCGCGCGCCGGTCTGTAGCCTGGCGCCCACGAGGTCAGTCCTCGTCGACGACGATCTGCTTGTCCTCGATCACCTTGCGGCCACGGTAGTAGCCGTCCTTGGTGACGTGGTGGCGACGGTGGATTTCACCCGAGGTCGGGTCGGTCGCAAGCTGCACCTTGCCCAGCGCGTCGTGCGCGCGGCGCATGCCGCGACGGGATGGGGACTTGCGGCTCTTGGCAACGGCCATGATGGCTCTCCTGAAGAAATGTTCAACGCTGTTTGGTGCGGGCTTCCAGCAGTTCACGCAGGTTCGCGAACGGGTGCGTCACCGCCTCTTCCCGTCCCGCATCCTGCGCGGATTCACCGGGTGCATTCCATTCACCCTGCAGGATTTCGCTGCCGGGCTTCACGGGCACCAGCGGCAAAACCAGAATCAATTCGTCCTCGATGACGTGTTGGGGCGACAGCATGCCATCTTCCAGCAGCAACGGCTCGCAATCGCCGGGCAGCGCATCCGCATCCTGCTCGCTTGCCAGCAGGCCGAGGCAGGTATCCACTTCGGCCGGGAACACGAACAACTCCAGGCTGCGCTGACACTCCAGCGTCAGTTCCGCCCGCGCCCGGACGCGCAGTTGCGGGCCTCCCAGCTCGCCCTGCCCGAAGTCGAGGTGATACGCGACCTCACCACGATTCCCGGCCAGCGCGCCCGCAAGACGCGGCAATTGCGCGACCGGCAAAACGCCCTCGAACGATCGCCGCCCGGCCACCATGCGCTCGGCGTCCACACTGGCTGGCAGGGGCGCGGACATAAGCGGGGAATGCTAGATTCCGCACTGCACAAAGTCAACCGCAAAGCACGTTTCGTGCTTGGCCCGTATCATGCTTGTCACACTGGGTTGGTTTTCCTTCACCGCGCATCCCGAGTCCCGTGTCCGCAACCTTGCTCGCCATCATCCTGCCCGCCGCGGTGGCTGCCGTCGCCGCCGCGCTGATCGTGTACCTGCTGCTGCGCCAGGTGCGCCACCAGCGGGCGATGCGAACCTTGTACCTTGAGGCCGACGGCCTGGAACGCGATCTCAAGGAATGCCGCTCCCGCCTCGCGCGTGCCCACGCATCCATGTCGATCGCCCCCAACCAGCCCGCCGTCGGCGAAGCCGACGCCCGCCAGGCGATCGACGCGGCGCTGCGCGAACTGCTTGCCCACCGCCTGTGGCTGCGCGACGAGGCGGACAGCGCCAACCAGCGCGACCTGGATGCCGCGGTCAAGGCGATCGGCAAGGCCCGCGGCGCGCTCGGCCAGCAACTGAAGGACCTGGATTCGGCGCAACGCGCGCTCGAATCCGCGGTGCGCGAGAAGATCGAGGATCTGTCGCAGCAATGACGCCGCCGCGCATCGTGCTGGCCTCCACGTCGCCGTACCGCGCCGCGTTGCTGCAGCGGCTGCTGGACGATTTCGAACAGGTCGCGCCGCCCGGTGCCGAATCCACCCTGCCCGGCGAGGCCCCGTCGGCGCGCGCCGCACGCCTGGCCAGGGCCAAGTCCGCCGCGGTGGCGGCCGGCTGTCGCGACGCCCTGGTGATCGGTTCGGACCAGGTGGCCGAACTTGGCGGCGCGGTGTTGCACAAACCCGGAAATATCGATATTGCACGCGAACAATTGCGCGCAAGCAGCGGAAACATCGTGCATTTCCATACCGGCACATGCCTGACCGACACGCGCGACGATCGCCAGTGGGCACTGCTCGACCACACCCGCGTGGTGTTCCGCAGGCTCACCGACGCCGAGATCGAGCGCTACCTGGAACGCGAGCGCCCACTCGATTGCGCCGGCAGCTTCAAGGTCGAGGGCGCGGGCATTGCGCTGTTCGAGCGCATCGAAAGCCAGGACCCGACCGCCCTGATCGGCCTGCCCCTGATCGGGCTGGCGCGGCTGCTGCGCGGGGCCGGCTGCCCACTGCCCTGAGCGGACTTCGCGCGTTCGTGACGCCTGACGTCGTACACTGGCACCTGAGCGTGAATCGCCGGGTACAGGCATGGACCAGAATCTCGCAACCGCCACGTCACCGGTCGAAAGCATGCCGCGCAGGCAGCTTGAGGCCGCGCTGGCCCAGGTCAACGAGGTGGTGGTGGGCAAGAACCGCCCCGTACGGCTGGCATTCGCCTGCCTGCTGGCGGGTGGACACCTGCTGGTCGAGGACGTTCCGGGCGTGGGCAAGACCACCCTGGCGCATGCGCTGGCGGTGACCCTGGGGCTTTCGTTCCGGCGCATCCAGTTCACTTCCGACCTGCTGCCCAGCGACATCGTCGGCGTCAGCGTGTTCGATCGCGAGGCGAACGCGTTCCGCTTCCAGTCCGGACCGATCTTCGCGCAACTGCTGCTGGCCGACGAGATCAACCGCGCCACGCCCAAGACCCAGAGCGCACTGCTCGAGGCGATGGCCGAAAACCAGGTCACCGTCGATGGCGCCAGCCGCGCACTGCCGCAGCCGTTCTTCGTGGTGGCCACGCAGAACCCGCTGGACATGGCGGGCACCTACCCGCTGCCCGACTCGCAACTGGATCGCTTCATGCTGCGGATCGCGCTGGACTATCCCGACGAGGAAGCCGAGCGCCGCCTGCTCACCGGCGAGAACCGCTCGGACATGGTGGCCCGACTGCACGCGTGCCTCTCGACCGAGCAGATCCTGGACCTGCGCGAGCGGGTGCGCGCGGTGACCGCCAGCCCCGCGCTGCTCGATTACGTGCAGGCGCTGGTAACCGCCAGCCGCAAGCACCACGACATCCGCACCGGCCTGTCGCCGCGCGCGGGCCTGGCACTTTTGACCTCGGCACGCGCCTGGGCGCTGCTGGGCGACCGCGACTACGTGCTGCCCGAAGACGTGCAGGCGGTTTTCGTGTCGGTTGCCGGCCACCGCCTGATTCCCGCGCGCAACGCCGAGCGTGACGCGCTGGCGCAGGCGCTGCTGGAAAGCGTCGCGGTGGAGTGACCGGCGTGGACGCCTCCGTTTCCGACGGACGGCCCGGCCTTGCGGTGCGCATCGGGCGCTGGCTTCCCGGCCTGGCCCGCGGACGCAGGCCCGAGGCGTTGCCGATCCGCCTGGACCGCCGGCGCGTGTACATCGTCCCGACCCGGGCCGGCGTCGGTTTCGCGGTGCTGCTGCTGACCATGCTGGCCGGCGCCTTGAACTACCAGAACAACGCCGCACTGCTGCTCACCTGCATGCTCGGTGCGGCCCTGGCCAGCAGCATGCTGCTCACGTGGCGCGAGCTGCACGACCTGACGTTGCGTTCCCTGCACGCAGACCATGGCTTCTGCGGGTCGCGCCTGAAGCTGCACCTGGCCTTCGCCGACGACCACCGCGCGCGCCCCGGCCTGCGCATCGCCGTCGACGGCCCGGACCAGCCGTGTCCGCTGCGTGCGGGGGTCAGCCGCGCCACCATCACCATCGCCACCGACCGGCGCGGCTGGATGCCGCTGCCGCGGATGCGCGTGTCCAGCACCCTGCCGTTCGGTTTGTTCCGCGCCTGGAGCTGGATCACGCCCGCGCGGCGGGTGCTGGTGTACCCGCGCATCCTGCGCGACGCGGCTCCGCCCGCGCACGCCAACGATCCCAAGGAGCGCATCGCCGGCGGCGATGAATTCGCCGGACTGCGTGACTACCACGCCGGCGATCCGATCCGGCACGTGGCTTGGAAGGCCAGCGCGCGCCACGAGCACCTGCTGGTGCGCGAATTCGATCGCGCGGCGCCCGGGCAGCCGCTGCGCTTCGACTGGAACGCCATGACCGGCATCGACCGCGAAACCCGGATCGCCCGCCTGACCGGCATGGTCTGCGACGCCTTCGCCGCGGCCCGCCCGTGGACGCTGGTGCTGGAAGATGGCCACGCGCTCGGCCCGGCCAGCGACACCGCGCACTATCACCGCTGCCTGACCGCGCTGGCCGAACTGCCATGAAATGGTTCCACCGCACATCCGGGAAAACCCGCCGCGCGGCGGATGCGATCAGCCCGCTCGCGTTCACGCTGCTGAGCGTGACGGTGCTGTGCGTGCTGGCGGCGCACGCGATGCATCTGCCGCTGTGGTACATCGCGCCGCTGGCAGCAATCCTCGGCGTCCGCTGGTGGCAGCGTCGCCGCCGGCAGGGGCGCGTGTCGGCCTGGCTGCGGGTGGTGATGCTGGTGGCGGTGCCGATGGTCGCGATCGCGATCTGGGGCACGCCGTTCGGACAGGAACCGGGTGCGGCGATCGTGTGCGGGCTGCTGGTACTCAAGCTGCTGGAAACCGAAACCACGCGCGACGCGCGCATGGCCACCGGGTTCGCGTGCTTCATCCTGATGAGTGCACTGCTGTTCGACCAGGCGCTGGGCTTCACCATCGTGCTCGGCCTGATGCTGCTGCCGGTGCTGGCGACGCTGCGCGCCCTGGAACCCGGCCTGCCCGCCCGGGGCTGGCTGCCGGCGTTCAAGCCCGGAAGCGCGCTGCTGGCAGCCAGCCTGCCCGCGGCGCTGCTCGGGTTCCTGCTGATTCCGCGCCTGGCCACGCCATTGTGGGGCGCGCCGGGCAACACCATGGCGCGCACCGGCATCAGCGACCGCATGGCACCCGGCGACATCCAGTCGCTGCTTTCCAACAACGCGGTCGCGATGCGGATCGGTTTCGACGGCGCACCGCCGGCAACGGACCAGCGCTATTTCCGCGGCATGGTGCTTTGGTATTTCGACGGCCGGGCCTGGCGTCCGGGATTCGTCGCGCGGCGCCAGATGCCGCCGGCACCGGTCGCGGCGCACGGCCCGTCCACCCGCTACCAGGTCACGCTGCTGCCCAGCCACCGGCACTGGCTGTTCGCGCTGGACGTGCCGGTGGATACGCCCGAAGGCGTGTACATGGGCCCCGACCGCACGCTGTACGCGGCCAAGCCCGTCGACCACACGCTGCGCTATGCGGTCACCTCGGTCACCGACTACCGGCTGGCGCCCGGGCATCTGGATCCACGCGTACGTGCCGCGGCGCTGGCGCTGCCCGCGGGCTTCGACCCGCGCGCACGGGCACTGGCGGAGCACTGGCGCGCGCGCGCCGGCAACGACGACGCGGCGATCGTCCGCGCCGCCCTGGCGCGATTCCACGACGACGGCTACGTGTACGACCTCGAGGCCCCTCCGCTGGGCCGCAACAGCATCGACGATTTCCTGTTCGACACCAAAACCGGCTTCTGCGAGCACTACGCCAGCGCCTTCACGTTCCTGATGCGCGCGGCCGGCATCCCGGCACGGGTGGTGGTCGGCTACCAGGGCGGGTACTGGAACCCGGTGGCGCATTACCTCCTGGTCCGCCAGTCCAACGCACACGCGTGGTCGGAGGTGTGGCTGGCCGGGCGCGGCTGGGTGCGCGTCGATCCGACCGCCGCGGTCAGCCGCGTCATCATGGCCGATGCCGGCGGCAACGGCGGCCCCATCGGCGGATCCGGCAGCACCTGGTGGCTGCCGTGGCAGAACCGGCTGGACATCATCAACCGCTGGTGGGGGCAGACCGTGGTGAACTTCGACGCGCTGCGCCAGAGCCACCTGTTCCGCCCGTTCGGCATCGACCACGTCGACGCGCGGATTCTGGGCATCTCCCTGGCGGTCGCGGTGCTGCTGGCACTCGGCATCGGTGCGGCGCTGGCGTCACGCAGGCGGCGCCAGCGGCCGCGCGACGCGCTGGCCGGGGCGCAGCTGCTGCTGCAGCGCCGGCTCGCCAGGGCCGGGGTCGTGCGCGGCGGTTCGGAGGGCCCGCGCGACTTCTACGCGCGCTCGGCTGACCGCTTGCCCGCGGCCGCGCCGGACCTGCGCGCACTGGCAAGCGAATACCTGTCGCTGCGCTACGCGTTCGCCGAACCGCCGGCTGAACGGACGCGCGCATTCGTGCGCCGGATCCGGCGCTTTCACCCCCACCGTGTGCTATAACAAACGCATCGGTTCATTTAAGCCGGAGGCTCGTCATGTCACGCCGCGTATTGTTCCTTGCCGTCTCGGGGGCATTGTTGCTGGGTGGGTGCGCCACCGTGCCCAAGCCCATCGCCGGCGACTACGCGCCGGTTTCCCTGGAAGCGGCACGCAGCGGCACCGCCGGCGCGACTCCCGTCCGCTGGGGCGGACAGATCATCGAGACCAAGCCCCGCCAGCAGCAGACCTGCTTCTTCGTGCTGGCACAACCGCTCGATTCCCAGGCACGACCCAAGGCCGACAGCAACGACAGCATGGGCAGGTTCGTGGCCTGCAAGCAAGGGTTCTACGACCCCGAGGTGTTCCGCAAGGGCCGCGAACTGACGGTCACGGGCACGCTCGATGGCACCGTGCAGCACAAGATCGGCCAGTACGACTACACCTACGCCAAGGTCGAGGCCAACAAAATCTACCTGTGGCCCGAGCGTCCGCGCTACGTCGAAACCTACCGTCCCATGAGCCCGTGGTACGACCCGTTCTGGGGCGGCTGGGGCCCGTGGGGCTACGGGCCGTGGTATTACGGGCCGCCGCGCGTGATCGTGGTGCCACGACCGGCCCCGCCGCCGCCGCCAAAGAAGAACTGACGTCCGGCCGCCTAAGCGGGCTCGGCCGCGGCCACCACATCGTCGATCGAGTACGTTCCGGCGGGTTTGCCGGCCAGCCATGCGGCTGCGCGCAACGCCCCGCGCGCAAAGATCGTGCGGTCGGCGGCGCGGTGTGACAGCTCCAGGCGCTCCGCCGCGCCCGCGAGCAAGGCCGTGTGTTCACCCACGACATCGCCGGCACGGATCGCGGCAAACCCGATCGCCCCGGCCGGCCGCGCACCCACCTGCCCTTCGCGCGAGCGCACCGCCACGGCATCGAAATCCTGGCCGCGCGCGGAGGCGGCAACGCGGCCCAGGGCCAGCGCGGTACCCGAGGGCGCGTCGACCTTGCGCGCGTGGTGTGCTTCGATGATTTCAAGATCCCAGTCCGGCAGCGCCCCCGCCGCTTCGCGCAGCAACCGCGCCAGCACCGCGATGCCCAGGCTGAAATTGGACGCGCACAGCACCGGAATGTCGCGCGCGGCATCGCCCACCGCGGCACATTGCGCCGCGCCCAGGCCGGTGGTGCCGCTCACGAACGCCACGCGCTGTTCGCGGCAATGCGCCAGCGCCGCGTCGAAGCCCCCGGGTGTACTGAAGTCGACCACCACGTCGAGTTCCGGCACGCCTTTCCAATCCGTCGATGCGTTGATGCCCGCCGCCAGTTGAAAACGCGCATCGTCGCGCACCAACGCCTGCAACGCGCGACCCATGCGGCCGTTGGCGCCGTTGATGGCAAGACGTACGGGATCAGCCATAAGGGAAATCGGTGGGGAAACGCGGCCAGCTTACAAGCGTGCCGGCGCGGTGCAAGTGCGCAACGCCTCCGACCCGGGACACGAGCCGTTGCGGGAAAATGGATTCCGGGTTCTGCCTTCGGCAGCCCCGGAATGACGACGGGGTTGTTCCACCATTCCATCACCGCGCCCCGCGTCCCGGGTCCCTCACCGGCCCGGGTAGCGTGCGCTTCGCGCACGACGGGCTTGTCGGTTTGCTCGCGTTCGTGCGCGGAGCGCACGCCACGGCCGAACCACCATTCCCGGTAGCGTGCGCTTCGCGCACGACGGGCTTGCCGGATTGCTCGTGTTCGTGCGCGGAGCGCACGCTACGGCCGAACCACCATTCCGACACCCAACCCGGAATCCGGTATGCCGGCGCCAGTACGAAGCACGATCAAGATGGATTCCGCGTTCCGCCTTTGGCAGCCCCGGAATGACGGTGATTGTTCCACCATTCCATCACCGCAGTCCCAACTCCCAAGTCCCGAGTCCCGAGTCCCGAGTCCCGGGTCCCGGGTCCCGGGTCCCGAGAAACTCGCCGCATCCTGCGGCTCGCCCTTCGGGCCGTCGGCTGCGCCGACGTTCGCTCCGACATCCTGCCTCCGCAGTCCGAGTCCCGGCTCCCCAAGCCTACGACGTCATCCTGGCCCAGAACTGCTTGACGTTTTCCACGAAGCTGCCGTTGCGCGGCGAGTGTTTCCTGGCTTCCTCGGCGTCGGCGAAGGTGGCTTCGAACTGTTCCAGCAATTCGCGCTGGTGCTTGTCCAGCCGAACCGGGGTCTCAACCACGACCGTGCAATACAGGTCGCCGGTGTGGCGGCTGCGTACCGAGCGCACGCCCTGGCCGCGCAAGCGGAATTCCTGCCCGGTCTGGGTCTCGGGCGGAATGTTGATCGGGGTTACGCCGCCCAGCGTGGGCACCTCGATGGTCGCGCCCAGTGCCGCCTGTGCGAAGCGCACAGGCACCTCGCAGTGCAGGTTGTCCCCGTCGCGCTTGAACACCGGGTGCTCGCGCACGTGGATCTCCACGTACAGGTCGCCCGGCACCGCACCGGCGGGGCCCGCCTCGCCCTGGCCCGACAGGCGGATGCGATCGCCGTCGTCGACGCCGGCCGGAACCTTCACTTCGAGGCTGTGCTCATCCTGCAGGCGGCCCTCGCCGCGGCAATGCGTGCAAGGGGTCACCACGCTGCGACCGCTGCCGCCGCAGTGCGGGCAGGTCTGCTGGATCGAGAAGATGCCGTTCTGCATGCGCACGCGGCCGTGGCCACGACAGGTGGCGCAGGTGGAAAGCTTGCCGTCTTCCGAACCGGTGCCGTTGCAATGCTGGCAGTTCACCATGGTCGGCACGTGGATCTGCTTGCTGGTGCCGGCCACGGCTTCCTCGAGATCCAGCTCCAGCACGAAGCGCAGGTCGGCGCCACGCGCGGCGCGCCGGCCACCGCCGAAGATGTCGGAGAAGATGTCCCCGAAGATGTCGCCGACGTCACCGAACGGCGCGCCACCGCGGCGGCCCACGCCGTTCTCGAACGCGGCGTGGCCGTACTGGTCGTACAGCGCCCGGCGCTCGGGATCGCCCAGCACCTCGTAGGCTTCCTTGGCCTCCTTGAAGCGTTCCTGCGCTTCGGGGTCGCCGGGGCAGCGGTCGGGATGGTTCTTCATCGCCAGGCGGCGGAACGCCTTCTTAAGTTCCGCATCGCTGGCGGTGCGCTCGACACCAAGGACTTCGTAATAACAACGTTTCATGCTTCGGATGTCATGTTTTCCAGACGACGGTCGGGGATGAACCACAGCGCCGCGACGACGGCGTAGATCACGCAAGACAATATTGGCGCGAAAAACGCCAACACAATGGCGGCAACGTAACCGATCGGCGAAACGACGGTCTTCCAGTCGCCCTTCAGCGCCCTGCCCAGCCGGCTGTCCGTACCGCCATTGACGGCGATCAGCGAGCGCAGCAGCGGAATCCATGCCAGCGCCGCCAGCAACAGCACGATGCCGTACACCGCGGTCGGCACGGGCGCCGGCATCGGGTGCGACTCATTCAGCCAGTTGGTGGTGAAGGGAAACAGCGACAACCAGAACAACAGGAACAGGTTGGCCCACAGCACCTTGCCGTTCACGCGCTCGACCGCCTGCAGCATGTGGTGGTGATTGTTCCAGTAGATGCCGACGTAGGCAAAGCTCAATACATAGCTCATGAACACCGGCGCGTCCGAGAGCAGGCCGTGCCAGCTCGCCTCGCGGGGCAGCTTCAGCTGCAGCACCATGATCGTGATGATCACGGCGATCACTCCGTCGGTGAAGGCTTCCATTCGCCCCTTGTGCATGTGATGTTACGCCAGTCGGCCGCTGCGCGGCCTGTCAGTCCGCAGCTTCGCTGCCTGTGAAGCGCCAGTACGCCTTTGTTGCGATTTGATCAAACCACCCATCAACGCAAACAATGCCTCGACGTGCTGCAATGCGTCGGCGCAATCACAAAAGCCGAAATCGCTCGCCAAACGCAATTGCGTTTCAACCTCCGACAAGGAGCCCCGGGCGATGTACAAGAACTGCAGGAACTCGCGCGGACTCCCACGTGCGCACCCTTCGGCGATGTTGGAGGGGACACTGACGGCGGATCGTCGAATCTGTGCGCACAGTCCGAACCGCTCTTCCGCGGGAAAGTGGTTCGATAGCGCATAAACCTCACGCGCCAGTTCCATCGCTTGCTGCCAAGCCACCAGCTCGTGATGTGGTCGAGACACCGGATTTCCCCATTTGCGCGAGTCGGGGCTGTGCCCCGACTCGCGACTACCTTGCGGCTCTTACTGACCCTTCACTTACTCACTCTTCACGTACTGACTCTTCACCTACTTACTCTTTGCCTGGCTTGTCGTCCTTGACTTCGGTGAACTCGGCATCGACCACGTCATCGGGCGAGGCGCTGCCGCCGCCCGGCGCCTGTTCCTGTCCGGCGCCCGGTTGCGCGCCGGGCTGTGCACCGCCGCTGGCCTGGGCCGCCGCGAACAGCGACTGCGAGGCCTCCTCCAGCTTGCTGATGCGTGATTCGATCGCGTCCTTGTCGTCGCCCTTCATCACCTTCTCGAGTTCGGACAGGGCTTCCTCGGCCTTGCCGATCACGTCGCCACCGACCTTGCCGCCGTGTTCCTTGATGGCCTGCTTCGTGGCGTGGGTCAACTGGTCGGCCTTGTTGCGCACCTGCACCAGCTCCTGGAACTTCTTGTCCTCCTCGCGGTGCGTTTCGGCGTCGGCCACCATCTTTTCGACCTCTTCCTCGGACAGGCCCGAGCCGGCCTTGATCTCGACCCTCTGCTCCTTGCCGGTGTTCTTGTCCTTGGCGCTGACGTGCAGGATACCGTTGGCGTCGATATCGAAGGACACCTCGATCTGCGGCATGCCACGCGGCGCGGGCTGGATGCCCGCCAGGTCGAACTTGGCCAGCGACTTGTTGAAGCGCGCCTGGTCGCGTTCGCCCTGCAGCACGTGCACGGTGACCGCGCTCTGGTTGTCCTCGGCGGTCGAGAACACCTGCGAGGCCTTGGTCGGGATCGTGGTGTTCTTGTCGATCAGCTTGGTCATCACGCCGCCGAGCGTCTCGATGCCCAGGCTGAGCGGGGTGACGTCGAGCAGCAGCACGTCCTTGACGTCGCCGGAAAGCACGCCGCCCTGGATCGCCGCGCCCACCGCGACGGCTTCGTCGGGGTTCACGTCCTTGCGCGGATCCTTGCCGAAGAAGTCCTTGACCGCCTCCTGCACCTTGGGCATGCGCGTCTGGCCGCCGACCAGGATGACCTCGGCAACGTCGGAGACGCGCAGGTTGGCGTCGTTGAGCGCCGTGCGGCACGGTTCGATGGTGCGCTTGACCAGGTCCTCGACCAGCGCTTCGAGCTTGGCGCGCGTCAGCTTGATGTTGAGATGCTTCGGGCCGGAGGCATCGGCCGTCACGTACGGCAGGTTCACCTCGGTCTGGTGCGCCGCCGAAAGCTCGATCTTGGCGCGTTCGGCCGCGTCCTTCAGACGCTGCAGCGCCAGCGGATCGTTGCGCAGGTCCACGCCCTGGTCCTTCTTGAACTCGTCGACCAGGTAGTCGATCACGCGCTTGTCGAAGTCCTCGCCGCCGAGGAAGGTGTCGCCGTTGGTGGCCAGCACCTCGAACTGCTTCTCGCCGTCGACGTCGGCGATCTCGATGATCGACACGTCGAAGGTGCCGCCGCCCAGGTCGAACACGGCCACCTTGCGGTCGCCGCCCTTCTTGTCCAGGCCGTAGGCCAGCGCGGCCGCGGTCGGCTCGTTGATGATGCGCTTGACTTCCAGGCCCGCGATCTTGCCGGCGTCCTTGGTGGCCTGGCGCTGCGAGTCGTTGAAGTATGCCGGCACCGTGATCACGGCATCGGAAATCTTCTCGCCGAGATAATCCTCGGCGGTCTTCTTCATCTTCTGCAGCACCTTGGCCGAAATTTCCGGCGGCGCCATCTGCTTGCCGTCGGAAGTTTCCAGCCACGCATCGCCGTTGCCGTGCTGGGTGATCTTGTAGGGCACCACGCCAAGGTCCTTCTGCACCTCGGCATCGGTGAACTTGCGGCCGATCAGGCGCTTGACCGCGTAGAACGTATTGTGGGGATTGGTGACCGCCTGGCGCTTGGCCGGCGCGCCCACCAACACCTCGCCGTCCTTCGCGAAGGCCACGATCGAAGGGGTGGTGCGATCGCCTTCGGCATTCTCGATCACGCGCGTCTTGCCGCCTTCCATGACCGCAACGCACGAGTTGGTCGTGCCGAGGTCGATACCGATGATCTTGCTCATGTTTCAGCTCCTGGATTGGTTGCGGCCATTGGCCATCGAATCTTGAACACAAACTGGGGGTTGGCTGCGCTATCTCAAGTAGGAGCGGCGGAAGCCGCGATCAGGTTCCACCGAACCCGCCACCCAAAACCGGGTCAGGGTCGGACCCCTACGAGTCCTTTGCCACCGTAACAAGCGCCGGCCTGAGCAGCCGCCCGTTCAGCACGTAGCCTTTCTGCATCACGCTGACCACCGTGCCCGGCTCGTGGTCCGGCGCCTCGACCACGCTGACGGCATGGTGGCGCTCCGGGTCCAGCGGCTGGCCCACCGGGTCGACCTGTTCGAGGCCGTTGTCCTCGGCAATTTTCAGCAGTGATTTCAGGGTCAGGCTCAGGCCCTCGCGCATCGCCCCGACATCGGCGGTTTCAACCGCCAGGCCGCTTTCCAGCCCGTCATAGACCGGCAGCAGCGCACGCAGCAGTTTTTCATTGGCAAACCGGATGCTCTGTTCCATGTCGCGCTGCAGGCGCTTGCGCTGGTTTTCCAGGTCGGCGCGCTCGCGCAGCAGCGTCTCGCGCATGCCGGCGAGGTTGCTTTCCGCCTCGGCGAGCTGGCGGCTGAGGTTCTCCAGCTCATCGGCGTGCGACGCGTCGGACGCATTCTTTCCGTCGTCCTGCGGCCTCGGCTCGGGCGATTCCTTCGGTTTGGTCATGTGGTTCCTCGCAACGTGAACGGCTCCGACGCGCGGCCCGGACGGGACGCGCGCGAAGCTCCAACCCGGAAACGTTATGCGGCCGGCGTGCCGCGATTCAAGGCATCGGTAAGCAACCGGGCCGTTGCCTGCACCACCGGAATCACGGAATGGTAGGCCATGCGGGTGGGCCCGATCACCCCGATCGCGCCCAGCACGTGGCCTTCGCTGCCGTAGGGTGCACCGACCAGGCTGTAGCCCTTGAGCGGTTCCAGCCCCGATTCCTCGCCGATGAACAATTGCACGCCGGGCGCGCGCGCGCAGCCCTCCAGCAGCGCCAGCAACTCGCGTTTGCGCTGGAATGCATCGAACAGGTCGCGCAGCGTCTCGATCTGCGTGCCCTCGCCGTCCGCCATCAGGTTGGTCTGCCCGGTGACCAGCATGTCCGGCTCGGGTTCCGGGGCAAAGGTTCCGGCGGCCACTTCCACGGCCGTGTCCAGCAGGCGGTTCAGCTCGCTGCCCGCCGCGCGCAGTTCGGCCAGTACGCGGTTCCGGATCTCGTCCAGGCGCAACCCGGCATAGTGGGTATTGAGATAGTTGGCGGCGTGCTCGAGCGCGCGCGCGTCGAAGCGGTGGCTGGGATTGAGCACGCGGTTTTGCACCTGGCCATCCGCGAACACCAGGATCGCCAGCACCCGGCGCGCGCCGATGGACACGAACTCGATCTGCTTGAGCGGCGCATCGGTCGCACCCGGTACCGTGACCAGTCCCACGAAATGCGTCATCGCCGAAAGCAGCGTCGATGCGCTGTCCAGCAGTTCGCGCGAGGTGGCTGATTCGCGCGGCAGTTCGCGCTGGATCTGCCGCATCGCGTCGCGCGGCAACGGCTTCAGTTCCAGCAGGCTGTCGACGAACAGGCGCAGGCCGCGCACCGTCGGGATGCGCCCGGCCGAAGTATGCGGTGAGGCTATCAGCCCCAACTCTTCCAGGTCGGCCATGATGTTGCGCACCGTCGCCGGGCTGACATCGAGCCCGGACGAACGCGCCAGCGTGCGTGACCCGACCGGCTGACCTTCATGCAGGTACCGGGCGATCAGCGTACGCAGCAACTGGCGCGCGCGGGCGTCGATGGGCGGGCCGGAAGTTTCGGACATGCATCATCAATACGGTCGCGGGGCGGGAAATGCAACTGTGGGACTCGGGACTCGGACTGCGGAGGCAGGATGCCGGAGCGAACGTCGGCGCAGCCGACGGCCCGAAGGGCGAGCCGCAGGATGCGGCGAGTTTCTCGGGACTCGGGACTCGGGACTCGGGACTCGGGGCTCGGGGCTCGGGGTTCGGGACTCGGGACCGGGGACCGGGGACCGGGGACCGGGTAAACGATGGCGGCCCACAAGACACCCCCTTCGGAGGAACGAAGGGGGTCGCCGCGGAGCGGCGGGGGGATGCCGGACGGAGCGCAAAGCCATCCCCCTCGATCCCCCTTCGCAAGCGAAGGGGAAGCCAAACCACCCCCTTCGGAACGAAGGGGTGAGAACTGGCGCTTGCGAACTGCCGGTGGCAGTTCGCGCCGGTTCGAACGCCCGAGGCAGGACGCCGAGGGCCGGGGTGCCTGGCGAGCGCTGGATGCGCAAGCCTGGCAACAGCGCGGAGCGGCGGGGGGATGCCGGGCGGAGCGCAAAGCCATCCCCTCGATCCCCCTTCGCAAGCGAAGGGGGAGGCAAATCGCCCCGAGCAAAGGGACCGCCGCAAGGTCGCCGGCAACGAATCCCGGCCACGGAGCCGCCGGCCACCGTAAGTCCGGCCGCGTTCGCATACAATCGGGCCCCATGCTCACCCAGCTCTCCGTGCGCAACTTCGCCGTGGTCGAGGCGGCCGAAATCGAATTCGGTTCCGGCCTCACGGTGGTCACCGGTGAAACCGGCGCCGGCAAATCGTTGCTGGTCGATGCGCTGCTGCTGCTGGCGGGCACGCGCGCCGACTCGGGCATGGTGCGCGCCGGCTGCGAGCGTGCCGAGCTTGCCGCCGAATTCGATCTCACCGCGACTCCCCAAGCGCGCGACTGGCTGGCCGACCAGGCGCTCGACGAGGAAGGCGCAACCTGTTCGATGCGCCGCGTGATTGTGGCCGAAGGCGGCTCGCGTGCGTGGCTCAACGGCCGGTCCGCGACACTCGCGCAACTGTCGGAACTGGCCACGATGCTGGTGGAGATCCACGGCCAGCACGAGCATCAGGCCCTGCTGGATCGCTCCGCGCAGTTGCGGATGCTGGACACGTTCGGCGACAACGCGGCCGCAGTTGCCAGGACCAGGGAGCTGGCGCGGCGTTTTCGCGACATCGTGGCGCGCGAACGCGAGCTGTCCGGCGGCGAGGATCGCGAATCGCGCATCGCGCTGTTGCGTCACGAAATCGGCGAACTGGAAAAATGGGCCCTGCCGCCCGACGCGCTGGCGGAACTCGAGGCCAGCCACAAGCGCCTCGCCAATGCCGGCCGCCTGGCCGAGGGTACCGCGGGACTGGCCGAATCGCTGGACGGCGATGGCGAATCTTCTGCGGTACACGTCGTTGCGCGCGCCCATTCCGAGCTGGAACGGCTGGCCGAGCTCGATCCATCGCTCGGCGCGACCGTCGACATGCTCGAGAGTGCACGCATCCAGCTCGGGGAAGCCGCCGATGCACTGTCGCGCCACGCGCAGGATCTCGATCTCGACCCGGAGCGCTACGCGGAGGCGGACGCACACCTCACCGCCCTGCACGATCTCTCGCGGCGTTATCGTGTGCCGGCCGTCGAACTCCACGAACATGCCGCGAAGCTGCGCGCCGAACTGCAATCACTGGAGGACGCCGGCGAGGCGCTGGCCAGGCTCGCGACCGAGCGCAAGCAATGCTTCACCGACTACGGCGCCGCCGCCACCGCACTCTCGGAACGACGCGCCCTGGCCGCGAAAAAACTGGGCAAGGACGTCACGGGCCTGATGGGCGAACTGGGCATGGAAGGCGGCTCGTTCGCGGTGGATCTGCAACCGCATTTTTCCGGAGAACCGGACCCCGACGGCCGCGAGCGATGCGAGTTCACGGTCAGCGCCAACCCGGGCATGCCGCTGCGCCCCCTGCGCAAGGTTGCATCCGGCGGCGAACTTTCGCGCATCGCGCTTGCCATCGAAGTCGCCGCGCTGGGGACCGATGCCGTTGGCACGATGGTATTCGACGAGGTCGACGCCGGGATCGGCGGCGCGGTTGCAGAAGTCGTCGGCACGAAATTGCGCGCGCTGGGTTCGCGCTGCCAGGTGTTGTGCGTCACCCACCTGCCGCAGGTCGCGGCGCAGGGCCACGCGCACCTGAGCGTCAACAAGATCGTCGAAGGCGACGCCACCCGCACCCAGGTCGTGGTGCTGGACAACAATGGCCGCAAGGAAGAGCTTGCGCGCATGCTGGGCGGCGTCGAGATCGACGGCGAGACGCGCGCGCATGCGGAGCGGATGCTGGAAAAAGCCGGGAATCGGGAATCGGGAGACGGGACTCATTGAAGCGCGCGGCGACGTGGCGTGCGCCGGGCGCATGACGTTCGCACCTGCTCGATTGGCGGCCCTTCTTGAGGCGAAGCGGACGAGGCCAACGGGATTTTTGGCGCCCCTGCACGCAGCCTCTCATGCGGGGTCATGCGTCGCGATTCCGCGCACTGGTGCAGGAGCAAACGTCTTCCCGAGAGAAAGCCGGGACCCAAAAGCGCACGCCTCCGCTCCATCGAGTCCCGAGTCCCGAGTCCCGATTCACGTTTTCTTCTTCGGCCGCACGTACAGCACCAGGCTGTGGTCGACGATTTCGTAACCGTGCCCGGTGGCGATCTCGCGCTGCAGGCGTTCGATTTCCTCGTTCACGAATTCGATGACCTTGCCGGTGGTCACGTCGATCATGTGGTCGTGGTGCTGGCCGCGATCCATCTCGTACACCGCCTGCCCACCCTCGAAGTTGTGCTTGATCACGAGGCCGGCGGCTTCGAACTGGGTCAGCACGCGGTAGACCGTTGCCAGGCCGATGTCCTCGGACTCTTCCAGCAACAGTTTGTAGATGTCCTCGGCCGTAAGGTGATCGTGACTGCGGTCGAGGATTTCCAGTACGCGGATGCGCGGGTGGGTCACCTTCAGCCCGGCGTTGCGCAGTTCCTGGGATTCCATGACTGAACTCCGGTGGCGGCTGGCTGTCTGTGAACCAGCCAAGGCCATGGCTAGTGTATCATTCACGATCCCGAGTTCGATCGAATCCCATGCGCAAGACCGTTTCCGCACTGCTCCTCGCCGCCACCTGCATGCTCGCGCTGGGCGCGTGCAACGCCATCTACAAACCCGATGTCCAGCAGGGCAACCTGCTGCTGGGCGACAAGGTGGCCGAGCTGAAGCCCGGCCTGACCAAGCAGCAGGTGATCGCGCTGCTCGGCTCGCCCTCGGTGGTCAGCCCGTTCGACCCGGACCAGTGGAACTACGTCGCCACCATGCAGCGGCGCGGGGGCGCGATCAAGGAACGCACCCTGACGCTGTATTTCAACAACGGCCTGTTGACGCGCACCACCGGCGATTTCATGAAGGAAACGCCGCAACAGCTGCTCGGGGAAGCGCACAAGTACGGCCCGCTGTACCCGACCAACCTCACCAAGCGCGAACAGAAGGAGCTGGAAAAGAAGCGCAAGCAGGGTGGTGGCTGATCGCAGCGCTCCAGCGGACTGAGCAAGGCAACGGCCAACGGCCCGCCTGCAAACGTGATTGCACGGGAAATCCAGGTCTTCGCCGCGCTCGCGCATCCGTGCCCGCTCGCACCCCGGCGAACGCAGCGCACCTCACACCACCGGACTCCGGAAAGCAGGAGCTTCGCGTTCATTTGCGTTCATGCGCGGACCGATTGTCCCTTGCCCGTTTCCGCCGGGCTTCCTTCGGATCGATCTTCAGCGGACGATAGATCTCTACGCGATCGCCGTCGCGCAAACGGGTATCGAGCCGCACCCTGCGCGCGAACACGCCGATCCGGTCGTCGCGGATTTCAACATCCGGCCGCGCGTCCCGGATGCCGGACGCCTCGATCGCCTCGGCAACCGTCGCGCCCCCGGGCAGTGACAGCTCGGCCTCGAACACGCGCTCCGGTTCGGCATGCACCACCGACACGCGGATGCGCGGCGGCTCAGCCATAGGTGCGCTTGGCTTCGGCGCAGAAATCATCGACCATGCGGTCGGCGAGCTTGCGAAAGCCCAGCCCGAAGGCGAACCCGGTCAGCTTGTTGCTGACCTCGAAGTCGAGGTCCAGGGCGACCTTGCAGCCATCGTCACCCAGCGGCGTGAACGACCACACACCGTGCAGCCAGTCGAACGGGCCGTCCACGAACTGCATCCTGATGCTGTTGGGCCGGTCCAGGGTGTTGCGGGTGGAAAACTGCTGGGTGACGCCGGCAAAACGCAGGTGCAGCCGCGCCACCAGGTGCTGCTCATCGCGCTCGGTGACCTCGGCGCCCAGGCACCATGGGAAGCGCCTCGGGTAAGCTTCCACGTCGTTGACCAGGTCGAACATCTGTTCCGGCGTGTAGCGAACCAGCGCCTGACGGTGGATCTGCACGAATACTCCTTGCCATCGCGCGACCCCGCGCCGCGCCACAAACAACACCCTATTGTACCGACCATGGCCAGCAAGAAAGACAAGGGCGGCAAGCCATCCTCGACCATCGCGTTGAACAGGCGCGCCCGCCACGAATACCACATCGACGAGCGCTTCGAGGCCGGCATTGCGCTGGAAGGCTGGGAGGTGAAAAGCCTGCGCGCGGGCCGCATCAACCTCACCGAAGCCTACGCGCTGGTCAAGGGCGGCGAACTGTTCCTGTTCGGCGCCTCGATCCCGCCGTTGCTTTCGGCGTCAACGCACGTGGTCGCCGACGAGCGTCGCACCCGCAAGCTGCTGCTGCACCGCGCCGAGATCGACAAGCTGATCGGCGCGGTCGAACGCAAGGGTCTCACGCTGATCCCGCTGGCGATGTACTGGAAGAAGAACCGCGCCAAGGTCGAGATCGGCATCGCGCGCGGCAAGCAGACCCACGACAAGCGCGCGGCCGAGAAGAAGCGCGAGTGGAACCTTGAAAAGCAACGCGTCTTGCGTGCGCACAATCGCGCTTCCTGACCGAAAACCGGGAACGCCCGCCTGTTCAATCCGGACGATTCTGGTCCCGGTTGTCATTGTTTCGTCGACGTCGCTATGCTCGCTTGACGCAGGCGTGGCGGCACTCGTGCAAGCAAATGGGCCTGCCAGCCGCCGCACCCTCACGGTCCTTGTACCGAGGTTGTTCTCATGGGCAAAGCATGGCGGGTGCTGGGCGTCAGTACGTTCGCGTTCGTGGTGTGCTTTGCGGTGTGGCTGGTGTTCGGCGTCATCGGCATTCCGATCCGACGCGAACTCGGCCTCAACGCCACCGAGTTCGGCCTGCTGACCGCGACGCCGGTGCTCTCCGGCGCGGCGCTGCGATTGCCGCTGGGCATATGGACCGACCGCTTCGGCGGGCGCATCGTGATGACGCTGCTGCTCCTGGCCTGCGCGATTCCGGTGTGGCTGGTGACCTGGGCCAGCCAGTTGTGGCAGTTCCTGCTGATCGGCCTGATCCTCGGCTCAGTGGGCGCCTCGTTCGCGGTCGGCACGCCCTATGTTGCGCGCTTCTTCCCCGCGCACAAGCGCGGCCTGGCGATGGGCGTGTTCGGCGCCGGCACCAGCGGTGCCGCGCTCAACATGTTCGTGGCACCATGGATCGTCGACCACTACGGCTGGCAGATGGTGCCGCGCGTGTACGCCATCGCGTTGCTGGTCACCGCCGCGCTGTTCTGGCTGCTGTCGGCACCCGACCCCGGCGTCGGTGGCACCCGCAAGGTCCCCGGCATCGGCGCGCAACTGCGCGTGCTGCGCGACCCGCGCGTTTGGAAATACTGCCAGTACTACTCACTGACCTTCGGCGGCTTCACCGCGCTGTCGCTTTGGATGCCGCAGTACTTCATCGGCGAATACGGCGTTGCGATTGCCGCCGCCGCCGCGCTGGCGGCCGCATTCTCGCTGCCGGCGGGCGTGCTGCGCGCACTGGGCGGCGCGTTGTCCGACAGGTTCGGCGCGCACGCCACCACCTGGTGGGTGCTGTGGCTGGCGTGGATCGTGCTGTTCCTGCTCTCATATCCGCAGACCGAACTCATCGTGCACACCATCCGTGGCCCGGCGGCCTTCGGCATCGGCGTGCCGCTGTGGCTGTTCGTGCCGCTGCTGTTCGCGCTCGGCGTGGCGCTGGCGTTCGGCATGGCTTCCACCTTCAAGTACCTCGGCGACGACTTCGCCGACAACCTCGGCGTCGTCACCGGCATCGTCGGCCTTGCCGGCGGCCTTGGCGGCTTCCTGCTGCCGATCCTGTGGGGCGTGATCCTGGACTTCCTCGGCATCCGCTCCAGCGCCTTCATGCTGCTGTACGGCATCGTCTGGGTGTCGCTGATCCTGATCTACTTCACCGAGGTCAAGCGCGTGGACTTCCACGGCCGCGAGGAACCGGCGAGCACCCCCGCACTCGACAACGCATCACCATAGGAATACCGCCATGGGCCAGTTTCTCGAACGTCTCCGTTACTTCAAGCGTCCACGCGAACCGTTTTCGGGCGGCTGGGGCGAAATGCGCACCGAGGCGCGCCAGTGGGAAGACGGCTACCGCAACCGCTGGGCCCATGACAAGGTGGTGCGCTCGACCCACGGCGTGAACTGCACCGGCGGCTGCAGCTGGCGCATCCACGTCAAGCAGGGCGTGGTGACCTGGGAAACCCAGCAGACCGACTATCCGCGCACCCGCCCGGACATGCCCAACCACGAACCGCGCGGCTGCTCGCGCGGCGCTTCGTATTCCTGGTACCTGTACAGCGCCAACCGGCTGAAGTACCCGATGGTGCGCGGCCGGCTGTTGAAGCGCTGGCGCGCGGCGCGCAAGACGCTGCAGCCGGTCGAGGCCTGGGCCTCGCTGATGGACGATCCGCAGAAACACGACTACAAGGCGGCGCGCGGGCTCGGCGGATTCGTGCGCGCCAAATGGGACGAGGTGCTGGAAATCGTCGCCGCCGCCAACGTGTACACGATCCGGAAACACGGCCCGGACCGCGTGGTCGGCTTCTCGCCGATCCCGGCAATGTCGATGGTGTCGTTCGCCTCCGGTTCGCGCTACGTCAGCCTGATCGGTGGCGCGATGCTCTCGTTCTACGACTGGTACTGCGACCTGCCGCCGTCCAGCCCGCAGACCTGGGGCGAGCAGACCGACGTGCCCGAATCGGCCGACTGGTACAACTCGGCCTACCTCATCGCCTGGGGCTCGAACGTGCCGCAGACGCGCACGCCTGATGCACACTTCTTCGTCGAGGCGCGCTACAACGGCACCCAGGTCGTCGCGGTGACGCCGGACTATTCCGAGGTCGCCAAGCTCTCGGACACCTGGCTGCACCCCAAGCAGGGCACCGACGCGGCCGTGGCGATGGCGATGGGCCACGTGATCCTCAAGGAATTCTTCATCGACCGCCAGGTCGAGTACTTCCAGGACTACTGCCGCCGCTACACCGACCTGCCGCTGCTGGTGACGCTGCGCCGCGATGGCGAACGCTGGGTGCCGGACCGGTATCTCCGCGCCAGCGACTTCGATGGCGACCTCGGCTCGCCCGGCCATGCAGACTGGAAGACCGTGGGCTTCGACAAGGACGGCCGACCCGTGGTGCCGACCGGCTCGATCGGCTTCCGCTGGCCCGGCAAGGACAGCCCGGACCACGGCAAGTGGAACCTCGAGCAGAAGACCGCCGACGGGCGCGAGATCGAACTGCAACTGACCCAGATCGAGCGCCGCGACGAGGCCGCCGACGTCGCCTTCCCCTACTTCGGCGGCGTCGCCAACCCGCACTTCACCGCCAACGATCAGGGCGCCGGCGGCGTGCTGGTGCGCAAGGTGCCGGTGCGCAAGGTTGCGACGCGCCATGGCGACACCATGGTCGCCACCACGTTCGATCTCCTTTGCGCGCACTACGGGCTCGACCGCGGTCTCGGCGGCGAATGCGCGCAGTCCTACGAGGACAACATCGCCTACACGCCGGCATGGCAGGAATCGATCACCGGCACGCCCGCCGCGCACGTGATCGAGGTCGCGCGCGGTTTCGCCCACAACGCCGAGAAGACCCGCGGCCGTTCGATGGTGATCATCGGCGCCGGCATGAACCACTGGTACCACCAGGACATGAACTACCGCAGCATCATCAACTTCCTGATGCTGTGCGGCACCGTGGGCGTCTCCGGCGGCGGCTGGTCGCATTACGTCGGCCAGGAAAAGCTGCGCCCGCAGACCGGCTGGACCGTGCTCGCCTTCGCGCTGGACTGGATGCGCCCGCCCCGGCACATGTGCGGCACCTCCTTCTTCTACGCGCATTCGGACCAGTGGCGCTATGAAACGCTGGAAACCGCGGGGCAGCTCTCGCCACTGGCCGACGCCACGCTCTACGGCAAGACCCTGATCGACTGCAACGTGCGCGCCGAGCGCATGGGCTGGCTGCCGTCCGCGCCGCAGCTGGACAGGAATCCGCTGGACATCACGCGCGACGCCGCGGCCGCGGGCAAGGACGCGAAGGACTACGTCGTGGAGGGCCTGAAATCCGGCGACATCAGGATGGCCTGCGAAGACCCGGACAATCCGGTGAACTTCCCGCGCAACATGTTCATCTGGCGCTCCAACCTGTTCGGCTCCTCGGGCAAGGGCCACGAGTACTTCCTCAAGCACTTCCTCGGCACCCGCTGCGGGTTGCAGGGCAAGGACCTCGGCGAGGACGGCGGCGTCAAGCCGGAGGAAGTCGAGTGGCGCGACCCGGCGCCCGAAGGCAAGCTCGACCTCGTGGTGACGCTGGATTTCCGCATGTCCACCTCGTGCCTGTATTCGGACGTGGTGCTGCCGACGGCATCCTGGTACGAGAAGAACGACCTCAACACCACCGACATGCATCCGTTCATCCATCCGCTCTCGGCGGCGGTGGACCCGGTGTTCGAGTCGAAGAGCGACTGGGAGATCTTCAAGGCGATCGCGAAGAAGTTCTCGGAGCTGTCCGAAGGCGTGCTGGGTGTCGAAAAGGATGTCGTGCTGGTCCCGATCCAGCACGACACGCCGGCCGAGATCGCGCAGCCCTTCGACGTCGCCGACTGGAAGAAGGGCGAGTGCGAGCTGATCCCGGGCGTCACCGCGCCCAGCATCGTCACGGTCGAGCGCGATTACCCGGCGACCTACGCACGCTTCACTTCGCTGGGCCCGCTGATGGACAAGCTCGGCAACGGAGGCAAGGGCATCGGCTGGAACACCATGGACGAGGTCAAGGGCCTGGCCGCGCTCAACTACACCGTGGCCGACGGGCCGAGCAAGGGCCGACCGCGCATCGCAAGCGACATCGACGCCTGCGAAACCATCATGTACCTCGCGCCGGAAACCAACGGCGAGGTGGCGGTGAAGGCCTGGGCGGCGCTCTCGAAGATCACCGGCCGCGACCACACCCACCTGGCGGTGCCGCGCGAGGACGAGAAGATCCGCTATCGCGACATCCAGGCGCAGCCGCGCAAGATCATCTCCTCGCCCACCTGGTCGGGCATCGAGAGCGAGCACGTCAGCTACAACGCGGGCTGGACCAACGTCAACGAACTGATTCCCTGGCGCACCCTCACCGGCCGTCAGCAGTTCTACCAGGACCACGCCTGGATGCGCGACTTCGGCGAAGGCTTCGCGCTGTACCGCCCGCCGGTGGACCTCAACGCCACCGACAAGATGCTGGGCAGGAAGGACAACGGGCACCCGGAAGTGGTGCTGAACTTCATCACCCCGCACCAGAAGTGGGGCATCCATTCAACCTACACCGACAACCTGATCATGCTGACGCTCTCGCGCGGCGGCCCGATCGTGTGGATTTCGGAAATCGACGCGAAGAAGGCCGGCATCGTCGACAACGACTGGATCGAGATGTTCAACGCCAACGGCGCGCTGACCGCGCGCGCCGTGGTCAGCCAGCGGGTCAAGGAAGGCATGTGCCTGATGTACCACGCGCAGGAGAAGATCGTGAACGTGCCCGGCTCGCAGGTCACCGGCCAGCGCGGCGGCATCCACAACTCGGTCACCCGCACCGTGGTCAAGCCCACCCACATGGTCGGCGGCTACGCGCAACTCTCCTACGGGCTCAACTACTACGGCACCACCGGCGCCAACCGCGACTCGTTCGTGATCATGCGCAAGCTGGCCAAGGTGGACTGGATGGATCGCGTGCAGCGCGCCGCGCGCGAGGAAGAACTCGACACCAGGCTGGTAGGGGCCAGAAAAGTCACAGAAAACGAAGGATCCCCGGTATGAAAATCCGCGCACAAATCGCGATGGTGCTGAACCTCGACAAGTGCATCGGGTGCCACACCTGTTCGGTCACCTGCAAGAACGTGTGGACCTCGCGCAAGGGCATGGAATACGCCTGGTTCAACAACGTCGAGACCAAGCCCGGCATCGGCTATCCCAAGGACTGGGAGAACCAGGAACGCTGGAAGGGCGGCTGGGAACGCAAGGCCAACGGCAAGCTGGTGCCCAAGCAGGGCGGGCGCTGGGCGGTGCTGGCCAAGATCTTCGCCAATCCGCACCTGCCGGAAATCGACGACTACTACGAGCCGTTCTCGTTCGACTACGAGAACCTGCAGACCGCGCCGGAGCTGCCCACCGCGCCGGTCGCGCGGCCGATCTCGCTGGTTTCCGGGCGCACCATGGACAAGGTCGAATGGGGCCCGAACTGGGAGGAGATCCTCGGCGGCGAGTTCGACAAGCGCAGCAAGGACTACAACTTCGAGGCCGTGCAAAAGGACATCTACGGGCAGTTCGAAAACACCTTCATGATGTACCTGCCGCGCCTGTGCGAGCACTGCCTCAACCCGACCTGCGTGGCCTCGTGCCCTTCCGGCTCGATCTACAAGCGCGAGGAAGACGGCATCGTCCTGATCGACCAGGACAAGTGCCGCGGCTGGCGCATGTGCGTGTCCGGCTGCCCGTACAAGAAGATCTACTACAACTGGGTCTCGGGCAAGGCCGAGAAGTGCACCTTCTGCTATCCGCGCATCGAGGCCGGCCTGCCCACGGTGTGTTCGGAAACCTGCGTGGGGCGCATCCGCTACCTCGGCGTGCTGCTGTATGACGCCGACCGCATCGAGGAAGCCGCCTCCACCGAAAATCCGCACGACCTCTACCAGGCACAACTGGACATCTTTCTCGATCCCTCCGATCCGGAAATCCAGCGCCAGGCGCTGGCCGACGGCATTCCCGCGGAATGGATCGAAGCGGCAGGAAAATCACCCGCCTACAAGATGGCGGTGGACTGGAAGATCGCCTTCCCGCTGCATCCCGAGTACCGCACCTTGCCGATGGTGTGGTACGTGCCGCCGCTCTCGCCGATTTCCGCGCACGCCAACTCCGGCAACATCGAAAGCTCCACCAACGGTTTGCCGGATGTCAGCTCCTTGCGGATCCCGGTGCGCTACCTCGCGAACCTTTTGACCGCCGGCAACGAGCCGCCGATCGTCAGCGCGCTGGAACGCATGATGGCCATGCGCGCGTGGTTCCGCGGCATGCAGCTCGGCAACGAGCCCGACCCGGCGCTGCTTTCCAGCGTCGGCCTGGACGCCGACACCGCCGAAGACATGCACCGCTACCTCGCGATCGCCAACTACGAAGACCGCTACGTGATCCCGACCGCCCACCGCGAGGAGGCCGAAAACGCCTACCAGCTGCGTGGCGGCTGCGGCTTCACCTTCGGCAACGGCTGCGACGGCATCGACGCCAAGGCCGGCCTGTTCGGCGGCAAGATGGGCCGCCGCAAGATCGTCCCCATCCGCGACATGGACGACCACGCATGACGGCGCCTCGCCCGACCATCACCCAGTGGTCATTCCGGGGCCAGCGCCGGCCTTGTCGGCGCTGGAACCCGGAATCCAGGAAGTCCCCGCGGCTTGACGAGTGGATTCCGGGTCCCGCCCGCGTGCCACGCGGGCAGCCCCGGAATGACGAAGTGTTGGCGACCGACATCCGATCCCCGGGCAAATTCCAATGACCCGCGACCCTTCCCTGCTGCTGCGAGCGCTTTCCGCCCTGCTCGCCTACCCGGACGCCGAAATGCGCGCGGCGTTGCCGGAAATCACCGAGGCGATCAAGGACGCCCGCGCACTCGATGCGCGCCACCGGCAGGATCTCATCGCGCTCGCCGACGAGATCGCCGGACGCGAGCCGCTGGACGCCGAAGGCCGCTACGTGGATCTGTTCGACCGCGGCAAGCGCACCTCCCTGAACCTGTTCGAACACGTGCACGGCGACGGCCGCCAGCGCGGTCCGGCGATGCTGGAACTCAAGCAGCGCTACCTCGATGCCGGCCTGGAGCCGGTCGTCGACGAACTGCCCGACCACCTGCCGCTGCTGCTGGAATATCTATCGTGCTGCGACCGCGACGAAGTGCGCGACACCATCGGCGAGACGGCGCACATCCTGCGCCAGCTCGGCAACACGCTGCTGAAAAAGGAAAGCCGCTACGCAAGCGTGATGGCCGCCCTGCTCGCGCTCGGCGGCGAAAAGGGCCTCGACGCCCATGCGCCGGTGCCGCCCGCCGAAGACCTCGACGATGCCTGGGAAGAAAAGCCCGCCTTCGCGCCACCCGAACCCAACCCCGCCGTCACGCCCGAGCAACCCGTTCGCTGATCCATCCGGAGATGCCACCATGACCCTGCCCAGCCAACTCAATTTCTTCCTGTTCGGCATCTACCCCTACATCTGCCTCGCCATCCTGTTTCTCGGCAGCCTGGTCCGCTTCGACCGTGAACCGTATTCGTGGAAGAGTGATTCCTCGCAGATGCTGCGCAAGCAGCAATTGCGGCTTGGCTCCAACCTGTTCCACTACGGCGTGCTGATCGTGATCCTGGGCCACTTCGTCGGCTTCCTGATGCCCGAGCCGCTGGTGATGGCGCTGATGAGTCCGACCTACCACCAGTTGCTGGCGATGGTGGTGGGCGGCATTGCAGGGGTGATCGCGCTGATCGGCGCAACCGTGCTGATCCATCGCCGCCTTGCCTTCCGGCGCGTGCGCGGCAACAGCCGCAAGTGGGACATCACCATCATCGTGATGCTGTGGCTGCAGCTCGCGCTCGGCATCGCCACGGTGCCGCTCTCGGCCCAGCACATGGACGGCGCGATGTTCGAACGCCTGGTGGCCTATGTGCAGGGCGTGGTGCTGTTCCACGGCAACAATGCGCAGATCCTGCAGGGTACGCCCTGGGTCTACCAGATCCACATCCTGCTCGGCTTCACCATCTTCCTGGTCTCGCCGTTCACGCGCATGGTGCACATCTGGAGCGGTGTCGGCTCGCTCGCCTACG